>NZ_JBFAHL010000002.1:583707-635411 GCF_040654155.1 Amycolatopsis sp. NPDC050768
GGGGGGTTGTGTTCGCGCCCAACGGTCCCGGCACCGACCACACTCCAATTGGGGGGCGCGCCGCGGGGGGGGGGGGGGGGGGGCCCCCCCCCGGGCCGGGGGGGGGGGGGGCCCCCCCCCCCCCCCCCCACCACCCCGTGAACGCCGAAGGGGCCTCCTCGACAATCGAGGAGGCCCCTTCGGTGCGTCAGGCGGACGTCAGTGCTTGGGGTCCGGCCCGGCCTGGTCGCTCAGCATGCGCAGGGCGTTGACGAGGCCACCGACCAGGTCACCCTCCTTGAACGACGCGACCATGCTCGCCACGGCCAGGTTGGCGCCGCGGTCGGGCAGGCGGACGTGGGAGCGCTCGCCGATCACGATCTCGATCGCGCGCTGCGCGGGCGAGACCGCGAGGACCACGGAGTTGGCCGGGTCCTCGGTCGAGGCCAGCAGCTTCTCGGCTCCGGCGCGGGTGTCCTCGCCGAGGTCGCCGAGGTACACGCTGAAGGCGACGCCGGACTCGCGCGTCGCGAAGGTCAGCGCCTCGTCCAGGCGAGCGAGCTGCTGAACCGAGAACGGACTGGTCGGCTCGGCGGGCTCGTACATCTTGGCCGCAGAACGGCGGCCGCTGTTGGTGATCACCTCACCAAAGGGCAGGTCCTTCTCCGCGACGTCGACCGCAGTGGCCGAGTGCGCGAGTTCACCACTTGCCACGTGCGCCTCCGGCAGCAGTCACGGTGCCCGAGGGCACCACAGAGTCCGGATCGACGGCGTGGTGACCCGCACCGACACCCTCCGGGTTGGCGGTCCACCACATCGCGGGGTACTCCCACGGCTGTCCCGGCCGGTACCGCGGCGTCCCCGAGAACTTCTTCCGCAGGGTGGCTGCGCCGACCACCAAGTAGATGGCCAGGGGGATGACCGCGTAGACCAGGATCGTCTCGACAACGTTCACGCCGGTGAGCGTATCGGATGGCCCCGGCGGCCACCGCGCGGCGCCGCGCCGATAGGTGACCGCTTGTCGTTCGGGAGCGCCCGTCCGCCGCTTGGCTCGCGCACGCTGGAACGTTGGGGCGAAGCCGGGCGGGCCGAAAGGTTGCAACTCAACGTACAGGCGGCCGTACCGGTCGCCCCCGTCTTGTCGGCGCACTGAAATCCTCGTAGCTTTTTCACCTGTACGGGCCTTGTGGTCCGCTCCTCAGCCCCAGCAGGTCACGCACCGGTCCCAGGAGGCCACCTCATGCAGAGTGTCCAGCCCCCCGCTCAGGCGATCACCGAGCCCATTTCGTCACCCAGCGAGACCGAATTCCTGCCCGGAACGCGTGTGACGTCCGGCACAAGGGTTACCCGCGGTACTCGGGTCACTCGCGGTACCCGCGTCACCGGCGGCACGCGAGTCACTCGCGGCACCCGGGTCACCCGCGGCACGCGCGTCACCAACGGCACCCGCGTGACGGCCGGCACCCGCGTCACGAGGGGCACCCGCGTGACCCGTGGCACGCGAGTCACGTGCGGCACCCGGGTCACCCGTGGCACGCGAGTCACCCGCGTCACCCGGGGCACCCGCGTGACCTCGCAGGCCGACTTCGCGCTGGCCGCCTGACAAAAGCACAACGCGCGCACCCGGCAAGGGCGCGCGCGTGAAGACGAAGCCGCCGCGCGGACCACGCGCGGGCACGGTTCAGCGACTCATCGGCTCGCCCCGGCCGCCGTACAGGCAGCCGGGGCGCCGACGTGTCAGAGCCTTCCGAACGGGCCCGTCAGACCGTCCCTCAGGCCGCGGAACCCAAGTACGGCCGCCACAGCGGGTCGGCCTCCTTGGAGTGCGCCAGCAGGCGCCAATGCGGGCCGTGGGGCGCCCTCGGCACCACGCGCAGGCGCCAGCCCAGCTCCGAGAGGAGCTTGTCGGCCTTGCGGTGGTTGCACTTGGCGCAGCAGGCCACGCAATTGGTCCAGCTGTGCGGTCCGCCGCGGCTGCGCGGCAGGACGTGGTCGATCGTCTCGGCCCGGCCGCCGCAGTAGGCGCAGCGATACCGGTCGCGGTGCATGAGCCCGGCCCGGGTCAGCGGCACCTTCGCGCGGTACGGCACGCGCACGTACGTGCTGAGCCGGATCACGGACGGGACGGGCAGCGACACGGTCGCGGCGTGCAGCTCCACGCCACCCGGGTCGCCGTGGACGACTTCCGCCTTGCCGCACATCACGAGCACCACCGCGCGCCGCATGGGCAACGCGGTGAGGGGCTCGAAGGTGGCGTTCAGCAGCAATACGCGACGGCGGCCCCAGGGCGGGGTCGCCGGGTCCCGGCCTCTACGCTGTCCGGGCGGACGGGAAACTCCCCCTGGTCGGGTCCCCGGCCCGGCCGGGTTCGTTCCGCCGGGTGCGGAACCTCCCGGGCAGGCGCGCAGGACCGTCTCCGGCGACTGCTCGGCCATGGCTTGGCCGGCGCCGCCGAGGGGGACGGGTTGTCGGTCTGGCACTCGACCACCTCCACCGGTGCAGGCATAGTCGACCACACATCAGCCCCAAAGTGCACGTGTGTTACGTGACGTGTCACGTGCCTGCGACCCAACATCCACTTGCCGTTGGGTGAACCGAAGCGACGGAAGGACTGTTCGACCCCGTGAACGCCGTGCTCAGCGCCCCGCCAGCGTGCATCTCCGACCCCAGCACCTGGTGCTCACAGGTCTTTTCGATCACGCACAACGAGTGGCTCGCAGGTTCGGCGGGCTGGCTCGTGACCAAGCCGCTGCGGATCATCCTGATCCTGGTCCTCGCGTTCCTCGTGCGGTATCTCACACGCCGGCTCGTCGACCGCGTGACCACGCTGCCGCGCGGCGGCACCGGCAAGCTGCCCACCCTGTTGAGACCGCTGCGCGAACGCGCCCCCGACGTGCTCGGCCCGGCCGTGGTGGAGCGGCGCCGGCAGCGGGCCACGACGATCGGCTCGGTGCTGAAGTCGATGGCCACGTTCCTCATCTACGGCCTGGCGTTCATCCTCGTGCTGGGCGAACTGGGCATCAACCTGGCGCCGATCATCGCGTCTGCGGGCGTTGTCGGTGTCGCGATCGGGTTCGGCGCGCAGAACCTGGTGCGCGACTTCCTGTCCGGCATCTTCATGATGATCGAAGACCAGTACGGCGTCGGCGACATCGTCGACATCGGTTCGGCCACCGGCACGGTCGAGGCCGTGGGCCTGCGCATCACCACGCTGCGCGACCTCCAGGGCACCGTCTGGTACGTGCGCAACGGCGAGGTGCTGCGCGTCGGCAACTCCAGCCAGGGCTTCGCCGTGGCCGTGGTCGACGTGCCGCTGGGCTACTCCGCCGACGTCGACCTCGCCACGACCGTGCTCACCGCCGCGGCCACGAAGGCCTCCGAGAGCGAGGCGCTCGCCGCCAACGTGATGGAGCCACCGGAGATGCTGGGCGTGGAGAAGGTCACACCGGAGGGCATCCTGCTGCGCCTGACGGTGAAAGTGCGGCCCGGCAAGCAGTGGGCCGTGCAGCGGGCGCTGCGCGCGCACCTGCTCGCCGCGCTCGAGGAAGCCGGCTTCGAGCCGCCGCTGGGCCGGTTCCTGTCCGCACCGGGCGCCGACAAGTAGCCGGGGTAAGGGCAAGATGGAGGGGTGTCGACTGTGAGTGGCTCCGAACCCGCGAACCTGTACGAGGCCGTGGGCGGTGAACCGACGTTCCGGCGGATCGTCTCGCGCTTCTACCAGGAAGTGGCGACCGACGAGATCCTGCGCCCGCTGTACCCGGAAGAAGACCTCGGCCCGGCCGAGGAGCGCTTCCGGCTGTTCCTCATCCAGTACTGGGGCGGCCCGCATACCTACTCCGACCGCCGCGGCCACCCGCGGCTGCGGATGCGCCACGCGCCGTTCAAGATCGGCCCGATCGAGCGCGACGCGTGGCTGCGCGCGATCCGCGTGGCGGTCGACGAGGAGAACCTGCCCGAGCCGTACCGCGAGCAACTGTGGGCCTACCTCGAGATGGCGGCCCACAGCATGATGAACAGCTTCGTCTGATGAGACGCCCGGTTGCGGGGCACCGCCGGTCCCCGGAGGGCCCGCCCCGCCCGGCCTGGTGGTCCGACGCCGTCTTCTACGAGATCTACGTGCGCTCGTTCGCCGACTCCGACGCCGACGGGGTCGGCGACCTCGAAGGCATCCGCAGCCGGCTGGGGTACCTGGAGCTGCTTGGCGTCGACGCACTGTGGCTCACGCCGTTCTACCGCTCCCCCATGGCCGACCACGGCTACGACGTGTCCGACCCGCGTGACGTGGACCCGATGTTCGGCACGCTCGGCGATTTCGACGTGCTGCTCACCGAGGCGCACAAGCGCGGCATCAAGGTGACCGTGGACATCGTCCCGAACCACACCAGCAACCAGCACTCGTGGTTCAAGTCGGCGATGGCCGCCGCGCCCGGCAGCCCCGAGCGCGACCGCTACGTCTTCCGCGACGGCCGCGGCCCCGACGGCTCGGAACCGCCCAACAACTGGGTTTCCGTGTTCGGCGGGCCCGCGTGGACGCGTGTGCCCGACGGGCAGTGGTACCTGCACCTGTTCGCCGCGCAGCAGCCGGATCTCAACTACGCCAACGCCGAGGTGCGCTACGACCTCGAGCGCACCCTGCGCTTCTGGCTCGACCGCGGCGTCGACGGGTTCCGCATCGACGTGGCCCACGGCATGGCGAAGCCGCCCGGCCTGCCCGACATGGACCCGCGCGCGTCCGGCTTCGGCGGCGGTGAGCACTTCGACCCGCGCTTCGACGACGACGGCGTGCACGAGGTCCACCAGATGATCCGCAAGGTGCTCGACGAGTACCCGGACACGATGGCCGTCGGCGAGATCTGGGTGCACGACGAGGACCGCCTCGAGCGCTACCTGCGGCCCGACGAGCTGCACCTGGCGTTCAACTTCCGCCTCGTCCTCACGCACTTCGACGCCGACGCGATGCGCACGTCGATCGAGCGGTCGCTGGCCGTGCCGCGCGCGGCCGGCGCGCCCGCCACGTGGACGCTGTCCAACCACGACGTGTGGCGCACCGTGAGCCGCTACGGCGGCGGCGAGGCCGGCCTGCGGCGCGCGCGGGCCATGGCGCTCGTGGAACTGGCCTTGCCGGGTGCGGTCTACCTGTACAACGGCGAAGAGCTGGGCCTGCCGAACGTCGAGATCCCGCCGGAAGCGATGGCCGACCCGCGGGCGCGCAGCCAGGGCCGGCAGTTCAGCCGGGATCCGGAGCGCGTGCCGCTGCCGTGGGAGGGTTCGCTGCCGCCGTTCGGCTTCTCGCGCAACCCGCGGACGTGGCTGCCGATGCCGCCCGAGTGGGCCGGGCTCACCGCGGAACGCCAGCTGGAAGACGCGTCGTCCACGCTCTCGCTGTACCGGCGGGCCGTCGAGCTGCGCAAGACGCAAGCCGCTTTCCGCGCCGGTGACGAGCTGGAGTGGTACGGCGCGCCCGCCGGCTGCTTCGCGTTCCGCCGCGGCGGCAAGGGCGGGCTGATCTGCGCGCTCAACACGTCGGCGAGCTCGATCGCCCTGCCGCCCGGCGAGCTGCTGCTGTCCAGCAGCCCGCTCGTGGACGGCAGGCTGCCACCGGACTCGGCGGCGTGGCTGGTCTGAGCGTGGTGAAGAGGGAAAGCTAGCCGCGGGCTCCGGCCTCGAGGCCGAGCATGGCCAGCAGGCCACGCAGGTCGTCCACGTCGCGGGCACGGCCGGCGACGGTCCGGGCCGCCTGGTCGCGCTGGTGGCGCAGGCCTAGCTCCGCGGAGACGCGGGCTCGGGCGAATTCACTGGTGTCGGGGGACAGCGGACGGCGTTCCGAGCGCATCAGGCTCCTCTGTGAAAAGCAGTCGTCGAGATACAGGTGGGACGACGGCCGGACCGAGCAGCCGGCTCGGGCCTCGCGGTCGGCCGAAGACGACGCCGGCTCTGCTGCCGGCGCGCGGGGGAACTCTCTCGACGTGACCGACGCTACACGACGTGCACCCGCGGGCACAATGAAGCACTGGTCAGCACCGGCACCGGTCCGCCTTCGGTCCACAAGGGACAGACAGTGTGGACTGGTTCCAGCCACCGTGGCGCGCCTGATCAGTGGGCTGGTGCGACCGCGTCCGACGTGGTTAACTGGCCGCGGTCATATTTTGTGTTCGTGCGGTGGGCACTCCCCGCAGCCACGCTCGCAAGATGCGCGGGCGTAGTGGTTCTCCGTCACCGGAAGATCAAACCGTCGGTCTTCGACCCGGGTGCCGAAGTGGTACCTCGATCGTTTTCAGTGGTGGAGACATTTATGACGCAAGGCACCGTGAAGTGGTTCAACGCCGAAAAGGGCTTCGGCTTCATCACGCCGGACAACGGCGGTGGCGACGTGTTCGTGCACTACTCCGAAATCCAGGGCAACGGTTTCCGTAGCCTGGAGGAGAACGCGCGTGTGGAGTTCGAGATCGGCCAGGGCCAGAAGGGGCCGCAGGCCACTTCCGTCACGATTCTCTGACGTCACAACGGTTTCTCCGAGGGGTCGGTGCCACGTGCACCGGCCCCTCGGCCGTTCTCGGGGAACTGCCGGAAAACTCCGCCGGGAACCTTGCCGGAGAACGGTTCGTTGAAAGAGAAGGTCGCGGCCGGCCCGCGAGGGCCGGACCGCACGAA
Source organism: Amycolatopsis sp. NPDC050768 (assembly GCF_040654155.1). NCBI lineage: Bacteria > Bacillati > Actinomycetota > Actinomycetes > Pseudonocardiales > Pseudonocardiaceae > Amycolatopsis > Amycolatopsis sp. NPDC050768. Next base: position 590,338 of record NZ_JBFAHL010000002.1, read on the forward strand.
CGGTGTGCTCAACCGCAACGGCAATGGCGCCCGGGCACACCGTCGATCCGGCCTCGGTCCTGCAGAGTGCAGCGATCGGACCAGCTCGACAGGAGCGTTCCAGCATCGACACCCCTCGCGCCACCCTTCCCTCCCCTGCACCCTCCGCGACAGCAGTCCGCGAACGGCCCGCACCCGAGCCCATGCTCGCCGGCCGCAAGACGGGTACCGAGGCCTTCCTCGTGAAGCTGTTCGCCGTGGTCCCCCTGCTGGCGGTCGTCGCCGCGGTGCCCCTGGCCTGGGGCTGGGGACTCAGCTGGCTCGACATCGGCCTCGCCGTCGGCTTCTACTACCTCAGCGGCCTCGGCATCACGATCGGCTTCCACCGCTACTTCACCCACGGCTCGTTCCGCGCTCGCCGCGGCCTGCGGATCGCGCTCGCCGTGGCCGGCAGCATGGCGATGCAGGGCCCCGTGATCTCGTGGGTTGCCGACCACCGCCGCCACCACGCCTTCTCCGACCGCGACGGCGACCCGCACTCCCCGTGGCGCTACGGCACCACACCGGCGGCGCTGGCGAAGGGTTTCTGGCACGCGCACATGGGCTGGCTGTTCGACCGCGACAAGACCAACTCGCGCCGCTTCGCCCCGGACCTGCTGGACGATCCGGACATCCGCCGCGTCGACAGCCTCTTCCCCGTGCTGACCGCCGTGACGCTGCTGGCGCCGGCGCTGATTGGCGGCCTCGCCACGATGAGCTGGTGGGGCGCGCTCACGGCGTTCTTCTGGGCCGGGCTCGTGCGGGTGGCGGCACTGCACCACGTGACGTGGTCGGTGAACTCGCTGTGCCACATGATCGGTGAGCGCCCCTTCGAGGCGCGGGACCGCTCGGCCAACTTCTGGCCGCTGGCGATCCTGTCGTTCGGCGAGTCGTGGCACAACTCCCACCACGCCGACCCGACCGGCGCCCGCCACGGCGTGGGCCGGGGCCAGCTGGACACATCTGCTCGGCTCATCTGGCTGTTCGAGAAGCTGAACTGGGCGTCTCAGGTTCGCTGGCCCCGCCCGGAGCGGCTGGCGCGAAAGCTCAAGACCGCCTGACGACGGGACGGACACGTCGTTCCAGCCGGGCCGCCAGCGCTCCCCGATCGGCAGCGGCGCGGCTGGGCGGCGTGGTCCACGCGCCCTTGTCGGAAGCCGAGACGACCTCGGCGACGAACCGGCCCACGAGGGCGGGTTCCGGGACGACGTCTCCGCCCAGGCGTGCGACGACGAGCGGCGGCTCGGCCGGCCTCGTCTCCACGGAAAGCGTCCAGCCCTGCCGGTAGTTCCAGAGCAACATCAAGTCACGGCCCGGATAACGCGGCGAGCGGCGACTCAGCGCCACGTAGGCCGTGACCGTGTCTGCGACTTCGCACGACGTCCCCTCCACTGAGACGTCCACGGCTTCGGCAACCGCGCGTACGTAGCCGACCAGCGCCCGTCTCAGCACCAGTGGGTCTTCGTGTACGGCTTCGGTTGTCAAGCGATCGGGACCGGACAGGAGCATGGGTCTCCCCTCCACCGTCGGCAATTCGGCTCTGGCGGGCGGAAACGGCCTGCGGACCGCGTGCGCGCAAAAAGCCACGACAACCGGCGGTGCGGTGTTCGAGGTCGCGCCGAATCGGACATCGGCGGCTCATCCGGCACCGACTCTACCCGGAGTTTCGGTCCACGGGGACCGCCTAACCGCTCTGACCTCCGTTCATCCCGCCTGAACCGTCGCCGGAATCGGCCACTGACGTGGCGATCCACGCCGCGAACAATGCGGCTTGGAAATACGGAGCGGCCTCACCCACGACTCGGCCGACCTTCGAAAAGCGCCCGGTGCGCACGGTTTGGCCCGCCTGCTCGGGCCCCTCTGCGTCCGCCGGGCGGTCGGTGCGCCACGGCGTCTGCTCGGCGCGCACGTCGGCGAGGAAATCCGCCGTCGGGTCACCGTCGGGGTCGGTCATGTCCCCACCCTCGCACTGTCGCCGGAAACGCACCACGGCCACAAGGAAATCGCAAGGAATTAAGAAGCGAAGGGGCAATGGCGGGTGCCTTCCGCGCGCTATTCCAGACAAAGCGAACAGACGACCTGCCTGGAACGAGCGTCGCGGCAAAAACCCGAATTTCAGAAAAGCAGCGGCAACAACGCGTGCCTTCTTTTCAACACCGCCCCATACCGGGCATCCAGCCGCAGCCACGAGTCCGTGGCCGTCACGCGGACCACGTCGCCGGCGATGGACGAGTCGAACAACCCCATGCCCGACAAGGCGAACAGGCACCGCAGCTGCACCTTCACCTCGAGCTCGCCGCCGGTCACCGTGAGCACGGCCTGGTCCATCAGCGACGCCGGCGGCGTGCCGTGCGGGCCGACGTTGTCGCGAGCCAGGGTGACGCCCCGGTCGGCCAGGTCGGACACCACGCCGACCGGCAGGTCGTCCACGAGCTGCCAGCGGCCGGGCGCGGGCAGCTCCGCGTGCCAGAGCAGGTCGCGCGCGGGGCCGGGGTCCATGACCTCGCCGCCGGCGACCGTGAGGGCCGCCAGCAGCTCGTTGCCCGACACGGTGATGTCGGCCGGGGTCACGGTCCCCGCCACCGCGCGGGTGGCGAGGACCTCGAACGGCGTGGCCGTCCACGCTTCGACAGTGCCGATACCGCTGCCACCGTCGGGGCGGTTGCGCAGGCGCACGGCAGTGTTGCCGTCGAGCCGCACCGCGCGGGCGACGAACGCGCCGAGTGTGTCGCGGTCGCCCGCGTCGGGAATGCGCAGCTCAGGCATCGGCGAACACCTTCTTGAGGAACTCGGTCTCCTCGGCGGAGAGGCGCCGCGGCCGCAGCTTGACGGTGTCGTACGGCGCCAGCACCGTCTCGGCGGTCACGGCCACCGGGTCCGATTCCTCGGGCCCGGTGTGCACGACGTAGGCCAGCGTGATGCTGGCCGCCCTCAGCTCGGTGAGCGTGATCTCCACCCGCACCGACGTCTCGGGCGTGACGACGATCGGCGCGCGGTAGTGCACGCCGAGCTTCACCACGACCACACCCTTGGGCAGCTCGGTGAGCCCGGCTTTCACCGCGTCGCCGAACAGCACCGGGATCCGGGCCTCTTCCAGGAGCGTCACCATGTTGGCGTGGTTGACGTGCCCGTACACGTCCATGTCCGACCAGCGTGGCCGGACCTGCGAAACGAAGGTCACCGCACCGTGCTCCTGATCTGGCGCGCCGCCACCGACAGCGTCGCGAGGTCGAGGCGCCCGGAGCGGGTGATCTCGTCGAGCGCCACGCGGGCGCGCGACAGCCGCGACGCGTTGGTCTTCTCCCACTGCGCGATCTGCGCGTCGGCCTCCACGTCCTGGTCGCTGTGGCGCAGCGCGTCGAGCGTGATGGCGCGCAGCGAGCCGTACACGTCGTCGCGCAGCGAGAGCCGGGCGAGGGCGTGCCAGCGGTTGCCACGTTCGAGCTTGCTGATCTCGGTGAGCATCTTGTCGATGTCCAGGTGGTCCGAGAGCGCGAAGTACAGCTCGGCGGTATCGGCCGGGCTGTGCAGCGCGTCGAGCCCCACCTGCTGCTCGGCCAGCTCGGCGACCTCGACCACGTCGAGCAGGCCGTAGCTGTGCAGCAGCAGCGCCACCCGGCGGGCGAGATCGGCGGGCACGCCGTCGGCCACGAGCTTGCCGGCCTGCTCCTCCACGGACTCCAGCTCGCGGCCGCGCAGCAGGTCGCCCAGCTTCGGGCCGAGCTCCGCGACGACCGGGCCGAACCGGTTGATCTCGGCCAGCGGCGCGAGCGGCTGCGGCCGGTTGGTGAGGAACCAGCGGGCGGCGCGGTCGAGCAGCCGGCGCGTCTCCAGCACCATCGCGTCGGCGACCGCGGTGGGCACCACGTTGTCGAGCGCGTCGATCTCGGTCCACAGCGTCGGCAGGTCGTAGACGTGGGTGACCACGGCGTACGCGCGCACCACGTCGGTGGCCGTCGCGTTCATCTCCTCCATGAGGCGGAAGACGAACGAGATGCCGCCGCCGTCCACCAGCTCGTTGGTCACGAGCGTGGTGATGATCTGGCGGCTCAGCGGGTGCTGCGAGATCGCGTCGGTGAACTGCTCGCGCAGCGGCTTCGGGAAGTACTCGGGCAGCCGGCGCGTGAACACCTCGGAGTCGACCAGCTCGCTCGCGAGCAGCTCGTCCTTGAGGTCGAGCTTCACGTGGGCCAGCAGCGTCGCGAGCTCCGGCGAGGACAGGCCTTCGCCCGCCTTCTCCAGCGCGCGGAACTCCGAGGAGCTCGGCAGGGCTTCCAGCTTGCGGTCGAACGCACCCTTCGCGACGAGAGACGACACCTGCCGCGCGTGCACGGACACCATCGGGCCGGCGTGGGCCCGGCTCACGCCGAGCACCGCGTTCTGCCGGTAGTTGTCGGCCAGCACCAGGTCGGAGACCTCGTCGGTCATCTCCTCCAGCAGCGAATTGCGCCGCGTGTGCTCGAGGTTCCCGGTCGCCACGAGGTGGTCGAGCAGGATCTTGATGTTGACCTCGTGGTCGGAGCAGTCGACGCCGGCGGAGTTGTCGAGCGCGTCGGTGTTGATCTTGCCGCCGGCCCGCGCGAACTCGATGCGGCCGAGCTGGGTCAGGCCCAGGTTGCCGCCTTCGCCCACGACCTTCACGCGCAGCTGGTTGCCGTTGACGCGGATCGCGTCGTTGGCCTTGTCGCCCGCGTCGCCGTGGGTCTCGGTCTCCGCCTTGACATAGGTGCCGATGCCGCCGTTCCACAGCAGCTCGACCGGCGCCAGCAGGATCGCCTGGATGAGCTCCATCGGCGGCAGGTGCGTGACGCCTTCGGCGATGCCGAGCGCCGCGCGCACCTGCGGGCTGATCGGGATCGTCTTGGCCGAGCGCGGGTAGATGCCGCCGCCCTCGCTGATGAGCGAGCGGTCGTAGTCGTCCCACGAGCTGCGCGGCAGGTCGAACAGGCGGCGCCGCTCCGCGAAGGTCGCCGCGGCGTCCGGGTTCGGGTCGAGGAACACGTGCATGTGGTTGAACGCGGCCACGAGCCGGATGTGCTCGCTGAGCAGCATGCCGTTGCCGAAGACGTCGCCCATCATGTCGCCGATGCCGACGGTCGTGAAGTCCTCGGTCTGCGTGTCCTTGCCCAGCTCGCGGAAGTGGCGCTTCACGCTCTCCCACGCGCCCTTGGCCGTGATGCCCATGGCCTTGTGGTCGTAGCCGACCGAGCCGCCGGAGGCGAACGCGTCGCCGAGCCAGAAGCCGTACTGGCCCGAGACCTCGTTGGCGATGTCGGAGAACTTCGCGGTGCCCTTGTCGGCCGCGACGACGAGGTAGCTGTCGTCGGCGTCGTGGCGCACCACGCCCGGCGCGGGCACGGTCTTGCCCTCGACGCGGTTGTCGGTGAGGTCGAGCAGGCCCGAGATGAACATGCGGTAGCACGCGATGCCCTCGGTCAGCTGCGCGTCGCGGTCGAGGCTCGCGTCGCCGGTCGGGGCCGGCGGACGCTTCACCACGAAGCCGCCCTTAGCGCCCACGGGCACGATCACGGCGTTCTTCACCGCCTGCGCCTTGACCAGGCCGAGCACCTCCGTGCGGAAGTCCTCACGCCGGTCCGACCAGCGCAGGCCACCGCGCGCGACCTCGCCGAAGCGCAGGTGCACGCCTTCCACCCGCGGCGAGTACACGAAGATCTCGAACTTCGGGCGCGGTTCCGGCAGCTCCGGCACGCCGCTCGGGTCGAGCTTGATCGCGAGGTACGGCCGCGTGGCGCCGTCCGCGCCGGTCACGTGGTAGTTGGTGCGCAGCGTCCCGTTGATCACGGCCATGAGGCGGCGCAGAATGCGGTCCTCGTCGAGGCTCGTGACCTCGTCGATCATCTCGGTGATCTCGCCGACCAGCGAGTCCTCGCGCGTCTTGCGGTCCACATCGGACAGTTGCGGGTCGCAGCGCGTCTCGAACAGGTTCAGCAGCCGCATGGCCACTTCGGTGTGCTTGAGCACCGTGTTCTGGATGTATTCCTGGGAAAACGGGCTGCGGGCCTGCTGCAGGTATCGCGAGTACGCGCGCAGCACGGCGGCCTGGCGCCACGTGAGGCCGGCGCGCAGCACGAGGCCGTTGAAGCCGTCGACCTCCGCGTCGCCGCGCCACGCCGCGTGGAACGCCTCCTGGAACCGCTCGCGCAGCGCGTCGAGCGCGACGGTGCTGCTCTCGTCGAGGTACTTCGCCGAGATGCGCAGGCCGAAGTCGTAGATCCAGCTGGCGCCGCCGTCTTCACGGAACAGCTCGTACGGCCGCTCGTCGACGACCTCGACGCCCATGGCCTGCAGCACCGGCAGGACCTTCGACAGCGAGACGCCTTCGCCGCGCAGGTAGAGCTTGAAGCGGCGCTCGCCCGGCTCCGCGTCGGCCGGCAGGTAGAACGACAGCGCCAGGTCGCCCTCGTCGGCCAGCGTGTCGAGCTTGCGCAGGTCGGCGAGCGCCTCGTCGGCGGTGAAGTCCTCCTTGTAGCCCTCCGGGAACACCGCGGCGAAGCGCTGACCCTGGTCGACGGCGGACTCCTCGCCCATCACGCCAATCGGCTGGCCGTCGCCCGCGCGCTCGCGGCGCTCGGCGAGGATCGCCTCCACCATGCGGTCGTCCCAGCTGCGGACGACGGTGTTGAGCCGTTCCTGGATCCGCAGCGTGTCGGGGTCGATCCGGTGGGCCGGGTCGGTGTGCACGATGAAGTGCACCTGCGCGAGCACGGTTTCGCCGATGCGGGCGCTGTACTCGAGCTGAGTGCCTTCCAGCTCCTCCAGCAGCACCTTCTGCATCGCCAGCCGCGAACGCGTGGTGTAGCGGTCGCGCGGCAGGTACACGAGGCAGGAGTAGAAGCGGCCGTACGGGTCGCGGCGCAGGAACAGCCGCAGCCGCCGGCGATCCGACAGCGTGATCGCGCCGGTCGTGGTGGCGTAGAGCGAATCCGTGTCGGCGGAGAACAGGTCGGCGCGCGGCCAGTTCTGCAGCACCTCCAGCATCCGCTGGCCGGAGAACGACTCCATCGGGAAGCCGGCGCGGTGGATGACCTCGCGCACGCGCTTGCACACCACGGGGATGTCGAGCACGTTCTCGTGCAGCGCCGTGGTGGTGAACATGCCGAGGAACCGGTGCTCGCCGGTCACGTTGCCCTCGTCGTCGAACGTCTTCACGCCGACGTAGTACGGGTACACCGGCCGGTGCACGGTCGAGGGCGCGCTCGCCTGCGTGAGCACCAGCAGCGTCGGGGACAGCGCGCTGGTGTAGTCGTCCGGGCCTGCGGTGAGGCTGCGGGCGGCGAGGCTGTCCTGGCGCAGCACACCGAGGCCGGACGCGAGGACCGCGCGCAGCGCCGGCTCGTCGGAGTCGTGGTGCGGGTTCTCGACCAGTTCGTAGCGGCGGTAGCCGAGGAAGGTGAAGTGGCCATCGGCGAGCCAGCGCAGCAGCCGGGCGCCCTCTTCGACCTGCGTGGGGTCGGGCAGCTTCGGCGGGTCCTGCTCCAGCGACTCCGCCACGGAGCACGCGGTCTGCGCCATCTTGTCGGCGTCCTCGACGACCTCCCGGACGTCACCCAGCACCGAGGCCAGCCGGTTGTCCAGCTCGCGGGCGCGGTTCGGGTCCGTGACGAGGTCGATCTCGAGGTACATCCACGACTCGGCCGCCGACATCGCGGGCGGGTTGGCCGGGTCGGCGTCGGGGTGCAGGCCCTCGAGCTCGCCCGTGACGTCGCGGCTGACCACGACGATCGGGTGGACGATGCGGTGTACCTGCACGCCGTCGCGCGCGAACTCGGCCGCCACGCTGTCGACGAGGTAGGGCATGTCGTCGGTGACCACCTGCACGACGGTGGCCTCGCGGGTCCAGCCGTCCTGCGCCGCGGTGGGGTTCAGCAGCCGGACCGCCGGGCGTCCCGGCATGCGCTGCTTCGCCAGCTGCAGGTGCGAGCGCACCGCGCCGACGAGCGCCACGGGGTCGTCACCGACGATCTCCTCCGCCGGGATGTGGCGGTAGTACAGGCGGATCAGGTCACCGATCTCGGGCGCCAACGCCGCCGCGGCGTCGATCAGCGCGTCCCGGAGCTGCTCCGGGCTCGCCGAGCGACACAACGCGCCGACTTCGGCACCGACATCTGTTCCGGGCGGGGACGAGACTCCCGTCGAGCTCATGTGAGGCAACTCTCCAGTTTCGAGATCGAGACGCGTCCGTCACCACAACGTGGCGGACACCCCCACACTAATCCGACCCCGCCGGGCCCGTGACAAAGACCAGGAGTTGTCCAGACTTAAATTTACCTTATGTGACTGGGGGTTTCCCGGCATTGATCGGTTCAGCTGCGGGGCCGCCGGATGCCCTCGTCCACCGGGGAATCCCTTGGCACCGGGCGCGCCGCGGCGCCGGGCGACGCGGGCCGTGGCGGCGGGATCGGGTTCGTGATCGGTTCAGTCGTCCGGGGGCCGCACGGAGCCTGGCGGCCAAACCGGAAAAGGTTGCCTCGCCCGACTGCGAGGATTCCCACACCGAAACCGCCCGGACGGGCGACACCGTTGCCCAGGTACCCCAAAGCGACGGCACTCAAACGCTGTTTTCGTGGTGCCGCAAAGGTGCTCGTGGTCCGGGCGAGGACGTCAGTCCCCGTTGCGCTTGCGCTCCGCCGACGCGTGCCCGTTGACCGGGCGACGCTTCTTGTCGTCGTCTTCCGAGCCCAGCCGCTTGACCAGCGCGGCGGCACTCGCCGTTCCCGCCTGGTGTTCGGCCAGCGCGCGGGCCAGCAGCTCGGCCAGCCCGGCGTCCGGCGGCGGCTCGTCCTCGGCGATCGCGCGGGCGTAGCTCTCCGGGAAGGGCTGCGACGTCGGCGTCCACGAGTCGAAGTCCTCGAGCGGGTCCAGAGCCGGCGGCATCCGCAGCCGGGGCAGCCACGGGTCCACGGCTTCCTCGGACACCTGTTCGTCACGCGGCGCCGGCGCCAGGTCCGGGGACTCGCGCTTCCACGGCGGGTCCGTCACGTCGGAAACCGCCTCGGGTTCCTCCGTGCGCGCGGTTTCCTCGCGCGCCCCGGCCTCGTCGGCGCGTCGGCGACCGCCACCGCCGCCTGCGGAGATCCCCAGGCGGTCCAGCACGGACCGAGCCGCGACAGAACCGTGTTCCGCGTCGTGCCGGGTCTTGCGGCCGCGGGAGACCTCGTCGCGGCGGGCGCGTTCCTCGCGGGCCCACTCGTCGCCCTCCCAGAGCGGCGCGGCGGGATCGTCCGCGGGCGCGGGGGCCATCGGCAGCTCGGGCAGGATGTCCGAAAGGTCCGGCAGCGACAGCCGCGGCAGGTCCTCGGCCACGGCAGGGGGCCGCGGCGCCGGCTCTTCGCGCACGACCTCGGCCACGGGTTCCGGCTTCGGCTGCGGAGCCGGCACGGCTTCGAGCTTCTTGAACGGCTTGACCCAGCCCGGCAACCCCGCCGGCCGCTCGGGTGCCGCCCGGCGGCCCGTTTCCGCACGAGCCTGGCGGGAAGACGAGTGCGATCCGTTCACAGGCCGCTTGGCCGGCGGCGCGGGCGGCTCGGCGACGCGCGGTCGTTCCGGAGCCTCGGCGCGCGGCGCGGACAGCGTGAAGCGCGCGACCTGTTCGGCCGGGGCCTCCGTTCGCTCGGCGGGCGCCGCGGGTTCCGGCTCGTCACGGATCACCGGGATCACCGACGTCCGCTCGGCCTCCGACTCCGCGGCCGCTCGCCCGAAGGACCACGTCGGCGTCTTCGGTCCGGATTTCGCCGGCTTGCGAACGGGTTTCTCCGGCACCGAACCGGCCGCCCGCACATACGTCGTCTCCGCCGGAGCGGCCGGCCGCGGCTGTGCTTCCGGCCGCGCCGGGGTTTCCGCACGCGACCGGGTTTCCTTCCGCGGCTGGGTTTCCGCGCGCTGAGCCTTCGCCACGGACGGCTTCGCAGCGGCCGGTTCCGGGGCAGTCGGTTCCGCGGCAGCCGGTTCCGCGGGGATCGCCCGGATCAACGCCGTCGTCTCGACGTCGCGGACCGGCGGCTCGACGGCCATCGGCACCGGACGGCCACCCTGCGGCGCCGACCGCGCGATCACGTCGTCGAGGTCCAGCGGCGCCACCGTGTCCGCGCCGAACTCGCCCGCGAGCAGCCCGCACGCCTGGCGGCGCGCCCGCGAGTGGACGTGTTCCGCCGCGCGCGAGCGGTGCAGGCACGCGATGGCTTCCTCGGCGCTGCCGAACCGTTCCTCGATCTGCGCCAGTTCCAGCCACAGCCGCGAAGTGATGGCGGACAGCCCGTGGCGATCGGTGCTCGCCACGGCTTCGCGCACCTGCTCGGACGCGGCGTCGCCGGCACCGGCCGGCAGGTGGATGCGCGTCGCGACGGCCAGCCGCAGCCATGCCGTGGGCGCGACACCGGCCGCGCGCACGGGCTCGTTCAGCATGGGTTCGGCGATGTCATACGCCATGGCAGTGTCGCCGCGGTCGAGCAGCGTGCTCACGAGCTGCAGCACGAGCCGCACGCGCACGAGGCCACCGTCGTCGCCGGGTTTGTCCAGCTTCTCCAGGAAACCGAGGCCGGTGCGGGCGGCGTCGGCCGCCGCGGTGAGGTCACCATGGCGGCGCCGGTGGGCCGCGGCTCCGTTGCGCAGCAACGCCCGCACGAGCAGCCGGGTGTCGGCGTCGAGCGACTCGTCGGCGACCACCAGCTTGTCGGCTTCGACGAGCACGCGGTCGAGCTCCGGCTTGCGGCCGAACTGCGCGAGGCAGCCCACGAGGTGGCACAGCGCTTCCGCGCGGTGCACGGCCGAAACCGCCGGCTCCGACAGCACGGGCCGCAACGCCGCGAGCCCGGTCAGCGGCGTGCCGAGGCTGCGCGCGCACACGGCCAGGTCGATCCGCAGCCGCGCGGCCGTGTCGGTGTATCCGGCGTGCTCCGCGGCCCGCAGAGCGGCGACGGCGCGCCCGACGGTCGACGTGCGACCGCCGAGGCGCACGCGCGCCGCGACCACGAGGCTTTCGGCGCGGATCCACTGCTCGTCCGCACCCGCGGTCTCGGCGAGCGCGGCCGCGCGCTCGCCGAGCACCAAGGCGAGTTCGGGCGCGCGCAGGTGCAGCGCGTCCGCACGCTCGATCAGCCGCCCGAGGTCGGAGAGGGTCGCCCCGCCGGCAGCAGCGAGCCGCCCGCCCGCGGGTGCGGGCGAGCTCGACCGGTTGTGCCTGCTGGCTTCCACTCCGGCCCCCGGCGTCAGTCGCGCTTCAGTTTGCGATGAGTGACCCGGTGCGGCCGCGCCGCTTCGGCGCCGAGGCGCTCGACCTTGTTCTTCTCATAGCCCTCGAAGTTGCCCTCGAACCAGAACCACTGCGCCGGGTTCTCGTCGGTGCCTTCCCAGGCCAGGATGTGCGTGGCGACCCGGTCGAGGAACCACCGGTCGTGGGAGATGACCACGGCGCACCCGGGGAACTGCTCCAGCGCGTTCTCCAGCGAGCCCAGCGTTTCCACGTCCAGGTCGTTGGTCGGCTCGTCCAGCAGGATCAGGTTTCCACCCTGCTTGAGCGTCATCGCCAGGTTCAGCCGGTTGCGCTCACCGCCGGAGAGCACGCCCGCCGGCTTCTGCTGGTCCGGCCCCTTGAAGCCGAACGCGCTCACGTACGCGCGCGAAGGCATTTCGGTCTGCCCGACGTGGATGTAGTCGAGCTTGTCCGACACGACCTCCCACACCGTCTTCTTCGGGTCGATGCCGGCACGGTTCTGGTCCACATAGGACAGCTTGACCGTCTCGCCGATCTTGACCTTGCCGCCGTCCGGCTCCTCGAGCCCGACGATGGTCTTGAACAGTGTGGTCTTGCCGACACCGTTGGGGCCGATCACGCCGACGATGCCGTTGCGCGGCAAGTCGAACGACAGCCCGTCGATGAGGACGCGGCCGTCGAAGCCCTTGTTCAGCTTCTCGACCTCCACGACCACGCTGCCCAGACGCGGACCCGGCGGGATCTGGATCTCTTCGAAGTCGAGTTTGCGGTACTTGTCGGCCTCCGCCGCCATTTCCTCATAGCGGTCGAGGCGCGAGCGCGACTTGGTCTGGCGGGCCTTGGCGTTGGAGCGGACCCACTCGAGCTCGGACTTCAGGCGCTTGGCGAGCTTCGCGTCCTTCTTGCCCTGGACCTCGAGGCGCTCGCGCTTCTTCTCCAGGTACGTGGAGTAGTTGCCCTCGTAGCCGACGACGTGGCCGCGGTCGAGCTCCATGATCCACTCGGCCACGTTGTCGAGGAAGTACCGGTCGTGGGTCACGGCCAGCACGGCGCCGGCGTACTTCATGAGGAACTGCTCCAGCCACAGCACGCTTTCGGCGTCCAGGTGGTTGGTGGGCTCGTCGAGCAGCAGCAGGTCGGGCGCGGACAGCAACAGCTTGCACAGCGCGACGCGACGGCGCTCACCACCGGAGAGGTGGGTCACGGCCTCGTCCGGCGGCGGGCAGCGCAGGGCGTCCATGGCCTGCTCGACCGTGGAGTCGAGCTCCCACGCGTCGGCGTGGTCGAGGTCCTCCTGGAGCTGGCCCATCTCCTCCATGAGCTCATCGCTGTAGTCGGTCGCCATGAGCTCGGCGATCTCGTTGTAGCGGTCGAGCTTCAGCTTGGTCTCGCCGAGGCCTTCCTCGACGTTCTGGCGGACGGTCTTCGTCTCGTCGAGCTGCGGCTCCTGCATGAGGATGCCGACGGTGGCACCCGGCTGCAGGAACGCCTCGCCGTTGCTGGCCTGCTCGATCCCCGCCATGATCTTGAGAACGGTGGACTTACCGGCACCGTTCGGCCCCACCACGCCGATCTTGGCGCCGGGGTAGAACGCGGTGCTGACGTCGTCGAGGATGACCTTGTCCCCGACGGTCTTGCGCACCTTCTTCATGGTGTAGATGAACTCGGCCATGAAAGCGATCGTAGAGTGGCCCGATCCGCGCCCTGACGGCGGTCACCACCGCGCTACCGAGGGTCATGCGCACATCACGCGGACGACATCATCGGCGCGGTCATTCGACCCGTTTGCCGTCTGCGAGGTTCTTGAGCATCGCGTTGTAGGCGTTCAGTTCCTCGCCGCCCGTATTCTCCTCGCGGCGGTCCTTCCGCTTGGCCTCGCGCTCGTCGGCGCGCGCCCACTGCACCAGCAGCGCGATCAGCACCAGCAGCACGGGAACCTCGCCCGCGGCCCACGCGATGCCGCCACCGAGACGCTGGTCGGTGAGCAGGTCGCCGACAAACGGCAGCCGCAGCGACTGGTAGAACTCCTGGCCGATCACGTACTGCATGTTCATCAGGATCACGCCGAAGAACGCGTGGAACGGCATGGCCGCGAACATCATCCCGAGCCGGCCGACCGGCGGGATCTTGCGCGGCGCCGGGTCGACGCCGATCACCGGCCAGTAGAAGACGTAGCCGGCGAGCAGGAAGTGGGCGTTCATCGCCAGGTGCGCCCAGTGGTAGTTCAGCGCGGCGTCGAACAGGCCGGAGAAGTACAGCGCGTAGAACGAGCCGACGAACAGCAGCAGCGCGACGACCGGGTGTGTCAGGAACCGCGACACCGGCGAGTGGACAGCCGCCAGGAGCCACTCACGCGGCCCTGGAGGTGCGCCGGCACCCGCGGTCGGCAGGGCGCGCAGCGCGAGCGTCACAGGGCCGCCCAGCACCAGCAGGACGGGCACGACCATCGACAGCAGCATGTGCGTGCCCATGTGCACGCTGAACATCGCCGGCGAGTAGCGGCCGATGCCCGACGACGTGGCGATCAGGAGCACCAGGCAGCCGGCGAGCCACGCGACGATCCGGCCGGTGGGCCACGAGTCGCCGCGTTTGCGCAGCCGCCATACGCCGGCGAGGTAGAGCCCGGCCAGGACGATCGCGGCGGTGCCGTAGATGAGGTCGAAGCGCCAGTCGGTGAGCAGGCGCCAGAAGGTGGGCGCGCCGTCGAGGTTGTAGCCGATGAGCAGCTCGGTGGTCGAGGGCTGGGTGACCGCGTCGGCCGGTGGTGGTGTGCGGGCGAGGCCGGACGCGATGCCGAGCGTCACGAACATGATCAGCACCTCGACGGCCGCCAGCCGCAGCAGCTGGCCGCCGCCCTTGCCGTCGACGAGGTCGCGCACGCCGCGCTGGCGCTGCTGATGGCCGAACACGCCGAGCAGCAGCAGCGCGACGACCTTCGCGACCACGAGCAGGCCGTAGTCGGTGGTGAACAGGTCGCCGAGGTTGATGCGCACCAGCGCGTTGATCACGCCGGAGATCGCCATCACGACCCAGCAGACCAGGGCCAGCTTGGAGAACCGCCGGGCCGCGAGCGACAGGTGCGCTCCCCGGCGCCAGCCGAGAGCCAGGAGCGCCACGAGCCCGCCGACCCACAGCGCGGCCGCGATCAGGTGGAACAGCAGGCTGTTGGTGGCCATGTCGTGCGAGCCGCCGCTCGCGGAGTGCCCCGTGACGGCCACCGGGATCAGGCCCGCGACGGCCACGAAGAACAGCACGGCCGTCCAGCCCCACGTGAGCACGAGCCGGCAGCCGAGCGCGAGCAGCACCGCGATGAGCGCCGTCCACAGCCACGCCTTGGGCTGCTCGATCGCGTCGACGAGGTCCAGGAGGGTCTGGGGCGAAAGGACTTCCAGGAACGGCTTGCCGGCGCCGTCGGCCGCGGTGAAGGCCACCGACAGCAGCGACGAGGCGAACCAGACCCAGGCGGCGATGCCGGCCGCGCGCACGGCGGCGTAGCCCTCGGGCCCCAGCGTGCCGGACTTCTGCGGCGGCACCAGGAACGCGGCCAGCAGCAACGCGCCGACGCAGACCACGGACGCGGCTTCGGCGAGCACCCGGACGACCGTGATGCCGTAGCGCGTGACCAGCCCCGGGTCGGGCAGCCCGGTGATCAGGTAGCCGGCGCCACCGGTGAGCGCCACGAGCCCGACCGCCACGACCGCGGCGAGCACCACGCCCACCGAGAGCAGCGGCAGCACGCTGGTCCTGCGCCGCGCGGTCGGTTCGGGTTTCGTCACTGCGTCCGTGCTCACCATTCGAGACTAGGCCGGTCGCGTTTCCCACGGCACGGGGGTGCGGACGGGCATGATGGTTTCGTGCGGATCATCCTGCTGCGTCACGCCGAGTCCCTCGGGAGCGTCGACCAACTCGCCTACACCCGGATCCCGGACCACGCGATTCCGCTGACGGAGACCGGCCGGGCCGAGGCCGTCGCGACGGGACCGGTCATCAAGGAACTGCTGCGGGGCGAGCGTCCGGCCGTGTACGTGAGCCCCTACCTGCGTACGCGCGAGACGCTGCGGCTGCTGAGCATCGAGAGCGACTGCGACCGCGTGGTGCAGGAGCCGCGGCTGCGCGAACAGGACTGGGGCAACCTGCAAGACCCGCAGGACCAGGAGGTGCAGCGGCAGCGGCGGCACGAGTTCGGGCACTTCTTCTACCGGCTGCCGTTCGGCGAGTCGGGCGCCGACGTGGACGACCGCGTGGCCGGTTTCCTCGCCGAGCTGCTGCACAGTGGCGGAACTCACCCGCGCAGCGTGCTGATCGTCTCCCACGGCCTCACGCTGCGGCTGCTGTGCCGCCGGCTGTTCGGCTGGAGCGTGGACCTGTTCGAGTCGCTGTCGAACCTGCGCACGTGCGAGCACCGCGTGCTGGAGCACGACGGGGACAAGTGGTCGCTCGACCGGCCGTTCGGGCAGTGGCGCGAGTCACCGGACGGGGAGACCCAGGGCTAGCTCCTCACGCCGGCGCGCGCGGGCCGCGACGAGGGCGGCCGGCACGATCAGCGCGGCGATGAGGCCGACGACTACGAACGACACGGAGTAGGACGTCGCCTGCGCGATGCCGCCGATCATCGGCGGACCCGCGAGGAAGCCGGAGTAGGCGATGGTGCTGACGAACGCCAGCTCGCGTTCGCCGCCTCCGCCGTCGGCGCGTTTCCCGGCGCTGCCGGCGAGGCTCAGGGCCAGCGGGAACGCCGCGGCGAGGCCGGCGCCGGCCAGCGCGAAGCCGACGTACGCGAAGGCGGCCGGCGTGAACACGGCGGTGCAGACGAGGCCGATCGCCGCGACGCCCGCGCCAGCGGCGAGGGAACGTGTGGCGCCGAAACGTTCCTGGCTCCACGCGCCGCCGAGCCGCGCGAGCGCCATGGCCAGCGAGAACCCCGAGTAGGCCAGCGCCGCCGCGCCCTGGCCGACGCCGTGGACGGTCACCATGAGCAAGGCCGACCAGTCGGAACTCGCGCCCTCGGCGATTGCCGAGCACAGCGCGACGGCCGCGAGCAGCCACAGCGCGGGCCGGCGGATCGGCGCTTTCCCGCGTTCCGGCGGCGTGGTCTCCTTCGGCGGCCGGTCTCCCGGCACAGCCTTGAGCACGGCGACGAGCACGACCAGTGCCACCACAGCGGCCACGGAGAGGTGCCGCGCGGGCGACCAGCCGTGCCCTGCGGCCAGCCCGGCGAGCAGGGAGCCACCGAGTGCGCCGAAGCTGAACCCTGCGTGCAGTGTCGGCATCACGGCGCGA
This sequence comes from Amycolatopsis sp. NPDC050768, assembly GCF_040654155.1. Lineage (NCBI taxonomy): Bacteria > Bacillati > Actinomycetota > Actinomycetes > Pseudonocardiales > Pseudonocardiaceae > Amycolatopsis > Amycolatopsis sp. NPDC050768. The sequence goes on from NZ_JBFAHL010000002.1 coordinate 606,866, forward strand.
CCGGTGCGGCGCTCGACGGCGACGCCCGCGATGTTCATGGCGACGTCGAGGGACCCCACGCCCGCGCCGAGGACGAACAGGGCACCGGCGAGCAACGGCACGTTCGGCGCGAACCCGACGAGCACGAGCGCGACGGCGGCCACCACGGTGCTGCCCGCGACGGCCGCGCGGGCACCCACGCGTTCGGTGATCCGGCCGGAAATCGGTGCGGCACAGAGCATCCCGACACTCGCGCCGAGCAGCGCGAGCCCGAAGACGCCCGGCACGGCGTGCACGTGGGCGGCGATGGCGGGCGTGCGCGGGGCCCACGAACCGAGGGCCGCCCCGTTCAGCGCGAAGACCGCGAATACCGCCGTCCGGTCGCGCATCGCCGCCTGCCTCTCTGCCGGGAGCCCTTGGCCCAGAATGACTTAAGCGCTTCAGACGGTCAAGGCCGCGCTATGCTCCGCCGATGACGAGCACCCGGCGCCGGCGCCCGACGCTGGACGACGTCGCCGAGGCGGTCGGGGTGTCCCGCGCGACCGTCTCGAACGCCTACAACCGGCCTGACCAGCTGTCCGCGCAGCTGCGGGAGCAGGTGCTGCGCGCGGCCAAGGACCTCGGCTACCCCGGACCGAACCCGACCGCGCGCAGCCTCGCCACGAGCCGGACTGGCGCGATCGCGTTCCTGCTCGACGCGTCGCTGTCGGCGGCGTTCTCGGACCCGGCGCTGTCGATCACGCTCGACGCGCTCGCGAAGGCGGTGGAGCCGACCGGCCACGCGCTGCTGCTGTTGCCCGGCGGCGAAGCCCACGGCGGGCCGCCTGCCGAGCGCGTGCTGGCGGCGCAGGCGGACATCGCCGTGGCCTACTCGCTGGCCGACGGCAGCCTGGCGCTGGAGGCCGTGCGCGACCGGGGGCTGCCGCTGGTGGTGATCGACCAGCCCCTGCTGCCGGACACCGCCCGCGTCGGCTGCGACGACCGGGGCGGGGCCGCGCTGGCGGCGCGGCACCTGCTGGAGCTGGGGCACCGGCGCTTCGCGATCCTGTCGGCGCCGCGGCAGTCACCCGACGGCCCGTCCGGTCTGGAGTCCGCGCGGGCGAGCTCGTTCCACGGCACGCGCGAGCGCCTGGCGGGCTACCTGTCGACGCTGTCCGCGGCGGGCGTGACCGACGTCGCGGTGTCCGAGGCGCCGTGGCTGTCGGCGGACACCGCCCGGGCGAGCGCGGCCGAGCTCCTGACCGGCACGCCCCGGCCGACGGCGCTGCTGTGCATGTCCGACCAGCTGGCGCTGGCCGCCGTCGCTGCCGCCCGACAGCTGGGTCTTCGCGTGCCGGACGACGTCTCGGTGGTCGGCTTCGACGACACCCCGCAGGCCGCCTGGGCGGAGCCGCCGCTGACCACCGTCCGCCAGGACCTCGCCGGCAAGGGGCGCACCGCGGGCGAGCTGATCCTGCACTTGATGTCCGGCGAGAATCCGCCTCCGCCGGTCGTGCTGCCGGTGTCGTTGATCCGCCGAAACAGCACGGCCGCCGTTTAGCAATACCGTTCACCGATCTGTGGACAACTCGCGCCGTTCGAGCGACGGAATACTACTTGTCCACAGACGTAGGAATGCGGGCAGACAAACCCACCCCCACCCGCCATCGTAGGAACCACACATTCCACGGCGGCCCACTCCGGCCGCCACCGAGGGGGGAGTTCCCACGATGTTCCGACGCCTGCTGCCGAAGCTGCCCGCGTTCCCCGGCCACTCCGGCCGGCCCACGACTCCGTCCCGCCTGCCGGGTTTGCCGGCGCGCCTGCCGCGCGTCCTGCTCCTGGCGACGGCCGGTTTGCTGGCGGGGACAGGGATGGCTTCTGCTGCTCCTTCGGGGCAGGCCGTGCACGGTTCCGCCGCTCCGTCGGCTCACGGCACCACCCACGCCTCCCCGGCGGCCGAGCACCTCACCCCTGCGACTCCCGGCTCGGCACTCACCATTCCGGCCCCGACCGCCACTTCCGACCCGGCTTGCGCCGTCGGCGAACTGTGCCTCTGGACCACCGAAACCTACTCCGGCACCACTCAGCACTACGACCTCCGCACCGCCAATCCCGAAGACTGCATTCCCCTGCCCGAGGGATTCGAAGGGCATTCCTTCGTCAACCGCCTGACCCGCGACGTCACCATCTACCAAAGCGAAGAATGCACGACCGAGGGAGACTTCACCACCTACCCGGGTGGCGGCACTTACGTTCCGCAATCTCCCTTCGTGGTTCGCGCCATCAAAATCTGGAACTGACGCGGCCACCGCGCCGACCTCCGCCCCGGGGCGCACGCACCCCACTTGCCACCCCGGGGCGCCCTCATCCGGCGTGCTCACCGGGCTTGCCCACCTCCGGGCGGCTCACCCGGCTCGCTCACTGCAAGGCGATCCCCACCAGCGACCTCACCCCGAGGCGCCCGGGCCCCCACCCGTCTTGATCGCCCCGGAGCCGCCACACCCTGCCCACCAACCCTGGCGGCACGCGCACCACCGTGCCCCCCCGGGACCTTCCACCTCCTCGTCACCTGACCTCGACCACCCGACCGGGACCGGCTGATCGGTCATCCCGCGGCCCCCACCGCGCCGCCCCACCGATCGCCGGCCCCCGGGGCCGTCCCCCGAACGGCCCCACCCCCGTGGGCGCGCCACCTTCCCCGTGTCCAGCGCGCCCACGGGGCCTTCCCCCGGTCCCCACCGCTGTCCCCAGCCGTCCGTCAACCGCGTCCGCGAACTCTCTTCACAGTCAGCTGGGCTACCCATTCATCACCACTGGCCGAAGTCCCGGCCACAACCCCACGAGGAACCCCCCATGCACCCCGACCCCCGCCCGACGACCTGCCGAAACCACGCCTCTCACCACCCCACCGAGACCCCTGCCGCGCACGCCAAAAAAGACGCCGTGGCGATCCCACCCATTCGAGCGGGATGTCGTGGGCGGGCAACGGCCGCGGGGAAGCCCGGAGCGTCCGATGAACCGCTGGTGAACGCGCCGCCGCCGGGCCGCCGCGGCAACTACCAAGATCACCCGCGCGGGGACCAGGCGGGGGCGCGGCATCCGGCGAATCCGGCGAACGAGACCTGAAACGATTCGACGGTGTCGAACGATCGAGAGGATGGCGACGACTAAGCTGCCGGTGCTGGAGATCGGCAACCGTCGTCGACCCGGGCCCTCGTAGCTCAGCTGGATAGAGCAAGAGCCTTCTAATCTCTAGGTCGCAGGTTCGAGTCCTGCCGGGGGCACCACCAGCGGAAATGCCGCGCGCAGTCAGCGCGCGGCATCCGCCGTGGCCGAGAAATCGGCGCCACGCCACGGGTCGCGTCGGCGCGGGCGAGAGCGCCCACTGTGGACGGCCCGCACCGGCCGTCGATCTTCCACACGACCGGACGCCGGATCGCGCAGCGGCCGAATGGGCCAACAGTTCCGGGCCGAGTTCCACTTGAGACACGCTTGTTATCTGGCGCCGCCACGCGGAATGCGCGACGGAGCGGTCACGCGCAGCCACAACGAACCCCTCGAGGACCCCGCGGACCACAACGAATCGCGAAACCGGCGGCGCGCCGGGAACCAGGTGGCGCGTGCGTTGTTCGACGAGGCGCGGCGCGCCGGGCTCGTGCGGCGGCACCTGCTCAAGCTGCGTTACCTCGCCGATCACCCGCAGCAGCACGGTGAAAACCCGGCCGCGCCGTTCCCGCTCGGCGGCACACCGCGCAGACGCCGCCGCACACCACCCGCAGTTCAGCTGGTGTTCGACTTCGCCGCGGAAGAAGAACCGAAGAACGACAGGACAACCATCGGACAGTCCACATCGGACGCTGCCTGACGCCCGACCGTAGGCGAACCGTATCTTCGAGTGACGAAGGGAGGGGTCGTGAACGTCGAGCAGGTGCGGGAAGCCCCCGTCGAACCGTACGCGGTCGGGGTGCCGGTGCTCAGGGTCGTCGACGTCGTCGGACGGCGGTCCGGGGAGTCGCGGCCGGTGGTGCTGAACGTCACGGAGCTGGACGGCCGGCAGTACGTCTGCGCGCCCGACGGCCGCGGCTGGGTGCGCAACCTGCTCGCCGCCGGGTACTGCCGCGTGGAGCGCGACGGGCCCCAGGGGCGGGACACCGTCCGGCGCGTCCGGCCCGTTGGCGACGAAGAAGCGCAGCCGGTACTCGAGACCCGGGCCGCGAACTTCCCGGACAGGCGGCTCACGACCGTGCTGCGCCTGGAACCCCTGGACTAGCCCGAGACACCCCGTTTAGGTGATGCACGTCATCTATCGATCATAAATAGATGAGGGGCATAATATAAACCAGCAGATCGACCCAGTCGAAGGAGTCCCGGAGATGTCGCAGACCATCACCCCCAGCCAGCTGACCACCCCGAACCTCACCATCGAGGCCGGCAACGGCGTGACCTACGCCTACCGCCGCTTCGGCAACACCGAGCGCGACGTGCGCCCGCTCGTGTTCCTGCAGCACTTCCGCGGCAACCTCGACAACTGGGACCCGCAGCTGGTCGACGCGATCGCAGCCGAGCGCGAGGTGATCCTGTTCGACAACACCGGCGTCGGCGGCAGCTCGGGCGCCACCCCGCGCACCATCACCGCCATGGCGCACGACGCGCTGGCCTTCCTCGACGCGCTCGGGCTCACCGACGTCGACGTGCTCGGCTTCTCACTCGGCGGGTTCGTCGCGCAGGAACTCACCCTCATCCGGCCCCTGCTGGTGCACCGGCTCGTGCTCGCCGGCACCAGCCACGAAGGCGGCTTCGGCTTCCACACCTGGACCGGCGAGACCGGCACCGCCGCCAAGTCCGACGAGCCCGCCGCCGAGCACCTGCTGCACCTGTTCTTCGCGAAGACCCCGACCGGCGTCGCGAAGGGCTGGGAGTTCGTACAGCGCATCTTCACCCGCACCGAGGACCGCGACGAGGGCGTCTCGCTCGCCACCCGCGACGCGCAGCTCGACGCGATCACCTCGTGGGGCATCCCGGACCCGAGCCGCCTCGCGCGCCTCGCCGCCATCACGCAGCCGACGCTGGTCGCCAACGGGGACAACGACATCATGGTCCCCACACCCAACTCGAAGGTCCTGGCGGACCACCTGCCCAACGCCCGCCTGGCGATTTACCCGGGCGCCGGCCACGGCTTCCTGTTCCACTACGCCACCGAGTTCGCCGGCGACGTCAACGCCTTCCTCGGCTGATCCTCCACAACAGACAATGGTCCGGCACCACCGTGCCGGACCATTGTCGTGCGTTCACACAAGAATCCACAAAGGACTCACTCGTGCACGGTCTCGACCACCCGCCGGCGCGCGGCTTCCAGGAACTCGTCCGACAGCGGATCCCCCGCCGTCCCCCGGGCCAGGTACAGCGCGCCCACCAAGGTCGCCAGCGTCGCCATGTGGTCCTCCCGCGTGGCGGACTCACCGTCGAACTCGGCGAGCACGTCGAGGAAAGTCCGCACGCCATCGGCATACGACTTGCGCAGCGGGCTCCCCTGCTCGTCCCGCGCCGCCTCGCCACCGAGCGCCGTGGCGGGACAGCCTTCGCCAGGCGTATCCCGGGATTCCTGCGACATGTACGAAGCCGCCAGCTCCGCGCGACGCTCGCTCACCGACGCCTCGGGGATCTGCCGCAGCTGCGCCGCGAGCTGCTCGAACGCCTCCGCCGCCGCCTCCCCGGCCAGCGCCTCCTTCGACGCGAACTGCCGGTAGAACCCGCCCTGCGTGAGGCCCACTTCGCCCATCAGTTCGGCCACACTGACGCCGCCGACGCCCCGCTCGCGGAACAGCCGCGCGGCTGCCGTGACGACCTCACTGCGGTGCCGATCGGCCTCGGCTCGTGACACGCGTCCCATGCGTCCTCCTCAAGGGAAACCTCTCCCCATGATATATGAGGACCGTCATCTTTTCCCCGTCGACGACCGTGACGCCCACGACAGCGCGGCCACGCCCCCCATGACACGTTGGGGTGACTCAAGGGGTGGAAACACCGGAATCCGGGCATTTTCCCGAAAGCGGAAACCCCGCATTCGAAGGAAAGGACGGCGAAGATGAAAACTCGAATCGCTTCCTGGGCCACAGCCGGCGCACTCGTGTGCGGCGGCCTGGTGGCCACAGCCCTGCCCGCGGCGGCCGACCAGGTGCCCGGCAACCCGGACCGGTTCTACGCCTACTGTTCCATCGACGTGCTCGGTTTCCCCTTGGCCTGCACGGAAACCGACGCCAAGCACGCGTCGCACGAGTGTTCCTACGTGCTCTACGGCGTGGACCTCACGATCGCCTGCGAAAGAATCTGACCACGGGCGCTCAAATCTGGCCGGCCCACGATTCCACGCGCTCGGTCCCGATGTCGGTGTCGTATCCGTGACCCGGGTGCACCACCGTTTCATCGGGCAGCACGAGCAATTTCCGGCGCACCGAATCATGCAGCGTCGATCGGCTCGACATCACGTCGCCGGTCATGCCCGGGCCGCCGGACAGGAGCGTGTCGCCGCTGAAGAGCAAGCCTTCGTCGGGCAGGTGCAAACACACCGAACCCGCCGTGTGACCCGGGGTGTGCAGCACGACCACCGGTGAGCCGGCGACGGTGAGCACCTGCCCGTCGGCCAGCTCGGCGTCGGGGCGGCGGCCGGGGTTGACCGTGGCCCACAGCTTGGCGTCGCCGGGGTGCAGCAGCACGGGCGCACCCGTCGCGTCGGCCAGGGCGAGCGCGGCGTCGGCGTGGTCGTTGTGCGCGTGGGTGCACAGGATGCCCAGCACGTCGCGCCCGTCGATCGCGGCGGCGATGGCGGTCGAGTCGAATCCGGCGTCGACCACCAGCACCTCCTCCTCGTCGCCGAGGAGCCAGATGTTCGTGTCGACGGCGAAAGACACCCCGTCGAAGCGGTAGTTCCCGGCGGTCACCGTGAGATCGACGTCCACGCCCGGGACGATCGCACGCACCACGAGCCGCGGTGGTCTCAAATAGCGACAGCTCAGCGCGGGCGCAGCCCGTCGACAAGCGTCGCGATGGTCTCGTCCACCAGCTGCGCCACCGGCCGCGCCCCACTCATGCCGCTGGTCACCAGAGACGCGAGCCCCTGCAGCGTCGCGAAGATCGCGAACGCCACGTGCTCACCCGCCACCACGTCGCCGCCCGCCTGCGCGCGGGCGATCATCGCCGACGTCGCGGCGAACGTCCGGTCCGCCACCGCCCGCAGGTCACGGGCGTCCTCGCGGTTTTTCGCCGCGAACATCAGGTCCAGCAGCGCCGGCCGCCGCGTCGCGAACCCGACCCACGCACGCGCGAAGGCCAGCAGCGAGGCGGCGAACGGCGCGCCGTCGTCCGCGCGCGCCACCTCGAGCTCGTGCCCCAGCTGCTCGAAACCCCGCTCCGCGAGCGCGTCGAGCAAAGCCCGCTTGTCCGCGAAGTGCTGGCGCGGCGCGCCGTGGCTCACCCCCGCGTCGCGCGCCAGCTGCCGCAGCGACAGCTCGTCGGGCCCCGACTCCTCCAGCACCCGCTCGGCGTTCTCGAGCAGCACCGCCCGCAGGTTGCCGTGGTGGTAGCTGGTGCGCGCCTCCGTCATGGCCGGAACCCTACGCGAGTGTAGGCAGCGACAACACCTTGACGAACCCCGCACCGCTCCCTAGGTTGTCCGGACATAGGACGTCGGACATCCCATGTCCTGTGTCTCTCCCCCATCCCCACTGACGAGGAGGCGGAACGTGTCACCGATCCGCAGGTTCGGGACGACTCTTCTCGCGGCAGCCGCACTCGGGCTGTCGTTCACCCCCGCGGCCACGGCCGCACCCACGCACCACGGCTGCGCGTCGTCGGTGCCCTTCACCTCCGGCTCCGAGGGCTACGACACCTTCCGCATCCCCGCGGTGGTGCGCGCCGCCGACGGGTCGCTGGTGGCGTTCGCCGAAGGCCGGCGCGATTCGGCCGGCGACTCCGGCGCCATCCAGACCGTGTCGAAAACCTCGCGCGACGGCGGCTGCACCTGGAGCCCGCCGACCGTCGTGGACAGCAACGGCGACAACACCGCCGGCAACCCCACACCGGTCGTGGCGCGCGACGGCGAGCTCGTGCTGCTGACCGTCCACAACGGACCGGTCAGCGAAGCGCAGATCATGTCCGGCACCGCGTCCGCGCAGGACACCCGCCGCGTGTTCGTGTCCAGCAGCCGCGACAACGGCCGCACCTGGACGCCGGCCCGCGACATCACCTCCGAAACCAAACTGCCCACCTGGCGCTGGTACGCCACCGGTCCGGGGCACGCCACGCTGCTGCGCCACGGCCCGCACGCCGGCCGGATCGTGGTGCCCGCCAACCACTCCAGCGCTTCCCCCGCCGGTTCCACCGACATCGGCACGGAGGCGAACTACTACGGCGGCCACGACCTCTACAGCGACGACAACGGCCGCACCTGGCACATCGGCTTCACCGACGACCGCACCGACGGCGTGATCGCCGCCAACGAGACGTCGATGACCGAGCTGCCCACGGGCGCGCTGTACTTCACCAGCCGCAACCAGGGCTCCGCCGCCGACCACCGCGTCGACGGCTACAGCTTCGACGGCGGGAAGACACTCGTGCGGCCGTACCAGGTGCAGCCGGGGATCTCCGGCACGAAGGTGGAAGGCAGCGTGCTGCAGACCACGATCCCCTGGCTGCTGCTGTACTCCGGCCCGGCCGACCCGGCCACCCGCGCGGTGATGCAGCTGCGGCTCAGCTCCGACGGCGGGCGCACGTGGCACGCGGGCCGCACGCTGACGAGCAATCCGGCGGGCTACTCCGACCTCGTGCAAGCCGACCCGGCGACGGTCGGCCTGCTCTACGAGACGGGCACCGCCGGCCCGTACGAAAGCGTGGTGTTCCAGCGCATCCCGCTCACCGACGTGCGCTGACCCACACCTCGGTCCTGCCGCGCCTGGGGGTGCGGCAGGATCGGGGGCCGGTGCGGAAGGGGGCACGGCGATGACCGAAGACCGGTGGATCCGGCGCTACCACCCGGCGGACGACGCACCGGCGCGGCTGGTGTTCCTCCCGCACGCGGGCGGATCGGCGTCGTTCTTCCACCCGTTCTCGAAGGCACTCTCGCCCGACGTCGACGTGCTCGCCGTGCAGTACCCCGGCCGCCAGGACCGGTTCGGCGAACCGCCGTTCACGCGGATCCCGGACCACGCCGACGCGATCACGCAGGCGTTGCTGCCGTGGCTCGACGTGCCCGTGGTGCTCTTCGGCCACAGCATGGGCGCCACCCTCGCGTACGAAGTCGGCCTCCGGCTGGAAGCACGCGGGTCTGGGCCGCACGCCGTCGTCGTCTCCGCTCGCCGCGCCCCGTCCCGCCCGGGCGACGACACCCGACACCTGCTCGACGACAACACCCTGCTCGCCGAAGTCGCGAACCTCAGCGGCACCGACCCGCGCGTGCTCGCCGACGAAGAGCTGCGCGCCCTGATCCTCCCCGCGCTGCGCGCCGACTACACCGCCGTCGAAACCCACACCCACCCCGACGCCCCGCCGCTCGCCGCGCCGATCCACGCACACGCCGGCGCCGACGACCCGCGCGTGACCCCCGAGGACGTTCGCGCCTGGGCCGCCCACACCACCGGCGGCTTCGACTTCACGACCCACCCGGGCGGCCACTTCTACCTCACCGAACGGCTTCCGGACGTGGTGGCGGCACTGCGGAAGACCCTCGTGATCACCCAGTAGGGTGCGAGAAATGGGACTGCGAAAGCTCCTCACCGGGTTCGGCAAGACCACCGCGTTCGCCGCGCTCGGGCGGGCCCTCGTCCCGGCCGACCGCGTGATGTTGCGCGTGACCGGCGGACGCCTGGGTGTCGGCACGCCGCTGGGTCTGCCGGCCCTGCTGCTGACCACGGTCGGGCGCACGAGCGGCGAGCCGCGCCAGGTGCCGCTGCTCTACGTCGAACGCGACGGGGGCTACGTCGTGATCGGCTCCAACTGGGGCGGCGAGAAACAACCCGCGTGGTCGGCGAACCTGCTCGCCCAGCCCAACGCGACCGTCAGCATGCGCGGGCGCACCACTGAAGTCCGCGGCCGGCTGCTCGAAGGCGACGAGCGCCAGGAGATGTGGGACGCCGTGGCCCGGTACTGGCCCGCCTACGACACGTACGCCGTGCGCGCCGCCCATCGCGAAATCCGGGTGTTCCTCCTCTCGCCCCGGTAGCTTGGGCCATTCGGCCGAGCGAAGGAGAGGCGGATGCCGCACTACGCGATCCTGATCTACGAGCGCGAGACGCCCGGCGGCGGCGCGGATCTCCCGCCCGAGCTGCTCGAAGAGCACGCCCGCGTCGAGGACCGCATCACCGCTTCCGGCGGCACGCTGATCGCCGGGTACGCCACGCAGCCCTCGGCCATGACGCGATCGCTTCGCGGCGCGTCGGTCACCCCCGGCGCCTTCGCGGTGAGCCCGGAGGCCATGGCCGGCTTTTTCATCGTCGACGCGCGCGACCTCGACCACGCCGTGGAGATCGGCGGTTTCGTCCCGGTCCTCGACGGCGGCGTCGAGGTCCGGCCGCTGCTCGGCGGCTGAGTCTCAGCGCGTGAGCACCGGCGCCAGGCCGAACACCTCGAACACCGCGGGGTCCTGGAACACGACGGTGTGCGCGACGCGGCCGTCGGCGATCGAGAACACCTGCAGCGTGTGCAGGCGGAAGTCCGAGCCGTCCCAGCAGTAAGCGGCGAAGGCCGGCTGGCCGTTGGCGTGCGTGCGCTGCAGCTGCCAGCGCGTGCCGCGCATCTCGAACACGCGCGCCATGAAGCGGGCGTAGTCGTCGCGGCCGCGGTACCAGAGCGGGACGGGCGGCATCTCCAGCACGACCTCGTCGGTCAGCAAGGCCACCAACGCCTTGACGTCCGCCTTTTCGAAAGCCCGGACGTAGTCGTCGATCACCTCTTCGCCGGATTCGGTGAGCTCGTCGGCCGACACCCCGGCGACCCCGCTTCGCGCGCGTTGCAACGCGCTGTTCACCGAGGCCGTGGTGGTGCCGAGCAAGTCGGCGACCTCTGCGGCGCTGAAATCGAGCACGTCGCGCAGCACGAGCACAGCGCGTTGACGTGGGGGCAGCAGCTGCATCGCCGCGACGAACGCGAGCCGCACGCCCGAGCGCGCGGCGGTGACGGCGGCCGGGTCGTCGGGCAGCGGCTGCAGCCACGGCACGTCGAACGCCGGTACGAGCGGCTGCAGCGGATCTTCGCTCGGGCCGCCGAGCCCCGTCGGCAACGGACGGCGGGCGCGGCCTTCGAGCGCGGTGAGGCACGCGTTGGTCGCGATGCGGTAGAGCCAGGTCCGGATCGAGGCGCGCGTGCTGTCGTAGCGTTCCCACGCGCGCCAGGCGCGCAGCATCGTCTCCTGCACGAGGTCCTCGGCCTCGTGCACCGAGCCGAGCAGGCGGTAGCAGTGCACCACCAGCTCGGCCCGGTGCGGACCGGTGCTCGCCGCGAAGTCGGGCACGTCAGTGCGCCGGGGCGTTGCTGTAGGCGGCGACCGACCACGAGCCGGCGGCGCGGGTCAGGACCCAGGTGGCGATGCGCTCGCGTTCGGTCGGCAGCGACTCCTCGCCGGCGAACAGGATCCCGGCGCGGCTGACGACGATCGCGGTGTCGCCCTCGACGCGCACGTCCTGCGGCTCGTCGACGCCGCGAGAACCCTTGAGCGGGCCGGCGAACGCGGCGCCCATGTACTCGCGCACTGCGGCGCGGCCCTGGTGGAAGACGCCGGGCATCACCACGGTCGCGTTCTCGGTGTACAGCGCGGCGAACGCCTCGGCGTCGTTGTCGGCCCACGCGGCGTAGAGGCTGGTCAGCAGGTCGCGGATCTCGGCGGGGGTGGCGGTGGTGGTCATCGTGGTGGTCCCTTCCCTGAAGTGGTTTCGCAGGGACGTACCGGCGGGCCGCCCGGAACTCATCGCTGTGCCGGCAGAAACTTCTCGGCTCGCGATTGCAGGTAGCGGCGCTCGGGCAGGCTCGACGTCCGTTTGGCCGCCCGGAGGTAGTGCGCGTGGGCCGCGTCAGTGTCGCCGGCGAGCTCCAGCAGGTGGGCCCGCACGGCGTCGAGGCGATGGCCCTGTTTGAGCCGGCTGTCGTCCTCGACGGTGGCTAGCAGGGCCAGCGCGGCGGCCGGCCCGTCGACCATCGCGACGGCGATCGCGCGGTTGAGCGTCACGACCGGGCTCGGGGCGAGCTCCGCCAGCACGTCGTAGAGCTCGACGATCTGCGGCCAGTCCGTGGTCTCGGTGCTCGCCGCGCGGTCGTGCAGCGCGGCGATCGCGGCCTGCACCTGGTACGGACCCACGGGTCCTCGCTCGAGCGTGCGGCTCACGAGTTCGACGCCCTCGACGATCAGCGGCACCGTCCACAAGCGACGGTCCTGATCGGCCAGCGGCAGCAGTGCGCCCTCGTGCGTCCGCGCGGGGCGGCGGGCGTCGGTGAGCAGCATCAGCGCGAGCAGGCCCGCGACCTCACCGTCGTCGGGCAGGAGCGTGCGCACGGCGCGGGTCAGCCGGATCGCTTCCGCCGTCAGCTCCACTCGGTGCAGTTCCTCGCCCGAAGACGCGGTGTAGCCCTCGTTGAAGATCAGGTACAGCACGTGGAGCACGACCTGCAGCCGCGAAGGCCAGTCCTCGGCCGAAGGCTCGGCAAACGTCGACCCCGCGGCCGCGATGCTCTCCTTCGCGCGCGTGATCCGCCGCATCATCGTGGCTTCGGGCACGAGGAACGCGGTCGCGATCTCAGCCGTGGTCAGGCCCCCGACCGCGCGCAACGTCAACGCGACCTGCGAGCTCGGCGTCACCGCCGGGTGGCAGCAGAGGAACAGCAGCGTCAACGTGTCGTCGTGCTCCGGCGTGCGGTCCGGGCCCGGCCCCGGCACCGCCTGCGTGACCTCCTGGACGGCCAGGTTCTCTTCGCGCCGGCGGCGAGCGCTCTCGCTGCGCCAGAGGTCGGTGAGCCGCCGGGTCGCGACGGTGAGCAACCACGCGCGCGGGTTGTCGGGCACGTCCCCGTCGGCCCACTGCTCGACGGCCGCGAGCAGCGCCTCCTGCACGGCGTCCTCGCAGGCCTCGAACTGGCCGTACCGGCGCACCAGCACCCCGAGCACCTGCGGCACGAGCGGCCGGAGCAGTTCGACGTCCATCAGCCGGACTCGGTCTCGCCCTCGGCTCCGGCGAAGAACGCGACCGGGCGGACCTCGATGCCGAGGCCTTCGATTCCGGCGTCGGGGATCATCGCGGCGACCTCGAGCGCGCGTTCCCGGTTCTCGCACTCAACGAGGTAGAAGCCCGCGAGGAACTCCTTCGACTCGATGAACGGCCCGTCGGTCACGGCCGGGATGCCGCCGCGCACGCGCACCACGGCGCTGTCCGCGGGTGCGCCGAGCGCCTGGGTGTTGATCATCTCCCCCGACGCGCGGATCTTCGCGATGAAGTCCCCGTGCCCGGCCATCACCGAGTCCTTGGTCTCCTCCGAGAGTCCATCCCAGACCTCGGGGTTCATGTGCATCGTCAGCAGAAACTTCACGTCGTCCTCCCCAGGAGCCGGATCCTGAACGGCCTCAACCTAGCGGACGCGACCGTGTCCGGAAGCGCTTCGCCGCTCCGACCCTCGGCCGAAACCACCTTTCGGAAGGGGACCCGAAATGCCCGCCACCCGTCGCGCCTGGCTCGGCCTGGCCGTGCTGATGCTGCCCACGCTCCTGGTCGCGCTCGACATCGGCGTCGTGTTCCTCGCGCTGCCCGCGATCAGCGTCGAGCTTGGCGCGAGCGGGGTGCAGCAGCTCTGGCTCACCGACGTCTACGGCTTCCTGATCGCCGGCTTCCTCATCACCATGGGCACGCTCGGCGACCGGATCGGGCGGCGGAAGCTGCTGCTCATCGGTGCGGCCGCGTTCGGGGTGCTGTCGATCGTGGCGGCGTTCGCGCCCGACGCCGGCACGCTCATCGTCACCCGCGCGTTGCTCGGCATCGCGGGCGCGACGTTGATGCCCTCGACGCTCGCCTTGATCAGCACGCTGTTCCCCGACGCGAAGCAGCGCGGCACGGCGATCTCGCTGTGGGCGTTGTGCCAGTTCGGCGGCGCGGCCCTGGGGCCGGTGCTCGGCGGGGTGCTGCTCGCGCACTTCTGGTGGGGTTCGGTGTTCCTGCTCGGCGCGCCCGTGATGCTCATGCTGCTGGTGGCCGGCCCGCTCGTGCTGCCGGAGCACCGTGGGACCGGCGGCGCTGGCGGCGCTGGTGGCACGAAGCTCGACCCGGCGAGCGTCGTGCTGTCGCTGGCCACTGTGCTGCCGGCGGTGTGGGGGATCAAGGAGCTGGCCACCGGTGGCGGAACCACTGCGGCACTGGCGGTGCTCGCCGGGCTCGGGTTCGGCGTCGCGTTCGTGCGGCGGCAGCGCCGGCTGACGACGCCGTTGCTGGACCTGTCGTTGTTCCGCCGTCCGCAGGTCGGGGCGATCCTCGCGACGATGCTGCTCACCGGCCTGTTCATGGCGGGCACCGGGATGCTCGTGAGCCAGTACTTCCAGCTGGTGCTCGGTCTGTCGCCGCTGACCGCCGCGCTCTGGTACGCGCCCATGGGGCTCGCGATCGGCCTCGGCTGCGTGCTGACGCCGGCGATCGTCCGCCGGGTTTCGCCGCGGGCCGCGATCACCGCGGGGCTGGTGCTGGGCGTCGGCGGGTTCGCGCTGGTCGCGTTCGCGGGGACGGCCGCGGGACTGCTGCCGGCGTCGGCGGGGCTCGCGGTCGTGGCGTTCGGCGACGGGCCGCTGGTCGCGCTGGGCACGGGGATGATCGTGGGCTCGGTGCCGCCGGAGCGCGCCGGCTCGGCCGCGTCGACGTCGGAAACGTGCCTGGAGCTGGGCGCGACGCTCGGTATGGCGCTGCTGGGCTCCCTCGCCGCGGCCGTCTACCGGGCTCTGCTCGTGGTGCCGTCCGGTGTCGACGTGGACCGGGCGCGCGAAAGCCTGGCCGGTGCGGAGACGGTCGGTTCGCCGGCGCTGACGGCGAGTGCGCACGCGGCGTTCGGGTCGGGACTGTCCACAGTGGCCTGGGTGAGCGCGGTCGCGTTCGCGGTGCTGTCGGTGGTTGCGGGAAGGGCGTTGAAGCGGCGGGAGCGTCAGAGCCGGGTGGAGATGCCGTCGAGCAGGCAGTCGAGCCCGAGCGTGAACTGAACGTCTTCGGCGGGGGTGGCCGGGGCGTGCGGGTCGGCGCCCAGGAAGTCCTTGACCACGCGTTCGAGCAGCGGGTAGCGCGGCTGTGCGTCACTGCCGATGTCGACGAACCAGGCGCCGGCGAGCTCCTGGACGTCGTCGAGCCCGCGGAACCCCTGCCGCTGCCACATCTTCATCTCTTCGGTCCGCTGCAGGGCCTGGCCGACGACGTAACCGTCGAGCAGCCGGTGGTAGGAGACCGCGGCCGAGAGGTCCTGGCCCAGGCCGACGAAGGTGCTCAGCACGAACTCCTGGCGGCGGCTCGCGTGCGGCCCGGCGGGCGGGCGCTGGTGCACGAGCTCGGCGAACCAGGGGTGGCGTTTCATCATCGTCCACGAGTCGTGCGAGACCCGGGTGAGATCGGCTCGCCAGTCTCCGCCCGGCTTCTCGGGCGTGGTGACCTCGGCGTTCGCCGCGTCGAGCATGAGGTCGACGAGACCGTCCTTGTTATGCACGTAGCGGTAGAGCGACATGGGCGTGGACGAGCCCAGCTCCTTCGCGACGGCGCGCATGGTGAGTGCGTCGGAACCGCCGGAGTCGGCGATCGCGATCGCGGTCCGCACGATCTCCGCGCGCCCGAGGCCCCACCGTCGTTCGGGCGGTTCGGGCAGCAGCCAGATCGGCGGGGTCGGGGTTCCCTGAGCGCTCAAGCGGCCTCCTGTCGGTTGCGTTGATCCTACTCGGCGTGTACAACGTACATAGAGTGTACGACGTACACATCCGGTTTGGATGTGTACGGGTCAGCCGAGCTGGGGGTTGTCGTGAGCGAACGGACACAGGTGCTGATCAGCGGTGGTGGGGTCGCCGGGTTGACGGCGGGGTTATTGCTGCACCGCCACGGCGTGCGCGCGGTGCTGGTGGAGAAGCACGCGAGCACGTCACCGCAGCCGAAGGCACGGCGGTTCAACCACCGCAGCAACGAGGTGTTCCGCGCGCTGGGCCTGCGCGACGCGGTGGCGGAGGCGAGTGCGCCGCTGGCGTCGTTCGCGGGGATGCTGAGCGGGCCGACGCTGGCCGAGGCGAAGTGGCCGGAGATCACGCCGGCGATGCGGGCGGGCATCGCGCAGTACGGCCGGATGAACGACCACAGTCCGGCGCCGAGCGTGCTGTGCCCGCAGGACGTGCTGGAGCCGGTGCTGCGGCGCGCCGCGGAGGACCGCGGGGTTTCGGTGCGGTTCTCGACGGAGCTGGTGTCGTTCACACAGTCCTCGTCGGGGGTCACCGCGGCGCTGCGTTCTGCCGGGGGCGAGGGCTCGGAGGTGGCAGCCGATTACCTGATCGCGGCCGACGGGGCACGCAGCCCGGTCCGCGAGGCGCTGGGGATTCCGCGCAGCGGCTACGGTCACCTCTCGAACAACCTCGACATCGCGTTCCGCGCCGACCTCACGGAACTGGTGCGGGACAAGAAGTTCAACCTGTGCCAGATCGAGAACCCGGCGGCGTCGGGCGCGTTCGTGTCGGTGAACGGCACCGACCGCTGGCTGTTCTCCACGTCGGACTTCCCCGGCTCTCAGACCCTGGGCGACGACGGCTGGCGCGACCTGCTGCGCGCCGTGGTCGGCGTGCCGGACCTCGACGTGGAGGTGCTGAGCCTGATGCCGTGGGAGTCGGGCATGTACGTGGCCGACCGCTACGCCGAGGGCCGCGTCTTCCTCGCCGGCGACGCCGGGCACGCCATGCCGCCCATGGCCGCGGCCGGCGCGAACACCGCGATCGGCGACGTCCACAACCTGGCGTGGAAGCTCGCGGCCGTGCTCGCCGGGTCCGCGTCACCGGCACTGCTTGACACCTACCACGCCGAACGCCACCCCCTCGGCTACGCGACGGCCGAGTTCTCCAGCCGGGTCAGCGGGCACCTCGGCACCATGATCGCGTCCGTGACCAGCGGCGAAGTCCCCGTCGACCCGGTCACCGCCCTGTTCGGCGCACAGTACGACGAGGGCGCCTTCGTCCCCGACACCCGCGGCCCCGCGCCGTTCGACCGCTACGCCCCCGGCGGCCGTCCCGGCACCCGCGTGCCCCACGCGTGGGTCTCCCCCGGGGTGTCCACTGTGGACCTCGCCGGCCCGGACTTCGCACTCCTGACTCCTCCCGGCGAGACCCACTGGACCGCGACGGCCCGCCACCTCGGCCTCCGCACTGTTTCGGTCCCCGCCCCCGCCTGGCTCGACTCCGTCGCCCTCTCGCCCGACGGCGCCCTCCTCCTCCGCCCCGACGCCGTGGTCGCGTGGCACTCGGCCTCCGCCATCCCCCTCGACGACGCCTGCGCCCGCATCCTCGGCCAACCGGCGGCCGTCGGTGGATGATCACTCGCCCGGGCGGGCGTCCAGCGAGGTTTGCCCACCCCGCTCGGCGCGGCTCACCGGCCGCCCGCGCAGGCGGCCACCAGGCGGCCGGGCTCACCGGCCGAAGTACTCCGCCGGATCCCCCACCCAGCCGACATGCGCATCAGGCCGAACCAGCACCTCCCCGCCATCCCGCGCGAACACCACCCGGTCCGGCAGCCCGGCCGGACGGTGGTCACCGATGTAGACGAAACGGCCTCCCCGCAACTGCTCATACAACCGGCCACCCGGGAGGTCGCGGTCCTCGGCACGAGCGCCGACAAGACGGTCTGCACCAGCCGGCGGCGCGTAGCGGATCCCGACACCCGAGATCACGCCGGCGACGCGGCGGGCGAGCGGGGCCGCGGAGAGGGCGGCACCCAGGAGCCGGTTGCGGGCTTCGCGGAGAACGAGCGGCTTGATCATCGCCAGGCGGATGATCGCGCCGCTGCTGCGGAGGACGAGGCGGCCGACCGGGTGGCGCTCGGCTTCGTAGGTGTCGAGCAGGGTCTCCGGCAGGCGACCGGCCAGCACCTCGGCCAGCTTCCAGCTCAGGTTGGCCGCGTCCTGCAGGCCTGTGTTCATCCCCTGGCCGCCGGCGGGTGAGTGGACGTGGGCGGCGTCGCCGGCGAGGAAGACGTGGCCGGAGCGGTAGTGCGGGGCCTGGCGCTCGTCGCTGTGGAAGCGGGAGAGCCAGCGCGCGTCGTGCATGCCGAGGTCGGTGCCGAGGGAGCGGCGGGTGATGTCGCGGACCTCGTCGAGCGAGAGCGGCGCGTCGTCCGGAACCTGGGAGCGCCGGTCCCAGGCGAAGACGCGGTAGTAGCCGTCGCCGAAGGGGGCGACGAACGCGAAGCCGTCGCCGACGCCGTTGACCATGAGGAGGTCTTCGGGCGGCGAGTCGAGCCGGACGTCGGCCAGCATGATCGACTTCAGCACCGAACGGCCGGGGAACGGCAGGCCGAGCTGGCGGCGCACGACACTGTGCAGCCCGTCGGCGCCGACGAGGTAGCGGGCGCGGTAGAGCTGGCCGTCGGCGGTGGTGACGTCGACGCCGTCGTGGTCCTGGGCGAGCGTGCGCACCTCGGCGCCCCACACGAACTTCGCGCCGAGCCGTTCGGCGCGCGAACGCAGGATCTCCTCGGTGTGGGTCTGCGGCGTGATCAGCAAGTAGCCGTAGCGCGAGGGCAGCTTCGCGAGGTCGATCTCGACCCGGTCGAACAGCCGCAGCTCGCGCAGCCGCGCGCCGGTGGCGATGAGTTCGTCGGCGACGCCGCGTACGTCGAGGTGCTCCAGCGTGCGGGCGTGGACCCCGAACGCCCTGGTCAGGTTCGATCCCGTGGTCCGCCGTTCGAGCACCGTCACGGCCACGCCGGCTTCGGCGAGATCGCCCGCGAGCAGCAGCCCCACGGGTCCGGCTCCGACGACCAGCACTTCCGATTCCATGTCGACCCCCAAGTCAACATCCGTTTGCCAACACCTGTTGGCATCAGTAGACGCCCTGGTAGTAGCCATGTCAACACCCGTTGGCCTACAGTTGTTGGCATGACCTCGGCCCGACCCCGGCGCTCCGACGCGACGCGCGCGGCGATCCTGAACGCCGCCCGCGAACGCTTCGCCGCGGACGGGTACGAGCGCGCGACGATCCGCGCGATCGCGGCCGACGCGGCCATCGACCCGTCGATGGTGATGCGCTACTACGGCTCCAAGGAGAAGCTCTTCGCGGCCGCGGCCCACTTCGACCTGCACCTGCCCGACTTCACGCAGCTGCCGCTCGAAGAAGCCGGCACGCTGCTCGCGCGGCACGTGCTGGCGCGCTGGGCGGGTGACGAGACGTTGTTCGCGCTCCTGCGCGCGGGCGTCACGAACGAGACGGCGGCCGAACGCATGCGCTCGATCTTCGCCGACCAGCTCGGACCGCAGGTCGCGAAGGTGTGCCCGGACCCCGCCGAGGCGCCGGTGCGCGCCGGGCTGATCTCGTCGCAGGTGCTGGGCCTGGCGCTGTGCCGGTTCGTGCTGCGGCTACCGCCGGTCGCGGAGATGACCGAGGACGAGGCCGTGCGCTGGCTCGGGCCGACCCTGCAGCGCTACCTCGTGGGGTACTGACTCAATGGGGTACTGAGCTCACTCGAACCGCGTGGCGTCGCCCGCGCCGTAGCGGACGATCTCCGCCTCGCCGGACGAGAAGTCGACCACCGTGGTCGGCTCGACGCCGCAGTCGCCGGAGTCGAGCACCGCGTCGAGCTGGTGATCGAGCTCTTCCTTGATCTCCCAGCCCTGGGTGAGGGGCTCACCGGAGTCGGGCAGCAGCAGCGTGCTCGACAGGATCGGCTCCCCCAGCTCGGCCAGGAGCGCCTGCGTGACCACGTGCTCCGGGATGCGCACGCCGACGGTCTTCTTCTTCGCGTGCATCAGCCGCCGCGGCACTTCCTTGGTCGCGGGGAGGATGAACGTGTACGGCCCGGGCGTGGTGGCCTTGATCGCCCGGAACACCGTGTTGTCCACGTGCACGAACTGCCCGAGCTGGGCGAAGTCCTGGCAGACGAGCGTGAAGTGGTGCCGGTGGTCGAGCTTGCGGATCGCCCGGATCCGCTCCATGCCCTCCTGGTTGCCGAGCCGGCAGCCGAGCGCGAAGCAGGAGTCGGTGGGGTACGCGATGAGCCCGTCTTCGCGAAGCAGGTCCACGACCTGGGCCAGCGAGCGCCGCTGCGGGTTCTGCGGGTGCACGTCGAAATAGCGGGCCATGCGGCGAGCTTAGGGGTGATCCACCTCGGGGGCCGGGCGGGCCCGCCAGCGAGCGGCGAGGCAAAGTGTCGGCGTGCACGCTCTCTGGTCCACGGACGAACAGTGGTCGCTGCTGCTCCCCGTGCTGCTCGCGCTGGTGCTGAGCACGGCGATCGGCCTCGAGCGCGAGGTCGGCAACAAACAGGCCGGCCTGCGCACGCACACCCTGGTGGGCGTGGGGTCGGCGGTGTTCATGCTCGTGTCGAAGTACGGGTTCGCCGACCTGCTGAACACCGAGCACGTGGCGCTCGACCCCTCGCGGATCGCGGCGCAGATCGTCTCGGGCATCGGGTTCGTCGGCGGCGGGTTGATCTTCGTGCGCCGCGACGCCGTGCGCGGGCTGACGACGGCCGCGACGGTGTGGCTCGCGGCGGCGGTCGGCGTCGCGTGCGGCGCGGGGCTGCCCGTGCTCGCGGTGGCGACGACCGTGGGACTGATCGTGATCACTCGCGGTTTCCCGCCGCTTTCCCGGTTCGTGGCACGGCATCGGCGCGAACCACCCATTCTGCGGCTGAGCTACTCCGACGGGCACGGAGTTTTGCGAAACGTTCTCGCGGGCTGTACCGGACGCGGCTGGGTGGTCCACCAGGTGGCAGTCGACAGGGAGACGGTTTCCGAAGAGGGGCAACGGATCGCGGTCGTCACGCTGCGGTTGCAGGGCCGCGGTGATCTTGCGGAATTGACGGCCGAACTCGCGGAACTGCCCGGCGTGCGGAGCACCGCGACGGGCGCGCAAGATCCACTCGAAGATTGATCGTGTGCCCGCCCCCCACAGCGGCCCGGTCTTCGGGCACACTGGACGGCACACGGAAACCTCGGTGCGGCAAAGGAAACATCGCGCCCGAGGAGAAACCATCCAAATGGGAGGTGAGGCCATGGCCCCCGAAGATGGCGAGGACCTGATGTCCGTCGAGCCCCGTTTCGACCCGGCATGGCGCGGCTTTCACCGAGGCCAGGTCAAGGAATTCGTGGTCTGGGCCCAGGAAGAGCTCCGCCGGGTGGCGGCGGAACGCGACGCGGCGATGTGGCGCGTGGCCCGGCTGGCGGAGCACAACCGCGAGCTGCACGCGACGATCGACCGCATCAGCCGCACGCCCATAGAAGCCGACGCGCTCCAGGAACGATCACGGCGCATGATCGAGCTGACTCGCGAAGAAGCTTCGGAAATCATCACGCGGGCAAAGGAAAAGGCGGAGCAGACGCGGCTCGACGCGGAGGCCGAGGCCGTGCGACTCACCGAGAAGGAACGCGCGCTCGTCGCCGCGACCGAGGAAGATCGCCGCCGCCAGCACGCCGCCCACGAGGAGTTCATGCGCCGCGCCGCCGCCGAACGCGCCGCCGCCGACGAGGCCGCCGTGAAGCAGCGCCGCCGCATGGAGGAAGACCTCACCGAGGCCCTGCACCGGCGCCGCACCGCGACGATCACCGAACTGGACATCCAACGCACGAAAACGCTGCGCGAGCTCGACGCCCACCGCACCGAAACGTTGCGCAACCTGGCTGCCCAGCGCACGGAAACCCTGCGCGACCTGGAGAACCAGCGCACGGAAACCCACCGGGCACTCGCCGCGCAGACCGCCGAAGCGCAGACGGAGGCCGACACCCGGGTCCGCCGCGCGACCGAGCACGCCAACGACATCGTCACCCAGGCCGACGACCGCGTCGCCGAGCTGACAGCCATCCACCACCGCCTGAAAACGGCGCTCACCGGCACCCGCGAGCTCCTGGCGTCGGCGACCGCCGCGCTGGACCCGCGACCCGACGACACCGGCACCGCCGTGCCTGTCCAGCGCCGTAAACCGGCGCTCACCGAGGCGACCACAACCGGCTGACCTGCGGTTGTCTCACTCCCACAACTTCTATCGAGCCGCCTGAGCACGGGGTCGCCGGCCCGGCTTTTCACCCCGGCCCCGGCGTGGAGCGCCCCGCCGAGATCACGCGCGCCCCTAAGTTGGGGCCATGACCATCACCGGGCCGAGGACGTCGACGCGGTTGCTGCTCGTCGTCGTGTGCGTGGTGGTGCTGGCGACGGCGACCACGCTCGCCAACCGGGTGTTGCCGGGCTGGGCGTACCCGGTCTGCGGAGCCGTGACGGCGGCGGTGCTGCTCGCGCTGGCGTTCGGCGCCGGGTACACGCCGGCCGACCTCGGCGTCAGCCGCGCGACGCTCGGGCGGGCGGCCGTCACCGGGCTGGTCGGGGCGGCGTTCTTCCTGGTCGTCTTCGGCATCGCGGCCGTGGTGCCGGCGTTGCGGACCGTCTACGACGACGGGCGCGTCGGCGACCCCGACCTGCTGCAACTGCTGTGGCTCACGCTCGGGCGGATCACGTTCGGCACGGTGATCGTCGAGGAGATCGCGTTCCGCGGCGTGCTGCCGGCGCTGCTCGGCGCGCGCGACGACCGCTGGCGGTGGGGGCCGATCCTCGGGGCGTCGGCGTTCTTCGGGCTGTGGCACTTCCTGCCGGCGCTGGCCGTCGGGCGCAACGCGGCCGTGCACGCAGCACTCGGCGGCATCCCGACGCAGCTGCTGCAGGTGCTCGCGATGGTCGCGGCCGCGGCGGCGGGCGTCTTCCTGTACGCGTGGCGGCACTTCGGCCGGGGAGTACTGGCGTCGGTGCTGGTGCACTTCACGATGAACGTCGGCGGGCTCGTCATCGCGGTGGCCGTCCGGGCGTGAATACGCATACCCCGTATCGGATACGTGGGGTGGGTATACTCGACGACGTACAGGTGCGAACGAAGGGGACGATGCGCGATGACGGGCTACGGCAACGAGCGGGATGCCTATCTGAAGCGTCTGCGCCGCATCGAGGGACAGATCCGAGGCCTGCAGCGCATGGTCGAGGAGGACAAGTACTGCATCGACATCCTCACGCAGGTGTCGGCGGCCACGAAGGCGCTGCAGTCGTTCTCGCTGGAGCTGCTCGACGAGCACTTGGCCACCTGCGTCGTGCAGGCCGCCGCGGCCGGGGGTGAGGAAGCCGACCTGAAGGTTCGCGAGGCCTCCGACGCGATCGCGCGGCTGGTCCGCTCGTAGGTCCGGACAATGAAAAGAGGGGCGCCCCGGCCGGGGCGCCCCTCTTTTTTTCAACGCGGTTCAGCGCGGTTCAGCGTGCGGCGCGGAAGCCGCGCAGGCGGAGACTGTTCGAGACCACGAACACCGACGAGACGGCCATGGCGGCACCGGCGATCATGGGGTTGAGAAGGCCGAACGCCGCCAGCGGCAGGGCCGCGACGTTGTAGGCGAAGGCCCAGAACAGATTGCCCTTGATCGTGGCGAGCGTGCGCCGAGCGAGGCGGATGGCGTCGACCGCGGCGCGGAGGTCACCGCGGACGAGGGTGAGGTCGCCGGCCTCGATGGCGGCGTCGGTGCCGGTGCCCATCGACAAGCCGAGGTCGGCCTGGGCCAGGGCGGCGGCGTCGTTCACACCGTCGCCGACCATCGCGACCACGCGGCCCTCGGACTGCAGCCGCTTGACCACCGCGACCTTGTCTTCGGGCAGGACCTCGGCGATCACCTCGTCGATGCCGGCGGCTTCGGCGATCGCTTGAGCGGCGCCGGCGTTGTCGCCGGTCAGCAGGACCGGCGTGAGGCCGAGGGCGCGGAGTTCGGCGACGGCTTGGGCCGAGGTGGGTTTGATCGTGTCCGCGACGACCAGCACGGCCTTGGCTGCGCCGTCCCAGGCCACGAACACCGCGGTGGCGCCCTGCTGCTCGGCCGCCGCCTTGGCGTCGGCGAGGGAACCGTCGACGTGGATGCCCCAGTCGGCCAGAAAGGCGGCGCGGCCGGCGAGGACGGCGGTGCCGTCGACGAGCCCGGTGACGCCGAGGCCCTCGGTCGAGCGGAACTCCTGGACCGTGGGCAGCTCGCCGATGCGGTCACGGGCACCGGCCACGATGGCCTTGGCGATGGGGTGTTCCGAGGCGTCTTCGACGGCTCCGGCGTAGCGCAGGACCTCGGCTTCGGTGATGCCATCGGCGGGGTGGACGCCGGTGAGGCTCATGCGGCCGGTGGTGATGGTGCCGGTTTTGTCGAGCACGACGGTGTCGACGCGGCGGGTGGACTCGAGCACCTCGGGGCCTTTGATCAGGATCCCGAGCTGGGCTCCGCGGCCGGTGCCGACCAGCAGCGCCGTGGGCGTGGCGAGGCCGAGCGCGCAGGGGCAGGCGATGATCAGCACGGCGACCGCGGCGGTGAAGGCTTCGGCGACGTCGCCGCCACTCGCCAGCCACGCGACGAGCGTGATCAGGGCGAGCATGAGGACGATCGGGACGAAGATCCCGGATACGCGGTCGGCCAGCCGCTGCACGGCGGCCTTGCCGTTCTGGGCCTCCTCGACGAGCCGCGCCATCTGGGCGAGGCGGGTGTCGTCGCCGATCCGGGTTGCTTTCACGACCAGCCGGCCGCCGACGTTCACGGTCGCGCCGGTCACGGCGTCGCCGGTGGCGACTTCGACGGGCACGGATTCGCCGGTGATCATGCTGACGTCGACCGCGGAGCTGCCCTCGGTGACCACGCCGTCGGTGGCGATCTTCTCCCCGGGCCGCACGACGAAGGTGTCGCCCACTCGCAGCTCGCTCACGGGGACGCGGCGTTCGGTGCCGTTCGCCAGGACGGTGACGTCCTTCGCGCCGAGTTCGAACAACGCGCGCAAGGCGGCGCCGGAGCGGCGCTTGGCTCGGGCTTCGAAGTAGCGGCCGGCCAGGATGAACGTGGTCACGCCGGAGGCGACCTCGAGGTAGATGCTGTTCGTGCCCATCCCTGGGGTCACGGTGAGGGTGAAGGCGTCGCGCATGCCGGTCATGCCGGCGGTGCCGAAGAACAGGGCGTAGAGCGACCAGAGCGTGGCGGCGGAGACACCGAGGGAGATCAGCGTGTCCATGGTCGCGGCGCCGTGGCGCAGGTTGGTCCACGCGGCGCGGTGGAACGGGAACGCGCCCCACACCACGACCGGCGCGGCCAGGGTGAGCGAGAGCCACTGCCAGTTGTCGAACTGCAACGCGGGGACCATCGCGAGCAGGATCACCGGCACCGTCAGCAGCGCCGAGTA
Source organism: Amycolatopsis sp. NPDC050768 (assembly GCF_040654155.1). Lineage (NCBI taxonomy): Bacteria > Bacillati > Actinomycetota > Actinomycetes > Pseudonocardiales > Pseudonocardiaceae > Amycolatopsis > Amycolatopsis sp. NPDC050768. The sequence continues at coordinate 632,229 of NZ_JBFAHL010000002.1, forward strand.
GACCAGCCGGTCCCGCAGGGGACGCGTCTCGTCCTCCGGCTCGGAGGCTTCGGGCTTCTCGGGTTCGGGGCGCTGCGCCGTGTAGCCGGTGGCCTCGACGACACCGACCAGGTCGTCGACCGAAATCGTGGCGGGGAACTCGACGTGGGCCTTCTCGGTGGCGTAGTTGACGCTCGCCGTGACCCCGTCGACCTTGTTCAGCTTGCGTTCCACGCGGGCGGCGCACGAAGCGCACGTCATCCCGCCGATGACGAGCTCGACCGTCTGCGGAGCGTGTGTCGTCGTGGTCATGGCGGCCTACGCGACGAGCCGGTAGCCGGCCTCGGTCACGGCCGCCGAGACGGCGTCCACGGCCAGCGGCTGCTCGCTGACGACCTTCACCGCGCCCGACGCGAGGTCCACGTCGACTTCCCGGACACCGGCGAGCTCTCCGACCTCTTCACGCACCGCGCCGACGCAGTGCGCGCAGGTCATACCCTCGACGGTGTAGGTGGCTTCGGTCATCACCGGCTCCTTCGTGCTGTGGCGTTCCTAATCTCTTTATACCCCTCCGGGGTAGGGGTTCACCACGTGGGCCGCCTGTGGGACCGGTTACCCGGCCCGGCAGACTGCGGTGATGCGGAAGCTGTACGCGATCGGGATCGGGGCCGGCGATCCGGAACACCTCACCGTCCAGGCGATCGACCGCCTCAACCGCGTCGACGTGTTCTTCGTCCTCGACAAGGGCTCCGCGAAGGCCGACCTCGTGCGGCTGCGCCAGGACATCCTGTCGCGCTTCGTCACACGCCCCGGCTACCGCGTGGTCACCGCCACGGACCCCGACCGCGATCGCACGCCGTCCGACTACCGCGCTGCCGTCGCCGACTGGCACGAGCTCCGCACGGACGTCTACGAGCGTCTCATCCGCGACTCCCTCGGCCCCGACGACACCGGCGCCTTCCTCGTCTGGGGCGACCCGTCGCTGTACGACAGCACCATCGCCCTCATCGAGGCAGTGCTCGCGCGCGGCAACGTCGCTTTCGACTACGAGGTGGTCCCCGGCGTGAGCAGCATCTCCGCGCTCGTCGCCCGCCACCGCACGACGATGAACCAGATCGGCCGCGCCGTCCAGCTCACCACCGGCCGCCGCCTCGCCACGGGCTGGCCGGCCGACGCCGACGACGTCTTCGTCCTGCTCGACGCGCACACTACCTTCGACCGGTTCACCGACCAGGGCCTGCACATCTACTGGGGCGCGTACGTCGGCACCCCGGACGAGATCCTGCTGTCGGGCCCCCTGGACTCCGCGTTGGCCGCGCGCCTCCGCTCGGTCCGTGCGGACGCCCGCGAAAAGCACGGCTGGATCATGGACACGTACCTGCTGCGCCGGCCGGTGGACCGTAGCGATGGGTGAGCTCCAGGACCGGATTCAACGCCGGCTCGACACTTTGGTCGGCACCGGCGCGGAGACCGGTCTGCAGGTCGCCGTCTACGAGGACGGCGCGCTCATTGTCGACGCGGTGGCGGGCACGGCCGAGCCGGGGCGACCGCTCACCTCCGGCACGCCGATCTTCAGCTTCTCCACCGCCAAGAACGTGGCGGCCACGCTCGCCCACCTGCTCGTTGCGCGGGGTTTCCTCGACTACGACAGCCCGGTCACGGACCTCTGGCCCGAGTTCGGCGCACACGGCAAGGCCACGGCGACGCTCCGGCACGTGCTGACCCACACGGTCGGACTGCCGGCCATGCCGCGCGAGATCACCCCGCGCGAGCTTCCCGACTGGTCCAGGGTGTGCGAGTCGCTGGCCGCCGCCGAGCCGCGCTGGCCGCCGGGGACCGCCACGGGCTACCACTCGTTCACCTTCGGCTACCTCGTCGGCGAGCTGGCCCGCCGTGCGACCGGACGGTCCATGTCCGAGTTGCTGCGCGAGTGGATCACAGTGCCGCTCGGGATCGAGGGGCAGCTCTACTTCGCCGCTCCGGAGGAGGTGCTGGCGGGTTTCGCGCGCCTCGAGCAGCAGGCTTCGCACTGGCCGGCCGCCCCGATCCTCGCCCCCTGGGAAAGCCGGCCGAGTGCCGATTTCGGAAACACCGACACGATCCTGCGCGCCGATATTCCGTCCGTGGGTACGGCCACCGCGCACGGCCTCGCCGCGATGTACAACGCCGTGCTGCAAGGCACGCTCGTGGATTCCGCGCGGTTGACCGAACTGTCCGCGCTCGCCTTCGAGGGCACAGACCAGGTCTTCGGCAACCCGGCGCGCATGGCCCTGGGCTTTCCGCTCGGCCGCATCGGCGCCCCGGCCGAGGAGAACTCCGCGGCCTTCGGCTGGCCAGGCGGGGGCGGCAGCTACGCCTACGCCGACCCCGCTCGCGGAGTCGCCTTCGCCCTGACGAAAACCCGGCTCGTACCGAACTTCGACACCGCGCTGTCGGTCACCGCGATCCTCGCCGACCATCTGTCCGGGACCCGTTGAGCTTCCGCACGAAGGAGAAAATGATGTCCACTCCTACTGCTGACAACTCGAGCGTGCCGCAGACCAGCATCGGTCCGTTCTCCTCGCCGGGCGCCAGCCCGACTCCGTGGGAGGCGACGGAGTGGGCACTGCGTCACATCCAGAAATTCCACCTGTGCACGGTGCGCCGCGACGGCCGCCCCCACGTGACACCGCTGCTGGCGATCTGGGCGCTCGGCGCGATGTGGTTCACCACAGGCGACCGCGAGCAGAAAGCCAAGAATCTCAGCTCCAACCAGGCCTGCACACTGAGCACCGGAACCGGCACCCTGACCGGCATGGACTACATCGTCGAAGGCACCGCGAGCCTCGTCACCGACCAGGCCACCAGGGAAACCGGGGCGACGGCGTTCGAGCAGGCCTACGGCTGGCAATTCACCCGCGAGGACGGAACGTGGTACCAACTCGGCGACGCCATCAGGACCGGGAACGTTCAGCTCTACCGGGTCCAGCCCGACAAGGCTTTCGCCTTCGCGACCGGTAGCGAGTCGTCGCAGACTCGCTACCGCTGGAGCTGAGTCGTGGACCCGCCGGCGGCGGTCGAAAAGGTGCGGAAATAGAGTTAGGCCCCGGGAGAACCGTGAAGATTCTCAACCGGGGCCTAACCCTGACATTTAGTTCGGCGGCGTCCTACTCTCCCACAACCCTTCGGTTGCAGTACCATCGGCGCTACCAGGCTTAGCTTCCG
>NZ_JBFAHL010000003.1:0-613421 GCF_040654155.1 Amycolatopsis sp. NPDC050768
CGCCGCGGCGCCCCGCCAAACCCCGCCCCCCCCAGCTGCCGGGGGGTGCGCGCGGCTGTGGTCACCACGCCCCCACTCTTCGTTGAACGAAGGCCACCCTCGCCCCTACCGGCGCCGGGTGGCTTTCGTCGCTTCTGAGGCTTTTGGGGCTACAGCTGGGCTCCAGACTTTATGGGCGTCCCCCACACGAGCGGCATCCGGCCGACCTGGCCGTGTCGCGGCGCGTTTTTCTTCCACAACAGGGAAACTGAGTGGACCACCCGGCGGCATCGCGCCGGTGTTTTCGCTTCTGCTTTTGACGGCCCCAGCCGGCGAAAGCAGAAGCGAAGACACCGGCTTGAGGCGATCCCGCACGCCCTGGCGGAGCCAGGGCAAACGACAGGGAGCCGGGCGCCACCCCCGACGTGGCGCACCGGCTCCTTGCCTCGCGCGGACCATCCCCCGACGACCCGCGCTCCCCGCCCTCCGGTTCAGGCCCCGACCCGTATGCCGGAGGGAGCTGGGATGTGCTGTTTCTCAACCATCATGGCCACTACCCACGAATTCAAGGCCATTCACTCTCAAGGACGCCGCTTCGGCCGTTTCGTTGCACGAGTTCACTGAGAATCCATAGAGCGTTACAGGATCGAGACCTCTGCGGCGTAACCGAAGCCGTTCGATGGAGGTGACGCACCTGACCGCAAAACAACTGGTACTTCCGTACCACTCGCAGGCATACTGGTACGCGTGTCCCACTCTGCTCCCTCCGAAGGTCGCACCACACTCGCCGACTACCGTGCCGCGCTGAGGGCCCCCGGCTCTCGCCGCCCGGTCGTCGCGTCGGTGCTCGCCCGCTTGCCGATCGCGATGATCGGCATCTCGGCGCTGCTCTACGTGCAGCGCGAGACCGGCTCGTTCGCCGCCGCCGGGCTGGTTTCCGCCAGCTCGCTCGCCGGCGTGTCCGTGGGCGCGGTGGTGCAGGGGCGCCTCATCGACCGCTACGGGCCGACGCGTCCGCTGCTGGTCACGGTGGGACTGTTCGCGCTGTCGATGGTCGCGCTGGCCCTGGCGATCGAGGCCCACGCGCCGACGTTTCTGCTGGTCGCGCTGGCCGCCGCCACGGGTCTGTCGGAGCCGATGATCGGATCGGCCTCGCGTGCGTTGTGGACGAAGCTGCTTCCGGAAGGCCCCGCGCGCAACGCGGCCTTCTCGTACGAAGCGATCAGCATGGAGGTTTTCTTCATTCTCGGCCCGGGCATCGCGGGTCTGCTGATCACGGCGCCGTGGGCCGGCACGGGCATGGTCGTGGGTGCCGCGGCGATGGTCACCGGCGCGACGGTGTTCGCACTGAGCCCCGCCGTGCGCGCTTGGGGTCCTGCTCCGCGCGCGAAGACGCGGCTGTTGGGTGCGCTGGCGAGCCCCGGCATGCGGACGCTCGCCGTGGCCGCGCTGGGCTTCGGTGTGGTGATCGGGTTCGTCGAGGTGGCCGTGCCGGCCGCCGCGACGGAGTCCGGCCACGCGGCGTTGAGCGGGCTGCTGCTTTCGGCGTGGTCGCTGACGTCGGTGGCGTTCGGCGTGGCGTACAGCCTGCATCCGTGGCCGCGCCGGCTGGGCCTGCGCCTGCCCGCGTTGCTGGGCGGGTTCGGCGCGCTGGTGGCACTGCTGGCGCTGCCGTCGTCGCTGTGGGCGCTGGCGCTGCTGATGCTGCTGGCGGGCGCGATGATCACGCCGCAGTCGACCACGCACTCGACGGCGATCGAGACCGTCGCGCCGCGCGGTACGGCCGCGGAGGCCTTCGGCTGGGTCCTCACGGCGGTGACGCTGGGGCTGGCCGCGGGCCAGTCGGTGAGCGGTTACCTGGTCGAGCACTCAGGTCCGAGCGCGTCGTTCCTGGCCGCCGGCGTGGCCGGGGTGGCGCTGGCGATCGTGGTGTGGCTGATGCGCGGCACGGTGCGCGCGCCGGCCGCGGAGCCGACCGACTCGGGTGAGCTCGTGGGCGCCCGCCACTGACGTTTCAGCAGTTCAGCGGCATCGTAGCCGGTTTTTGTCGGTGGCCCGCGCTAGCTTCGCGGACATGGATCTGACGTCACCGGCGCGGCCGCTGTCCACGGCCGTGAACGCCGCCGCGCGCCTGCTCCCGAGGCAGGCCGCATTGCGGCTGTGCACTGACGCGGACGGGCTCGAGGTCGCCGGCAGCGACCGCGACCTGTCCGTGCGCTTGGCATGCCCGGCGACATCCCACACCGATGGGGAGGTGCTCGTGCCGGCGGCGCCGCTGGCCGAGACGCTGAAGATGCTGGACGTCGACCAGGTGCGCCTGGTCGTCGAAGGCAGCCGGCTGGCGGTGCGCGTGGAAGGGGCGCGCTTCGCCTTGCCGCTGCTGGACCGGGGTGCGCGCGTGGAGCCCGCGCAGCCACCTCGGTTGTCCGAAGTGGACGGGGAGCTCCTGGCGGCCGCGGTCCGCACGGTCGCGGGCACGGCCGCGAAGGACGATCCACTGCCGGTCTTCACGGGCGTGCGCGTGCAGAGCTCCGGTGACACGCTCGTGCTCACCGCCTCGGACCGCTACCGGATGGCCGTGGCGCGTGTGCCGTTGCGAGCGGCGTGGGGGCCGCTCGACGTGCTCGTGCCCGCGCGCCTGCTGACCGAGGCCACGCGCCACGCCACCGGCACCCTCACCCTCCAAGCCGACAGCGGCCACTTCGGCCTGTCCTGGGCCGGCGGCACTGTCACCACCGCAGTCCTCGACGCGGGGTTCCTGTCGGCCGACGCCATCCCGTCCGGCGACGTCGACACGGAGGTCGAGCTGCCCGCCGACGCCCTCGCCGCGGCCATCCGCCGCGTCGGCGTCTACGCCGAAGACCGCCGCGTCCTGACCCTCGGGGTGGGCGACGCACACGTCCGCCTCGCCAGCACCCGCGCCGACACAGGCGAAGCCGAGGAAACCCTGAAGGCAAACGTTTGCGGCGGCCGCACCTCGCCGTCGTTCCAGGCGCGTTACCTACTGGACGCCCTCGCGCCGTTCGCGGACTCCACCGTGCGGCTGTCGATCCAGCCGGGGCTGCGCGCGTGCGTCTTGACGGCGGCGGAGGCGCAGGAGGTGAGCCTCACGTACTACCTCATGCCGATGCTGCCCCGCTGAGGCAGTCGGGGCGCACCCCCCGCGGGCTTTCCGCGACCTCATCGACTGCTCGCTGCACGTACGAGGTCACCGCCCAGCAGGTCGTCGACCGCCGAATCAGGGCGCGACCCAGCTGCCGGAGCGTTTGATCGTCCGGATCATCGGCGCCGTCTCGACCTGGTGGACGCCGGGGAGGGCGCCGAGGCGCGTGGCGAGGAAGTCGTAGAGGGCGTCGTCGTCGCGGCAGCCGATGCTGAGGGTCAGGTTGGTCGGACCGGTGGTGGCGGCGACGAGCGCGACTTCCGGGTAGGTCGCCACCTCGCGGGCGACGGCGTCGAGGCGGGACGGGGTGACGCCAAGCCACAGCAGGGCCGACAGGGATGCGCCGAGCAGGGCGGCGTCGACCTCGACGTCGAAGTAGAGGGCGCCCGTGGCGCGCAGGTGCTCGAGGCGGCGGCGGACGGTCGTTTCGGAGCGTCCCGACGCGGCGGCGAGGGTGGCCAGCGAAGCGCGGCCGTCGTGGGCCAGGGCGGCGAAGAGGGCGTCGTCACCGGGTTCCAGGCGCGGCGAAACGGTGCTTCCACTGGTGCGGCCGTCCCAGACGGGGGTCAGGGCGGCGACCTGAGCGGCGTCCAACGCACTCGCCCGGCCCGGCCAGCCCGCCGGACCACCGGCGAAGCGACGCAGCAATCGATGCGCCGTCACGGACACCACGCGCGGCGTGCGCGGCAACTGCCCGAGCAACAGGCCCTCGTCGGCCTCCTGCCGGGGCGCCGAGGTGTAGCAGGCGATCTCCGTACCGCCGGACGTCAGGCTGACCCACGACGTGTCGTCGCGCCGCGCCAGCGCCGTGGCGATCACGCCGGCCGCGTCGGGCATGCAGCGCACGCGAAGCAGCCACTGCACGCGCCCGAGCTTCGTCACCTCCGGCACACCCACGACCCGCACCACCCCCGTCGAGCGCAGCCGGTGGTAGCGGCGCGCCACGGTCTGGTCCGACACGCCCAGCACCTCGGCCAGGCGGCTGAACGGCACCCGCCCGTCGAGCTGGAACGCGTGCGTCAGCCGGCGGTCGAGGTCGTCGAGCTGAGGTGAATCCACCGGATCAGCCTATTCCCTGTCGGATTTCAAGCATCAGGAGCGAATGAGCAGCCTGAACCACCAGCACGGACGAGAGTCGGGGTCACCGGAAGGAGCCGCGAATGAACCTCGACCACACCGTCTTCCTGGCCCAGCGCTACGAGCGCGTCTGGCAGATCTACGAGCAGCTCGGCTTCACCCTCAGCCCGCCGTCGCGCCACTTCGCCGCGGGCACCAGCGGCCGCGAGCCGACGCTCAGCTGCACGGCGAACCGCTGCGCCTACTTCGGCGACTCGTTCGTCGAGCTGATCGGCATCGTCGAAGCGAAGGCGGGCGACCCGTGGCACGTGCTGCCGATCGTCGCGCGCGGCGACGGCCTGCACGGCGTGTCCTTCGGCGTCCCCGACACCGAGGCCGCCGAGCGCCGGCTGCGCGAAGCCGGCCTGTCGAAGTCCGGCGTGCTTTCCCTGCAACGAGACGTCGACACCCCCGAAGGACCCCGCACCGCGCGGTTCCGCAGCGTCCACCTGCTCCGCGACCGCACGCCGGAAGGCATCCTGCACACGGCCGAGCACCTCACGCCGGAGTACGTGTTCCAGCCGCAGTTCCTCAGCCATGCCAACACGGCGAAAGGCCTCGACAGCGTCCAGCTCGTCGTCGCCGACGCCGACCTGCCCGCCTACACCCGACGCTACGAACAAATCCTCGACCAGAAGCCCACCAACAACTCCTTCGCCCTGAGCACAGGACGGCTCGACCTCGTCCCCGCGACCCGGCTCGACGACGTCCTCCCGGGCGAGCAGGCGCCCCGCCTGCCGTACTTCGCGGCGCAGACCGTCGCCGTCGAAACCCTCACTCCCGCAAGGAAACTTGCCGCCGACGCCGGCCTCCCCACTGTCGATCTTCGCGACGGCGGCTTCTTCGTCCCCGCCGCCCACGCGGGCGGTGCGGCCCTCGGTTTCGTGGAAAGGTGAACGTGATGATCATCGAGACGACCGCCGGCTTGGTTCGCGGCGCCGGCGGCGCGTTCCGCGGCATCCCCTACGCCCGTCAGGAACGCTTCCAGCTGCCGGCCGAAGCCCCCGCGTGGACAGGCGTGCGCGACGCGCTGGAACCCGGCCCGGCGGCGATCCAGCTGCCGTCGCGGCTCGAACCCGTCGTCGGGCCGATGACGCTGGCGCAGTCGGAGGATTGCCTGTCGCTCAACGTCTTCACGCCCTCGACCACCGGCTCGCGCCCGGTCCTGGTGTGGATCCACGGCGGCGCGTTCCTCACCGGCTCAGGCGGCCAGGGCTGGTACGACGGCACGCGCCTCGCGAACGAGGCCGACGTCGTCGTGGTCTCCCTCAACTACCGCCTCGGCGTGTTCGGCTTCCTGCCGCTCGACGGCGTCGCGCCGCCCAACCTCGGCATCGCCGACCAGCTCGCCGCGCTGGAGTGGGTGCGCGACAACGCGGCGGCCTTCGGCGGCGACCCGTCACGCGTCACGCTCGCCGGCCAGTCGGCGGGCGCGCAGTCGACGCTCACCCTCTGGTCCGCGGCTCGCGCGCAGGGCCTGGTGCACCAGATCGGGCTGCAGAGCGCGCCGGTCGGACTGCCGCCGCAGACCCCGGACGAAGCCGCGGGCTGGGCGGAGAAATACCTCCACGCCCTCGGCGCGAGCACCGCGGAGGAGCTCATCAAGATGCCCACCACCCAGCTGCTCGACGGCCTCAGGACACTCGCGGCCCAGGTCAAGACCGGGATCGCGCCGCCGTTCCAGCTCGTCGCCGACCACGACCTCGTGGCCGAAGACCTGATCGCCGCGGCGAAACCCGGCCGCGCTCTCGTCAGCTGGACCCGCGACGAAGTCCGCGCCTACGATCCCGCGGCGCCCCAAGCACAAGTCGACCAGCAGACGGCCGCCCTCTTCAGCGGCGATCTCCCACGGCTGACCAAGCAACTCGGCGAAGACGCGACCCTCATGCGCTTCGACTGGTCCGCCCCCGGCAACCCGTACGGCGCCTGCCACTGCCTCGACGTCCCGTTCCTCTTCGGCACGCACGACGCCGCGCCGGAAGCCGCCTGCCTCGCGGGTGCCCCGGAAGGCCTGCCCGAGATCAACGACCTCCGCCGAGTGTGGGCCCAGTTCCTCCACGGCGAACGCCCGGTCGTCGACACCCCGCTGCTCACCGCGTTCTGATCAGTTCCGAGTGCGACAAGGGCCGCTCACCAGCCCGGTGAGCGGCCCTTCCCCAAGCCGTCAGGCCGCCGAAGCAGCCTTCACCGCCGCCTCGACCTCGGCGAACGACGGGTTCACCATCGCGGTCGACCCGACGATCACCGTCGGCACGGTCTCGTTGCCGTTCGCCACCTCGCGCACGCGCTCGGCCGCACCCGGCTCCTCCCAGATGTTGATCTCCTTGACGTTCAGGCCGCTCGCCATCAGCGGCCGCCGCAGCGCCGCGCAGAAGCCGCAGCCCGGCCGCCAGTAGAACTCGACCTCGACGTCACTCATCGCCCGTCCTCCGAAGCACGTAGGTAGTCCAGCTGCGCCCGCACGCTCATTTCGGCAGGCGCCCACAGCGCCCGGTCGACGTCCGCATAGACCACCTCGACCACCTGTCGTGGCGAAGCGTCGGCCCCGAGCACCTTCAAGGCGGAACGCACCTGGTCCAGCCGCTGTTCCCGGTGGGCCAGGTATTCGCGCGCGGTCGCGGGCAGATCCGCCAGCTCCGGGCCGTGGCCGGGCAGGCCGGGCGTGCCGTCGGGCAGCTCGATGAGCTTGCTCAACGAGCGCAGGTAGTCGCCGAGGTCCTTGAGCACGGTCGTGCCGCGCCCGAGGATCGTGTCGCCGGTCAGGATCTGGCCGGCGACGTGCAGGGAGACGGAGTCGTCGGTGTGCCCGGGCGTGTGCAGCACGCGGAACTCGAGCCCGCCCGCGGTGAACACCTCACCATCGGCCAAGGCCGAAGCGCCGACGCACAGCGAAGCGTCGAACGCCCGAATCGGAGCGCCCACGCGCTCGGCGAACCACGGCGCGCCCTCGGCGTGGTCGGCGTGGTGGTGGGTCAGCACCACGAGCTCGACGGCGCCGATGGCCGCGAGCTTCTCCAGGTGCTCCAGGTCGTGGTACCCGGGGTCGACAACCACGCCGGCCGACGCGTCCGGACCACGCAGGAACCAGCTGTTCGTGCCCTCGAGCGTCATCGTCGACGGGTTGTTCTCCAGCAGCACCTGCGCGGTCTCGGAGACGCGGCGAAGCACGCCGTACGCGGGAGCAGTCACCGGTCAGACCTCCGTCGGGTCGAGGACGACGCGGAAGCGGTCGCCTTCCTTGATGAGCGTCGGCATGGTCCGCGCGATCTCGCGCGGAGCCGCCAGCAGGGCTTCGGCCGTGGCGAACTCGTCGATCTCGACGAGCGTGAGCCACGTCGGGGGCATCAGCATGCGGCGGCCTTCGCGGGCGTCGCCGATCGCGGCCGACGGGCGCTGCCAGCCCGTGGCGTGCGCCTCGGAGGTCGCGCCGTCCGCGCGCTGGCCTTCGGGCAGCTTCGCGGAGAAGAAGCGGGTGTCGTAGCGGCGCGGTTCCTGCGGCGGCGTGACCCAGTGGGCGAACGGTCGCAGCAGGTCCGCTCGCAGCGTCAGCCCGGCGTCGGCGAGGAACGCGGCGAGCGAGATTTCCCGGCTCTCCAAGGCTTTCCGGGCTTCGGCGTACGGCGCGACATCGGCGACCACCGCGTCTTCCGTGCCCGCCAGCAATACGCCGGACTCCTCGAACGTCTCGCGCACGGCCGCGCACACGAGCGCGCGGGCGAGGCTCTCGTCGCACGTGAACTGCGCGGCCCACCAGCTCGGCGGCGGTCCGGCCCACGCGACGGACGCGTCGGCGTCGCGCGGATCCACCCCGCCGCCGGGGAACACGGTCATGCCGCCGGCGAAGGGCATGCCCTTCACGCGGTGTTGCAGGAAGACTTCGAGACCGTCCGCGCCGTCGCGGGTGAGGATCACCGTGGCGGCGTCCTTGGGCTTCACGGGTGGGCCGTCGGCGTTCGCCCTCGTGCTGACTCCGGCCCCTACGGGGATGTCGAAAAGGAACTCACGCGGCCGATCCACCGAGGCAACATACCTCGCACCAGTGACCTCACGCCCACAAGTTGTGACATGTCACCGACGCACCGCAGCCCCGGACCCACGCGGGGCCCGGGGCTGCGATAAGAACGTCAGAACCTCAGGACGACGACCAGCGGTCGCCACCCGAACGGGACGCACCGTTGAGCCGCAACCGGGCCGCCTCGGCGCGTTCGCGCTCGGCCAGCTCCTCGTGCAGCTCGCGCAGCAGCGCGCGGTCGCGCTCCGACAGGCTCGGGTCGTCCAGGTCCAGCGCCGGCAGCTCCACGACCTCGTGCATGCTCGGCTTGCCCGCGGCGATCTCGCGGCCCTTCTCAGGGTCCTCGGCCAGCGCCTGACGCAGCTGGGCGACCTCGGCCGGCGTCAGGTCGGCGGTGCGCTCGGCGCGCGTCTCCGACCGCGACTTGCGCGAGTTGTCCACCTGCGGGGTGGGCGCGTTCTGCACGATCGGCACCACGGGGGCAACGGCCTCGGGCGTCTGCCGGATGCTGTGCCGGCTCGGGGCCTCCATCACCACCGGCTCCACCACGGGCGTCGGCGCCGGGGTGGGTACCGGAGTCGGAGCCGGTGGCGGGGTCACTACCGGCTCGGGCCGGTAGTCCGAGGTCGTCGTGTGCGTGCTGCCGGTGACCCACACCGGCGTGGCGACGGACGCGGCCGACTGGTGGTACGCGGACCGCGCGACACCCGGGCCGCTGACCTCGACGACCGAGCGGATGCCGGCGCGGCGCAGGGCCGTGTCGACGCGGAACGCGACCGCGGGCGGGTTGCCCTCCGGGCCCAGCTCCACCAGCACCACGCGCTGCGGTAGCGCACCCGGCACGGAACCCGCCGGGGTGTTGCGCCACACCGCGTGCACCGAGCGGACGTCCGGCAGCACCTGCAGGGTGCGGTCGAGCGCCTCGGCCAGCCCGAACTCCGGCTGGTTGTCACCGGTGAAGCGGTGGCTGTGGACCTGCTCGGCCTCGTCGACCAGCAGGTCGTTGGCGAGCGTCGCGTCCGACCGGCTCATCTCGAGCACCAGCGCCAGCTCGCGCTGCTCGGCCGAGCTGACGGAGATGCGGCCCGCGATGAGCGTGCCAGTCGTCAGTTCCACGGCTTCGTCGATGTGCGCGCGGGCGATCAGCTCGCGCGCCTCGGTGAGCGCGCTGTCGTCGATGCGGCCCGCCAGGGCCAGCAACAAGTTGTGCAGGCGCAGGGGCACCGAGAACCCGTCCATAGGCGGGCCTTCGTGAACCTCCACCATTGCTCTGCTCCTCCCAGCTCGCCTGGCGGCTCGAGCGTTAAGCGGCGACGAGTCGATTACCGGAACCCGCGGCGCCGACGCAGACCAGCTCGGAATTGGCGAGCGCGGCCCGGTGGTACCCGGGAAGGTCGAAGCGCGGTGGGATGACCTCGACGCTCGGTTCCTCGTCCCCCAGCACCCGCAGCACGCGCTGCAGTTCGCCGGTGAGCCTCGGCAGCCCGGACGTCGCCGTCACCAGCAGGACTCGCTTGGCCCCACCCTCACCGACCACACCGAGGTGTCGCCAGCTTTGCCGCACTTCCCCCACGTCCGCGCGTCCGCGCAACGTTGCGTGGAGCAAGACGGACACAGAGTCGACTGAGTTCACCCATTCGGGCGCACTCGGTGTGAATGTGTACCTGGTCTCGGTGACGTCGTCTACCCCCAGGGTGGAACTCACCTGGTGCCAGTCGGCGCCGTGCGGAATGAGACCCGCGACGAGCAGGCGGTACTCGGTTTGGTCCAGATCGATCCTGTGCTTAAGCAAAGACCTGGGCAGCGTGCGCGCGAGGGTGCCCATCGCGCCCTCGCCCAGCCAGTCGCGGAACCGCCACAGGAGCTGGTCGGGCGTGCGGCCCGCGAGCCGGATCAGCAGCTCGTGCAGGGACTGTTCGATGTCGGGGTCCATCACTTCACCTCCACGATCAATTCGACCTCCACCGGCGCCCCGATGGGCAGCTCCGCGACGCCGACGGCCGAGCGGGCGTGCTTGCCCGCGTCGCCGAAGATCTCGCCGAGCAGCTCGGACGCACCGTTGATCACCGCGGGCTGGCCGGTGAAGCCCTCCGCGGACGCGACGAAGCCGACCACCTTGACGATCCGCGTCACCGAGTCGATGCCCACGAGTGCGTGCACCGCGGCCAGCGCGTTGAGCACGGAGGTGCGGGCGTGGCCCTTGGCCTCTTCGGGGCTGACCTCCGCGCCGACCTTGCCGGTCGCGGCGAGCGTGCCGTCGACGAAGGGCAGCTGGCCGGAGGTGTAGACGTGCGAGCCGCTCTGCACGGCCGGCACGTAGGCGGCCAGCGGCGCGGCGACGCCGGGCAGTTCGATGCCGAGCTCGGCGAGCCGGGAAGTCCAGGTCACGACGGGTCCCCTCAGTTCTTCGGGCGCTTGAGGTACGCGACGTGCTGCTCGCCGCTCGGGTTCGGCAGCACGGTGACCAGTTCCCAGCCGTCCTCGCCCCACTGGTCGAGAATCTGCTTCGTCGCGTGGATCAGCAGGGGGACGGTCGCGTACTCCCATTTGGTGGCGCTCATGACCGGGGAGCGTAGCCAAGCGGGCAAGGGCGGTCATGGCCACCGCCGCCCAACGGCCGGGCCGCTCAGGGGAACACAGGTGCACCCGTCCAGGTGAACGACTCACCGACCGTCGGTGAATGTGGTCCACATCACACCGGCGGCACTCGCTAGCGTGGGGGTGTGGAGACGTGGCGGATCGTCGCGACCGCCTTGCTCGCCGCGGCCGGGCTGCCGCTCGTGCTCGTGGTGATGGCCAAGGTGCGCGACCACGTGAACAGCTCGGCCCGGGTCGCGGTCGGCGGCGCGATCACGTTCACGGCGCTGGTGGTGGTGGCCGTGCTCACGCTCACCGTGCTGCCCGGCGCGCTCACCTGGATCCTCGTCGCGGTGGTCGCGGCTGCGGTCGGCGTCATGGTGCTCGCCAGCTGAGCGCCGGTTTAGTGTTGACGGTGTGACCACACCCTCCGCCGGCTGGCCCGACGAGCTCACCCGGGCCCGGCTGCACTTCGTCACCGGCAAGGGCGGCACCGGCAAGACCACCCTCGCCGCGGCGCTGGGTCTGGCCCTCGCGCGCGAGGGCCGCCGGGTGCTGCTGATCGAGGTCGAGGGCCGCCAGGGCATCGCCCAGCTCTTCGACACGGAGCCGCTGCCGTACGCGGAGCAGCGCATCGCGTCCGTCCCCGGCGGGGGCGAGCTGCGCGCGCTGCACATCGACGTCGAGGCCGCGCTGCTCGAGTACTTCGAGATGTTCTACAACCTGGGCTTCGCCGGCCGGACGCTGCGGCGGATGGGCGCGATCGAGTTCGCGACCACGCTCGCGCCGGGTCTTCGTGACGTCCTGCTCACCGGGAAGATCAAGGAGTGCGTGGGCCGCACGGAGTCCGACGGCCGCCACACCTACGACGCCGTGGTGGTCGACTCGCCGCCCACCGGCCGCGTGGTGAAGTTCCTCGACGTCACCAAGGCCCTGACCGACCTCGCCAAGACCGGCCCGATCCGCGGCCAGGCCGACGGCGTCGTGCGGCTGCTGCACTCGGGCGAGACCGCCATCCACCTCACCACGCTGCTGGAGGAGATGCCGGTGCGCGAGACCGTGGAGGCCGTGGCGGAGCTCGACGGCGCCGACCTGCGCCCCGGCGCGGTACTGGTCAACCGCGTGCGCCCGCCGCGTCTGCCAGCGCGTTCCGTCACGGCGGCCGCCGACGGTCGCGTCGACGCCGTCCGCGTGCGCTCGGGCCTCGCGTCGGCCGGGCTGAAGCTGCCGGACGAGACGCTCGACGCGCTGGTGGAGGAGACCGTGGAGCACGCCGTGCGCGTGGCCGCCGAGCAGCGGGCGCGTGAGCAGCTCGCCGAGGCGGACCTGCCGACGCTGGAGCTGCCGGAGGTCACCGACGGCGTGGACGTGGCGTCGCTCTACGACCTCGCGGAAGCGCTGCTGGACCAGGGGGTGCGCTGATGACGCTGATCGACGTCGACGCCCTGCTCGACGACCCGGAGAGCCGCGTGATCGTGTGCTGCGGCTCCGGTGGCGTCGGCAAGACGACCACCGCGGCGGCGCTCGCGTTGCGCGCGGCCGAGCGCGGCAGGCAGACGGTGGTCCTGACCATCGACCCGGCGCGCCGGCTGGCACAGGCGCTGGGGCTGCGCGAACTGGGCAACCACCCGCGTCAGGTGCGGGTGGAAGGGTTCGAGCCCAAGGGCGAGCTGTGGGCGATGATGCTCGACATGCGCCGCACGTTCGACGACATGGTGCGCGTGCACGCCGGCCCGGAGCGCGCGGAGCAGCTGCTGCAGAATCCCTTCTACCAGACCATTTCCACGTCGTTCTCCGGCACGCAGGAGTACATGGCGATGGAGAAGCTGGGCCAGCTCGCCGCCACCGACGACTGGGACCTGATCATCGTCGACACGCCGCCGAGCCGCTCGGCGCTCGACTTCCTGGACGCGCCGACGCGCCTGTCCAGCGCGCTCGACGGGCGCATGATCCGGCTGCTGACCGGCCCCGCGAAGGCGGGCGGTTGGGGGCTGCGCAAGGTCGTCAGCGCGGGGTTCTCGATGTTCGCGAAGGCCGTGTCCACGATCATCGGCGGGCAGCTGCTGGCCGACGCGTCGGCGTTCATGCAGGCCTTCGACAGCATGTTCGGCGGGTTCCGCGAGCGGGCGCGCAAAACGGCGGAGCTGCTGCGCTCCAGCGGCACGTCGTTCCTCGTGATCGCCGCGCCGGAGCCCGACGCGCTGCGCGAGGCTTCGTACTTCGTCGAGCGGCTCGCGGGTGAGTCGATGCCGCTCGCGGGTCTCGTCGCGAACCGGACACACCCGGTGCTCGCGTCGCTTTCGGCATCGGAGGCGATCGCGGCCGCGGAGTCGTTGCAGAAGGGCGGCACGAGCGCGCCGCTGGCCGAGGCCGTGCTGCGGCTACACGCCGACCGCGTGGCGCTGGCCGAGCGGGAGAACCGGCTGCTGGCGCGGTTCACGAAAGCACATCCTGAAGTGCCGCTGGTGCGAGTGCCGGCGTTGGCCGGTGACGTGCACGACCTCGAAGGTCTGCGCGACATCGGGACCAAGCTCGTGAGTGACTGAGCCCGTGAGTGACTGAGCTCGGCTCAGCCACTCACGAGCCGGTCAGCTGACCTGCGCGCTTTCCACCGCGTCACGCTTTGCGGCTTCCAGCAGCTCGGCCCAGCTGGTGACGTCGGAACGCCGGCGCAGCAATGCGCGGCGCTCGCGTTCGGTCATGCCACCCCAGACACCGAAACTGATCCGGCCGTCGAGTGCCTCGGCGAGGCATTCCGTGCGAACCGGGCACCCCATGCACACGGCTTTCGCCCGGTTCTGCTCGGCGCCGCGCACGAAGAGCCCGTCGGGATCTGCATCCCGGCACGACGCGCTCATGCGCCAGCTCGACTGGTTGGTCTCCATACCCCCAGCTCCCTACCCTGGTGTTCGACACCAGCGAAGGTGAAGCTCCCGCTCCCACCCCCGCGAGCGTGTCTCCCTCTGCTCTCACGTCGGTGACGGCACCTCCCCGGTGCCGCTGCCGCCGTTCGGTCCAGAGGAGCTCCCACTCGCGCTGGGCCGTCGGTCGGCAAAAAATCTTTCGTGAGACGTTGACGGACTGTAGGGGCCCTCGGTTCCCCCCGCCAAGACCTAGCATGCATTCCGTTACCGGAAGTCACCTCATGGGGTCCGTTTTGTCACGGCTGTCGACCCCTGGCGGGTGTGAGGTAACGGGAGCACAACCGGCCTTCAGTACCCTGGCCTTCGTGCGCAAAACGGACGGTCTCTTCAAGCTCATCGGCCTCTGTCTGCTCGCGGGGGTGCTGGTCGCCGGAATCCTGTTCCCCGTGGTAGGCGCGGCCGGTGTGGCGTCGAACCAGGCGAGCGAGACGGTGGAGAAGACATCGTCCGACCTCGCCGACATCCCGCCGCCCCTGGTGACGACGATCACCGACTCGGGCGGCAAGCCCATCGCGACGCTGTACGACCAGTACCGCATCCCGGTGGCGGCCGACGAGATCAACGAGGCCATGCAGTGGGCCCTGGTGTCGGTGGAGGACAAGCGCTTCTACGAGCACCACGGCGTCGACTGGCAGGGCACGTTGCGCGCGGCCGTGTCCAACAGCACCGGCGGCGACACGCAGGGTGCCTCGACGCTCACGCAGCAGTACGTGAAGAACTACTTGATCAACGTGGTCTATCGAGGCGACAAGGTCGGCCAGGAGAAGGCACAGGAGCAGACGCTCGCGCGCAAGCTCAAGGAAGCGCGGATCGCCATTCAGCTCGAGACGAAGCTGTCGAAGCAGCAGATCCTGGCCGGGTACCTGAACATCGTCGAGTTCTCGCGCCAGATCTTCGGCATCGGCGCCGCCGCGCACGCGTACTTCAACACCACGCCCGAGAAACTGACGGTGCCCCAGGCGGCGCTGCTCGCGGGCCTCGTGAACAACCCGATCAACGACGACCCGTGGAAGCACCCGGACAAGGCCACCGTTCGCCGCAACCTCGTACTCGACCGCATGGTGGACAACAGGAAGCTCGCGAAGGACGACGCGGAGCGCTTCAAGGCGTTGCCGCTGGGCGTGGTCCCCGACGCCCCCGCCAAGCCCGCGTCGAACTGCACCGGCGCCGGCCCGGAGAACGGCTTCTTCTGCCAGTACGTCGAGGACTACCTGCTGAAGGCGGGCTTCTCGAAGGACGACCTGTACACGGGTGGGTACACGATCAAGACCACCCTTGACGAAAAGGCCAACCACGAGGCGAAGGTCTCGGCGGAGACACAGGTCAAGAAGACGCAGAAAAACGTGGCGAACACGCTTTCGTTGGTGCGTCCCGGGAAAACGCGGCATGAAGTGGTGGCGCTGGCGGCGAACCGGGATTACGGGATCGACGCGGATCAGGGACAGACGACGTTTGCACTGCCGTCCGGTGTGTACAACACGGGTGGGGCGGGGTCGAGCTACAAGATCTTCACAACGGCTGCTGTGTTGGATAAGGGAATCGCGGGGATCTACAGCAACATCCCTGTCGGGGACGGCTATACGTCGCACGTGTTCCCCGGTGGCGGTGACCAGTGCCCGCCCACCGGCCTGCCGTACCGCTCCCGCTGGTACTGCGTGGGCAACGCCGGACACTACGGCGCCTCGAACACGCTTCAGGGCGCATTGGCGACTTCGCCGAACACCGCTTTCGTGGCACTGGAGGACAGGCTGGGCAGCACCGCGCCCGGCATCGACATGGCTGTCCGGCTCGGCATGCGCAACACGATGGCAAGCAACACCGGCGGCGGCCCGGTGGACCCGAAGGACCCGGCCAAGAGCGTGAGCCAGGCCAAGGCATACGGGCCGGACGACAAGACACCCGGCTTCGGCGCGTTCACACTCGGCTTCAGCCCGACCAGCGGCTTGGAAATGGCGAACGTCGCGGCAACTCTCCTGAGCGGCGGCGTCTGGTGCCCGCCCACGCCGCTGGCAGGGATCGCAGACCGCAACGGGAAAGCAGTGCCGTACAAGGAAGAGGCATGCAGCCAGGCCGTGCCCGAGGGCCTGGCCAACACAATGGTCGTCGGCATGAGCAAGGACGACCAGCCCGGCGGCACTTCAGCCAAGGCCGCAGCCGCAGTGGACTGGAACCGCCCCATCCTGGGCAAGACCGGCACGACTCAGAACAACGGCTCTGCCACCTTCGTCGCCGGCACGCCCCAGATGGCCGGCGCCGCCATGGTCTTCCGCCCCGAAGGCGGCACCGGTGGCCTCTGCTACAACGGCGTCGGCAACGTCACTGCTTGCAACAAGGGCAACATGTTCGGTGGCCTCAGCCCGGCCCAAACCTGGTTCGGCGCGATGAAGAACATCATGGCCGACCAGCCGATCGCCCAGCTGCCACCCGAGGATCCGAAGTACACCGGTCGCTAGTGCGCATCACTCCCTCGCTGACGGCGACGGATCCGAGCATCTCCGGCCCGGATCCGTCGCCGTCGTTCATCTCACGTCAGATCCCCTCGACACCATTACAGGTGCGAACGGGCAACTGGTTGCTGGGGTAGTCGATGTAGTAGCTCGCAATCCAGGCTTGATATGCATACGCACCTGCGGGAACGTGCGTGTCAACCAACACCCAATAAGGATTTCCACCGATCGTCTGACCTGCGCGCTGGCAGATCACATCCAGACCCCAGTCCTGGCTGACCTTACCGATGACCCAGTCACAATTGGTTGTCGACGGGTAGTTCGCGCACTGAGACCAATGCAACTCGCCACCACCACGGGCGTTCACATCGGCCGCCCAAGTGTGGTACGCGGCATTCACCGATCGAGCAGATTGCGGCACCGCCGTGTCAGCCGAGCTTTCACCGACAACAGCAGTCGTCAAGAGCCCCGCCGCGAGTGAAACGACTCCCATCGCAGTCAAAAGTCTTCGCGTCAGACGTGCACCAAAAGACATTTATCCCTCCCAATTTCAACATTATGAAATTCTGCAAAAGACGTAACGCAAAGAGAGCGAAGACCAAATGCGCAGCAATGTAGCGTCCTTCGCCAACTGATTCACCCATAAAGGACGTCCATGATCAATACTCCAGTCGGGTGGCGGAAAATGTCCGAAAACTTACCAAAGTCGCAACGCTGATCACTCCAACGGACTCTTGATCAAGACCCGACCTCCGGCTTTACTCGACAAGCTCGCTGTTCGCGCAGCAGCCACATGACACCCGGTCTAGGGAGGAGGCCGGGTAGTCCTCGCATTCTCAAACTGACGTCCGGCCCGGCACTTTGGCGCGCCGAATGCATCCGCCACGCGCGAAGAAACGTCACGTGTGAAATCGCAGTCGTGGACACAGCCGAACCTTCGCGCCTGAGGCACAAGGGCCAGCAACCCCCGAACGGGATTGGCTCAGATGCACAATCCCGATCGGGTGTGCGACGCGTCCCGCGCCGCACACCCACCAAGGAAGGCGCATCCCATGAACCGTGCTCGTCGGAGATCGCGTTGGGCGGCCGTCTTGGCGGCAGCCGGCTTGGTCTGCGGGCTGGCAAGCCCGCAAGCCTCCGCGGCCCCCGCCCGAACAGAACCCACCGCGACGCCAGCCCAAATTCGTGATTCCGTACCTCCGGCCGACCGGTCCGCCGTGCTCGGCACGGGCTGGACCGAATCAGCCGACCGCGCGGTGACCACTGCGGGCGACACCTCCGGGTTCCATGTCCTCGTGGCCGACGCGAAAGACGGCTACGCCTGGCGCACTGCCGCAACGCTCACTGAACCAGGTTCCGAGACCAGCGAATGGATCGGACAGGATTGCGTCACCGCGTCTGGCCGGTTCGCTGCAGTCGTGTACGCACCGCGTGAAGCGGTCAACCACGAAGACCTGTTTCGGGCCGGAGGTCTCACCGCCATTGTCGACTTGAGCAGCGGCGGTGTCCACAAACTGCCTTTCACAGTAAACCTCGCCTATTACAACCCTGGCTGCGGCGCGGGCGACGAGGTCGTCTTCACCCGAAATTTCACCGCCGGCGATACCTACAAGTCGCAGCTCGTCACTGTGAACGCCGCCACCGCGAAGACGGTCCGACAGGTCGACGCGACTGGCCAGGTCACGTCCGCAGTGCCCTTCGGGGACGGCGTTCTTGCCGCCGCCGCGGATGGCCTCGCCACCGTGAGCGCCGACGGGACGCTGAAGCATGTCGCGGATACCACCGACACACCTTTCCGTCTGAGTGCGGACAAGGACGGCGGGGTCGGTTACGAGATCCGAACGCCGGCCGGTACTGAGATTCACCGGTACACCAAAACCGGCGACGCCCGGATCGCTCTGGCGCCACTGGACTCCGTACGGGTGAGCCAGATCGCCGGACGTGTGACCGTGCAAGGTCCGGCAGCGACGCGACTGAGGGTGCCGCTGCCGCGCGACTGGCAGGCCGCCGACGTGCCGATCGACGCCGATCTTTCGACGACAGGCTCACTCGCGGTCCTGTCGGCGACCAACGTCGAGAGCGCGCCGGACCATCCTGGCGACCCGACGCCAGTAACGATCAGCACCCAGGTACTGAAAACTGGTGCCCGGCCGCAGTTCGCGGTGCACCCCAACGCCCTGATGCCGTCGGCTGGGCGAGCTGTCTCGCCCGCAATCGGCACACCGTCGACAGGGGGAAAGAAATCCGCCGCGGTCGATCCATCTACCACCACGACCGACCCTGACCGGGCGTGCGCAGTTCCCCGCAACGACCCCAAGATCCAGTCACTGCAGCCCACGCCCGAGATGGGCGAGTGGGCCGCTGATCTGGCCGTGAAGGGACAGTTGACAATCCAACGCCCAGCGGGCTGGAACGGGTCGACGTTGCCGGCATACAGCCCGGAAGGCATGTTCGCGATGCACAAACTCGTCGGCGGCGGACAGGTTCCCGCACAGGTGCTGCTCGGAGTCATGGCGCAAGAGTCGAACATCTGGCAGTCCGGCATGGACACCGTTGATGGTGAGAGCGGCAACTTCAACCAGGGTGGCTTCTACGGCAAAGGTGTCGGCGTCGATCGCGTTGACTTCGGCAATGTCGATTGTGGCTACGGCGCGACCCAAGTGACGACTGGCATGACGATAGCCGAAGGAACTTCCGTATATAAGCCGAATGAACAGGTCGCGCTGACCGTCGACTACGCGGCCAATATCGCCGCCGGCCTGAACATCCTCATCGACAAATGGAATCAGATGAAACAGCTCGGGATCGTCGTCAACGACGGCGACCCCAGCAAGATCGAAAACTGGTGGTACGCACTCTGGGCCTACAACAGTGGCTGGCACGCACCGGGTGAAGCAGGCTCAAACGGCGCCTACGGCCTCGGCTGGAGCAACAACATGGCCAACGAGGATTACCCCGCTGACCGCGACGGCTTCCTCGACGCCAGCTACGACGACGCAAAATACCCCAACCACTGGACGTATCCTGAGCGCGTACTCGGTTGGGCGAAGCACCCACTGCTCCGGCTTGATTGGAAGGCAGGCACGTATGGTGCCGCCTATCGGCCTGCGCTCTGGCCGAACAGCGGCACGCCCCAGCGACCGCCGCTGGGCACGTTCTGCACCGCCTCAGTGCAATGCGACATGAACCAGATCCACAAGCCGGCGCAGTACCCCAGCGACCCTGGCAGCCATTGCCTGCGTGATGACCTGCGTTGCTGGTGGCACACGTCCACGAGCTGGACAAACTGCCCGACCGCATGCGGCGGCGAGAACGTGCACTACGCGCCCGGTACACCCGAACCGGCTCTCCCGGCCTCACAGTTGCTGTATCGGCCGGACTGCTCCGGTGCCTCGACGTTGCCATCCAATGCACTGATCATCGACGATGTGCCGGCTGATGTCACAACAGCTCGCGGTTGCGCCAAGAACTGGACCAATCACGGTTCACTCACCTTCAAATTCGCAGCGGACAACACCGGCCATTACCCGTCTAAGATCGACTTCCATCAGATCGACGGCGGGTTCGGCGGGCACATGTGGAGTGCTCATGCGTGGAACGAGGACAGCCCGAACAGCGCCATACACCGGATCACTGGTACGTGGACCCTCGACCGGCAGATCAGTGGTTGGGCTCGTGTGCTCGTGTATATCCCTGATCACCGAGCCCGCACGCCGCAGGCGTCCTACACGGTAAACGGCTCGGACTCCACTTCGCCCACGCGCTCAATTGTCGAAGGCAACTATCTCGACGACGAGCGCAACCCGGCACCTGGGCACTGGGAGTCTCTCGGCGCGTTCAACTTCCACGGCACCCCGAGCGTGTCGCTGGACAACTTCATCCACTCGCCAGTCGACAACACCTGGGAGGACGACATCCGGGACGTGCCCTGGGACGCGCTCGCCTTCCAGCCGCTGCCGGGCAAGCCGGGCGACCAACTGGTCGCACTCGGCGATTCCTACGCCTCGGGTGAGGGAGCCAGCGGTGACCCGGTGAACGGCGCCTGGAGCTACTACCGTTCCAGCGACCACGACGGCCGTGACGGCCACGGCGACGACCCCAAGCTGCGCGACGCGTGCCACCGCTCGCCAAACGCGTGGGCCCGGCAGATGGTGACTCCTGCCAACCCTGGCCGCACAGTCGGGTCACGCATGGACTCGTTTGACGTCTCGCTGGATTACCACATGTCCGCCTGCTCCGGCGCGACCACAGACATGCTCCTGCCGGTTCACGGTCCGGGTGATTCAGGCCAGTACCAAGAGGGCAGGCAGCTTGACCAGGGTTACCTCGACCAGAACACGTCGTTGGTGACCTTCTCCATCGGTGGCAACGACGCCCGATTCACGCCGCTGCTCCAGCAGTGCATCACTTCGATTTCGCTGTGCCAAGACGAGGTCTTCCAGAACGACGGCGAACCACTCTCGTCGGCCGAACCGAAGGTGATCGACGGGATCGGCGCAAAGCTGCGAAACGTACTCGACGCGGTCAAGCTCAAGGCACCCAACGCCCGGATCTTGGTAATGGGCTACCCGATCTTGTTCGAACTGTCCGGAGAATGCATTCCGGGCATCGGCACCGAGGAGGCACCGTGGATCACCGAGATGAACAACCGTCTCGACGACGTACTCGGCTCGGCAGTGGCGAGCGCGAAGTCAGCCGGGACAAACGCGGTCTGGGCTGATCCGCGAGCGGCTTTCAAGGGCCGAGGTGCGTGCGGTGACGACGCCGCCGGAGCACCAGAAGGCACCGAGGTCATCCACCGGATCGTGTTGTCGCTGACGCGCGGGGACAGCCCAATCTTCCAGTTGGGGACGATCGGGGTTGTATCGCAGCAGACTCTGCATCCGACGGTCCAGGGTGCTCAGGTCTACGCGAGTGTCGCTTCGTCGACGCTCGCGGCTGCGTAATCCGCAGCCAGAGACCAAGCTCCACGGCCACGAGGGGCCGCAGGCATCGAACTGCGGCCCCTTCCGGCTTGGACGTCGCGACGAGAGTGCAGTGGTCCGGGCTGCGAAACAGCCCCTCGGCTCCTTCCACGGCGGAGGAATGCCCGCGGTGCGTCAGCCCCCTTGAGCTCCGCGATCGTCACCAGACCAGACGTCGTGGCATTACAATTTCGGAGTGATGCGCTTGCGAAGGATGCTGGCCGGCGCGTGCGGCCTGATGGTGCTGGCGGTATGCGGTACCGCCTGTGCCAGTCCGGCTGACAAGCTACAACCGATTGCCACGAGCGCCGTGCGGGAGAAGGCTTCAGGCGCGCTCGGCGAGTTGCGCGGCGCAACTCCGCGCACACCAGAGTCGATTGAGCGGGCCGTCGCGAATGTCCTGCTCAAATGGAACACTGGTGGTGCCACTGTGCTGCTCGAGAAGGACGTCCCGGTCACCGGCCGGTTCACCGCCCGCTTTGCGTTTCTCGCGTTGGTGGGTGATGGTTTCGTCGGACAGTACGTGCA
The DNA here is from genome assembly GCF_040654155.1 of Amycolatopsis sp. NPDC050768. Lineage (NCBI taxonomy): Bacteria > Bacillati > Actinomycetota > Actinomycetes > Pseudonocardiales > Pseudonocardiaceae > Amycolatopsis > Amycolatopsis sp. NPDC050768. The sequence continues at coordinate 21,711 of NZ_JBFAHL010000003.1, forward strand.
GTACGCGGTGCGGCTCTGCGTGTCCTACTCCGGCGAGGTGGGTCGAATCGGCTCAGTGGAAATGGCCGACCTGACCTGCCCCCCTGGCTTGCCCGACCCGAGTGACAGCGTGCCGGTGGATCGGGACGTCAAGCTCACCGGCTGACTGCCACCCTGTTCTCCACGGTTACTCAGAAGGAGGGTCACCGGGTGAGCCGGCGCGGCGTCAGAACTTCGGCAGGTCTTGCAGGATGACCTCGTTCCACCAGAGGTACATCCGGTCGCGCTCCTGGGGCGTCGACACGCCGTCGAAGACGAGGACGCCGAGGGTGTGGGTGCGGGCGTCCGTGTAGACGAACGTGTCGTCGTAGCAGGTGATGAAATCGCCGGCGTGGGGAACGTTGGCACCGGACCGGTTGTAGGAGCCCCAGATTCCGGGGTGTTTCACGGGGTCGCAGCCGCCGTGGTCGTCGTCGCGAGTGAGGTCGCGGAGCTGAACCATGCCTTCGAAGAAGGCGGCCATCGTGGCTTCGTCGGGGAACTGGTTGAAGTGCGCCTGAGTCGGCTGGTGGAGCATGACGTTTCCGGACCGGAAATCGCCGGCGAGCGACTTCGTGCAGTACGCCGCGCCGGTCGCGCCCTGCACCGGTTGGGCCGACGTGCAACCGCCGCCCTGGTAGGTGGCCGGCACCGGCACATTCCCGTTGGGCGCGTTCGCTGACTTCGGCGGGCCGCTCGACGACGACGGAGGGCTGGACGGACTACTCGGGGTGGTGGTCTCGTTGTCCGTGCTGGGCGGACCCGGCGCACTCGACGACGGCGTCGACGGCGGGGTCGACGTGCCGCCACCCGCCTCGGCTTGGCCCTGGCTGCGGATGATCAGCACCGTCGCGACGACCGCGACCACCACCACGACCGCCACCACCGCCGTGATCACTGCCCCCTTGCGCGACTTCCGCGGTGGCACCGGCGCCGGCCGCGTCGGCGGAGGCGGCCCGCCCTGCCACGACGGCGCCCCGGAAGCCAAGGGGATCGGCGTGTTCAACGATGTCGCCGGAACGCCCGCGGACGTCGCGGGACCGTTCGGGAAGGCGTGCCCACCGGTGAACACCCCCGACGGCGGCCCGGCCCACGTGCTCGGCCCAGCCGAAAACCCGGGCGGTGGCGTACTCGGCGCTCCGGCGAGCGTGTCGGGAAGGACCGCACTCGGAGGCGGAGTGCTCGGCGCTCCGGCACCCAACCCAGCCGACCCCGAATCCGGCCCGGCGGCCGAGCCGGAAACCGATCCAGGCGCACCCGGCGCCCCGGCTGATCCGGAACCCGCCGCAGCCGACCCCGGCCCCGGCGAGCCGCCGCCAAGCTCGCCCCGCTGCCAAACCGGCGCACTCGTCTCCGCACTCAACGCCGTCGGCCCCGACGCGTCCGCCAGCGCCGCGGTCACCGCCGCCGCGAAGGCGCCCGCTGTCGGGTAGCGGTCGGCGGATTCCTTCGCCATCCCCCGTGACACCACGTCGTCGAGAGCGCGCGGCAGGTCCCGTCGCGCGGCGGACAGGAGTGGCGGCGGAGCGGTCAGGTGAGCGCCCATCTGTGCCACGGCGCCGTCCACCGGAAACGGCCGATGGCCTGTCAGGCACTCGTAGAACACGCAAGCCAGCGCGTACACGTCGACGGACCCGTCGAGCGGCTTGTCGCCAAATCGCTCCGGCGCCATGTAGTCCAGGGTGCCGATCACGTTGCCCGTGCCCGTGATCGACGTCACGGCGCCCGACATCGAGCGGGCGATGCCGAAGTCGACCAAATACACAAAATCACCGTCGGTGACGAGGATGTTCGACGTCTTCACGTCGCGGTGCACGAGGCCGTCGGCGTGGGCGGCGTCGAGCGCGCTCGCGACCTGCGTGATCAGGCCGGCCGCGCGTACGGCGGTCAACGGTCCCACCGCGATCAGGTCTTTCAGGTCCTGGCCCTCGACCAGGCGCATGTCGAGGTAGAGCCGGCCGTCGATCTCGCCGTACGCGTGGATCGGGATGACGTGCGGCTCGCGCAGCCGCGCCACCACCTGCGACTCGCGCCGGAAGCGCGCGCGAAACGCCTCGTCGGCCACGTACGCGTCGGAAAGCCGCTTCAGCGCGACGACGCGGTCGTGCGTGGTGTCGTAGGCGCGGTGCACCTCGCCCATCCCGCCGCGGCCCAGCAACGCCTCGATCCGGTACGGCCCGAACTGTTCCATCGTTCTCCCCAAGCCCCCCGGCTTGTCACCCGTACTCGGGCCGACGCAGATGCTAACCAGCCCGTTCCCAGGAACCGGCCGGTGTCACCCAACTGTTGAGCACGCGATCGGATACCAAAAGCACGCTCGGTGATCATCGCTGCCCGCAAGCCCAGGAACACGCCGACCACGTATCCTCGCTTTGTGAGCACGCTCAGTAACACCAGCACCGCCAGGAAGCTCGCTGTGGGGACCCTCGCGCTCGGGACCGCGACACTCGGTTACGCCGTGGGCGTCGAACGATGGCGGTTCACCCTCCGCACGGCCGAGCTGCCCGTGCTGGCGCCCGGCTCGAAGCCGTTCACGATCCTGCACGTCTCCGACCTGCACATGCTCCCCGGACACCGCGCGAAACAACGCTGGGTGGCCGCGCTGGACCGGCTCGAACCCGACCTCGTCGTGAACACCGGCGACAACCTCTCGCACCGCACGGCCGTGCCGTCGGTGCTGCGCGCGCTCGGCCCGCTGCTCGACCGGCCCGGCGTGTTCGTCTTCGGCAGCAACGACTACTACGCGCCCAAGCCGAAGAACCCCGCCCGCTACCTCATGCCGAAGGGCAAGAAGAAGCGCATCCACGGCACCAAACTCCCGTGGCGCGACCTGCGCGCGGCGTTCCTCGAGCACGGCTGGACCGACCTCACCCACTCGCGCCACACGCTTGACGTCGCGGGCCAGGCCGTGTTCGCCGCCGGTCTCGACGACCCGCACCTGCACCGCGACCGTTACCGCGAGATCGCCGGCCCGGCCGACGCGGGCGCCGTCGTCCGCCTCGGTGTCACGCACTCGCCCGAGCCGCGCGTGCTCGACCCGTTCGCCACGGACGGTTACGACCTTGTCCTCGCCGGCCACACTCACGGCGGCCAGCTGCGCTTGCCCGGCTACGGCGCCCTCGTGACCAACTGCGAGCTCGACCGCACCCGCGCCCGCGGCGCCTCCCGCTGGGGCGCGCACATGTGGCTGCACGTCTCGGCCGGCTTGGGCACGTCGCCGTACGCGCCGGCGCGCTTCGCCTGCCCGCCGGAAGCGAGCCTGTTGACGCTGGTTCCGCGCGGATCCGGGGCCGCCGAAAGCCGTAAGGCAACCCCGCGCAAACCCGCTCGGACCGTCAGCTAAACTTCTCCACGACCCGTTAAGCAGTACCTCGGGGTGTGGCGCAGCTTGGTAGCGTGCCTCGTTCGGGTCGAGGAGGTCGTGGGTTCGAATCCCGCCACCCCGACGTTAAGGAAGGCTCCCGTCTCGCGACGGGAGCCTTCCTTCGTTTCAGGGGATCACCGGGTGGCGGTGAGTTCCGTCCAGCACTGGAGGAAGTCGCCGGGGCCGGCCGTGCGCGTCCAGGAGTAGGCCGAGCGCGCGGCGGACGTGAGCTGGTCGCGGTCCGGGTGGTCCAGATCCGCGAGCGCCGTGGCCAGTGCCTGCTCGACGAACGACGCCAGATCCCGGTACGCCAGGTCGGAGCGGTGCCGGGTCCGCGCGACGACCTCGGTGAAGCCACTGTCGGACACCTGGTCGGCAATGGTCCGGCCCGCGAACGGGTTGGCGCCGGAACGCCGCAGCAGCAGGTAGTAGCCGCGCAGGGCCGCGTCGACGTTGGCCGATTTCGGGCGCAGCCGCGCGCGGCCCCAGTCCGAAGTGGACAGCGCCAGCCGGCCACCCGGCCGGAGCACGCGGTGCAGCTCGGCGAGCACCCCCGTCGGGTCAGGCAGGCGTTCCAGCAGGGCGTGGGAGAAGGCGACGTCGGCGGACGACGTGGGGAACGGCAGGTCGAGCGGGTCGGTCACGACGTAGTCCACTGTGGACTGGCCGCTCCCGAAACCCAGCGTGATCGTGCCGTGCCCGCAGCCCAGGTCGACCACCCGCATGCCCGGCGTGAAGAGCGCCTGCGCGAACGCCGCCCGCTCCACCGCCGTGCGTGCCGCACTCCTCGACGCCGCGTCCCGCGTGTATCCCTCCAGCACCCGGCACACAGTACGGCCACCAGGGTGGCAGGATCGAGGGGTGAGCACGCAGTCAGGCAACAAATATCCGCCCGCGGTGGTCCCCGACCGCCTGTTCGCCGACGCCGACGCCGAGTCCCGCTGGCGAGCCCGCTTCCACTCGGCCCGCATCTCTGTGCCCGAATGGGCCCGCGCCGCCCCCGACGCCAACGTGTACGTCTCCAACGCCAGCGGCGTCTGGGAGGTCTACGCGTGGGATCGCGCCACCGACAGTCACCGCCGCGTCACCGACCGGCCCAACGGCACCCTGCACGCCACCCCCGCCCCCGACGGCTCGGCCGTCTGGTGGTTCGACGACACCGACGGCGACGAGTTCGGCTCCTGGGTGAGCCAGCCGTTCGACAGCGACAGCTCGGCCGCCACCAAACCGCTGCCCGAGGTCCACGACGGCTACCCCGCCGGCCTCGAGCTCGGCTCGCGCGTGATCGCGGTCGGCGTCTCGACCGACGACGGCAGCGCGCTGTTCGCGAAGATCGGCGACAAGACCGAGCGTTTCTACAGCCACCCGGACGACGCCGGCATCGCGTCGCTCTCTCGTGACGAGAGCTTGGTGGCGATCTCACATTCCGAACACGGCGACTCACGCCATCCCGCGCTGCGCGTGCTGGCCACCGACGGCTTCACGACCGTCGCGGAGAAGTACGACGGCGAGGGCAAGGGCCTTTCGGCGCTGGAGTTCTCGCCGCTGCCCGGCGACCAGCGGCTGCTCGTGCTGCACGAGCGGCGCGGCCGGGAGGAGCTGCTGATCTGGGACGTCCGCGCGGACACCGAGACGGAGCTCGAGATCGACCTGCCCGGCGAGGTCGTGGCCGACTGGTACCCCGATGCCCGCGCGCTGCTGGTGGTGCACTTCCACCAGGGCCGCAGCTCGCTGTACCGATTCGACCTCGACGACGGTTCGCTGTCCTCTGTGGACACCCCGGCCGGCCGGATCGGCGGCGCGGGTGTGCGGCCCGACGGCAGCATCGAGTACTCGTGGTCCAGCGCCGCGGAGCCGACGGCGGTGCGCAGCCGCGCGACCGACGGCACCGACGCCGTGCTGCTGGCGCCGCCGGGTGACCAGGCGCCCGGTTCGTCGCCGGTGACCGACGCGTTCGTAGAGGGCGTCGGCGGGCAGATCCACGCGCTGGTGTCACGTCCCGCCGGCGCGCCCGACGGCCCGTTGCCCACGGTGTTCTCTCTGCACGGCGGCCCGCACGCCGCCGACGAGGACCGCTTCTCCGCCTACCGCGCCACGTGGCTCGACGCCGGCTTCGCCGTGGTCGAGGTCAACTACCGCGGCTCCACCGGCTACGGCTCCGCGTGGCGCGACGCCATCGAGGGCCGGCCGGGCCTCACGGAGCTCGAAGACGTCGCGGCGGTGCACGACTGGGCTGTCGAAAGTGGACTGTCCGACAAGGACAAGTGCGTCGTCAACGGCGCCTCCTGGGGCGGCTACCTGTCCCTGCTCGCGCTCGGCACCCAGCCCACGCGCTGGGCGGCGGGCGTCGCGGGCGTGCCGGTAGCCGACTACGTCGCCGCGTACGAGGACGAGATGGAGCAGCTGCGCTCTTTCGATCGCGCTCTGTTCGGCGGCGCACCCGAGGATGTGCCCGCGGTGTACAAGGAATGTTCGCCGATTACCTACGTGAACGCCGTCGCCGCCCCCGTACTGATCCTCGCGGGCGACAACGACCCGCGCTGCCCCATCCGTCAGATCGAGAACTACCTCGACCGCCTGGGCGCCCGCGACGCGCCCCACGAGTTCTACCGCTACGACGCCGGCCACGGCTCCCTCGTGATCGCCGAGACGATCAAGCAGACGTCGATCGAAGTGGATTTCGCGTTGCGCGCTTTGCGGTGATTTGCCCCTGGCCGGAGCCCCTTCCGCGGGCTCCGGCCAGGGAAATTCGCTTGGTTCCGGGCTTTCCGGGGTTGATGCTTCGGCCTGTGGACCTGGTGTTCGAGCACGACCCCCGCGGCGAGACCTTCACGCGCATCACCCGCGAAGACGGGGTTGTGCTCGGGTTGCCTTCGTATTCGCGCAAGTTTCGCGTCCCGCATGACCTCGCGCACGCCGCCGTGGAACGCTCGCTGGGTTTGCCCGGCGGCATCTTCGGCTGCATCGCGGCGGGCGGCGTGTTCGACAATATGAGTGTGCTACAGGGGAAACCACGCCACGACGCCCGGGAGCGCAGCCGCCGGGTACTGAAGGCGGCTTCGGGATCCATCGCGGTGGCCGAGAGCCTGGTCGGCGTACTGCATCACGCGGTGGAACATCGCCGGCGCCCGCCTTTTGCCGCTGCGCGAGAGGCTTGGGGTGTCATTCGGGCGGAGCCGTATCCCTTTGGTGATGCCGATATCCGCGGGGCGGTGGAGTTGTTGGCGGAGCTGGTTGAGGTGTGGAGTCGTCAGGCGGAGCCGTTGGAGTTTCGGTGGCCTTCGCGGCTGCGGGCTGGGTAGGTATTTGTGCTTGAACTCCGCCGTCCGGCTTGGTGATCGGCTGCCGGAGAACTCCGCTGAGCTGACTGATTGACCTCGTGTCGAGGTATCACGCGCGTGCGGTCCGAGCCCTCCTCACGCGCGGTTGCGCGAGTTGTCCACAACTGTGGCGACCTGTGGACAACTTGCCTGATCAGCAGGTTTTGTCGTCCCACCCCGGTAAAATGGATCATGGGGCGCATTGGATCGGGATGCCGGTCGAATCGGTGGGACAGATGAACTTCCGGGCGTCCTCCGGCAGCATCACCACGTTGCGCGAAGACGACTACTTCCACGGCCACCAGCTCGTCAGCCTCGGCGACACTCGCCACCTCGACGTCTGAGCGGCCGCACCCAGGTCACATGCCGCGGCTGAGTGCCTGCAGCCGGTCGACCGCCGCGGGGTCACCGTCGTAGGTGAGGTGGACGGCGTCGCGGCCGAAGACGAACAGCAAGAGGTCCACGGGGTCGCCCGTGACGGTCACGACGGGGTCACCGGACTTGACCTGGGCGGAGCGGCCGTCGGTGTGGCGCAGGACGACGCCGACGGGGGCCTTGCGCAGGTTGAGCTTCGCGGACTGGCGCGCGAGGCGCCAGGCGGCCTCGTCGCGGGACGGATCGGCCGGGCGGGGTTCCCAGCCGGGCTGGGCGCGGCGGACGTCTTCGTGGTGGACGAGGAACTCGGCGCCGTTGGTGAGCTCGTTGAGGGGGCCGATGGCCATGGGCCAGTACCAGGCCGGGCCGCGGCGGACCTGGTCGACGAGGGCGGGCCACGGCTTGGCCGCGTAGCCGTCCTGCACGCGCTTCGTGTAGCCGGCGAGCGCGGGCACCATGATGCCCGGCGACGCGTCGAGGCGGTGTTCGCGCACGATGAGGTGGGCCGCGAGATCGCGCGTCGCCCAGCCTTCGCACAGGGTCGGGGCGTCGGGGCCGACCTCTTCGAAGAGCGTGCTCAACGCCTGGCGTTCGTCTGCGGCAAGACCCATGCCTTCGACATTACTCGCGAGTACACCCCCGCGCCGGGACGAGACGACCACCACTGGGTGTTTCATCGAATCGTGAGCCGACTCTTCGAACCCCTCTCCCTGCGAGGCCTGACGCTGCCGAACCGCGCGTGGGTCTCGCCCATGTGCCAGTACTCCGCCACCGACGGTGTGCCCGACGACTGGCACCTCGTCCACCTGGGACAGTTCGCCGTCGGCGGCGCCGGGCTCATTCTCACGGAAGCCAGCGCCGTCAGCCCGGAAGGCCGGATCAGCCCGCAGGACACGGGCATCTGGAACGACGAGCAGGTCGCCGCCTGGCGCCGGATCACCGACTTCGTGCACGCGCGCGGCACGGCGATCGGCATGCAGCTCGGACACGCCGGGCGCAAGGCGTCCACGCGACGGCCGTGGGAAGGCACCGGCAGCGTGCCCGCGTCCGACGGCGGCTGGCAGAGCGTCGGCGCCGACGACCAGCCCTTCGGCGACTACGCCCCCGCCCGTCCGCTGACCACCGACGAGGTCGCGCGCATCCCGGCCGACTTCGCCGCCGGCGCCCGTCGCGCGCTCACCGCCGGCTTCGACGTCCTAGAGCTGCACCTCGCGCACGGCTACCTCGGCCACCAGTTCCTCTCGCCGCTGTCCAACTCCCGCACCGACCGCTACGGCGGCGACTTCGAGGGCCGCACGCGTCTCGCGCTCGAGATCACCGAGGCCGTGCGCGAGGAGATCGGCCCCGACGTCCCCCTGTTCGCCCGCATCTCCGCCAGCGACTGGGCCGACGGCGGCTGGTCCCCCGACGACTCGGTGCACCTCGTGAAGCTCCTGGCCGACCGCGGCACCGACCTCGTCGACGTCTCCTCCGGCGGCAACGTGCCCCACCCCCGCATCCCCGTCGGCCCGGGTTACCAAGTGCCCTTCGCCGAACGCATCCGCCGCGAGACCGCCGTGCCCACCGGAGCCGTCGGCATGATCACCGAACCGGAACAAGCGGAACAAATCGTCGCCACCGGCTCGGCCGATGCGGTGTTCCTCGCGCGCGCCCTTCTGCGTGATCCGCACTGGCCGCACCGCGCGGCGCACGCGCTGGGCGCCGAGGTGAAGTGGGCGGACCAGTACCTGCGGGCGAAGCCGCGCCGCTGACCCGGCCCGCGAACGTCTGACCGACCCGGGATCCATCGTCGGACGCGGGCCGCACTCGCGGTTAAGTGCGGACCGCCGGAACCTCGCTGCGTTGAGCCATTTCCGCACCGTGGTCCGGCCCGCCGACCCGAAAGGGTGGGCTTGAGCGTCCGCGAGGAGCTGTGCGGCTGGGCTTCGAGCGGCTCCGAAGCCCAGCCGGCGGGCGTCAGTGGTGGAAAGCCGTCGAGGTGGCCGCGTCGTGCTGGGGTTCGGTTTGGCGTTCCAGCTCGGGCAGGGTCCGGCGGAGGTCGGCGAGCAGGAGATCGGCCAGGTCGTGGGTGAAGCCGTTGCGGACGACAACGCGCAGCACCGCCAGGTCGGTTCGCTTCTCCGGGAAGGTGTAGGCCGGGACGAGCCAGCCGCGTTCGCGGAGTCTGCGAGACACGTCGAAGACGTCGTAGCCGGTGACTTCGGGCTTCGTCGTGAAGGCGAAGACCGGGAGCTGGTCGCCGCGGGTCAGCAGCTGGAACGGGCCCAGGTCGGCGATCGCGTCGGACAGGTGGAGCGCGACGTCGCGCGAGGCCTGCTGCACGGCGCGGAAGCCTTCACGCCCGAGGCGGACGAACGTGTAGTACTGCGCCGCTACTTCGGCGCCGGGGCGGGAGAAGTTCAGCGCGAACGTGGGCATGTCGCCGCCGAGGTAATTGACGTTGAAGACCAGCTCCTCCGGCAGCGCCTCGCGGTCGCGCCACACGACCCAGCCGACGCCGGGGTACACCAGGCCGTACTTGTGGCCCGAGGTGTTGATCGACGCGACGCGCGGCAGGCGGAAGTCCCACTCCAGGTCCTCGTCGAGGAACGGCGCGATCATCGCGCCCGACGCGCCGTCGACGTGGACGGGGATGTCCCAGCCGGTGCGGCCCTGCAGGTCGTCGAGCGCGGCGGCGATCTCCGCGACGGGCTCGTAGCTGCCGTCGAAAGTGGACCCGAGGATCGCGACGACGCCGATGGTGTTCTCGTCGCAGCGCTTCACCGCCTCCTCGGCGGACAGGTGCAGGCGGTTGCCGTCCATGGGCACCAGGCGCGGCTCGACCTCCCAGAACTCGCAGAACTTGTCCCAGCACACCTGCACATTCACGCCCATCACCAGGTTGGGCTTCCCGGTACGGCCGAGCTTCGTCCAGCGCCGCTTCAGCGCCATCCCGGCGAGCATGCACGCCTCTGACGAGCCCGTGGTCGAGCAGCCCATGATGTCCGTGGGGTCGGGTGCGTGCCACAGGTCGGCGAGGATGTTCACGCAGCGCCGCTCGAGCTCGGCCGTCTGCGGGTACTCGTCCTTGTCGATCATGTTCTTGTCGACGCACTCGGCCATCAGGTCGCGGGCCTGTGGCTCCATCCACGTGGTGACGAACGTGGCCAGGTTGAGCCGCGCGTTGCCGTCGAGCATCAGCTCGTCGCGCACGAGCTGCAACGCGGTGTCCGGCGGCAGCGACGTGTCGCGAAGCTTGTTGTGCGGCATCACGAAGTCGGCCGCCAGGGCGGGATTCGCCCCTGCGTACATGGGGTTCGTGCCCGATTGACGGTTCGATCCGTTCTGTTCCCCGCTGTGCAGCACCATGCTTGCGACCGTACTGCCGCACCCCGGCCCGCGACAGCACACGACACCCGGCCGGGCGGCCCGTCAGCCCAGCGGCTCCACCTCCAGCACCTGCGCTTCGGGGCCGCACCGGAAGACCAGGCCGGCTTCGGTCCGGTCCAGCGTTGAAAGTTCAACCCCGTCGAGGCGGGCCCTGAATGCCCCGGGGATACGGCCGATCGTCACGGTCCCCTCACCCGGCACGTCCGGCGTGCGCCGCAGCCGGGCGAGCAGCACGCCGTCGACGACCTCCGCCTGGCTGACCTCGACGTCGCGATCGACGACGGTCAGCGCCGGTTCCGCGAAATGGCTCGCCGGCCACGGATTGGTGTAGAGACCCCAGAGGCCGTCCGGGGTGTTGAGGCGGGCGTAGCCGAGCAGGACGTTGCCGCTCATCGGCTCGATGTCGGTGCGGTTGCCGTCGGCGTCGGCCGGGGTGTCGTTGCGCGGGTAGTACAGACCGCCTTCGCGCCAGGTCGGGTTCATGAAGCGGTCGGCGTGCGCGAGCAGGCTCTCGAGCGTGGTGCCGTCACCCATCTCCGACGCCCACGCCGCCACCCAGCCGAAGTCGCACGTGTCCGTGATGACGGGCTGGCCCATCACTTCCCGTGCCGGCGCCGAGCGGACGGACAGGGTCCCGTGCGGCCCGTCGACGAGGAACCGCTTGACCTGCTCCGGGTAACCGTCGTGGACGAAGTCGCGGTTCCACATGTTCATCAGCGCGCCGCACCACGCGTCCACCCACGGCGACGGCGCTTCGTTCGGCCGCACGCGCTTGGAGTCGGCGGTGATCATCATGTTGTAGTGGCCCGATTCGTCGAGCCGGCCGAAGTCGGCCCACGCGCGTTCGTAGCCGGCCACGACCTCTTCGGCGCGATTGCCGCCGGTGATCAGGTCGTGGAGGCGGAAGCCGAGGATGGCGGGCTGGTTGCAGATCTGGAACACGCAGTTGGGCTCGCACGCCACGCCCAGGTAGCCGTTTTCCACCATCTGCCAGTAGATGTGGTCGTTGAGCGACTCGCGGTCGTACGGGAACCGCTTCTCCTCGCCACCCCAGAAGTACGACCAGTGCTGGAACGTCAGCGACCCCGGCGCCGCGAACTCGTCGGCGGCGAAGAGGTAGTCGTGCAGCAGCGCCATCGACTGCACGTACGCGCTGTACATGATGTTGTCGCGCACCACGGGATCCCACTCCTCCTTGAGATCCCCGAGGTGCGCGTTGACCACCGCCCCGCCGCGGCTGACGTCGCGCCAGTACAGCCATACCTCCGGCAGCAGGATCTTCTCGACGAGCAGCCGCAGCGTCGGCCGGAACAACCCCGGCGCGGCGGGCAGCCGGTGCCGGTGCGTTAGTGCCAGCGCGTACGCCATGTACGCGAGCTGGAAGCGGTAGCCGCCGAAGTCGTCCTGGCCGGTTCCCTTGCCCTGCATGAAGGACCAGTCGTTGCGGAACTGGCGGGAGAGGTTGTCGAAGTGCCTGAGATGACCGAGTTGCTGCCGATCCAGCGGCGGGTGGAGAGCGGGCATGTCCTCAAGTGAACACGGAAGCGGGCGGAAAAGCCCGTGTCAGATGGCGCGAAATGCTGTTATGGCACGAACGGGCCGGTCGTGCCATGGCGGCTACCGTGCGTTTACGGCGCGAAGCGATGCGCGCGCCGCGAAGCGCACAACGGGCGCCGTCTCCACGAAAAAAGGCCGCCCACCCCGAAGGGTGAGCGGCCCGTGAACAAGATCCGTCAGGCCTGCTGCGCCTGCCACATCCAGTGCGCCTCTTCCAAGGCGCGCGTGATTTCGATCAGCAGGTCCTGCGTGACCAGGTCGCTCTTGTCGGTCTCGTCGATGCGCTTGCGGAGGCGCTGGATGAGCGTCGCGAGCGTGTCGACGATGGCGGCCACCGCGGTTTCCACCGACTGCCAGTTGTCGGGGTAGTCCGGGGCGCCCGAGCTTTCGACGACAGTCTTCGCCTTGCCGTTGGGCGAGATGCCGATGGCGTTGGCACGCTCGGCGACCTCGTCGGTGTACTGGCGAGCAGTCGCGACGAGCTCGTCGAGCTGCAGGTGGGCGCTGCGGAAGTTCTTGCCCACGACGTTCCAGTGGGCCTGCTTCGCGATCAGCGAAAGGTCCACGAGGTCGACGAGCGTCGCTTGCAGGGCGTTGCCCGTGATCTCCTTGTCGGCGTCACTGAGCGGGCTCTTGATGGGAGAGTTGACCATCGGGGGTTTCCTTCCTGTGTCGTGGTGGCGGAAGCAGGCGCCGAACGCGTCAGACCGTGGTGGTGAGCCCGACCTCAATGTTGCCCCGGGTCGCGTTCGAGTACGGGCACACCTGGTGCGCCTGCGCCACGAGCTCATCGGCCTGGGCCTTGTCCATACCGGGCAGCGCGACGTTCAGCACGACGCCCAGCTTGAAGCCCACTTCCTGCTTGTACAGGCTGACCTCGGCGGTCACCGTCGACTCCGGCAACTGCACCTTCCCCGCGCGCGCCACGGCCTGCAGCGCGCTGTGGAAGCACGCCGAATAGCCGGCGGCGAACAGCTGCTCGGGGTTGGTCTTGTCACCGCCCGGGCCGCCCATTTCCTTCGGCACTGCCAGCGACTCGTCGATGACCCCGTCGGACGAGGTCACCTCGCCGTTGCGGCCCGCGCCTCGCGCGGTCGCGGCCGCGGTGTAGATCGCGTCAGCCATTCTTTCGCCTACCTCCTCGTCGGGACGCCTCGCTCAGCGTCTCATCGATAACAACGTTCCGCATCAGCGGAACCTTGCCACCGCATGGCAGGCATCACGCCGGGGAATACCCGGCGTCCGGCGGATGAAACCTCAGCGCGACAGGGTGAACTCGGCCACCTGGCGGCCGATCAGGCGCAGCGTGCGCACGCTCTTGTCGTCGGACGCGCCGCCGGACTCGTCGAACTTGGTCTCGGCGGAGTTGATCGAACCACCCAGCGGGGTGGGCCAGCCGCGCAGCGCGTGCGTGATCGTGCGCAGCTGGTCGAGCGTGGTGACGGCGGCCTGCCACCCGAAGGCGACGGCGGCGAGGCCGACCGGGCGTCCTTCGAGGTAGGGGCGGGTGTCTTCGCGCAGGTCCTCGACGTAGTCCAGGGCGTTCTTGACCAGCCCGGACAGCGCGCCGTGGTAGCCGGGCGAGACCACGATCAGGCCGTCGGCGCGGCGGATGCTCTCGATCAGCCGCCTCGCGCGGTCGTCGCGCTCGCCTGCGGCGGTGTCGTAGAACGGCAGCACGAGCTCAGGCCCGGGGATCAGCTCGGTGTCGACCCCCAGCTCGGCCGCCGAGTCGAGCGCGATCCGCAGGGCGCGCTCGGACTGCGAGCCGTCGCGCAGTGAACCGCCGATCCCGAGCACCCTGACCGCTTTGGCTGAAGTCACGTCCCCGAGGCTAACCCCTCGACTTAAGTGGAGGACCAGGATTTGGGACGGAGTTCTCGATCACAGCTGGACCCACTATCTACTGACAAGTAACGTCGGGGTCCACAGCCGAGGAGGAACGATGGCGATCCCGCTCCAGGTCCGCACCCAGGCCGCCGCCGCGCAGCTGGTCTTCTGGCTGCCCCGGCCCGTCCGGCGGCTCATCGCCGGCCCGCCGCTGCGCCGCGACGGGCAGGAACTCGCCCTCGACGCGCAGCTCCTGCTGCGGTTGCAGCAGCTCACCGGCACCGCGCTCGTCGGCGAGACGGTCGAGGGCTCGCGGCTCGGGCTGGAGCTCGGCCGCCACCTGGTGAGCGGCAAGACGATCGAGCCCGTGGCCGTGCGCGACGTGGTGATCCCGTCCGGCGACGCGTCGCTCGACGCCACCCTCTACACGCCCGCGGGGCTGCCCGAACCGTCCGGGCTGCTCGTGTTCTTCCACGGCGGAGGCTGGGTCGTCGGCTCGCGCGCCACGCACGACAACGCCGCGCGCTACCTCGCGAAGCACGCCGGCGTGCGCGTGCTGTCGGTGGAGTACCGGATGGCGCCGGAACACCCGTTCCCGACTCCGTTCGAAGACGCGCTGGCGGCGTTCGACTACGCCCACGCCAACGCGGCCGAGCTCGGCGCGGACGCCGACCGCATCGCCGTGGGCGGCGACAGCGCGGGCGGCAACCTCTCCGCCGCGTTGACTCTGGCGGCGGTCCGGCGCGGCGGCCCGGCGCCGGCGTTCCAGCTGCTGATCTACCCCGCGGTGGACTTCACGACGCGCCGCCGCTCGCGCGAGATCTTCGGCGAGAAGCTGTTCCTCACCGACGAGTCGATGACCTGGTTCGAGGACCACTACGTCCCGGCCGGCACCGACAAGGCCGACCCGCGCCTGTCACCCCTCGTCGCGACCGACCACAGTGGACTGCCCCCGGCGTTCATCATGACCGCGGGCTTCGACCCGCTGCGCGACGAGGGCGAGGCGTACGCGGAGAAGCTGCGCGACGCCGGGGTCTCGGTCGCGGTGAGCCGCCAGCCGGACCTGATCCACGGCTTCCTGAACTTCACCGGCGTCGGCTCCCGTTTCCGCGAGGCGACGGCCGAGCTGGCCGGCGCGCTGCGGCTGGGGTTGGCGCGGCAGCAGAAGGAGAAATAGCCCCGGAAACCACCGGAGCCTGGTGCGGCGAACCGCACCAGGCTCCGAAAACCCCGTGTTCCGGGGGTGGTTGCTACGCGCCCGGGACGGGCAACGGCGGCACCGGCAGCGGAGGCACCGGCAGAGAGCCGAGCAGTCCGCCCAGGATGCCGGTGACGGCACCCAGCAGGGCCTTGAGCAGGTCGCTCACGATCTTCAGCGGACCTGGCAGGTCCGGGATCGGCGGGAGCGGCAGCGGCGGGAGCTGACGCGGCGACGCCGACGGGTCGGACAGCAGGCGGCTGGACTCGTCCGCACGGCCCTTGGCCGCCGACGAGAGCTGCTGCGTCTCCGACTGGATCGTGTAGCGCTTGCCCGCGGCGAGGTCGCCGAGGACAGGGCTGAGCTTGTCCAGGTCGGCACGCGTCAGACCGACGTTGCCGGCGTACGCGGCCTTCGTCAGGTCGTCTCGCATCTGGAGCACCTGCGCGCCGACCGCTTCGGTGGACGACGAGCCCTTGCCACCCGCAGGGCTCGCCGAGGCCATCCCCGAGGTGCCGACGGCCAGCAGACTGCCGGCGGCTACCAAGGCGATGATCCGCCCAATCTTGCCTTTCATTCCTTACCTCCTGGCCTCTGGAGACCTGACGGGTAAATCGATACCCGCCGTGTCGACCCAGCACCAGCCGATCACCGGATAGGGACGTTTTCTAACCCTTACGTGCCGAATCCGTCTTTCGGGAACATGCCCGCAATTGATTAACGTGGACGGCTTGCCCATCCCCCTGAAGATCATCATGACCGATCATGAATCAGACTCGGAGTAGCCGTCCGCCACGAATGGCCCTTCCGCTCACCCACACAGGTGTATTGCGTGATCGTTTACCCTCATCACTCCGTCGGACCGCGTGTCTCCACTGCTCCGGTCGGGGTTCCCCCACGCACGCACCGCCACAGGTGGAGTAGCCGGGTCACGGCCAGATCTCCGGCGTGGAGACCAGCGGAAACAGCGCACGAATGCGCACTGAACCACGCGAACCGAGGTCAACACATGAATGCGCAAAGACATTCACGAATTGTTTCGCGTCAAGAACAAGAGTTGCGCCGATTCAGAGCGGCAGGCCTTCTTCGAGGTGCGTGAACGCGCGTTCCAGCAGCGCGACGAAATCGACGCTCTGATCCGCCGCGGCCGCCAGCGCCGTGGAGAGGATGACGCCGACGACCGCGCCCGCCCAGTTGCGCACCTCGAAGTCGCCGCGGGCACGACCGGTCCGTTCGGCCGCCAGCTCGACGAGCATCGTGATGCCCGAGACGTAGTTGTCCATCACCTTCGCGCGCAGCTCCGGCACGGAGAACACGAGCAGCTGCCGGCGCCGCTCCTCGGCCCACACCTCGGGCGGCAGGCTGTCGTACACCTCGCGCAGCGTCGCGCGGACGACCCCAAGCAGCGTCAGGTCCTCGGGCTGCCGGCGGGCGGCCTCGACGAGCAGCGGGTCGATGCGGTCGTAGAGGACCGTCGCCTCCTTCGTCGGGAAGTAGCGGAAGAACGTGCTCGGCGAGATGTCCGCGGCCGCCGCGATCTGCTCGACGGTGGTCGTCGCGTAGCCCTGCTCCTGGAACAGCCGCAGCGCGTGCCGCTGGATCGCTTCGCGCGTGCGGGCCTTCTTGCGTTCGCGCAGGCCTGTCGGTTCAGCCGGGGTCATGCGGCGATTGTCGCGGTCGCTCTCGTTTGACAGCAACTGTCACGAAGATCGCCCCCAAACAAGTTGCACGCGCGTACCAGGATTTGCTCTCATGAGGTACGTGCCCTTCGAGCCGTACCGCCAGGTGTTGACCCTGTCCCGAGTCCGTCCGTCGATGGCGCTGATGTTCTTCGCGCGCCTGCCCATGACGATGACCGGCGTCACGCTCACCCTGTACGTGGTCACCAACCTGGGCCACGGCTACGGCGCGGCCGGCATCGTCGGCGCCGCCACCACGCTGGGCATGGCGCTGGGCGCGCCACTGCTCGGGCGCACGATCGACCGCTACGGCCTGCGTCCGGTGGTCGCCGTCTGCGGCGTCGCGTCCACGGCCTTCTGGGTCGCGGCGCCCCACCTTTCCTACGCGGTGCTGGTGGCGTGCGCGCTGCCCGCCGGGTTCCTGTCCGTGCCCGCAGGCTCGCTGGCGCGCCAGATCCTTGCGGCGCTCGTGCCCGCCGAGCACCGGCGGGCGGCCTACTCGCTCGACACGATCCTGGTCGAGGCGTCGTTCATGATCGGCCCGGCGGCCGGCATCGCGGCGATCACGTCGCTGTCGGCCACGTTCACGCTCAGCGGCATCGGCGTGCTCTTCGGCGGCACGGCGTTGCTCATCTTCCTGCTCAACCCGCCCATCCGGAACGAGGACGAGCTCGCCCCCGTCGGCTCCGTCCGGCCGCCGCTGCGGTCGTGGCTCACCGGCCGCCTGCTCGCGACGCTGCTGGTGGCCGCGGGCGCCCTGTTCTGCCTGGTCGGTACGGAGGTGGCGACGCTGGCGGCGCTGCGCTCCCACGGTGACATCGGCTGGACCGGCCTGGTCATCGCGGTGATGTGCGCGGCGTCGATGCTCGGCGGGATCGTGCACGGCGCCGTGAAGAAGTCGTTGCCGCAGGGGGTGCTGATGCTGCTGCTCGCGGCACTGGTGCTGCCGGTGGGGCTGGCGGACCAGCCGTGGTGGCTGCTGATGCTCGTGCTGATCCCCACGAACCTGCTCTGCGCGCCGACGCTGGCCGCCACCACGGAAACGGTGAGCGCCATCGCGCCCCCCGCCGTGCGCGGCGAGGCGATGGGGCTGCAGGACGCGTCGACGCGGCTCGGGCTGGCTGCGGGCAGCCCAGTGGTGGGCTTCGCGATCGACCACTCGAGCCCGGCGTGGGGCTTCGTCGCCGCGGGTGCCGGTGGTTTGGTCCTGGCCGCGGCGGGCCTGCTGTGGACGCACCGGCGCCGGTCAGCCACGGCGCCGGCGATGGCCGCGGCCGTGCAGGCGCGTCGCTGAACCAGCCGATAGAGCTCAGCTACACGCCTTGCGCAGTGCGTCGAGCTTCGCGACGTTTCGCTTGGCCCACGCGGCGACCACACCGGCGTCCTGGATGTGCTCCTTCTGCACCTCGACGTAGGAGTCCGCCATGCCGAGCAGCGCGTTCTTCACGTCCTGCTCCTGCACGTCGGCCGCCAGCGCGCGCAGGCGTTGTTCCTTGTCCTGCGCGCGGGCCTTCAGCTTGTCGGGGTCGACCAGCGGATTGAGGTCCGCCAGCCCCAGCGCCTGCGTGCACGCGCTGACCTTGTCGGCCGTCGAGTTGGCCGTGTCCACCGCCGAGTTGACCTGGTCGCACCCGGCCAGCAACGTTCCGGCGGCCGCCAGCGCGACCACCGCTCCCCACCTCGTCATGGATCCAGCGTAGCGGGCTCGCGGGGCCAGAACCGGCCCCGCGAGCACCTTCACCCCTTCACGCAGACGACCTGCTTGAGGTGCGCCACGACCTCCACGAGATCGGTCTGCGCCTCGATCACCGCGTCGATGTCCTTGTAGGCCGCCGGGATCTCGTCGACCACGCCGGTGTCCTTGCGGCACTCGACGCCGTCGGTCTGGGCCGCGAGGTCGGCCGCGGTGAAGGTCTTGCGCGCCTTCGTCCGCGACATCCGCCGCCCCGCGCCGTGCGAAGCCGACTCGAACGACGCCGTGTTCCCGAGCCCGCGCACGATGTACGAGCCGGTGCCCATGCTGCCCGGGATGATCCCGAGGTCACCCGCGCCGGCCCGGATCGCGCCCTTGCGGGTCACGAGCAGGTCGACGCCGTCGTAGGTCTCCTCGGCGACGTAGTTGTGGTGGCAGCTGATCGCGTCGTCGAACGTGGTCCCCGGGATCACCTCGGCGACGGCGAGCTTGACCAGCGCCACCATCGTGGCCCGGTTGCGCGCCGCGTAGTCCTGCGCCCAGAACAGGTCACGCCGGTAGGCCGCCATCTCGGGCGTACCCGCGACGAACACGGCCAGGTCGCGGTCGGGCAGGTCCGCGTTGTGCGGCAGCTTGCGCGCCACGGCCATATGCCGCTCCGCGAGCTCCTTGCCGATGTTGCGCGAACCCGAGTGCAGCATCAGCCACACGCGGCCCTCGTCGGCGCCGCCCTGTTCGAGGCAGACCTCGATGAAGTGGTTCCCACCGCCGAGGCTTCCGACCTGGCGCGCCGCGCGGTCGTGCAGGCCCTGCACGCCCTCGTGGAGGTCGCCGAACGACTTCCAGAACGCGTCCCAGCCGCCCACGCCGTGGACCTTCGCGGGGTTCACGGGCGTCTTGTGCAGCCCGAACCCCACCGGCACGGCCGACTCGATCCGCCGCCGCAGCCGGCCGAGGTCGTCGGGCAGGTCCGCCGCGGTCAGGGACGTGCGCACCGCACTCATCCCGCACCCGATGTCGACGCCCACCGCCGCCGGCGACACCGCGTCACGCATGGCGATCACGCTGCCCACGGTGGCGCCCTTGCCGTAGTGGACGTCCGGCATCACCGCGACGCCGTGCACCCAAGGCAGATTGGCGACGTTGTGCAGCTGGCGCATGGCTTGTTCCTCGACCGACGTGGGGTCGGCCCACATCCGGATCGGGACGCGAGCACCGTCTACCGCCGTGTACATGACTTTCCTTTCCTGGCTGGGATTCTTCGAAGAGCATCCCCCGGGACGACGAGGTGGCGCCACGGGTTTTCGCCCTGGCGGATTCGTGGACGAAACGAAATCGTGGCTCCCGGCGATATCGGGCACGATGACCGGCCAGGCGCCCGAAGCGCCCCGTGGAAGGAACCGTCCGTCCATGAAGACCTCTTTTCGAGCGCTGGCCGCCGTCGTCCTGCTGGCCGGGTTCCCGGTGCTGGTGCTCGCGCTCGTCGCCGGGATCGTCGTGGTGGAGGTGTTCGCGTTCCGCAACCGGCTTTCCCACGGGCTGGAGTTCGCCGTCTTCGCCGCGCCCGCGACATACGTGCTGTTGCGGGCGCTGTTCACCTTCGACCGCACAGGCGACGCCCCGGGTCTTCCGGTCACCGCGGAGGCGCAACCCGAGTTGTGGGCCCTGGTCCGCGAACTGGCCGAAGCCGTCGGGACCGCGCCGCCCGACGAGATCCGGATCATGAACCGGGCGAACGCGGCGGTGTTCGAGCGAACGCGCTGGTTCGGGCTGCGCGTCACGGGGCGCACGCTCTTCATCGGTGCCCCGCTGTTCGCGGGCCTGCGTGTGGCCGAGCTGCGGGCCGTGCTCGGCCACGAGTTCGCGCACTACAGCAACCGCGACACCCGGTTCGCCGGCGCGACCTACCGCGGCCGGGTGGCGATCCTACGGGTCCTGAGTGGACTCGACGGGGCGTCGTGGTTCAGCCGGCTGCTGCGGCCGCTGTTCCAGGTCTACGGCTGGGTGTACTTCGCCGTCTCGGCGCGGGTGAGCCGCGATCAGGAGCTGGCCGCCGACGTCGCGGCCGCGCGGGTCGCGGGCACAGCCGCGGCGACCGGCGCCCTGCGCGAGATCGAGGCGCTCAACGTCGCGTGGCGGGACTTCGTCCGCAAGTACCTGATGATGGGCTGGGACGCCGGATACCTGCGCGCCCAGCCGGCCGAGGGCTACCGGCTGCTGCTGACCGACGAAACCCGCGCCCACGAAACAGCGCGGCTGTGTCAGGACCCACCGGAGGAAAAGCCGTCGCCGTTCGACAGCCATCCACCGACGGCCGAGCGCATCAGCGTGCTCGAAGCGGCCGGTGTCATCTCGGGCTCCGGGGCTGAGGACCGGCCGGCGAGCGAGCTCCTCCGCGACTCCGAAGAGGTCCTCGGCACCGCGTGGTTCGCCGAACTGTCGGACGAAGGCCGCACAAAGCAGCGCACCGACTGGGACACGCTCGCCGACGTCTCTTCACGGCACGAGTTCGGTGAGCTGGCGGCGCGAGTCCTGCGGGGCCGTTCGGTGAGCGGCGTGCTCGACGCGCTGGATGCCGGGCGGTTGGAGGACCTGGCCGATCCCGACCTGCCGATTCCGGCCGACGCGGACCAGCGGGCTCGCCAGGAGCTCGTGACCGAGTCCGCTCGCATCCGGCTGTCGTTCGTGGCCCTGTCGCAGGCCGCCGGCGCGGGCGGCGCGCGGTGGACCATCTCGTGGTCGGAGGTGACCGCGCTCAGGCTGACCCCGCAGTACAGCGGAACGCTCTTCCCCGCGATCGACGCCGCCGTGGCCGGTGACACTGCCGCCCTGCGCGCGCTCGTGAGCGAACCCGGCCGCGTTCCGTCTGCTTGATTCCCGCGGCGAACGGCGTCCGCTCCACAATGGATCAACCGGGAACCGTCCGAATAGCACGATTTGCCGGAGTAACCCGGAGAACGTTGTTTCGTGAGCGAAACGAAATCGAGGTTCCCGGCGATATCGGGCACGATGATCGAGCCCGGCGCTCGACGCGCCGTCTGGGGAGGATCCGCTTTTCCATGAAAAACTCTTCGCGAGCGTTGCTCGCTGTCATCCTGCTGGCCGGGTTCCCGATCCTGGTGCTGGTGATCATCGCGGCCATCGTCGTGGTCGAGGTTTGGGCGATCCGCGACTCGCCGAGCATCGGGCTGCGGCTCGCGATCATCGCCGTGCCGGCGGTCTACGTGCTGCTGCAGGCCCTTTTCACCATCGAACGCACCCACGACGACGGCGGCTCGGGGCTGCCGGTGACGCCCGAAGCGCAGCCCGAGCTGTGGGCGCTCGTTCGCGAGCTCGCCAACGCCGTCGGCACCCGGCCGCCGGACGAGATCTACCTGGTGCCGCAGGTCAACGCGGCCGTGCTCGAACAAACGCAGTGGCTCGGGCTGCGAGTCACGCGTCGCCGATTGTTCATCGGCGCGCAGCTGTTCGCCGGGCTGCGGATCGACCAGTTCCGCGCGGTGCTGGGCCACGAGCTCGCGCATTACAGCAACCGCGACACCCGCTTCGGCGGCGCGACCTACCGCGGCCGGCAGACGATCGGCCGAGTCGTGAATGGACTGAACGGCACCAGCTGGTTCGGCCGAATGCTGCGCTCGCTGTTCCACGCCTACGCCAAGCTCTATTTCGTCGTGTCGATGCGGGTGAGCCGTGACCAGGAGCTCGCCGCGGACGCCGCGGCCGCCCGGGTCGCGGGCACTGCCGCGGCGAGCAGCGCGTTGCGCGAGATCGAGGCGCTCGCCTTGCTGTGGCGGTTTTTCCTGAACACGTACGCGACGATGGGCTGGACAGCCGGCTACGTGCCGGCCCGGCTGGCCGAGGGCTACCGGCAGCTACTGGCCGACGACAGCCGCGCGGTGGAGATCGACAAGGTGCGGCAGAACCCGCCGCAACACGAGGTCTCGCGGTACG
The DNA here is from genome assembly GCF_040654155.1 of Amycolatopsis sp. NPDC050768. NCBI lineage: Bacteria > Bacillati > Actinomycetota > Actinomycetes > Pseudonocardiales > Pseudonocardiaceae > Amycolatopsis > Amycolatopsis sp. NPDC050768. The sequence continues at coordinate 44,065 of NZ_JBFAHL010000003.1, forward strand.
ACAGCCACCCCGCCACGCTCGAGCGCATCGCGGTGCTCGAAGCGGCGCCCGTCGTACCGGTGGCGGAAGGCGGCGAGCGGTCGGCAACCGAGATCCTCCACAACGCTTCCGCGACTCTCGACGAAGCGCTGCTCACCGGCCTGTCGACCGAAGCCCGCCGGAAGAAGCCCGCTGACTGGCCGACCCTCGTCGATGCCGCCACCCGCCACCAGTTCAGCGAGAACGCGACGAAGATCCTGGGCCGGCGCTCGCTTCAGGACCTGCTCGACGCACTCGACGCCGGAAAGCTCGCAGAGCTGGCTGACCCCGGCCTGAAGGTGCCCGCCGGCGCCGGTGCGCGGGCCCGTCGGGAGCTGCTCGGCGGGTCCGCCCGCGAGCGACTGTCCACTGTGGTCGTTTCAGCCTTGGCCACCGCCGGGTTCGCACGCTGGACGCTCTCGTGGTCCGGGCCGGCGGAGCTCGTACTCGACGCGCCCTATGCCGACACGCTCGACCCGGCCCTCGACGCCGCCGTCACCGGGGACACTGCCGGGCTGCGGGCGCTGCTGCCCGCGGCCGAACCCGACCCGATTCGTTCTTGAGAGGAAACCCATGGGACTCGTAAGCCTGCTGTTCAATCCGAGACGCCGGAAGACCGCGCTGGCGCTGGCGAAAGCCGCGCGGGAACGCGGCATGAGCGTGGCCGAGTTCACCGCTTCGCTCAGCCGTGAGGACCTGGCGCGGTACGTCGCGCCGGACAAGAAGGCGCCGAAGGTCGAGATGCCCGACGTGACGCTGTTCGGCCTGCCACCGGACGCCGACGTCACGAGGGCCGACTTCATCCCCGACCGCGAGATCGACGAGGCCCGGCAGGCGCTCGTGACCGGTGGCTGGCAGCCGGCGGCGCAACTGCTCTCCGAGATCGGCACCGACTGGGACCGGCGCGTCACTCTCGTGCGCCACCTCGGTGAGGTCGTCGCGAACGACGAGATCGGGCTGGACCACTGGCAGAGCGAGCGGCCGGGCGACGCGGACGCCGCCGCCGTCAACGCCGAGAGTCTCGTGCAGCTGGCCTGGCAGGTCCGCAGCGGGCTGGGGGCCGAGCACGTGAGCCGCGAGCAGTTCCAGAAGTTCTTCGCCATCCTCGAGTCCGCCGTGCCCGCGGCGAGTGAGGCGGCGGTGCTGGCGCCCGAAGACCCCACGCCGTGGGTGACGATGCTGGCCGTCGCTCGCGGCCGGCAGTACGACAACGACGCGTTCCGCGAGGTGTGGGAGCAGCTGGTCGCCCGCGACCCGGTGAACCTGCCCGCGCACAGTTCCGCGCTGCAGTACTGGTGCGAGAAGTGGTTCGGGTCGCACGAGCTGATGTGGGCGTTCGCCGAGGAAGGCGCGGCGAAGCACCCGAAGCTGGCGGTTCTGCCGCTCGCCGCGGCGCACGAGGCGGAGTACCGCGGGGTCGAGGACGCGTGGCGGCACCCGCTGGTCGCGCCGGCCGTCGACCGGCTGCTGCCCTGGCTCGAAGGCGAGGGCCGCGACGCGCCGGGCACGGCGACGAGCCGGGCGTACGCCGCGCGGGCGCTGGTGGAGCTCGGGCGTGGCGAAGAGGCCGTGGAACAGTTCCGGCACCTCGGCGTGCACGCGGACGCCAATATGTGGGCGTACGGCAAGAAGGGACCGATCGTGGAGTTCCGGAAGATCCGGTACCTGGCCTGTCACCTCGCCGAAAAGGCGAAGTCCACAGTGGACTGACGGAAACGTTGTCCCCGCCACGAGCGATATCCGACAGGACCGAGCTCGGCTGGGGAGGAGGTCCGGATGGCGCTGCGTGCCGTGGGGCTCCTGGTCGCGTTCTGGCTGGCGGTGGTCCTCCTCGTCGGCGGGTTCGTCGCGGCGGAGGTCGTGCTGTGCGTGGCGATGTCCCCCGCGTCGCTGGCCTTGCTCGTCGTGGTGCCGGGACTCGCGACACTCGTGACGGCGATGTGCTCGCGCGCCGGCCCCACGCCGACGATCCGGCTCACGCCCGCTTCGACGCGGCTGTGGGAGCTGGTGCACTCCGCGGCGGACGACGTCGGCGTCGAGGCTCCGACGTCCGTCCAGCTCGATGCCGGCGTCGCGGTAGGGCTCGCGTCGCGCCGTCGGCTCGTCATCGGAGTCCCGTTGCTCGCGGCGGTGAACCCGGAGCAGCTGAGCGCGTTGGTGCGTCGCGCGCTCGGCGAGGACGTCCGCTTCCGGCCGGCGATCGCGTGGGGAGTGCGGTTCCTCTCCCGCACGCGCGACAGCCTGGCCCACACGCCGCGCTGGAACGCGCCGGCCCGGCCCGCGGTGCGGGCCTTCACCGGGTACTACCTGCGCGTCGCCGAACAAGCGCTGGCCGCGCCGGACTCGGCGGAGGTGCGGTGGGAACGCGAGGTGATCGAAGAGCTCTGGGAGCTGTTCCTGGTCCGCTACGCCGCGCTCGGCCTGCGCGCGGGATTCCTGCCGGCGCGGCCGATGGCGGGCTTCCGGCAGCTGCTCGACGCCGAGCTCCCTCTCGGCGACGAGGCTCGGGCCAGCGCGCTGCTCGCCGACGACGAGACGCTCGACCACGCCTTCGCGAAGCTGCTGTCCGAGGAGCAGCGCGCCATGCCGCGCGCGGACTGGGACACGCTCGCCGATCTGTCCCAGCGGCACGAGGTCACGCGCTCGGCCCAGGAGGTCCTCGGCGGCCTCACCCTCGGGGCGGCGCTCGACCGGCTGGCCGCGGGTGAACTCGCGTTCCTCGCCGAGCCCGGCGCCGCGGACGTCGTGGCTTCCGTCCGCTACCGCCTGGCCCTCGTCGTCACGGCGGCCCTGGCGGACGTCGGAGTCGTCCGCTGGCGCATGGCGTGGCCCTGGCCGCCGGAGCTGGTCGTGGACGATCCGGGGGCGGAGGCGATCACGACCGCACTCGACGAAGCCGCAGCGCTGACGCCGGAGGTGTTGCCGCTGCGGATGCTGCTCGTGGTTTCCGGTGTGTCGCCGGACTTCCGGCCGGTTCGGCAGCTGAGCTCGCCCCGATGAGACAGGGCCGCCTTCCCGGAGGAAGACGGCCCTGTGTCACTCGAGAAAATCAGCGGTTGCTCGCCACCAGCTCCGCGATCTGCACCGCGTTCAACGCCGCACCCTTGCGCAGGTTGTCCGTCGCCACGAACAGGGCCAGGCCGCGGCCGTCCGGCACACCGGGATCGGAGCGGATGCGGCCGACGAAGCTCGGGTCCTTGCCCGCGGCCTGCAGCGGCGTGGGGACGTCCGAGAGCTGCACGCCGGGCGCGACCGACAGCAATTCCGTGGCCCGCTCCACCGAGATGGGCTGCGCGAACTCGACGTTGATCGACAGCGCGTGGCCGGAGAACACCGGGACCCGGACGCACGTGCCGGACACGAGCAGCTCCGGCAGGCCAAGGATCTTACGGCTTTCGTTGCGCAGCTTCTGCTCCTCGTCCGTCTCGAACGAGCCGTCGTCGACGACGGAGCCGGCCATCGGCAGGACGTTGAACGCGATGGGCGCCACGTACTTGGCCGGGGCCGGGAAGTCCACGGCGGAACCGTCGTGGGTCAGGGCCGCGGCGCGGGAGGCGACGGCGTTGACCTGGGCGGCCAGCTCGTCGACGCCGGCGAGGCCGCTGCCGGACACGGCCTGGTACGTGCTCGTGATCAAGCGCAGCAGGCCGGCCTCGTCGTGCAGCGGCTTGAGCACCGGCATGGCCGCCATGGTGGTGCAGTTGGGGTTCGCGATGATCCCCTTGCGCGCCTCCTTGATGGCTTCCGGGTTGACCTCGCTGACGACCAGCGGCACGTCCGGGTCGCGGCGGAAGGCCGACGAGTTGTCGATCACCGTCACGCCAGCGGCGGAGAAGCGCGGCGACTGCTCACGCGAAGTCGAGCCGCCCGCGGAGAACAATGCGATGTCCAAACCGGACGGATCCGCGATGGCGGTGTCCTCGACCGTGATCTCCTCGCCCTGCCACGGAAGCTTCGTTCCCGCTGACCGGGACGACGCGAAGTACCGCATCTCGTCCACCGGGAAACCGCGCTCCGCCAGCAGCTTCCGCATCACACCGCCGACCTGGCCGGTCGCCCCGACCACCCCGACGCGCAGACCGTTGCTCATTAGCGACCACTCCCCGCATACACGACGGCTTCTTCGTCGCCGCCGAGCTCGAACGCCTCGTGGATCGCGCGCACGGCGTCGTCGAGCTGCGCGTCGCGGATCAGCACCGAGATGCGGATCTCCGAGGTGTTGATGATTTCGATGTTGACGCCCGACTGCGCGAGCGCCTCGCAGAACGTCGCCGTGACACCGGGGTGCGAGCGCATCCCCGCGCCGACGAGCGAGACCTTGCCGACGTGGTCGTCGTACAGCACGGTCTCGAAGCCGATCTCGCCCTTGACCTTCTCGAGCTCCTGCACGGCCTTGGCGCCGTTGGCCTTCGACAGCGTGAACGTGATGTCGGTGCGACCCGAGATCGTGCTGGACACGTTCTGCAGCACCATGTCGATGTCGATCTCCGCGTCGGCGATCACGCGGAAGATCCGGGCGGCCGCCCCGGCGTGGTCCGGCACGCCGGTGACCGTGATCTTGGCCTCCGAACGGTCGTGTGCCACACCGGTGATCAGCGCTTGTTCCACGGGGATCTCCTCGATTGACCCGGTCACGGTGGTGCCCGGCTTGTCGCTGTAGGAAGAGCGGACTCGGATCGGCACGCCGTAGCGGCGCGCGTACTCGACCGAACGCAGGTGCAGGATCTTCGAACCGCTCGCGGCGAGCTCCAGCATCTCCTCGTACGGGATCGTGTCGAGTTTCCGCGCGTCCGGCACGATCCGCGGGTCGGCGGAGTACACACCGTCCACATCGGAATAGATCTCGCACACGTCGGCGCCCAGCGCAGCGGCGAGCGCGACGGCGGTCGTGTCCGAACCGCCGCGGCCGAGCGTCGTGATGTCCTTGGTGTCCTGGGAAACGCCCTGGAACCCGGCCACGAGCGCGATGTAGCCCTGCTCGAGCGCCTCCGTGACGCGGCTCGGCGTCACGTCGATGATGCGCGCGTTGCCGTGCACCGACGTCGTGACGACACCCGCCTGCGAACCGGTGAACGACCACGCCTCGGCGCCGTGCGCGGAAATCGCCATCGCGACCAGCGCGTTCGAAATGCGCTCACCGGCCGTGAGCAGCATGTCCATCTCCCGCTCCGGCGGCGCGGGGTTCACCTGCTGCGCCAGGTCGAGCAGCTCGTCGGTGGTGTCACCCATCGCCGAGCACACCACCACGACGTCGTTGCCCGCCTTCTTGGTGGCGACGATGCGTTCGGCGACGCGCTTGATCCGGTCGGCACTTTCCAGCGACGAGCCACCGTACTTCTGGACCACGAGGGCCACAGCCCGAACCTCCTTGACGGGCCGGGTCTGCTCCTGGTGGGCACCGAGGAGCCCCCGCGTCCCTTCACTTGGGCGAAAGCCTACCGGGGCCGAGGGCGCTCGCCACTCAATCGAGTGGCGGCGCACACCGATCGAGGGTGTGTCGGAAGTAAATCTTCCTTAACACCACCGAAATGTTCGAAGCCCTTCCTCCGGAGTGATGGAGAGCACTCCCGCCGTACTACGGTGCGGGACGTGCGCAAACCCGCCGAGACGAGCGTCCCCGTGAGCCAGGCCGTCGCCGAGCGCTGGAGCCCCCGCGCCTTCGACGCGACCGCCGAGGTGCCCCCGCAGGAACTGACCACTTTGCTGGAGGCCGCACGCTGGGCGCCGTCCTTCGGCAACACCCAGCCCGCGCGCTACCTCGTTGGCCGGCGCGGCGACCCCACGTTCGCCCGGATCCTGGCCGCGTTGAACACCGGCAACCAGGCGTGGGCGTTCCGCGCGGGTGTGCTGCTCGTCGGCGTGATGGTGACCACCAATGAGAAGGGCGAGGTCCCCTACGCCGAGTACGGCCTCGGCCTGGCGAGCGAGAACCTGGTGCTGCAGGCCGTGGAGCTCGGCCTGATCGCGCACCAGATGGCGGGCTTCTCCGCCGACGCGGTCCGCTCGTCGTTCGGGTTGCCGGACGCCGCCGTGCCGCGGGTGGCCATCGCGGTGGGCCACGCCGCCGAGGCCGCCGTGCTGGAGGACGAGCGGCGCATCGAGCGGGAGCTGAAGCCGCGGCAGCGCATTCCGCTGAGTGAGTTCGCGTTCAGTGGTGAATGGGGCACGCCCGCGCTGGGTGATTGACGCGCGGCACGACTGATCGCATTCACTTCGCACCGCTAAGTAATGTCGCTCGATCAGGGAACCGCTGATCGGGGCACCGCATCGAAGCCCGCACACACTGGGTGGACATGAGGAGAGAACGACATGCGTAGTCGTGTGCTGGCGGTCCTGGGGGTCTCCGCGGCGGTACTGACGCTGGCCGGCTGTGCGAGTGAGACGGGCGGCGCGCCTTCGGCCGCGTCCGGCGCCCCCGCGCCGAGCCAGAGCAGCAGCAGCGCGAGCGCTCCCGAGACGAGCAGCTCCGCGTCGTCGGGCGGCACGGGGAACACGTCGTCGGCCGGCGGTTTCACCCAGCAGGGCACCAAGCTGAAGCTGGGCGACAAGGCGATCGTGCCGTTCAAGTCGGAGGACAAGACGGGCTCGATCGGTGTCACGGTGAAGTCGATCGACAAGGGCACCGAGGCCGACCTCGCGCCGCTCGACCTGGGCGACAAGGCGAAGGGCATGACGCCGTACTACGTGCGCGTCACCGTCTCGAACGAGAGTGGCACGGACTTCTCCTACAGCTCGCTCGGGCTGATGAACGCCCTGCTCCCCGACGGTTCCGAAGCGCAGGGCGTGTCCGTGATCGGCACGTTCGACAAGTGCGACAGCGGCGACGCGGGCAAGGACTTCACCACGAAGGGCGCCACGTACGAAAGCTGCGTGCTCGCGGTGGCGCAGGCCGGCACGACGGTGACCGGCGCGTCGTACGACGAGGGTGACTACAGCGACCAGGCTCCGGGCACGGACTACGGCAGCAAGCCGATCACCTGGCAGTCCTGAACCGGGCAGTCCTGAACCCGTGCGAACGGGCCGTTCGCGCCACGGCGGGAACGGCCCGTGACCGCGGTCAGGAAGAGATCCCGCCGCCGATGCGGCGGAGGATCTTCGCGACGATCCCGGACACCACGAGCCAGAAGATCGCCGCGATGCCGTAGTTGACCAGCACCCTGAGTTTCGCATCACTCGGGGTGAAGAGGTCCTTGAAGCCGATCGAGAGGCCGTCGGCCCAGCTTCGGACGAACGAGACGATTCCGTTGCCCGGATTGGCCTCGCCGACGGTGAAGATCACGTGCAGCACGAGGATCGCGGCGAAGATCAGCCCGACCCACCGCACGAGCGTGGCAAGGAAGGAAAACGCCTGCTCACGGGTGCGTCGCCAGTCGATCTCGGCGCGCTTCGGCCGCGACTCGGTCTCCGTGTCGGGTGCCTGTTCGGCGTGCTCGCCCATGCTCGGCAGTCTGACACGTCACACCCCCGCCCGCTACCCGCTGGTAACACCCGGCGGGCACCGGAAGTAACAGTTCGATCGCGGAGGTGACTTCACAACGGCCGCGTTCCGTGGTTAAGGTGACTTCGTGGCGCGTGCTCTCCTGCTTCGCTGCCGCGACGGGGCCTGACCAGACCGGCTCCTCGTCGCGGGGCTTTGTGGTGCCGGTCGTAAGCACCCACCTCGTCAGGAGACGTCTTCACCCATGGCCACGAACGACCCCCGCACGAGCACTTCCCGCGTTCGCACGCCGTCGCGCCCGGCGCCCGCGGACCAGCCCCGCTGGAACCCGCAACGCGGCACGTCGATGCCCGTCCACCGCTACAAGCCCTGGTACGAGCTGATCGAGAACATCGAGCTGCCCGACCGCACCTGGCCCGAGAAGCGCATCGAGCGCGCGCCGCTGTGGTGCGCGGTGGACCTGCGTGACGGCAACCAGGCCCTGATCGACCCGATGTCGCCGGCGCGCAAGCGCAAGTTCTTCGACCTGCTCGTACGCATGGGTTACAAGGAGATCGAGGTCGGGTTCCCCGCCGCGTCGCAGACGGACTTCGACTTCGTCCGCGAGATCATCGACGAGGGCGCGATCCCGGACGACGTGAGCATCCAGGTGCTGACCCAGTGCCGTCCGGAGCTGATCGAGCGCACGTTCAAGTCGCTTGAGGGCGCGCCGCGCGCGATCGTGCACATCTACAACTCGACGTCGATCCTGCAGCGCCGCGTGGTGTTCCGTGAGGAGCGCGAGGGCATCAAGAAGATCGCGACGCAGGCCGCGGAGATGGTCGTCGAGCTGGCCGCGAAGCAGCCGGATACCGACTTCCGCTTCCAGTACTCGCCGGAGTCCTACACCGGCACGGAGCTGTCGTACGCGCTCGAGGTCTGCAACGCCGTCACCGAGATCTGGCAACCGACGCCGGAGAAGCCGGTGATCCTGAACCTGCCGGCGACCGTCGAGATGGCGACGCCGAACGTCTACGCCGACTCGATCGAGTGGATGAGCCGCAACCTGGAGCGCCGCGACTCGGTGATCCTGTCGCTGCACCCGCACAACGACCGCGGCACCGGCATCGCCGCCGCCGAGCTGGGCTACCAGGCGGGCGCCGACCGCATCGAGGGCTGCCTGTTCGGCAACGGCGAACGCACCGGCAACGTCGACCTCGTCGCGCTGGGCATGAACCTGTTCAGCCAGGGCATCGACCCGCAGATCGACTTCTCGGACATCGACGAGATCAAGCGCACCGTCGAGTACTGCAACCAGCTGCCCGTGGCCGAGCGCACGCCGTGGGGCGGTGACCTGGTGTTCACCGCGTTCTCCGGCAGCCACCAGGACGCGATCAACAAGGGTCTCGACGCGATGAAGGACGCCGCCGACAAGGCCGGCGTACCCGTGGACGAGTACCCGTGGGAGGTCCCGTACCTGCCGATCGACCCGAAGGACGTCGGCCGCACGTACGAGGCCGTGATCCGCGTGAACTCGCAGTCGGGCAAGGGCGGCGTCGCCTACATCATGAAGGCCGAGCACCAGCTCGACCTGCCGCGGCGCCTGCAGATCGAGTTCTCCAAGGTGGTCCAGGCCTACACCGACACCGAGGGCGGCGAGGTCGACCCGGCCACGATGTGGAACGCGTTCTCCAAGGAGTACCTGGAGTCGCGCACCCCGCTGGAGCTGGTGCGCCAGCGCGTGACCGACAACGGCGGCGGCGAGTACGACATCGAGGCCACGGTGACCGTCGAGGGCGACGAGCACGACATCACCGGCCGCGGCAACGGTCCCATCGCGGCGTTCTTCGACGCGCTGTCGACTGTCGGCTTCGACCTGCGGCTCCTGGACTACAGCGAGCACACCCTGACCCCGGGCGACGACTCGCGCGCCGCGTCGTACATCGAATGCGCGATCTCCGACCGCGTGTTCTGGGGCGTGGGCATCGACCCGTCGATCGTGACGTCGTCGCTGCGCGCGGTGGTGAGCGCGGTCAACCGCGCGAACCGCTGATGTCGTTGCGGTGAAAGCGGAGAGGCTGGTCGCGCTGCTGTTCACGCTGCAGCGCCGCCGCAGCGCGACCGCCTCTGAGCTCGCCGCGGAGCTGGGCGTTTCGGAACGCACGATGCACCGCGATCTGGCGGCCTTGCGGGACGCCGGCGTTCCACTGTGGACGGAGCAGGGCCGGCACGGCGGCTTCCGTCTCGTCGACGGTTGGCGGGCGGGGCTCGACGGGCTGACCGCGCGGGAAGCCGTGGCGCTGTTCGCGTTGGGCGCGCCGGAAGCGTTGGCGGGGCTGGGGTTGGACACCGCCGGGAGTGCCGCGCGGGCGAAGGTTTCAGCGGGGATGCCGGCCGAGCTGCGAGAGCACGCGGCGCTGGTGGCCGGGCGGTTTCACCTCGATGCGCCGGGGTGGTTCGGTGGCGCTGACCAGCCGTCGGCGTTGAGCACGGTTTCGCGCGCGGTCTGGACTCAGCGGCGGCTCGCGATTTCCTATCAGCGCAAGGACAAAGTCGCCTACCGGGTGCTGGAGCCGTTGGGGCTCGTGTTGAAGGCGGGGGTCTGGTACCTGGTGGCGCGGGTCGAGAACGCCTACCGCACGTATCGCGTCTCCCGGATCCTTGACGCCGACGATCTCGCCGAAGAGTTCGACCGCCCCGCCGATTTCGACCTCTCGACATGGTGGCGCACTTCTTCCGCGACCTTCGAGCAAGTCTCCCGCCCAGTGCGGGTGCGAGCCCGCCTGAACCGCCTCGCCGTCCGCGAACTCCGCCGCGTCTTCGGCGGCGAACACCTCGCGGACACCGTCCTCTCCCTGGCCGAACCAGACTCCGACGGCTGGGCGCCGGCGGAACTCGCGCTTGAGGGCGGCGAGATCGCCCTCGGTCAACTGGTGGCCCTCAGCCCCGGCATCGAAGTCCTCGACCCGCCGGACCTCCGCGCCGCCCTGGCCGACATCGGCACCGAACTCGCCGCCCGCAACGCTCCGCGATAACCGCCTTATCGGCCGGTTTGCCCCCCACCGGCCCGGAGACAGGCCCCCGCCCTCCCAGGGGGCGCGCCCATGTCCATTTTATCGGCCACCCCCGACAAAACCTGGTGGTCGCGCCGTTGAAGGCCCAGCTGTCCACAACTCGACTCGCCTGTGGACAACCGCCAACGCTCAGCGGTAGCCGCTCACGTCCGCCGGCTTGCCGGCGTCCGCCACCTCCACCAGGTAGCGCCACGCGTCCGGGCGGCTGCCGTCCACGTCGTCGATCGAGTAGGCCTGGGCGAGTTGGCCACTGCTGACCGTTTGGCCCGACCAGCGAGCGCGGTCCGGGTCCGCGGCCAGCGCGACGATCGCCCGGCCGCCGTAGGCCGGGGATTCCGAGATGGCGAAGTGCGGCACCTCCGCCACAGCGTCTCGCCACGTGGCTTCCGTGACGCCGTAGATCTCCAGCATGGCCTCGGAACGCAGGTAGCCCGGGGTGAACGCGACGGCCGTGCAGCCGAACGGCGCCAGCTCGGCCGCCTCGCCGATCGCCAGCGGGTGGGCCGAGGACTTCGCCAGGTAGAACGGCAGCGAGGTCCCCGCCCGATACCGCGCGTTGTACGACGCGGTTCCGTCCGTCAGCTCCACCACCAGGCCACCCGGGCGGTCGATCATCAGCGGCAGCAGGTAGTGGCTGGTGATGAGGTGCGCGTCGATCGCCAGGCGGATCATGCGCAGGCCCGCGTCCAGCGAGTGTTCCCAGACGGGTTTGCCCCATTCCAGGTGGCGGTCGCCGCCCCAGAGGCCGTTGACGAGGATGTCCAGGTGGTCCAGCCGAGACGCCAGAGCCGCGACCTCGGAGGGCACCAGGTGGTCGACCCGGATGGCCTCGCCGCGGCCACCCGCCTCCTCGATCAGAGAAACCGTCTCCTCGATCGTCTCCGGACGGTCCACTTCGGACCGCGCAGAGCCCGAAGTACGGCCGGTCACGTAAACGAAGGCCCCCGCCCGCCCCAGCTCCACGGCGATCGCGCGGCTGGCACCGCGCGTGCCACCCGCGACGAGGGCGATCTTTCCCAAAAGGTTCATACGGACCACCCTCGCGGTCAACCATGACACCCGCTGTCATGGTTAACCCAAGCTGTGTACCGCCTGTGCCTTTCTGTGAGTACTCGGTGAACGGGACTCATCCGCCCGCGCACGGCGGTTAATGGGAGTGTGGACGCAACGACAGCAGGGCTCGTGGTGCTGTTCGTCGTCTCGCTGGTGCCCCTGCTGCCCACCGAGGTGACGATCCTCGGCATGGGCATCGCGGCCGCGCAAGGCGGGACGTCGCTGGCCGTGGTGATCGCCGTCGCCACCGCCGGGTGCCTGATGGGCGACCAGGCCCTCTACGCGCTGGGCCGCTTCGGCGGCGCGCGCGTGCTCGAACGCCTCAGCCGGCGCCGCAAGATGGCCGCCGGCCTGGCCTGGCTCGACGGCCGCCTCCAACGCCATCCGCGCCCGATCCTGGTCGTCGCCCGCTGGCTGCCCTCGGGCGGCACGGTCGGCGCGCTGCTGGCCGGCTCGCTGCGCTGGCCGATGGGCGAGTTCTTCAGCGCGTCGGCGATCGGCATCACGCTGTGGACGTCGTACGTCGCCTTCCTCGGTTACGCCGGCGGCGAGCTCATCGACGAGCCGGTGGTCAGCATGCTGCTCTCCTTCGGCGTCGCGACGCTGCTGGGCGTGGCGATCACGTTCGGCGTCCGCCGCGGCGCCCGTAGCTAGCCCGTCAACGCCGCCACTTCCTCGCGCAGCTGGGCGATCACCGTCGCCACCGCCGGCCGCGACAACGCACCCCGCCGGCACACCACCTCGACCAGCCGCGCAGCGCGGATCCCCGCCAGCGGACGCCCGACCAGACCACTGCCCCGCCGCGTGTCCATCGTGTAGCGCGGCAGCAGCGCGATGCCGTGCCCCGCCGCGACGAGCCGCTCGGTGATGCGGAAATCGTTGATGCGCTGGACGATCTGCGGCCGCACCCCCGTCCGCACGGTCAGCGACCGCAGCACGTCGTCCACCGGAAATCCGTGGTCCACGGAGATCCAGCGTTCGTCGGCGAGGTCCGCGAGATCCACCCGGCGCCGCCGCGCCAATACGTGCCCCGCCGGCAACGCGACGTCCAGCGGCTCCCGCAGCAGCGGCACCACCTCGAGCCGGTCGGAGGTGAACTCGCCGGCGTGCTCGTCCCGGTGCGTCACGACCACGTCGTAGTCCGCGACCAGTCCCGGCACGTCCGAAGGCGTCATGTCGACATCGCGGACGTCCACCTCCAGACCGTCGAACGCCGCGACGCGCGTGAGCAGCCCCGGCAACAGCATCAGGCCCGCCGACTGGAAAATCGCGATCCGCACCCGCCCGCGCGGCGCACTTCGGTACGTGTCGAGCTCGGATTCCGCCCGATCCAGCGCGGCGAGCACCTCGTCGGCGCGCGCGACGAGCGCCCGGCCGGCGTCGGTGAGCCGCAGACCTCGGCCGTCCGGCTCGGTCAGCGGCAGGCCGACCTCCGTCTGAAGCGCACGCAGCTGCTGCGACACCGCCGAAGGGGTGCAGTGCAGCGCCCTCGCCGCAGCCGTCACGCTGCCGCGGTCCGCGAACTCCCGCAATGTCCGAAGTCTTCCGAGGTCCACCATGTCCACCTTTACCGATCCGACCAGAAGCAGGCGGGTACCCAACCGGACGTCACGTCTCTGGCAACCATTCCCGCCGTGACTGTGGTCGGGTCGGTAAACAACAACACAGTGTGAAGGAGGGCTACATGGTCAGTGCAGTTTTTCTCGCTGGTCCTTCACGATCCGTGCCTGCACAGTGGAGGACATGCCCGCACGTGACCGTCTCCTCGCTGTGCTCGTCGCCGTGCTGTGGGGCTGCAACTTCCTCGCCATCCACGCCGCGCTGGGTCAGTTCCCGCCGATGTTCGCCGGCGCGCTGCGGTTCGCGCTGATCGCGATCCCGACGATCCTGTTCGTGCCGTGGCCCAAGGTGAAGCTGCGCTACCTGCTCGGCTACGGCCTCGGGTTCGGCACCGGCCAGTTCGCGTTCCTGTTCGTCGCCATGGACCTCGGCATGCCGACGGGCCTGGCCTCGCTGGTGCTGCAGGCGTCCGCGCCGTTCACCGTGCTGCTCGGCGCCGTGCTCCTGCGCGAACGCGTGTCCGGCCGCCAGCTCACCGGCATCCTGCTGGCCGTCGCCGGCATGACGGCGATCGCGTGGCAGCAGTCCTCGCACGCCGCGCTGCTGCCGGTGATCCTGACGCTGCTGGCCGCGCTGAGCTGGGCGTTCGGCAACCTCGCGGTGCGCCGCGCGACGCCCGACAACCCAGTGCACCTCATGCTGTGGATGTCCGTGGTGCCGCCGCTGCCGATGCTGGCGCTGTCGTTCGTCTTCGAAGGCCCGACGACCGGCTGGCACTCGCTCACGACGCTCGGCACCACCACCGGCCTGATCGGCGTCGCGGGCATGGCCTACGTGATCGTGTTCGGCACCGTCGTGGGCTCCGGCATCTGGACGACACTCATGAAGCACCACCCCGCCGGCGTCGTCGCGCCGTTCTCGCTGCTCGTGCCGGTGGTCGGGCTCACGGCGTCGTACTTCGTGCTCGACGAGGTGCCGACCGTGCTCGAGATCGTCTCCGCGGCCGTGGTCATCGGTGGGGTGCTGCTGGGGAGTTTTCGCCGCAAGCCCGTGGAGCTGCCCGACGAAGATCTGCTACCCGCCGGGGCCTGAGGCAGGCGGGGCGAGGCGGGCGTCGAGCTCGCTCCACGCGGCGAGCGCCACCAGCCCGGCCAGCCCGAACACCGCGGGCAGGCCGATTCCGGACGCCGCCGCGCCGGCCAAGGGTGACGCCGCGGTCTGCCCGACGCCGAGGCCGACGAACGACCAGGTGACCCCGCGAGCCGGACGGGTGGGGAACAGGCGGGCGGCCCACAGGATGCACAGCCCGGTCAGGGCCATGTACGTGCTGCCGAACAGTGCGCTGGAAACCAGCGCGCCAGGCAGGCCCGGTCGCGGCAGAGCGAGCAGCGCGAGGCCGGCCGCCGCCAGCGTCCACGTGACGAGGTTGGCAGTCCGCAGCCCGACGCGCTCGGCGGCCCGCCCGGCCAGCCCGCCGAGCAGCCCGGCCACGCCGATCGTGAACCAGCACCAGGTCGCCGCGGTCGGGCTCAGGCCCGTCGCGGTGAGCCGGGAACTGGAGAACGTCCAGTACGGCGCGCTCGTCGCTCCGATGAGGACGGAGTTGACCACGAGCGGGACCAGGCCGTGAACCGGCGTGGACTTCGCCGGGAGCTCGGCGGACGCGGGCGGGCGCGGCAACGTCCGCCAGGCGAGCACCGTCATCGCCGCGGCGAGCACGGCGAAGCCCGCCCAGATCGAGGACCAGCCGAACGCCAGCAGCGGCGTGAACGCCGACGCGGCCAGACCGAGCCCGGTCCCGGTGTTGGCCCAGGTCTGCGCCCGAACCCGGTGGCGCGTCCCGACGGTTTCCCCGATCAGCTGCGCGATGCCGGGCGAGACCAGCCCCGCGCTCCCGCCCGCGAGGACGATCCCGCCACCGAACACGGCCACGTTCGGCGCGGCGGCCATGAGCCCGAGCCCCACCGCCGCCAACGCGCCGGCCAGCAGCACGGTGGCGCGCGCGGATCGCGTGGCCGTGGGCAGGGACAGCAGCAGCCCGACGCCGTAGCCCGCGGTGGACAGTCCGCCGAGCACGCCGACGCCGACGGTCGTGAGCCCGAACGTCTCGCCGAACCGGGGCACGAACAGCCCGTAGGCGTAGCGCGCGAACCCGTAGCAGAGCGCGATCACGCCGGCGCCGACCGCGGCGGTGGACCACCACCGCGCGGTTGTCTCCTCACTGATCCCGACCACGCTCGCAACCAAACAGACAGGTCTGTCTGTTGTCAACCGATGCTAGTATTTGGGCTGGTCAAAACAAGACCGAACAGTCTGGAGGAGTTGTGAGCCGGACCCGGCCCGGCGACGCTGGAGCCAAGGTGCTCAAGGCGGCGTCGACGTTGTTCTACCGCGACGGCATCCACGCCGTGGGCGTCGACACCGTGGCGGCCGAGGCGGGCGTGACGAAGGCCGCGCTCTACGGCAACTTCGGTTCGAAGAGCCGGCTCGTCGTCGCTTACCTGCGCGAGCGGGACCGGCAGTGGCAGGAGGAGATCGACCGGATCACGGCCGGGCACACAGATCCGGCCGACCGGGTCCTGGCGGTGTTCGACGCCTACGAAGCCTGGCTCTCCCGCGACGGGTTCCGCGGCTGCGGCTTCCTCAACGCCACCTCGGAGTTCCCCGATCCGGCCGACCCGGTGCGCGAAGTCGTCCGCCACCACAAGACCGCGCTGCACGGCTACCTGCTGACGCAGCTCCGCCGCATCAGGCCCGAGCCCGCCGAAACCCTGGCCGACGAGCTGATGCTGTTGCTGGAAGGCGCCGCGGTCACGTCGGTCGTCACCCAGGCCTCGCGGCCGTTCCACACGGCGAAGCGGCTCGCGTCGACGCTGATCTCCCTGCCGGCGAACTAGGCGACCGCGTCGTCCTTCTGCTCCGCCGGCACCTCGTGGTTGCGCGACATGCGCTTCTTCAGCACCAGCGTCACGGCCACGCCGATCACCAGCGCCGCGCCGAGGCCGGCCCACTGGAAGCCCTTGAGCCACTTGTCCGCGACCACGCCGAGGTAGTAGATCAACGCGGTGGTGCCGCCGGCCCAGACGATGCCGCCGAGCGCGTTGGCGATGAGGAAGCGCGGGTAGTGCATGTTCAGCGAACCGGCGAGCGGGCCGGCGAGGATGCGCAGCACGGCGACGAAGCGGCCGAAGAACACGGCCCACATACCGCGTTTGTGGAACATCCGTTCCGCGTTCGCGATGTGCTCCTGCCCGAAGTGTTTGGGGAACTTCCGGCCGGCCCAGTCGAAGAGGCGTTTACCGCCCTTGCGGCCGATCAGGTACCCGATGCTGTCGCCGATGATGGCACCCGCTGTGGCCAGGACACCGATCCACAGCGGGTTGAGACCACTGTGCGAGGAGGCGAGCAGCGCCGCGCTCACGAGCACGATCTCGCCGGGCAGCGGGATCCCGAGGCTCTCGACCATCACGACGAGCCCCACGAGGAGGTAGACCGACAGCGGAGGGATCGCCTCCAGCACGTGGTCGATGTTCACTGCGCCTACCCCCTGCGGCTTGCCGGTTTTGTGCCTGCTCTCCGCAGACTACCGGGGGCCCTGGTCCGCGGGCGTCACCCTTCAGTCGGGGGCCGGGTCCGACTTGAGTAAGGGTTTTCCGGACATATCGGATAAAGCTCTCGCTTCAAGGTGCCTACGCTCGGGCAAGCTCAACGTCCGCCGGGCCGCCGCGGCGTAGAACTCCCGGGCGGCTTCGAGATCACCCGCGAGTTCCAGCAGGTGCGCGCGGACGACGTCGACGCGGTAGTGGTCCGGCGGTTCGGCGGCGTCGAGCTCGGCCAGCGCGACGGCCGGGCCTTCGACCATCGCGAGCGCCACGAGCCGGTTGAGCGTCACCATCGGTCCCGGCGCGACCTGGCGCAGCAGGTCGTAGAGCAGCAGGATCTGGGGCCAGTCGGTGTCCTCGGCCGAAACCGCCTCGTCGTGGACGGCGGCGATCGCGGCCTGCAGCTGGTACGGACCGACCGGCGCGGTCGCGAGCGCGTGGGTGATCAGCGCCGTGCCCTCGGCGATGGCGTCGGCGTCCCACCGCGAACGGTCCTGCTCCGCGAGGGGGACCATCGTGCCGTCGGGCCCCAGGCGAGCGGCTCGGCGCGCGCCGGTGAGCAGCATCAACGCGAGCAAGCCGGTCACCTCACCATCGTCAGGGAGCTCGGCGTGCAGCTGCCGCGTGAGCCGGATGGCCTCGGCCGTGAGCTCCACGCGGTCGACGGCCGAGCCCGCGCTGGCCGTGTGCCCCTCCGTGAAGACCAGGTACAGCACCTGCAGCACGGCGGCGACGCGAGCGGGCCGCTCGTCCGCCGGCGGCAGGCTGAACGACGTGCCCTTCACCTTCTGCTTCGCGCGGCTGATGCGCTGGCCGATCGTCGGCTCCGGCACGAGGAACGCCCGCGCGATCTCGGCCGTCGTCAGGCCGCCGACCGCGCGCAACGTCAGCGCGACCTGCGAAGGCCGCGTCAACGCCGGGTGGCAGCAGAGCAGCAGCAACGTGAGCGTGTCGTCCACGGCCGGCACCGGATCCGGGTCGGGTGGCGCCAGCGCGGCCATCGTCTCCTCACGCCGCTGCCGGGCGGATTCGCTGCGCCACAGCTCGATCCGCCGCCGCGAAGCCGTGGTGATGAGCCACGCCTTCGGGTTGTCCGGCACACCGTCGCGCTGCCACTGCACCGCGGCGGCGAGGAGGGCCTCCTGCACGGCGTCCTCGCACGTGTCGAACCCGCCGTAGCGGCGCACGAGCGCGGTGAGGACCTGCGGCGCCAGCTCGCGCAGGAGGCCCTCGATCACAGGTCCGCCAGGTCGAAGTCCACGTCGCCGGTCAGGCCCATCACGGGCCGGACCTCGATCGTCGCGTACGGCGCCTCCGGGATCCGCGCCGCGATCTCCAGCGCGCGCTCCTCGGAGTCGCATTCCAGCAGGTAGAAGCCGGCGAGCTGCTCCTTGATCTCCGCGAACGGGCCGTCGGTGGTGCTCACCTCGTCGTCGCGCACGATGACCTGCTTCGTGAGCTCGGGCGCGGCCAGCCGTTCGGACACGATGCGCTCGCCGGAACCGTCGAGGTCGTCGTTGAACTCGACGTACGCGCGCAGGCCCGCGGCCTTCTGCTCGTCACTCATCCCCGCCCACGCGGCGCGCGAAGCCGGGTTGCCGTAGATCAGGACCAGGTACTTCATCGGGTGCCTCCTCGAAATCGTCGTCACCCGAGATGTCGAAGCCACGCGGACGGCTTCGACGTCCCCGGTGAAACCCGAAGAACCCAAGGAGAGCACAGAATGTCCGAGAACGAGATCCGCGACCTGCTGGCCGAGCGCACCGCCGCCATGTACGCCAAGGACCCCGCGCGCCTGGTGGCGGGCTACGCCGAGGGTGCCGTGAAGTTCGACCTGGCGCCGCCGCTGCGCACCACCGGCGCGTCCGCGGAATTCCTGACGAAGTGGTTCGGCACGTTCGACAGCCCGGTGACCTACGAGTACACCGAGGTCGAAGTGACCGAGTCCGGTGACCTGGCCTTCACCACGGCGCTGGCGAAGATGTCGGCCGTGCCGGCGGGGATGAGCGAACCGTTCACGCTGTGGTTCCGCTCGACGCTGGCCTTCCGTCGCGTCGACGGCGCGTGGCGGATCGTGCACGAGCACAGCTCGACGCCGTTCCACATGGACGGTTCGTTCCGGGCGGCCATCGATCTGCAGCCGTGAAACGCGGTGAAGGGCACCTCGAGGAGATCGAGGTGCCCTTCACGCCCGGCGATTACAGGATTTCGGTGACCGAGCCGATGTCCGGCGCCGCGTCCGGGTTGAGCACCCCGGTGAGCTCCACCAGTTCGGGCTCCACGTCGTGCGGCTGGATGCGGCCGTCGCGGATTTCCTCGGCGTAGTGGCAGGCCACGCGGTGCCCGGCGCCGATCTCGCGCAGCTGCGGCCGGTCGGTGTCGCACAGGCTCGGCTGCCGCCACGGGCAACGTGTGTGGAAACGGCAGCCGGTCGGCGGGTTCGCCGGCGAAGGCAGGTCGCCCGCGAGCAGGATCTGCTCCCGGGTGTCCTCCACGAGCGGGTCCGGCACGGGAATCGCCGAAAGCAGCGCCCGCGTGTACGGGTGCAGCGGGTTCTCGTACAGCTCCGCCGAGGTGGTCTCCTCCACCAGCGCGCCCAGGTACATCACGCCGATGCGGTCGGAGATGTGCCGGACGACGGCGAGGTCGTGGGCGATCACCACATACGTCAGGCCCAGCTCGTTCTGCAGGTCTTCCAGCAGGTTCACGACCTGCGCCTGCACCGACACGTCGAGCGCGGAAACCGGCTCGTCGGCCACGATCAGGTCCGGCTCCACGGCCAGCGCCCGCGCGATGCCGATGCGCTGGCGCTGCCCGCCCGAGAACTCGTGCGGGTACTTGCGCAGCGCCGTCTCGGGCAGGCCGACCGCGCCCAGCAGCTCACGCAGCCGCTGATCCGTGGCCGCCTTGTCCTTGGCCAGCCCGTGCGCGCGCATGCCTTCGAGCAGGATGGACTCCACCGGCTGCCGAGGGTCCAAACTGGACATCGGGTCCTGGAAGATCATCTGCATGCGCCGGCGCGCCTTGCGCAGCTTCTCGCCCTTGAGCTGGGCGACATCCGTGCCGTCGAACACGACCTTGCCGGCCGTCGGCTCGTTGAGCCGCAAGATCGCGCGGCCCAAAGTGGACTTGCCGCAGCCGGACTCGCCGACCAGCCCGTAGGTCTCGCCGCGGCGGATCGACAGGTCGACCCCGTCCACCGCGTACACGTGCCCGACGGTGCGGTCGACCACGATGCCGCGCTTGATCGGGAAGTGCACCTTGAGGTCGGTGACCTCCAGCAGGATGTCGTCCTGCGGCTCGTCGAGCACCTCGGTCATCGGATCCCTCCTGCGGTGGCCACGGCGGGCTTCACCGGGTTGTGGCAGCGCAGCAGGCCGTTGCGATCGGGGACGAGCTGCGGCGAACGCTCCTGGCAGACCTCCAGCGCGTGGGGGCAGCGCGGCGCGAAGGCGCACCCGCCGTCCCACGGGATGTTGTCGGACACGGAGCCGGGGATCGGCACGAGCTTCTCGCCCCGGCCCACGTCGAGGCGCGGGATCGAGGCCAGCAGCCCGTGGGTGTACGGGTGCCTCGGCTCGGCGAACAGCGCGTGGCGCTCGGCGCGCTCCACGATTTTGCCGCCGTAGAGCACGTTGACCTCGTCGCAGAGGCCGGCGACGACACCGAGGTCGTGCGTGATCATGATCAGCGCGGTGCCGGTGTCCTGCACGAGCTCGCGCAGCAGCGCGAGGATCTGCGCCTGGATGGTCACGTCGAGCGCGGTCGTCGGCTCGTCGGCGATGAGCAGCCGCGGCCGGCACGCGAGCGCGATCGCGATGAGCGCGCGCTGGCGCATCCCGCCCGAAAGCTGGTGCGGGTACTCGGAAAGCCGCCGCGTCGGGTCGGGGATGCCGACCTTGTCGAGCAGGTCCGCGGCCTCGACTTTCGCCTTGCTGCGCGACATCCCGCGGTGGCGTTCGAGCACCTCGGTGATCTGCAGCCCGATCGGGATCACGGGGTTGAGCGAGGACAGCGGGTCCTGGAACACCATGCCCAGGTCGCGCCCGCGCCGGTCGCGCATGTCGCGGTCGGAGATCTTCAGCAGGTCGGTGCCCTCGAACGACACCGAACCGCTGACCTTGTTGCCGCGCCTGGCCAGCAGCCGCATGATCGCCAGCGACGTCACGGACTTGCCGCAGCCGGACTCGCCCACGAGCCCCACCGTCTGGCCGGGTTCGACGTCGAAGCTGACGCCGTCGACCGCGGTGAACGGCTTCTCACCGCGGCGCTGGAACACGACCGTGAGGTCGCGGACTTCGAGGAGTGCCATGGGTTACCGCCGGTTCTTCGGGTCGAGGGCGTCACGCAGGGACTCGCCGAGCAGCGTGAACCCGAGCGCCACCACGATGATCGCGATGGCCGGGTAGTATGCGAGCTCCGGGCGGATGTCGAGGAACTGGCGCGAGGCGTTGCCCAGCATCAGCCCCCACTCCGCACGCGTCGGGTCCGGGTCGCCCAGGCCGAGGAACGACAGCGCCGCGGCCTCCAGGATCGCGGTGGCCAGCGTGAGCGTGGCCTGCACGATCACGGGGCCCAGCGAGTTGGGCAGCATGTGGCGGAAGACGATCGTGCCGCGTTTGACGCCGAGCGACGTCGCGGCCAGCACGTGGTCGGCTTCCCGTTGCGCCAGCATGGAACCGCGCAGCAGCCGCGCGAAGATCGGCACGCCGATGATCGACACGGCCAGGATCACCGTCCACTGGCTCGGCTTCGCGAACAGCGCCGCGATCGAGATCGCCAGCAGCAGCGAGGGGAACGACAGCAGCACGTCGACCAGTCGCATGAGGACGGTGTCGACCCAGCCGCCGAACGCACCCGCGAGACCGCCGATGAGCACCCCGATCAGCACGCCGATCACGGTGGCGAGCACGCCGACGATCAGCGTCTGCTGCGCACCAACGAGGAGCCGGGACAGGAAGTCGCGGCCGAAGTCGTCGACACCGAGTGGGAAGCCAGGGCTCGGGCCGGGGATGATGCCCTTGCCGAGCTCGACCTGGTCCTGCAGGTAACGGATCTGCGGGTCCTTCGGCGCGAGCAGCGGCGCGAAGATGGCCAGCAGGAGGAACAGCAGCGTGATCACGCCACCGGTGATGGCGACGGGGCTGCGGAGCATGCGCCGGAACGCTTCGGCCCCGAGGCTCCGCCCACTCGCCGACGCCTTGGCGAGCTTGTCGATCGGCTCTTTCTTCTTGGCAAGCAAAGTGTTCATCGCACACGCACCCTCGGGTCGATGATCCCGTACGAGATGTCGACCAGCATGTTCACCAGCACGTACACCAGAGCCCCGAACAGCAGCAGCGCCTGCAGCCGGGGGTAGTCACGCCGTTCGATGCCCTCGGCCAGCAGGAAGCCGAGGCCGCGGAAGTTGAAGACCCGCTCGGTCAGCACCGCGCCGCCGAGCAGCGCACCAGTCTGCAGGCCGATGGTCGTGACCACCGGCAGCAAAGCGTTGCGCAGCACGTGGCGGCGCCGGATCACCGACTGCGTCAGGCCTTTGGAGTTGGCCGTGCGGAGGAAGTCTTCGTTGAACACGTCGAGCACCGAGGCGCGGGTGATGCGCGTGATCACCGCGAGCGGGATGGTCGCCAGCGCGAACGCCGGCAGGATCAGGTGCTTGATCGCGTCCCAGACGGCGTCCCACTCGCTCGTCATGATGCCGTCGAGGATGGCGAAGTTGGTGATGCTCGTGGCGTCGATGCCGGGCGCCTGCCGGCCCTGCGACGGCAGCCCGAGCGGAGCGGCCAGCAGGTCCTGCATCGCGTAGCCGAGGAAGAACACCGGCACCGCGACGCCGACCAACGTCAGCACGATGATGACGTTGTCGGGGACGCCACCGCGGAAGCGGGCGGCGATGTAACCGAAGGGCACGCCGAGGACGATCGCGATGATCATCGCGGAAAGCCCGAGCTCGATGGTGGCGGGGAGGAACGTGCCGATCTCGCCCATCACCGGCTGGGCCGAGACGAGCGAGTTGCCGAAGTCCCCGGTGAGGGCGCGGCCGAGGAACTTGAAGTACTGCAGGATGATCGGCTGGTCCAGGCCGAGCACGTGGTTGAGGCTGGCGATCTTCTCCGGCGTCGCCTTGTCACCCAGGAGCGCGGCCGCAGGACCGCCTGGCAGGGAACGCAACCACGCGAAGACCAGGATGGACAGGATGAGAAGCGTCGGAATCGCTTGTAGCACCCGACGCACTAGGAAACGGAGCACTTGTAGTCCTTTGTGTACAGCCCGGGAACGTGGGCAAAGGGGGCAGGCGCGGTAGCGCCTACCCCCCAGCCCGGCTGCTCAGCGGAGCACGTCAGCCGATCGTGACGTTGTTGAAGCGTTCGTCGGTGAGCGGGCTGGCCACCACACCCTTGATCTTGGGTCCGACCACGATCGCCGGCGTCGGGTAGGCGATCGGGATGGCGGGCAGGTAGTCCATGATCATCTTGTTCACGTTCTGGTACGCCTTGGCGTGCGCGTCACCGGCCGGCGAACCGTCCGCCTGCGCGAGGGCGTTGAACAGCTCGGGGTTGTTGAACCCGAACTCCTTCTTCTCGCGGCCGAAGAACGTGCCGACGAAGTTGCCGGCGTCGTTGTAGTCACCGGTCCAGCCGAGCAGGTGCAGGTCCTGCTTGCCGAACTTCTGCACGTCGTCCTTGTAACCGCCGTTCCACGGCTCGGCCACCGGCTGGATGGTGATGCCGATGTTCTTCAGGTCCTCGGAGATCGAGGTGAACGTGTCGGCCGGGTTCGGCATGTAGGGCCGGGTGACCTCGGTCGGGTAGTAGAACTTCAGCGTCAGGTTGCTGGCGCCGGCCTCGGCGAGCAGCTGCTTGGCCTTCGCCGGGTCGTACGGGTACTTGGTGACGTCGTCGGTGTAGCCCGAGATGGCCTTCGGCACGAACTCGGTGGCGACCTCGGAACCCTCGGCCAGCTTCGACTTCACGAACTGCTCGCGGTTGATGCCGTAGGCCAGCGCCTGGCGCACGCGCGGGTCCTTGAGCTTCGGGTTGCCGGACTGGTTGATGCCCAGGTACAGCACGTTGAACGACGGGCGGATGAGAACCTGCTCACCCTCGTTGCGCAGCAACCCGTAGTCCTGAGGAGCCGGGAAGTCGTAGCCCTGGATGTCGCCGGCCTTCAGGGCCTGCTTGCGGGCGTTCTCGTCGGGGATGACCTTGAAGACGAGCTTGTCGAGCTTCGCCGGCTCGGTGCTGGAGTCGTTGCGCACCAGCGTGATCTCGCCCTTGCCCTGGTCCCAGCTGTCGAACTTGAACGGGCCGGTGCCGGTCACGTGCTTGTAGGCATAGTCGCTGTAGGTGAAGGAGTCACCGGACTGCGTGACCTTGTCCGCGTCGTACTGCTTCAGCGCGGTCGGGCTCTGCATCGCGAACGAGGGCAGCGTGAACGCGGCGGGGAACGCACCCTTGGCCTTGTTCAGGTTGATGACCGCGGTCGACGGGTCCTTCGCCTCGCAGCTCTTGTAGACGGGGTCGCCGCTCGCGTCGCCTTCGTTGTGGGCGAAGCCCTCGAAGACGTCGCCGTAGTAGATCATCTGGCTCTGGGCGGCGGCGCCCTTCATGTTGTACCAGCGGTCGAAGTTGTAGCAGACCGCGCTGGCGTCGAAGGCGGTGCCGTCGCTGAACTTCACGCCCTGTTTGAGGGTGAAGGTCCAGGTCTTGCCGTCGTTGCTCGGCTCCCACTTCGTGGCGAGCGAGGGCTCCAGCTCGGCGGTGCCCTGCTTGTTCTGGATCAGCGTGTCCAGCATCTGCCGGGTGATCCGGAACGTCTCGCCGTCGTCGTTGAACGCCGGGTCGAACATCTTCGGGTTGCCGGTGTCACCGAAGACCATCGTGCCGCCGGTGCCACCACCTCCGGCCTCGTCGCGCTTCGACTCCGCGCACGCGGTGAGCGAGACCGCGAGCACCCCGGCGAACCCGATCAGGGCCGCACGACGTGTTCGGGTCAGGCGCAATTGCTGCATCTGGCACCCCTTGGGAGATGTTCGGTCAAGAACCGTCCGGTCGGTCAGGAACAACTCGGACGATCGGTGTGGTCGCCGACACTAGCGGGAACTCGGCTTGCACTTAAGCACGTGAGGTTACGATCGCGCTACGTAAGGGCCAAACTCACCGCAATGTGTCGAGAATTGTGTACGCAACGTGACGAATTTTGTCGCATTGGTACGTAGAGTGGCACTATGGCCACTCGAATGGCCTAGTACCGAAGGTGGTTTTCGGGTCGTTTCGGACGCCCAGTGACGATCAAGGCAGTCTGGTTTGTGCCGATTCGGGTGTGCCGTCGACGGCGAACCAACCTTGTTCGAACAACTGCCAGCGACGCAAGTGGGCGCGCGACGCCTCACCGTCACGGGCCACGGCCCGCTCCAGCCGTTCCGCCGCTGTGCCGCCCTGGATCCAGCACAGGTGCGACAACTTCGGACGCATCGAACGGCGGCCACTCGACACGCCCTCCAGCACCAGAACCCCAGGCACCCCAACGGTCACGAGTTCACCCGGTCGTGGTTCCCCGGAGGTCCAGTCCACCCGCCGGTACTCGCAGGCACGCCCGGCTGAAAGCGGTTCGAGCACGCCACGCTCGAGCTGTGGCCACCACGCCACGGGGTTGTCCCAGGTCGCGAACGCGTCGGTGCTGACGAGCGCGGCCCGCGTCCCCAGCTCGGCAACCACGGCCTCGGCGAGCGTCGACTTGCCGGCCCCGGAAGGCCCGTCGATCGCGAGCACACGAACGCCGCCCAGCCGAGGCGGGGCGGCGAGCAGTGCGGAGATCAGCGAACGCGTGCGGCGCTCACTTCGGGCAGGCCCTTCACGTCGTCGGGCGTGGCCGTCTTGACCTCCAGCGCCGCGATGCGGGCTTCGAGCTCCCGCTTGGTGTCCTCGAGCTCGCAGCGCAGCAGCGCTGTCTCCTCGACAGAGGTCCGGACCTCTTCCTCCAGGTGCCCGACCTCGGTGGACAGGTGCAGCGCGACGAGAGCCAGGACGACGCCGGCCAGGAAGAAGACCAGGTTCGAGGGTGTTTCGACGCCGGTCGCCCGGGCGAGAAACTGAGCCGCGGAGGGCACCGCGGCGAGGATGACCACGCCGACCGCCAGTACGAGCCAGATGCCCGCGTACTTCTCGCGTAGCTTCCGCCGCCGCATCATCTCGACGACGACGAACAGCACGAGACACGCGATGACGATGCTCAGTACGCGCCAGCCTGCCATGTGGTCCCCTTACGCAGCGTCGGACGAGTCGACGGACGGACGACGACGGACAAGTGCGAGCAGCAGTGCCAGACCTGCACGGCCCAGGTACACGGCTGATTTCACCGGCGAGTGGCTCGGCGTGCCACCGGCGCGTTCGCGCATGACGACCGGGATCTCCGCGATCGTGAGCTTCGCCCTGATCGCCATGACCAGGGACTCGACCGTGTCACCCAGGTACTCCGCCGGGTAGTACGCGGCGAAGAGCCGGATCGCCCGGGGCCCCATGGCCTTGAAACCGGACGTGACGTCACTGAGTTTGCTTCCGGCGAGACGACTGAACACGAGGGACAGCACCACCATCGCGTACTTGCGAGGGCCGCTGGCCTTGTACGCACCCTTACCGGCGAACCGGGAGCCGATCGCAATGTCGGCGCCTTCGTCGAGAGCCTGCAGGAGCGCGCCGACCTCGTCCGGGTCGTGCTGCCCGTCGGCGTCGACCTGGACGACGACGTCGTATCCGCGGGCGACGGCGTAGCGAAAACCGGTCCGCATCGCCCCGCCCACACCCAGGTTGACCGACAGCCGGGCGACCTCCGCACCGGCGGCTCGCGCCAGCTCCGAGGTCCGGTCCTTCGAGCCGTCGTCCACCACGAGCACATCCATGCCCGGCAAAGACTGCTTGACGTGGGAGATCACGGCCCCGACACTCGCCTGCTCATTGAGCGCCGGCATCACGATGAGTACTCGGCGGGTGCTCAAGGACGTGCTGGACACGGAGATCACCTTAGCTTCTCACTGCCCGTGAGCGTCGTCGGACCCGGAGCCGGGCGTCGTGGCACCTGACGCGACCACACCGGACTGGCCTTCGATCTGGTAGATCGTGGCGCCGTCGTTGTGGAAGACCTCACGGAAATCGGGACCAGAGGTGATGTCCGCCACTCCGACCGATTGCTCGGCTGTCGGCGTGGCCATTCCCTTCCCCACGATGACGTAGCGCACGTGCAGGTCGGTGAGGTCCTTGCGCACCTCGGGGAACTGCTCGATGTCGTCGAGCCAGACGCTAAGGTATCCCGCCTTGGTGTCGGGTGTCGCACCGTAGAAGTTCCACTCCACCGGCATCACGCCGGCAAGCGCGTACATCCAGGCCGACCCGTCGGCCTTGTTGTTCATCACGTGTTCGCCGGGAACGGTGTGTGCCGCAAGCCACGCGTACGCGGCTTCTTCGTCCTTCGAAACCGTCGGCCCGTTCCCGTAGTTGATTTCGAGCCGGGCGGTGTTGCGTCCGATGTAGCCACCGCGGCTGAGCCCGCCGGCCACCACGCCGAGCAGGAGCAGGCCGACCAGCGAGAGCGTCGCGGGCGCCAGCGGCACCCGGTTGCCGACCTTCCCGGCGAACCAGGCGGATGCGGTGTGCGCGAACTCGCCGAACGCGACGGCGCCGGCCAGCGGGACGAGCGCGGCGATGCGCCAGTGGTCGTTGTAGAACGGGCCGGTGATGGTCTCGATGAGCGGCGTCTCGAGCGACACCGTGGCCGCGAACAGCCCGCCGAAGACGATGTACGCGCCCACCATCCACATCATCCGGCGATGCCGGACCAGCAGGACGATCCCGATGAACCCGGGCACCCCGATCCACCACTGCGGGAAATTGGCCATCGGGGAGAAGGTGATGGTCTCGCCCAGTCCTCCGCTGACGGTGGCTTCCGAAGCCCACGTCGCGCTCGTGACGCCGCCCGCGTTGTACAGCGAGGGCAACACGAGCGGAAGGCCGAACACGGCCGCGAGGACGACCGTCGCGATCAGGGTGGGTGCCGAGCGGCGCCAGTCGATCTTCTCCCAGCGGAACAGCACCGCGACCAGGATGAGGATGAAGTAGACGGCGATCACGAAAATCAGGCTCGTGTGCAGGCCGGCGAGCCCGGCCACACCGATGCCGACCGCGACCGGGCCCGTGATCCCGTGCGGCCTCAGCAGGTGCTTCGCCAGGGCGAGCATCGCGGGCAACATCGCGACACCGGCGACGTAGGGCCACAGCGGTCCGCGCCACAGCGAGTCGTACGGGAAAGAGGTGAACCACGTCGTGACGGCGGCAGCGGCAGCGACACCCAGCGGAGGCATCTTCCACGCGTGGCACATCGCCGCGACGCCGAGCGGCACGGCAAGGATGACCGCCAGGACGGCCAGGTTGAGCGTGGGCATCATCGTCAGCCCGCCCTTGCCGAAGACCAGGGCGAGCAGCGCGTGGTAGGTGTCCGGGTAGAAGTAGTCCGTTTGGTTCGGCAGGTTCGCGATCGTGCCCACAGTGGACGGCCGCGCGTCACCGTGCTCCGCGATCCAGCGGACGAGGTTGCCGTGGAACGGGGCGTCCCAGCCCTGCTGGACGCTGTCGATCCCGTTCGTGCCGCGGAAGAACGTCACCGCGCCGACCGCCATTCCGGCGAGGACACCGAGACCCATCAGGACGTGGTCGCGCACGGGCAACCGCGCTTCCGGCTCTTCGGCCACGCGTTCCGGGTGCCGGCGCGCGGTGAACCGGTGCGCCGCGAAAGACAGTCCGAAACCGACGGCGGAGAGCACCAGCGTCCACAGCGCGACGTCGAGCATCGACCAGCGGATGCCGAACCCGCCGAGCACCGGGACGCCGAGGGCGACGATGCCGAATGTCATCAGCGGAGCGGCCGCAGCAAGCGTCCACCCCCTGAGCCGGATGGCGGCACCGAAGACGAGCCCGGGCAGCCAGAACGCCACTAACACCAAGAGAACGTTCATCGAATTCGGTGTCCAACCTGATCTGCGCTTGATCCCGACGCATTCACGGGCGTGATTCCGCGGTCACACTACTGCGACCCTACGAAGACGCTTCACCGGTGCCCGAAGTTGCCTCCACCGGCGATTTCCCGAGCACGAAGGCGAGCACGACGACGAGCCCGACGGTCGGCGCGGCCGCCAGCGCGATGACCGCGCGAAGCACGGTGTCGCCCGGCAACACCAGCAGCAGCACCGACGCAGTCGCGGCGACCACCGCCCAGGTGACCAGCACGCGCCGAGCCTGCGTCCGCGCGATGAGCACGGCGGTGAGCAACTGCATCGGCACCAGTAGCACCGACGACCACACGAGTCCCGCGACGGCCCAGCCGTCCACTTGGTAGCCCGCGCCGTTGACGAACTGCACGGCCCACGGCCCGATCAGCGCGCCGACGACGGCACCCAGTGCGGCCAGCGCCAGCGACGCGAGCGTGCCCAGCGACAGCACCCGGCGCAGCCGGTGGCGTCCCTCCGCGCTGGTGGACAACCGCACGACGAACGGCACGGCGAGCGACTGCACGGGTCCGATCAAGGTGAGCGGCAGCCTGGCGATGACGAGCGCGGCGAACAACGCGCCGATCCGGTCGCGGTCCCCACCGGGGGCGAGCAGGCCGACCAGCGCCGGGTAGCCCGTGATGACGCTGGCCGTCAGCGCGGCGCCGAGCAGGAGCATCAGCATCCGGCGTAGCGTCACAGACCAGCCGTCGCCATCCGCGTGCAGGTCGACCAGGCTGCGCGCCTGCCGGATGAACAGCAGCCAGGCGAAGGAGCCGGCCGCGACCGCGAGCGCCAGCGACACGAGATTGTAAGCCGTCGCGACCACGAGGGCGCCGAGCACGAGGGCGCGCACTGCCGGCTCGGCCACCACCAGCCAGGAGAAGTGCTTGACCTGGTGTTGCCCGATCAGCAGCCCGCGGGTCCCGAACTGGCAGGCGAACGCGATGCCGCCGGCCAGGACGATCAGCGCCAGCTCCCACGTGCCGTGGAACAGCCGCTCGTTGACCGGCGGGATGAGCAGGCACAGGCCGAACAGGGCTGCCACCGCGGCGCCGGTCGCCACCGCTCGCAGCGCACCGCGTCCCGCGAGACCGCCGGTGAGGCCTGCCACCGCGGACTGGCGCGAAAGCTCCTGCTCCAGTGGCGACAGCGCGCTGCCGAGCCCCATGAGGAGGCCCCAGAACGTCACGAAGGTCGCGTACTGGTCCGGCGGCAGCAACCGGGCACAGGCGACGGTGAGGACGTAGCCGAGGCCGATCGACACGATCAGCGAGCCGCCGAGCTTGCCCGCGGTCCCGCGAGCGCCACCGCCCGGGGCCTTGGTGCCCGATTCCTGCGCTTCGCTCACCGGCGAGCTCATCGGCGGCGCAGGATCGTCCGCAGCGCGAGGTACAAGCCCCGCACGACCCCCGCGCCGAAGCCGGTCGCGAACACCGGCAGCAGGGTGGTGACCGCTCGGGCCTCCGCGTTCGTGGCGCCGCAGCGCTTCACCGCGGCACCGGCCGCGACCGCCCCTGCCACCCCCACGACGGCTGCGGTTTTGGGCTTCTTGGCGGCGAGGCCGAGTCCGACGACACCGACGGCGAGCGCACCGAACAACGCGTTTCGGGCCACGCCCGGAGAAGCGAGGTACGAATCGACATAGGTGGTGCCACGAAAGAATGATTGAGAGTAGAATTTTTTGAACGAGTCGCGCCCGTGATACGTCGCCGACAGGTCCGGTGCGAGGAAAATCCGCTCGCGTTCCGCAATCCAGCGCAGCATCCGGGTGTCGTCACTGGCGAACCGGATGTCGTCGAACAAAGACGCGAACGCGACCACGGAACCTTCGAGGAGCTCGCGGCGCGCGCAGAAAAACGTGGTGCCCTTGGGGTACACGTCGAAGTCTTCGATACCGAAGGACATCAGCCGCGGGTTCGCGCAGTAACGCCGCCACGGAACCTTGACCAGACCTGCCATGAAGCCCGCGTAAGGATTGTGTTCCGATGCGACGTTGATGTGGCCGTTCCACACCGCGCGCTCGGGATGTTCGACCAGCTGATCGCGCAGAAAAGTGAGGCTGTGCTGGTCGACGATCACCCGGCTGTCCAGCAGCATGATCCAGTCTCCGGAAGCCTTGGACATGCCGGCGCGGCGGGCTTCAAACCGGCCGCCGTTCGCCTGGCTGAGCACAGTGATCCCGTGTCGTTCGCGCAGTTCGGTGAGCTTTTCGGCGGTGGCGTCCGTGCTTCCGTCGTCGACCACGAGGATCTCGACCGGCCACTGCGCCGCCTCCGCGGAGGCGACCAGCGCGCCGACGGAGCGACTGATCCAGTCCTGCTCGTTGTAGACCGGAATCACGACGCTGAGCGAGGGGAGGAGCGGGTTCGCACTCACCGGGCCGAGGCTACCCTGTGCCCCGGGGCCGGACGTGCCCAGTATCCTTCGGGCACCGGCAAACCGACCAGAAATGGGCCTTACGGTGATTTCCTTCATTCTCGGCACCACCGCGGAACTGATCAAGATCGCGCCGGTCTACCACGGGATCGCCGAACGCGGCATGAGGCCGAAGATCTGGTTCACCGCGCAGCACGTGGACGAGGTCGCCGACGTGCTGTCGGACCTCAAGCTGCCCGAGCCCGACGTGTGGCTCGTGCCGGAGGACAAGGCCCACAACCTGGAGTCGCCGGCGCAGGTGCCGGCCTGGGCCGCGCAGGTGCTGCGCACCGCGTGGAGCCGCCGCGCCGAGCTGCGCGCCGCGCTGAACGAGGACGGCCGTCCGCCGCTCGTGCTGGTGCACGGCGACACCTTCACCACGCCGTACGGCTCGCTGATCGGCAAGCGCATCCTCAAGTCGCGGGTCGGGCACGTCGAGGCGGGCGCGCGGTCGGGCAGCATCCTGTCGCCGCTGCCGGAAGAGCTGAACCGCAAGATCGCGGCGAAGATCGTGGACATGCACTTCGCGCCGAGCGCGCGTGAGGTGAACAACCTGCGCCACGCGCGCGGTGTCGTCGTCGACACCGAGGCAAACACCGCGATCGACGCGATGCGCCTGGCCATCAACCAACCGCTGGACGTGCCGAACCTGCCGGAGAAGTTCGGTCTGGCCACGCTGCACCGCTTCGAGCTCGTCTCGCGCGCGGACAAGTACCGCGAGGCGCTGGAGATCCTGCGCGAGCAGAGCCGCAAGATGCCGATCCTGTACATGGCGGGCGCGCCGGAGCGGGAGAAGATCCGGTCGCTGGGCCTGGACAACCTGTTCGACGACAAGTTCATCGCGCAGCCCAAGATGCGTTACCTGAAGTTCCTGCCGCTGGTGGCGCGCGCCGAGTACGTCGTCACCGACTCCGGCGGCCTCTCGGCCGAGTGCTACTACCTCGGCCTGCCTTGCGCGGTGCACCGCGAGCGCACGGAAACCCCGCAGCACCTGGGCGAAACCGTGGTTCTGACGGAGATGCGCGGTGACAAGCTGCAGAACTTCCTGGACACGTACCAGAACCGCCGCGGTGAGTCCTGGATGGACAAGTACCACCCGTCCGACATCATCGTCGACACGCTGGCGCAGCTCGGCTACTGCTGAACCACAGCAACGCGAAACGGCCCCTTCACCGCGGTGAAGGGGCCGTTTGCTGTTGTCTACACAGTTACTACAGAGCCCGCCGGCCGGACAACGCACGGCCGAGGGTCAGCTCGTCGGCGAACTCCAGGTCGCCGCCCATCGGCAGGCCCGAAGCCAGCCGCGTGACGGACAGGCCCGGGAAGTCGCGCAGCATGCGGACCAGGTACGTGGCCGTGGCCTCGCCCTCGGTGTTGGGGTCCGTGGCGATGATGATCTCGCTGATGTCCGCCGCACCGATGCGCTTGAGCAGCTCGCGCATGCGCAGCTGCTCAGGCCCGATGCCCGACAACGGGTCGAGCGCCCCGCCCAGGACGTGGTAGCGGCCCTTGAACTCGCGCGTGCGCTCCACGGCCAAGACGTCCTTCGGCTCCTCGACCACGCAGATCACCGTGAGGTCGCGGCGCTCGTCCCGGCAGATGCGGCAGGTCTGCTGTTCGGAGACGTTGCCGCAGATCTCGCAGAACTGCACGCCTTCCTTGACCTTGCCGAGCACGTCCTGCAGCCGCCCGATGTCGGCGGGATCCGTTGCCAGGAGGTGGAAAGCGATGCGCTGGGCGCTCTTCGGCCCGACCCCGGGCAGCCGCCCGAGCTCGTCGATCAGGTCCTGGACCACACCCTCGTACAAGGGTCAGCCGCCGAACCCGAGGCTGCCGAGGTCCGGCATCCCGCCACCGCCGCCGAGGCCGCCGGCCAGGGGGCCGAGCTTCTGCTCGGTGAGCTTCTGCGCGTTGGCCGACGCGTCGCGCACCGCGGCGACCACGAGGTCGGCCAGGGTCTCGACGTCGTCCGGGTCGACCACCTTGGGGTCGATCACGAGGTTCTTGAGCTGGCTGTCGCCGGACACCGTCGCGGTGACCAGGCCGCCGCCCGCGGTGCCCGTGACCTCGGTGTTCGCGAGCTCCTCCTGCGCCTGCACGAGCTGCTGCTGCATCTGCTGCGCCTGCTGCATGATCTGCGACAGATCGAAGCCGCCGCCGCCGGGTTGCACCATGATCGCTCTCGATCCTTCCGCCACTGGGTGTTCCTCCCCAGCGTAGCCGCGTCGCCGCGCTGCCTGCCCAGGCGCCACGCGCACGCCTGTGGCACGGTGGTCGCCGTGCGCGTGAACCCTCTCCCGCTGGTGGCCGGCCTGGTGCTGCTCACGGCGTGTTCCGGTGGTGGCGGGACGCCGGCCGCGGCGCCCGCGGTCACCCCGGTGACCACCTCTTCACCGGCTGTCGTGTCGTCGTCTTCGGTGGCTTCACCGCCGCCAGTGCCGTCGACGTCCTCGTCTTCGGCCAAGCCCGCCGTACCGGCGGTGACGGGCAAGGTCGTGGTGCTGGACCCCGGCCACAACGGCGGCAACGCGTCGCACCCGAAGGACATCAACCGCAGCGTCCCGGCCGGACGCGGCGAGATGAAACCGTGCAACACGACCGGCACGGCCACCAACGCGGGATACTCCGAGCACGCGTTCAACTTCGCGGTGGCGCAGGAAGTCGGGAACGCGTTGGCGGCCAAGGGGATCAAGGTCGTCTACACCCGCACGAACGACACCGGCGTGGGCCCATGCGTCGATCGCCGCGCGGACATCGGCAACTCCGCCGGCGCCGACGCGGTCGTCTCCATCCACGCCGACGGCTCCACCTCCGCGGGCGCGCACGGGTTCCACGTCGCGTACTCCTCGCCGCCACTGAACGCGGCCCAGGGCGCTCCGTCGACGCGGCTCGCCCACGCCCTGCGCGACGGGCTTCGCGCCGACGGCTTCACCACGTCCACCTACATCGGCAGCGCGGGCCTGTCCGCCCGCTCCGACCTCGGCGGGCTGAACCTCTCGACCCGCCCGACGGTGCTCGTCGAGTGCGGCAACATGCGCAACTTCGCGGAGGCCACGCTGATGTCGTCAGCTGCCGGGCGCGCGAAGTACGCGGCCGCCATCGCCGAGGCGATCGAGGCCTACCTCGCCTGACGCGCTGGGGGTCTAGAGCGTGTCTCCAAACCGTTGAGTGAGGCGCGGCTGGCTCGCGGAGTGACTCGTACCGCTGTGTTGTCCGATGCGCAGTGGGAGCGATTCACAAGAAACGTAGGCGTGAAGCTGTCCACAGCAGGTCACGGGATCGGCCGGTCGCGTGGCGGGCTGACGACCAAGGTCCACCACGCGGTGGACGGCAAGGGCCGCCCGCTAGCCGCCGTGGTCACTGCCGAGCGGTGTCACGACGGCAAGCAGTTGCAGGCGGTTACGGCCAACATCTGGGTACCAGCATCGTTTGGCTTCGCAGCTGAGCCGCAGCCGTCAGTAGAGCTCGACTTCCCAGCCTTCAACTTCTGGTTCTAGTCGAGCGGGCGCGCACCCAGGTGGTCGGAGATGAGCTTGCGAGCGATCTCGTCCGGGTCCTCGTCCGCGGGCGGCGGGGGCGGCGGCGGGACGGGGCTCGAGTCCTCCGAGTAGATGTCGTCATCCTCGTCCGAGGGTTCGGGTGGGAGCGGGATGTCCGGCTCGGCGGTGGCGACCTTCGGGCGCGCCGGGGGTTCCGGGGCGCGCGGGTGCTCGGGCGCGGCCTGTTGCTGCTGCGGTGCGGGGGCCGCGGCGGCAGGGGCGGACGGAGCGGCGGATGGGCGCGTGAACGAACGCTCCGGCGTGGCCGGGGCCTGCTGGCGCTGGGGCGCGGCGGCGCGAGACGGCGCGGCGGCCGCGGCGGCGCCATGGACGCAGCGGACCTGCCAGTCGCCACCCAGCACGTCGGACAGGGCGCCCGCGATCTTGCGCGCGTTGTCCTGGTCGGACAGGCGCTTGGCGAGGGGCTCGGACTTGTGCGTGAGCGTGACGCTCGTGCCCTCGACGTCGACGACGGTCGCCTGCGTGAGCATCGCTTCGAGGCTGCGGCCGCCGGCCAATTTGCGCAGCGCGGCCAGCAGCTGCGGCCAGACGTTGCGGATCGCGGCGGCGTCGAAGCCACCTTCGGACGCGGCCGGTGCGGCGGGGGCTGACGGTTCGGGAGCCGGTTCCGCCGCAGCCGCGGGGGTGCCGCCTGGCGTCCGCGGGGTGCCCCAGCCGTCGTCGGACGGAGTCGGGGCCGCGGGTGCGGCGGCGACCGGGGCGGGCTCTTCCGCCGGACGCACCGGAGCCGGAGCCGGCGCGGCAGGCCGGGACGGAGCCGGAGCAGCCGCGGGAGCCTGAGCCCGAACAGGCGGCTCGGCAGCCGGAGCGGCGGCAGGCGCCGCGGAAGCCGGACGCTGCGAAGGGCGCTGGAACTGGGGCTCCGCCGCGGGAGCCGAACGCAGCTGCGGCTCGACACCCGCCTCACCACCACCGGCGACGACGACGGCGCGGCGTTCGAGCCGCTCGATCCGTGCCAGCAAAGCATTTTCCGCCTCCGTGACCGAAGGCAGCAGCATCCGCGCGCACAGCAGTTCGAGCACGAGCCGCGGCGACGTCGCACCGCGCATCTCGAGAAGTCCATTGTGGACGATGTCGGCGTAGCGCGACAGCGTGCCGAGACCGATGCGTTCGGACTGCGCGCTCATCCGCCCGAGCTCCTCGGCGGGCGCGGACACCAGACCGCGCTCGCCCGCCTCGGGCACCGAGCGCATCAGCACGAGGTCGCGCAGGCGGTCGAGCAGGTCGGTGGCGAAGCGGCGCGGGTCGTGGCCGGCGTCGGCGAGCTTCTCGACCGTGCTGAACACCGTTGCCGCGTCTTCGGCCGACAGCGCGTCGACCATGTCGTCGATCAGCGCGACGTCGGTGACACCGAGCAGCGACACCGCGCGCGGGTACGTGACGCCCTTGGGCCCCGCGCCGGCCAGCAGCTGGTCGAGCACTGACTGCGTGTCCCGCGCCGAGCCGCCGCCCGCGCGGATCACCAGCGGGTACACGGCGGGCTCGACCTGCGCGCCCTCGGCCGCGACGTTGCGCTCCAGCAACGCGCGCATCGAGCTCGGCGGGATCAGGCGGAACGGGTAGTGGTGCGTCCGCGAGCGGATGGTGGTGAGGACCTTCTCCGGCTCGGTCGTCGCGAAGATGAAGATCAGGTGCTCGGGCGGCTCTTCCACGATCTTCAGCAGGGCGTTGAAGCCCTGCGTGGTGACCATGTGCGCCTCGTCGATGATGAACACGCGGTAGCGCGATTCGGCGGGCGCGTAGAACGCCTTGTCCCGCAGCTCGCGGGCGTCGTCGACACCACCGTGGCTGGCGGCGTCGAGCTCCGTGACGTCGACGCTGCCCGGCCCCTCGGGCGCCAGCGCGCGGCATGAGTTGCACTTGCCGCACGGGTCCGGCGTCGGGCCTTCGACGCAGTTGAGCGACCGCGCCATGATCCGCGCACTCGACGTCTTGCCGCAGCCGCGCGGGCCGGAGAAGAGGTACGCGTGGTTGATACGGCCCGCCGCCAGCGCGGTCCGCAGCGGTTCGGTCACATGCTCCTGGCCGACGACCTCGGCGAAGGTCGCCGGACGGTACTTGCGGTACAGCGCGAGAGCCACTCCGCGAGAGTACCGGCACCGACCGACAACCTTCGCCGGGCCAGGTCAGCGCACCGAGGCGGCCGCCTTCGCCGCGTCCGCGACCAGCGCGTTCACCGCGGCGACGTGCGCGGCGGTCGTCGCGTCACGCTGCTGCGCGCGGGGCACCTCGTTCGCGAGGAAGGCCGCGAGCGCCGCGTCCGGGCCGTCGAGCGCGCCCTGCGCGACCGCGTTGACCTCGTCGGCACCGGGCGCGGACATCGCCCGGCCGACGAAGATGCGGTCGTCGATCTGCTTCGCGGTGTACTGCCCCTTCTCGAGGAACGCCGTGATGTCCGCGGGCGTGCCGTCGAGCGCCTGCTGCGCCCACTCCTTCGTAGCGGGACCACCGGCGGCCAGGATCTGGTTCACGGCGAGGCGCTCGTCGTTCTCCTTGCCCGGGTACTGCTTGGTGCGCAGGAACTCCTTGACCTGAGCCCAGGTCCCGGCCAGCGCGTCGGCCGCGGCCTGCTTCAGCGCCGGCTTCCCGTCGCCGTCGGCGATGGCCGTGACGGCCGCGCGGTCGTCGGCTTCCTGCGCGGTGTCGAGGCCGGTCCGGACGAACGCGGTCAGGTTCTCGTCCGTGCCGCTCAGCGCCGCGCGGGCCGCGGTGCGGACAGCGGTGCCGGCGTTGCGCAGCAGATACAGCGCGGCGGAGCGGCCGTCGGTGAGGGCGAGCGCGGGGTCCGTGCCCGGCGCGACGGCCTCGGCGAGCTGCCGGTCCTTCTCCGCCGCGAGCTTCGCCGCGTCATCGGCCTTCGCCTTGGCGTCGGCTTCGGCCTGCGCCGCCTCGGCAGCCGCCTTCTGCCCAGCCGCCTGACCCGCGACGAGCTGCTTGTTCAGCCGGTCGGCGTTGGCCTTGCGCGCGTCGCTCGCGAGCTTCGCCGCCGAATCGGCCGCCGCCTGTGCCTGGGCCTTGAAGTGGAAGTCAGCGGCCTTGCGCGCGAGGTCGCGCTGGTGCGTCACAGCCGTGATCTCGGTGTCGCCGGCCGCGGCGACCCCGCTCCACACGTTCAGGAAGTAGCGGACGTCCTCGATCGTGCCGTTCAGCGCCTGCTGCCCGGCCGCGTGGACCTCGGGCCCGCCGGCGGACATGACCTGCGTGGCGCGCACACGGTCGTCGTCGGCCTGGGCCTGGGCGAGACCGGTCTGCAGGAACTCGTGCCGGTCGGCCGGGGTGCCGTCGAGCGCGATCTGCGCCGCCCGCTTCACGCCGGGGCCGCCCGCGGACATGGCCTGGTTGACCAGCAGGTCCTCGTCGATCTCACGCGAAACCTGCAGGCCGGTGGCCAGGAACGCGCGGATGTCGTCGGGGGTGCCGTCGAGTGCCTTCTGCGCGTCCCGCTTCACGATCGGCCCGCCCGCGGCCATCGCCTGGTCGACGAGCAGCCGCTCGTCGTTGTCCTGCGCGTTCTGCCGGCCGGTGGCCAGGAACGCGTGAAGCTCGTCGGCGGTGCCGAGCAGGGCCTTGCGGGCCTCGCTCGTCATCGTCGGGCCTCCGGTCTCGTACAGCGCCACGGCCTGCGCACGGTCACTGAGTACGTCGGCGCTCGCCGGCGTGGCGACCCCCAGCCCGAGCGCCAGCACAGCCCCGGCGACGAGCAGTCTTGTCCCGTTCAACGGTTTCCCCCACATCGGTAAAGGATCTTCCGACCCCTTATCGGCGTGGACGCGAAGGCGTTTCAGGTCTGCCCGAAACCGCCACAAGTACGCTCGGACAGACTCATCCGAAGAGAGGAACCCCGTGAGCCGTTCTGCCCGCAGCCGCGACAAGGGCGGGCCGCGGCCGGGCAAGTACCCGGTGCGGTTCGGCACGGCCGAGCTGCTCGCCGACGCGGATCGGCCCCACGCGTGGCTCGTCTCGGTCGACGGCGTCGCGCAGTCCTACGTCGACCTCGACGACCCGACGAACCTGGAGTTCGACTACGTCCGGCGGCTCGGCGACGTCGTCGACTGCCTGCCCGAAGGGCCGCTCGACGCGCTGCACGTGGGCGGCGCCGGCTGCACCCTCGCCCGCTACATCGCGGCGACGCGGACGGGGTCGCGACAGCTGGTGTTCGACGCGGACGGACCGTTGATCGAGCTGGTGCGCGAACAGCTCGACCTGCGCAGCGTGCCGCGCTTGAAGGTGCGGATCGAGGGCGGGCGCGAGGGCGTGGCGTCCCGGCACGACGCGTCGGCGGACCTCGTGGTGGTGGACGCGTTCGAACGGGCGTCGTTCGCGGGCGGCCTGGCGACGGTGGAGTTCGTGACCGACGTGGCGCGCGTGCTGCGCGGCGGCGGCGCGATGCTGGCGAACATCACCGACCGGCCCGGGCTCGCGTTCGTGCGACGGTTCCTGGCGACGGTCGGTGCGGTGTTCTCCCACGTCGTGCTGCTCGCCGAGCCCGGGGTGCTGCGCGGGCGGCGCTTCGGCAACGTCGTGGTGGCGGCTTCGCGCGCCGAACTGGCGGTGGACGTCCTGACGCGCAAGGCGGCTTCGTCGGCGTACCCGGCGCGCTGCGTTTCCGGTGACGAGCTGCGGAAGCTGCGGGGGAAGGCGCTGCCGGTGCGGGACGCCGAGCCGCTCGCCTCGCCGGTGCCGCCGGAGGACGTGCTCGGGCTGTTCTGAAGGCCTTGAAACCTGGCCCCGAAAATAAAGGGGACCCCGCGCACCCGTCAGAGCCTGCTTATCCTTGCTGCCTTCCGGCCCTGGGGAGGTTCACAGGGTGGACGCCGCGCGGGGTCCGTTGTCCAGTGTAGCGGAGACGAACCGGCGCCTAGCTGCCGACCGCTTGTTTGAGCTCCTCGATGAGCGCCGGGGTCAGGACCTCGGTGGCGCGGTTGGCGAACATCGCCATCTCGTACGCGATCGTGCCCAGGCTGGCCTGTTTGTTGGCCAGCACCCCGAGCGAGCAGCCGACGCTGATGGTGCAGACCAGCAGGTAACCGCGCTCGAGCTCGACGATCACCTTGTCCGGCGAGCCCAGCGGGTGGCTGTCGGCGACGCCCTGGGCGAGGCCGAGCATGGCGGACGAGATGGCGGCGAGGCGATCGGCGTTGGCGCGTTCGAGTTCCTGGGACAGGGCGATGAGCAGGCCGTCGGACGACACCGCGAGGGCGGCGATCGCGCCGGCGGTGTGGAGTGCGAAGCGGTTGACCAGCCAGTTGAAGTTCTGGGCTTCGGCGCTGACGTCCGGGATCGTCATGTCTCTCCTCCTGCGTTGGCGGTGGCGGTGGCTCGCGACGCGTCTGCCTTGGCCACGCCGTCGGAGTACGAATCGAACACTGCCCGTTCCGCGGCCGGGTCACGCAGACCGCGTCGGATGGCGCGCAGCGGGGTGCGGATGGTCTGCTGCGCCTTGAGACCGGGGGCCAGCTGAGCGCCGGGGACGCGGCGGGTCAGCTCCTGGTCCAGCGGCGCGAACTGCTGCGTGGTGAGGCCGTGCACGGCGGACCTTGTGCGTTCCAGCTTCGCCGCCAGCTCCTTCGCGCGGGCGACGGCGGTTTCCACCGTCTGCTGCGCCGGCACGGGCGGGTCGGCGGACAACGAGGTGGCGAGGTCGTCGCCGTCGAGGGTGAAGTCGGGTGCGGGCGACTGGTCGGGTTCGGTGTCGGGCCACTCGGGCTCGGGTTCCGGGTCGCGGAACCAGGTGAAGCCGAGCGACGCCGTCTCCAGGACCGCGATCGCGGGCGCCGGCAGGGGTTCGGGCGCACGACCCGCGTCGAACAGCCCCGCAGCTTCGGCCGCCGGCGCCGATTCCACCGGGTTGTCCTCGACCGGCGCGTCCATGCGGTCGAACTGCCCGGCGGGCACCGTGACGCGCGCGGTGACCCCGCCCGTGTCCGGCGTCGAACTGAGTTCGACCCCCAGGGCGTGGCGCCGCGCGAGCCGGCCGGCAACGAACAGGCCGAGCACGCTCGTCGGCGCGAGCTCGAGGCGTTCGCGCTCCAGCAGGCGCCGGTTCTCCTGCGCCAGCGTTTCCGCGGCCATGCCGATGCCGTGGTCGACGATCGCCACGACGAGGTCGCCGGACTCCAGGAACTCCGTCTCGACTTCGACGCTCGTGGTCGGCGCGGAGAACGAAGCCGCGTTCTCCAGCAGCTCCGCGAAAAGCCGGACGAGGTCGGCGCCGAGCGAAGACGTGAGCTGCACGTCGGGCAGCTCCCCCAGCCGCACACGCGGGAAGTCCTCGATCTCCGCCAGCGCCGCGCGCACGGCCGTGGACAGCTGGATCGGGCCGGCGATCGGGTTCTCGTCGTGGGTGCCGGAGATGACGAGCAGGTTGTCGGCCGTGCGGCGCAGGCGCGCGGACAGGTGGTCGAGCCGGAACAGCCCCGCGAGGGCGCGCGAATCCTGCTCGTGGCGTTCGAGCTCGTCGACGAGCGCGAGCTGGCGGCCGACGAGGTTCTGTGTGCGCTTCGCGACGTTCGCGAACATCAGGCTCGTGTTGCGCCGCGTCAGCGTCTGGCGCTCGACCAGCGCGGCGGCGGTGGTCTGGACCCGGTTGAACGCGGTGGCGAGCTCGCCGAGTTCGTCGTCGGAAGCGACGTCGATCGTCGCCAGGCGGGGTGCCTGGTCGTCGTCGGCCTCGGTGTCGCCGACGCGCACGAGCTCGGCGTCGGCCAGGTCGGCAACGGAGGTGGCAGCCGACGTCAGGCGGCGCAGCGGGTCGGCGATCGAGCGGCTCACGGCCAGCGCGAGGAACGCGACGAGTCCGAAGAGGACGGCCGCGCCGCCGCCGACCAGCCAAGCCAGCCGGGTCGCCGCGGCCGCGCGGTCACCGGCCGCAGCGTTGATCTCGGCCGTCACGCGGTCCTGCGCGGTGTGGCGTTCGGCGGCCTGCTGCTGGCCGGCCGCCACGACGTCGTGCACGTAGGGCTCGGCCTGATCGTCCGGTTCGGGCAGCTGCGCGGCGAGCTGGTCGACGCGGTGGGCGGCCTCGCCGGAGTCGACGTCGGCCAGGAGTGCGGCCTGGTCGTGGCCGGCCAGCTGCGTGAAGCGGTCGGCGTGCACCTGGGCACGCTGGGTCGCTTCGTCCAGGAGGGACTGTCCGGCCGACCGTGACTGTGCCGCTATGACCAGAGCGGTGACGCGCAGCGACTCTTCTTCGTCGGCACGCAGGAGCGCTTCGAGCGCGGAGAGCTGACGGGCGCCCTCGGCGTCGGCGGCCGTGCGCGGTACGAGCTGCAGCGCGTCGATCAGGGCGCTCACCACGGTGTCGTACGTGCGGGCGATGCGTTCGGCGGAAATGCTGCGGTGCAAGGTGTTCTGCCGCTCGTCGCCCAGGGAACCGACGCGCGTGAGCGCCGTCTTCAGCTCGGCCGGTGCGTTGGCGCCGAGCGCGGTGCGGACCTGGCCGACGGTCGCGTCGACGGTCTGCTGCTGGCGCACGAGGTCGGTGTCGGCCGTCGAGGGCGACGCCACGAAGGCGGCGGCGAGCACGCCCTCGCGCTGCACCTGCCAGACGAGCCCGCTGAGCTCCTGGGTGTTCCACGCGGCCCGCACGGTGTCGTCGGCCGAGGCGACGCTGCCGGTCTGCTTGACCACGAACGGCACGGAGACCAGCAGCACGGCGGCCAGCGGCGGCAGGAGCAACAGGTTGAGCTTGCCGCGGATGCCGAGTCTCGACAGCGCCCGCGCACCGGCCCACCGGGGCCGGGTCCTGCCGTGGCGCATCAGCGTCACCTTCCCGTTCCTCCGCTCACGGCACCGCGGGCGGACTTCTGTACACAAAGGAGCAAGACCGAACGGATGACACCGCGAAGGAGGACCATGCATGGAACCCGACACGCACAGTGAGACCCGTACCGTAACGGACAAGGGGTGGCCGGCCCCTGGCTCTTCCGCGCGAGAGCTTAGCGACTGGCACAAGATCCCGACAACGCTTCAAGACCGCGTGTCCCACGACGAAGATGGACGGTATGAGCACACCACCGCGTACACCGACGCCCGCCGACGTGGCCGCAGCCGCGAATCGCATCCGGCCACACGTTCGGAGGACGCCTCAGCTACGGACCGAAATCGACGGTCGGCCCGTGGTGTTCAAACTGGAGCACCTCCAGCGCAGTGGTTCGTTCAAGCTGCGTGGCGCCGTCAACGCGCTGCTCGCCGGACCGGCCCCGCGCCGCGTCGTCACGGCTTCGGGCGGCAACCACGGCCTCGGCGTCGCGACGGCCGCGCAGGCGCTGGGCCTGCCCGCGGTCGTGTACGTGCCGGAGTCCGTCCCGGCCGCGAAGGCCGCGGGGATCGAGGCCGCGGGCGCGAAGCTGATCCGCCACGGCGCGACGTACGCGGAGGCGGCGGCCGCGGCGCTGGCTGTCGGCGACGAACCCGGCACGCGCTACCTGTCCGCCTACGACGACCCCGACGTGGTCGCCGGCCAGGGCACGGTCACGGCCGAGATCGTCGCGGACGACCCGGACGTCGACGCAGTGGTGGTCGCGGTCGGCGGTGGCGGGCTCGCCGCGGGCACGGCGCTGGCGGCGAACCGCCGGCAGGTGTTCGCCGTCGAACCGGAGCGCTGCCAGGCGCTGCACGCCGCGCTCGAGGCCGGTCAGCCGGTGGACGTCACGCTCGACTCCGTGGCCGCCTCGGCGCTCGGCGCGACCCGCGTGGGCGAAGTGCCCTTCCGGATCCTGAACGCCCCGAACGTCACGTCCGTACTGGTCAGCGACGCCGAACTGCTCGCCGCGCGCGACCGGCTCTGGGCCGAGTTCCGCCTGGCCGTGGAGCCGGCCGCGGCGGTCCCGCTCGCGGCGTGGCTCGCCGGTCGCGTGCCCGCCGCGCGGCCCTGCTTCGTCCTCTGTGGAGCGAACACGAGCGTTACTTTCGCGTGAGGTCGTAGACGGTTGCGCCGTCGACGGTCGTGGCGGGGAAGTTCTGCTCGACCCAAGTGGTGATCTGCCCGGCCGTGCCGCGGTTGCCGCCAAAGCCGCCGAAGCCGCCGCGGCCGTTGGCTCCGCCCACGAAGTAGTGCACCTCGCCGGCGCCGACGTACTGCTGGAACTGCGCGAGCGTCGGCGCCGGGTCGCTGCCGCTGAAGCCGCCGATGGCCATCACGGGCTTGCCGCTGCTCAGCGCGAGCCCGGCCGACTGCATGGCGCCGGTCTGCGCGGCGGCCCACTTCGTGGTGGTCGTCTGGAGGAGCCGATCGAGTTCCACTGTGGACGTCGTGGCCCCACCGAAGCCGCCTCGGAACCCGCCGCCGCGCTGGCTCGCCGGCCCGGACGACGGCTGGCCGCCGGTGTGCGCGGTCGCGGCCGTGACGACGGTGAACGACGCCGTGCCGAGCAGTGCCGCCACGAGTCCGAGGACGGCGACCACAGGGGCGGCGCGGCGGAGCGAGTCGGCGCCGAAGAGCACGGCCGCCGTGCCGAGCGCGCCCAGCACGAGCAGGGTGTAGCGCAGCCACGGTTGCCAGTCGGGCGTACGCGCGAGCAGGATGAACGCCCAGATGACCGAGCTCGCGAGCATCAGCGCGAGCACCGCGCGCGGGGCGAAGTGCGCACGGCCGTGCCACAGCTCGCGGGCCGCGATGCCGATCGTCGCGGCGATGCCGGGCGCGAGCGCGACCGTGTAGTACGGGTGGATGATCCCGCTCATGTAGCTGAACACCACGACGGAGACGACCATCCAGCCGCCCCACAGCAGCAGCGCGGCGCGCGTGCGGTCGGTGCGCGGGGCGCGGTGGGTGAACCACAGTCCGGCGACGAGCCCGATCAACGCTGCGGGCAGCAGCCACGACGCCTCGCCGCCGAACTGCTCGGTGAACAACCGCGTCAGGCCCGTGCCTCCTCCGAAGCCGCGGAAGCCTCCACCACCGCCGGCGCGGCTCGGCAGGTCGAAGCCGGCGGGCAGCTCAGGCCGGGTGCCACCACCGGCCCCGCCGCGGCCCTGGCCGA
The DNA here is from genome assembly GCF_040654155.1 of Amycolatopsis sp. NPDC050768. Classification (NCBI taxonomy): domain Bacteria; kingdom Bacillati; phylum Actinomycetota; class Actinomycetes; order Pseudonocardiales; family Pseudonocardiaceae; genus Amycolatopsis; species Amycolatopsis sp. NPDC050768. The sequence goes on from NZ_JBFAHL010000003.1 coordinate 88,784, forward strand.
AGATCCGGCCCAGGCCGTTGTAACCGAAGGCCAGCTCCAGCACGCTGTTGTTCGTCGAACCGCTGATGTACGGCCGGTCGGCGGCGGGCCACAGCGCGACGGCCAGCACCCACCACCCCGCCGACACAAGCACCGCACCGGCCGCGGCGAGCAGCTGCCACACCCGCCGGCCGAGCGACGTCGGCGCCGCCACCGCGTACGCGAGCACGAACGCCGGCAGCACCAGGAACGCCTGCAGCATCTTGTCGAGGAACCCGAACCCGATCGCGACGCCGGCGAGCAACAGCCACTTCGTGCTCGCCCGCTCCAGAGCGCGCACCACGCAGTAACCGCCGGCGACCAGGAGCAGCACGAGGAACGCGTCGGGGTTGTCGAAGCGGAACATCAGGGCGGCGACCGGCGTCAGCGCGAGCGCGGAGCCCGCGAGCAACCCGGCGCCCGGGCCGGACAGCCGGCGTACCGCGAGGTAGAGCAGGCCGACGGACGCGACGCCCGCCAGCGCGTCGGGCACCAGCATGCTCCAGCTGGAGAAGCCGAAGATCCGGCCAGAAAGCCCCATGACCCACAGCGAGAACGGCGGTTTGTCGACGGTGACCACGTTGCCCGGATCGAGCGAGCCGAAGAACCACGCCTTCCAGCTCTCGGTGCCGGCCTGCACGGCCATGGCGTAGAAGTCGTTGCCCCAGCCCGAAATCGCGACATCGGTGACATACAGCGCAGCGGTCGCGACCAGGAGCACCGCGACCGCCGGCCGCACCCATCTGGGCCCCTGAACGGGCGGTGCCGCGTCGGTCGGGTCCACTGTGGTCGGTCCGGACGCGGTGAGGGCACTCGTCATGCGGCCATGCTCACGACGGGGTTTGTGGCTCACATGTGCGCTTGCTGTGCACGTCCTGTGAGAAATTCACGACCGGGTGATAGCAGGGTCACGAAACTCTGGGAACATTGCGACAAACTCTGTTCGTCCGGGCTCACTGAACACCGAGACGCGACCGCTGTGCGCGGCCACGACGGCGGCGACGATGGCCAGGCCGAGTCCGGTGCTGCCGGCCGCGCGGGAGCGTGAGTTGTCGCCGCGGGCGAAGCGTTCGAACACGTCCGGCAGGATTTCCGGCGGGATGCCGGGGCCGTCGTCGAGCACCGAGAGCCGCACCCAGCCATCCTTTGTGGACAGACCCGTGGTCACGGTGGTACCGGGCGGGGTGTGGGTGCGGGCGTTGCCCAGGAGGTTGAGCACGACCTGGTGCAGCTGGCCGGCGTCGCCGTGCACGCTGATGGGCTCGCCGGGCGCCTCGAGCCGCCACTTGTGACCGGGACCGGCCACGTGGGAGTCGGCGACGGCGTCGGCCACCAGGCGCGAGAGGTCCACCGGCTCGGGCACGACGGGTCGGCCGGAGTCGAGCCGGGCGAGCAGCAGCAGGTCCTCCACCAGCGTCGTCATGCGCGCCGACTCGGATTCGACGCGGTTCATGGCGAACGCGACGTCGGGCGGCACCTGCTCCTTGCTGCGGCGCGTGAGCTCCGCGTAGCCGCGGATGGCGGCCAGCGGCGTGCGCAGCTCGTGGCTCGCGTCGGCGACGAACTGGCGCACGCGGCTTTCGCTGGCCTGGCGGGCTTTCAGCGCGTTGGCGATGTGGCCGAGCATGCGGTTGAGCGCGAAGCCGACCTTGCCGACCTCGGTGCGCGGGTCGGTGTCCACTTCGGGCACCCGCTCCGACAGCGCCACCTCGCCGCGGTCGAGCTGCAGCTCCGACACGCGCGACGCGGTGGCGGCCAGCCGGTCGAGCGGCGCCATGGTGCGCCGGATCGTGACGGCGCCCGCGACGCCGGCCACGATGATGCCGCCGAGCGCCACACCGCCGAAGATGAACCCCAAGCGCCACAACGTGTCCGTGACGTCCGAGAGCGGCAGGCCGACCACGGAGAAGTCACCCGACGGGGAGAACGACGCGATCACCCGGTACTCGCCGAGGTCGCCGCCGAGGTCGATCGTGCGGCGGTGGCCGTCGGGCGGCAGGCCGAGCAGCATCTTCTGCTGCGCGGTGGAGATCGACTGCAGCGGCGGCTTGACCTTCGACGGCGTGGCGGAGCCGAAGTTGAGCACGGCCGCGCGCACCGCGCCGTTGTGGACCTGGACGGCGAGCGTGCCGTCGCCTTGGCCGAGCACGCGCAGCGGGTCGGGTGGCGGTTTGTCGCCGTAGATCCACGGTGGACGGTCGCCGCTGCGGAACCCGCGGTCGGTCGCCGCGGCGAGGCGTTTGTCCAGCTGGCCGACCAGGAAGTCCTGCAGCGCGAACTCCGTGACCACGCCGACCACCAGGCAGACGAGTGCCAGCAGCGCCGCCAGCTGCACGATCAGCCGGCGCCGCAGCGACCACGGCCGGCGCGCGCGGCCCGGGGGCGCGTCAGCCGGCGGGCTTGAGGACATACCCCGCGCCGCGCATCGTGTGGATCATGGGCTCGCGGTCGGCGTCGATCTTCTTGCGCAGGTAGGAGATGTAGAGCTCGACGATATTGGCCTGGCCGCCGAAGTCGTAGCTCCACACGCGGTCGAGGATCTGCGCCTTGCTCAGCACGCGCTTGGGGTTGCGCATGAGGTAGCGCAGCAGCTCGAACTCCGTGGCGGTGAGCGGCACGAGGTCGCCGCCGCGGTGGACCTCGCGGCTGTCCTCGTCGAGTGTCAGGTCGCCGACCACGAGCTGGGAGCCGCTGGCGCCGGTGACCCCGTTGGCGCGTCTGAGGAGGGCGCGCAGCCGGAGCGCGACCTCTTCGAGGCTGAAAGGTTTGGTGACGTAGTCGTCGCCGCCCGCGGTGAGACCGGCGATGCGGTCTTCGACGGCGTCCTTGGCGGTGAGGAACAGCACCGGCAGGAACGGCGCCTCGGCGCGCATGCGGCGCAGCACTTCGAGACCGTCGAAGTCGGGCAGCATCACGTCGAGCACCACGGCGTCGGGCCGGAAGTCTCGCGCCACGCGGACGGCCTCCGTGCCGTCGCCCGCGCTGCGCACCTCCCAGCCCTCCATGCGCAGCGCCATGGCGACGAGCTCGGCCAGGGTCGACTCGTCGTCCACCACCAGCACGCGCACCGGGCTGCCGTCGGCGCGGCGCAGCTCGTCCTTGCCCCGGCCGGGCGACGTCGCGTTCATACTGCTCATGGTGCCATCCTCGGGCCCGGTGTTCAGGCCGAGCTGTGCGGTGACTGTGCATTTCCTGTGCGCGTGTTCAGCCATTCGTGGCCCTCTTGCACAGCGTCAACCCACTCCGGACACAGCTCCCGCACAGCGGCGGCCGCGACTCTCGGTCGGACAGTCAAGACGCGGAGGAAAACACCATGACGACCGATCCAGCACAGGGCGCCACCTGGGGCGCACCTGGCGGCGAGCCACCGGCGGCCCCGAAGAAGTCGTGGTCGGGCCGCAAAACGGCGATCGCCGCGGGCGTCGCGGTGGTCATCGCCGTGGGCGGCGGCCTCGCGATCTGGGCGGGCACGAGCTCCAATGACGCTTCCGCACAGCAGGGCCCCGGCGGCTTCGGCGGCCCCGGTGGTCAAGGCGGCCCGGGCGGTTTCGCCGGCCGCGGCCCCGGCGGCCCGGGCGGCTTCGGCGGCTTCGGGGGCGCCGCCGCCCTGCGCGACGCCCTCCACGGCGACTTCGTCGTCACCGACCCCGCCGGCGGCTACACCACCGAACGCCTCCAGACCGGCGCCATCACCGAGATCAGCGCGACGTCCGTCACCCTGACCAGCAAGGACGGCTACAAGCAGACCTACGTCCTCGACTCCTCCACCCAGAAGTCCGCCACGACCCCCAAGACCGGCGACAACGTCACCGTCATCGCCAAGGTCAACGGCACCACCGCCACCGCCACCTCCCTGGAATCCGCCACCGCCGCCACCCAACGCGGCGGCCAACCGGGCGGCACCGGACAGCCAGGCCAGGGCCGCCGCCGCTACGGCAACTGACCCGGCTCCCCCTCGACGCCGGCGCCGGCGTCGCCTCCCGACCGCCATCGGGGGTGACGCCGGCGTCGTCGTTTCCGGCGCGATCGATCCCCTCGCGCCGCGGTCTCCCGCACGACCGGTCCACTCGCGCCCCTGAGACGGCACGATCGGTCCCCTCGCACAGCAAACTCGGCGCGACGGAAGCCCTCGCATCACCAGCCCCGCACGACGGGTCCATTCGCGACGCGCGGCGCGAGCGGTCCACTCGCGAGCCCGACGTGACAGGCCGCCGTGCGGCAAGCTCGGCATCAGAAGTCCGCGCGCACCACCGAAGCGGCACGACGGGTCCCGTCGCGGGCCCCGGCTCGGCACGAGCCGTCCCATCGCGACCCGCCAGCACACGACGACCGGTCCAGCCGCGTCACCGACCTGACCCGCCCGGTCCACTCACCATGAACCCGGCGCGACCGGTCCCTTCGCACGGCAAAGTCCGGCACGACGGGTCCAGTGGCGCGGCAAGTCCGGCATGATCAGTCCTCTCCGCACCATCGAGCCGGCGCGACTGGTCCCACCGGCCGAGATGCACGACCGGTCCACTCGCGAAATCAGCCCGGCTCAGCGATCTACTCGCGCAGCCCAACCCGGCCCGAGCGGTCCGCTCGCGCTGCCATCCCGGCTCCACTGGTCCACTCGCGCAGCCAACCCAGGCGCGACTGGTCCCACCACTCAGCCAACCCGACCCCACCGGTCCCCTCGCGCAGCCACCTCCCGCAACCAACCCCGCACCACCAAACGCGCACCCCCTCCCCAAACCACACCAAAACCCCGCCACCGATGCGTAAGTTGGCCAAGTGCGCGACATCAACGGGTCACTGGCGCGGCAATCCCTGCTGGTGGCCCTCGTCTGCCTGGTCTGCGACGTCTCCCTCTTCACCCTCCGCGGCCCCCTGCCCGAAGCCGGCTGGCGGGGCTGGGTGGTCCTCGCCGGCGCGGTCATCGTGGACGCAGCCCTGGCCGGAGCGGCCAGATACTCCGGCTGGGTAGCAGCCGGTCACGCCGCGCTTTTCGTCGCCGCCCCGCTGCTCCTCTGCACCTGCACCGGATTCGTGGTCGGCAACAACGCGGGCATCCTCGTCGCCGGGTATCGGGCCGGGGCGTGGTTGCGGGTGGGGCCGGCGGTGGTGGCGCTGGCGGCGATGCTGGCGGGCGTCGGCGCGGGGGAGCTGCTCGGCGGTGGCCGGGGCTCGAATCCGGCGCTCATCGCGATCAGCATGGCCGTCTCGGCGGTGCTGCCGTGGCTCGTCGGGCGGTACACGACCGCCCGCGGCGCGTACATAGCCGACCTCGAGCGCGAAGCCGAAGAGCGCCGACGGCACGAAGCCGAAGCCGTCCGCAGGGCCGTCCTCGAGGAGCGCGAGACCATCGCCCGCGATCTGCACGACGTGATCTCCCACCACGTCAGCGCGATCGGCGTCCACGCCGGCGCCGCGCGGCTCGGGCTGCCCGAAGGAGACAGCCCGGTCCGGACCTCGCTCGGAGCCGTCGAGTCAGCGAGCCGCTCCGCGATGGCCGACCTGCGCCGCCTGCTGGATCTGCTGCACGCGCGCGGCGACGAAGCCGCGCAGCCCGGGCTGGACAACCTCGACGAGCTGCTCGACACCGTCCGCGCCGCGGGTCTGCCTGTGCGCCTCACAGTGCACGGCGACGTGCGCGAAGTCCCCGGCTCGCTCGACGTCGCCCTCTACCGCATCGCGCAGGAAGCGCTCACGAACGCGTTGCGCCACGGCACCGGGCCCGTCGAGCTGGAGCTGGACCACCGGCGCACCGAGATCGTCCTCACCGTCGCCAACGAGACCGGCAGGCCCGCAACATCACGAGACGGCGCCCACCGCGGCCTCGCCGGCATTCGCCAGCGCGTGACGCTCTTCGGCGGCGAAGTCACCTACGGCCAAAAAGACACCACTTGGCAGGTCAAGGCCAGCTTCCCTCTGGAGGTGGCATGAGCACACAATCGCGCCGGCCCGCTCATGCCGCCGGCCGGGTGCGGGTGTGCCGCAAGACACAGGAGGTCGCATGATCCGCGTGCTGCTCGCCGACGACCACGCCATGTTCCGCTCCGGCATGCGCGCCCTCCTCGACACGCAGCCCGACTTCGAGTGCGTCGGCGAAGCGGCCGACGGGCGTGAAGCCGTGGCGGAAACCCAGCGCCTCAAGCCGGACGTCGCGGTCCTCGACGTCCGCATGCCCCGCCTCGACGGCCTCGCCGCCACCGAGGCCATCCTCGCCACCCCCGGCAACGACACCCGCGTGCTGGTCCTGACCACCTACGACGCCGACGAGTACGTCTACCGCGCCCTGCGCGCCGGCGCCAGCGGCTTCCTGCTCAAGAGCCTGGCCCCCGAGGAGCTGGTGGCCGCCATGCGCGTCGCGGCGCGGGGTGACGCGTTGATCGACCCGTCCGTCACGCGCCGGCTCGTGGCCGGCTTCGCCGCCAGCCTCGAGCCCCGCGCCGCCGAGCCGCCGGAGCTGGCGCGACTCACGTCCCGCGAACGCGAGGTGCTCCTTCTCATAGCCGACGCGCGCAGCAACGCGGAGATCGCACGCCAGCTTCACGTCGGCGAGGAGACTGTGAAGACGCACGTCTCGCGCGTGCTCGCGAAGCTCGGCCTGCGCGATCGCGTGCACGCCGTCGTCTACGCCTACCGCAACGACCTGGTCGCGAAAGAGGCCACCTAGGAGGAACCGTCGTGAAACGCTGGATCACGCTGGCCATCGGCGCGGTGCTGGTGCTGGTGGGGGCCGTCTGGGTCCTGCAGGGCGCCGGCGTCATCACCGGCAGCTTCATGACCGGTCAGAAGATGTGGTTCCTGATCGGGCTGGTCGCGATCCTCGTCGGGGTCGTGGTCGTCGCCGCCACAGCTCGGCGGACCACGAAGAAGTAGCTCAGGCGGGCATCAGTTCGAAGATGGGGTAGCCCGGCGCGATCTCGCGCAGCTTCTCCTCCGGCGCCTTGGCGTCCACACCGTCGAAGAACACGCCGACCTCGAACTTCCAGCGCTTGAGGTACGCGCGCAGCAGCACGGGCTTCTCGTCGTCGGTCAGCTCGCGGTAGGTGAAGCCCTCCACGCGCTTGCCGACGCGCAGCTGCCCCTCGCCGGCCACGCGCAGGTTGCGCACCCACTGCGTCTCGCCGCGCGGCGCGACCAGGTAGCGGCCGCCCTCGAACGGCAGGAGGTTCACCGGCACCTCGCGGATCTCGCCGGTCTTGCGGCCACGGACCATCAGCACGCGGCTGCCCACCACGCTCACACCCCGCTTGGTCAGCCACTGCACGAAGTTGTTGAACGAGTTGGTGGCCTTGGCGGGCTTGATGTAGCGCTTCTCGGTGTTCATCTCACGACCTCCAGTTTTTCGAGAGCACTGCTCTCCGTTGAGATCAGTGAACACCACATCGCGCTCAGCGTCAAGAGCAGTGCTCTCCATTTTGTGCAACGCTCTCGAAGTGGCACACTAGTCCCCATGACCGCCACCAAGACCGCCCGCGAACGCGCCCGCGCCGAGCTGACGCGGGAGATCAAGGATGAAGCCCGCCGCCAGCTGGCCGAGGTCGGCGCGCACGGGTTGTCACTGCGCGCGGTCGCGCGTGAGCTGGGCATGGTGTCCTCGGCGCTCTACCGCTACTTCCCCAGCCGCGACCGGCTGCTCACCGAGCTGATCATCGACGCCTACGACGCCGTCGGCGAGGCCGCGGAGAAGGCCGACCCGGGCACCGGCGGCCCGCGCGAGCGCTGGCGCGCCGTCTGGCAGGCCACCCGCGCGTGGGCCAAGGCGCACCCGCACGAGTACGCGCTGATCTACGGCTCGCCGATCCCCGGCTACCAGGCGCCGCAGGACACGATCGTGCCCGCCGCGCGCGTGGCGCAGGCGATGGCGAAGGTGCTGCTCGAGGCCGATCCGCACGAGCCGGCCGTCACGGCGCCGATGTCCGCCGAGCTGCGCGGGCAGGCCGAGGGGCTGGCCCGGGATCTGGGTACGAACGCGCCGGCCGAGGTCGTGACCCGGCTGATCGGCGCGTGGACGCAGCTGTTCGGCGCGATCAGCTTCGAGCTGTTCGGGCAGTACGTGGGCAGCGTCGACCCGTCCGACGCCTACTTCGAGCACCTCACCGGACAGATGGCCGACTTCGTGGGGCTGTGAAGCCGGGAAGCTGTGAACTAGCCCTCCCAGGACGGTTCATCGACTGCGGAGAGACGGTACGTTCGCGCGTAACGACTTCGTGGGGAAGGTGGTTCGACGTGGCGGGATGGGCCGAGCGGGTCAGCAGGGTTCGGGTGGTCGGGACCGGCGTGATGGGGCGCGGCATCGCCCAGCTCGCCGCGACCGGCGGGGTCACGGTCGAGCTCGCCGACCTCGACCTCGACGCGGTGCGCTCGGCGCTCGACCACGTGCACAGCATGCTCGACAAGCTGGTCACCAAGGGCCGCCTGTCCGAGGACGAGGGGCGCGCCGCCAAGGAGCGCCTGGTGATGGTGGACGCGCCGTCCGCGCCGGCCCAGAACGTGGACCTCGTGATCGAGGCCGTGCGCGAGGACCTCGAGGCCAAACGCGTGCTGTTCGGCAAGCTCGAGCAGGTCTGCCGGCCCGACACGGTGTTCGCCACCAACACGAGCTCGCTGTCGGTCACGGAGATCGCCGCGGGCCTGAGCGATCCGACGCGCGTCGTCGGCCTGCACTTCTTCAACCCCGTGCCGCTGATGCGGCTGGTCGAGGTCGTCCCCGGCGTCCGCACGGTCGAGTGGCTGCCCGAAGAGGCGCTGAAACTGGTACGCCGCTGGGGCCACGAACCCGTGCTCGCGAAGGACGCGCCGGGCTTCCTGGTCAACCACGCCGGGCGCGGCCTGAACACCGAGGCGCTGCAGATCCTGTCCGAGTCGGTCGCCGAGCCGGTGGATGTCGACCGCATCGCGCGCGACGTGCTGGGGCTCAAGCTCGGGCCGTTCGAGCTGCTCGATCTCACCGGCCTCGACGTCTCCCACGCCGTGCTCGAAAGCATCTGGAGCGGCTTCCACTCCGAGCCGCGGCTGCGCCCGTCGTGGCTGACGCGCCCGCGCGTGGCGGCGGGGCTGTTCGGGCGCAAGAACGGCGAGGGCTTCTACCGCTACGTCGACGGCAAGCAGGAGGTCGCGCCTGAACCGGCTGCGCCGCCGGCCCCGGACAAGCCCGTGTTCACCGCCGAGGAACGCCTCGGCCGCCTGCTCAACGGCGCCGGCGTGCAGGTCGTCGCCGACGCGTACCCCGACGCCGTGCTGCTGGTGGCCTTGCGCGGCGAGTCCACTTTGGACGCCGCCGCCCGAGCCGGCCTGCCCGCCTCGCGCGTCTGCGGCGTGGACGCCTTGAGCGGCTACCAAGGCCGCCTCACCCTGTCCGTCCACCCGGGACTCGACCGCGCCGCGGGCCGCGCCGCCTGGGGCGCTTTGGCCGCCACGGGCCAACCGGTGACCATCGTCCAGGACGGCCCCGCACCCGTCGCGCAACGCTTGCTGGCCTCGATCGTCAACACGGCGTGCTACATCGCGGCCCAGAACCTCGCCGACCCGGCCGACATCGACACCGCCGTCCGCCTCGGCCTCGGCTACCCGCGCGGCCCCCTGGAATGGGGCGACCTCGTCGGTGCGGACAAGGTGCTGCGCGTCCTCACCGGTCTGCACCAGTCCACAGGGGACCCGCGCTACCGGCCGAGCAGCTGGCTGATCGAACGCGTCGCGCTCGGCCTGCCGCTCACCTCGAAGGGCACGCGGCCCGCCGACCTCCTCTGAACCACAGGAACCGCGGGTGCCGCCCCGACCGCGGCACCCCCGGTTCCGGCGCGGGTCAGTCGAAGCTGCAGCCCGGGTTCGGCGCGTCGTCCGAGAGCGGCGCGCCGTGGGGCAGGACGTAGAGGACTTCCAGCACCATCGGCGTGGTGCCTTCGTTGCGTCCTTCGTGGACGTGGTCGGCGCCGGCGGGTTCCATGATGCTGTCGCCCTTGTTGTAGACCCCGTCGACGGAACAGTCGGACTTGTAGTGGGTCAGCGTCCCGGAGAGGACCTTGCCGTAGAGGTTGCCTTCGTGGCTGTGCCAGCCGGTGGTGCCGGGACTGGTGGGGCTGCCCGGGGCGATCGTGATCTTGCGAAGCACGTAGTCGGTGTTGCCGACCGTCCACTGTGCGATGACGGTCGCGCTGACGCCCCGGCCAGGGGTGGCGGATGCGACGGCGGGCGTGAACAACGCGGTGAGGGCGGCAACGCCGGCGACGGCGGCCAGGGCGAACTTGCGCATGGAAGACCTCTCTCGTGATCTTCCGCGAAGCTACCTCACGAACCCTTGTCTGAAAGTTCCTTACTTCCCGGCTTTGCGGGCAATTCCCACCCTTCGGAACGCCACAATGGACAGATCACCCACGCCGCTGCTCCCGGCGTGGGTGACGTCCACCACTCACCAGCGCCGGTCCACCGGGCCGCCAGTCGGCGTCCACACGATGTACCCGCCCTGGAAATCGCTGCGATAGCCGGTGCCGTAGCGGTACTCGTCCGACGTCGGCAGTCCCAGGTACGACTTCTCCCACCCGAGCGCGGCCCAGCGCTTGCGGATCTCGCCCTTCACGTTGTGCGCGCCCGTCGCCGGGCTCCAGTAGACCGACGCGTTGCCGGTGAAGTGGTTGTAGCGCGCGGCTCCGTTGGGCGTCGCGGTTTCGTCCGTGGTCGGGTAGCCGAAGCCTCGCTCCCAGCCGTACGCCGCCCACTTCGGCTTGATCGCGCCACCGATCTCGTGCGCGCCCGTCGACGGCGTCCAGTAGATCGAAGCGCCACCGGTGAAGTGGTTGTACCGGCCGACGCCGTCCGGGGTCACCGATTCGTCAGTGGTCGGATAACCGAGGACGCGTTCCCAGCCGTACGCGGCCCACTTCTGCTTGATCGCCCCGTTGATCCAGTGCGCACCTGTCGCCACGGTGTAGTAGATCGAGCCGCCGCCGCTGAAGTGGTTGTAGCGGCCCACTCCGTCGGGCGTGCCGGCCTCGTCGTTGATCGGGTAGCCCATGGTCTTTTCCCAGCCCAGCGCCGCCCACTTCGCCCGGATCAAGCCCTGGATCGAGTGCGCGCCCGTCGACGGCGTCCAGTAGATCGACGCCGCCTGCGTACCCGGCGTGCCCTGCAGGTGATTGAAGCGGCCGACGCCGTCGGGGGTCGGCGTCTCGTCGGTCACCGGCGGCCCGTAGGCCTGGTGCCCGCCGATCGCGAGGTACTCGGCGAGGAGCTGACCACCGATCTCGCGCACGCCGGTGGCCGCTGTCCAGTACAGGCGGGCGTTGGCGTACGGGCGGTAGTGCACCGGGCCGTCGATCACCTCGAGACCGGTCGCCGCGCCGGCGAGCGTGCGCAGCGCGGGTTCCCCGGCGTAGCGCTGGTCTATCGCGGTCGCGTAGTTCACCGTCAGCGTCGTGTCGCTCGCGCCGACGGTGATCGACCACGAAGCGGTGGCCGGCCCGCCCTGCCAGCCGGTGAACTTCGACGCGCCGTCGCTGCCCAGCGGCGCCGCCGTCACGTCGAAGGTCGCGCCCTCGGTGACCATCGCGCTGCTCACGCCGCCCTCGCTGGGGATGCTGAGCGCAGCCGGCTGCGTGCTCACGAGCGTGAGCCGGTGCTGGCGCGGCATGGCGACGTACGTCTTGCTCGCCTTCACGCCGGCGCTGTCGGTGACCGTCGCGGTGAACTCCATGCGCGAGTCGGTGTGGTCGGTGAACGGCACGGAGAGCGAGGGGCCGGTGGCGCCGTCGTCGGGATGCACGTGGCACGCGCCGAGGTCGGGACAGTGCCGGATCAGCGACGTCCACGTGACGGGCAGGGCGCCGTCCTCTTCGTCGGTGGCCGTGGCGGTCAGCGAAACCGGCTCCCCGACGGCGAAGGTCTTGTCCGGAGTGGACAGTTCCAGGTCCGGTGAATGGTTGCCCGGCGCGACCGCGACCGTCGTGGTCGCCTTGGCACCCAAGGGGTCCTGGGCGGTGAGCGTGGCCGTGAACGACGCTCCCGCGCCGTACTGGTGGCTCGTCGTGACTCCCGTCGCCGTGGTGCCGTCGCCGAAGTTCCAGATGTAGGTGATCGCGTCGCCGTCGAAGTCGTAGGAACCACTGGCGTCGAAGGAAACCGTACGCGTGTCGGGATCGGTCGACGACGTCGCCACCGCGACCGGCGCCGCGTTGTTCGTCGAGTAGCTCAGGCGGCGCAGGCGGCTGCCGTTGAGATCGGCGAACACGATGTCGCCGTTGGGCGCCGCGGAGATCCGCGTGACGCCGTCGATGTTCGCGAACGGCGGCGGGTTCACCGGCGTCTGAGTGAGGGCGCCCTGCGCGTTGTACTTGAGCGTCCACAGCTTCTGGCCCGCGTAGTCACCGAAGAAATACGCGCCCTGGTACGCGGCCGGGTACGTCGTTCCATTGTAGACAACGCCGCCGGTGACACTGTTGCCGTTCGTCGGCCCGGTGCCGTGCTGGTGTTCCCACAGCGGCGGCGTGTTCACGACGTGGGCGCAGCGCGCGTCGGTGCTGTAGCCCGGCGTCGGGTGGTTGCCCTCCCAGCACGGCCACGCGAGGTTCGCGCCGGGCTGCACCACGTCGATCTCTTCCCACAGGAACCAGCCGACGTCGCCCACCACGGGCAGGCCGCTCTTCGGGTCGAGCGTGAAGCGGAACGGGTTGCGGAATCCGCTCGCGAACACCTTGCTGCGCGTGGAATCCGGGGCCGAAGCCGTGTAGTACGGGTTGCTCGGCACACCCTTGCCGTCCGGCGTGATGTGCAGGATCTTGCCGGACGGCGAGTCGAGGTCCAGCGCCGCGAAAGCGACCTCGTTGGTCTTGCCCGCGTCGCCGTTGTCGCCCGCGGAGTACCAGAGCGTGCCGTCGGGCGCGGGGATCACGGTGTCGAGACCGTGGATGTAGTACTGACTGCCGGGCAGCTCGAAGATCACCTTCTCGCCGGTGAGCCCGGCGGGGTGGCCCGAACCGTCGAGGGTCACGGTGAAGCGCGCGGCGCGCAGCACGTACTGGCCGCCGCCCGTGCTCACGGCGCGGTTGAGGTAGATCTGGTGCGACGTCGCGTAGTCCGGGGCGAGCGCGACGCTCGTGAGCCCCATGTCGCCCTGCGTCTCGACCGGGAAGTTCGCGATCCGTACGGGGGCGCCCGAGCCGTCGGCCGGGACCCAGTTGACGGCACCGCTCTTGCCCAGCGCCAGCACGCTGTCGTCGGGCAGCCACGCGAAGTCGGTGAAGTCGTAGGGCGAGAGCCCGGTGGGCGTGTCCCGCAGCACGAAGCCGACAGGCAAGGTCGGCGCAACGTCGTCGGCCGCTGCTACCGACGCAGTGATCGGGACCAGCGCCACGGCCAGCACGGCGGCCGTCAGCAGCGAGCGGAGCTTGTTCCAGGCCATTCGATGCCCCTTCGTGAGTGATCGGTTATCGCTCACGAAAAGGACGTTGTTACCACATCCGGGTGAATCGCGTTAAGTACCCGCACCGGACCACGGAGGTCACCCGGACCTGCGAACGCTGTGAATATTCGAACACCTGAGCCCGCCCCGGATGGTTGATATTTGTCTACAAATAACCATCAAGACGTCAGTTGAGTGTAGAAAATTTACGCCTGCTCCACCACGACCCACAACGAGGTGATGATCGTGAGGCGTTCCCGGTTCAAACTCGCGCACGCGGCACTGGCCACCCTGACCGTCCTCGGTCTCGGCACCGGCCTGGCCCCGAGCGCGTCGGCCGAAACGTTCCCCATCTCCAACTCCCAGCTTCCGCTCTCGCCCGGCTGCAGCTTCGTCGACACGACGGTGCCGAATGAAGTGCTCAACCACCAGTTGGTTCCGCTGCCCGTCGGCTCGATCACGGCGCCGCCGGAGCTGACCATCCACGGCCGGCTGTGCCTGCCGGCGTCCGGCGCCGCGAAGACGGTGATGCTGGCGCTGCACGGCATCACCTACACCAACCAGTACTGGGACTCCGGCTACCAGCCCGAGACCTACTCGTTCGTCCGGCAGATGACCGCGGCCGGCTACGGCGTGTTCGCCATCGACCGCCTCGGCTACGGCAAGAGCGCCCACCCGTCGGGCGCGCTGGTCACGCTCGACGTGCAGGCGGAGGTCGCGCACCAGGTGCTCCAACAGCTGCGTGCGGGCAAGATCGGCGGCTCGCCGTTCCAGCACGTGATCCTGGTCGGGCACTCCTATGGCACGGCGACGTCGTGGCTGGAGTCCTCGATCTACAACGACGCCGACGCCGTGATCGGCACCGGCTGGGGCTCGAGCATCCAGCTCGACCCGCTGGTCCGGTTCTTCAGCGGCTTCGCGCGCAACCCGGCGATGATCGACGCCAAGACGGCGTCCGCCGTCGGCCTCGACCCGACGTACTTCACGCCGCCGGCGGGCGGACGTGATCAGGACTTCCTCTACGTGTTGTCCAATGTCGATCAAGGAATGATCGATTACGACCAGAACGTGTTGCGCGACACCGTGACGCTCGGCGAGGGCTCGACGTTCATCAACCGCTACAACAAGCTCTCCCTCGGCGCGATCCCCAGCACCGGGCAGGAGCTGTCGCTGCCACTGTCCACGCACACCGAGCAGATCCGGATCCCGATGTTCCTCGTGGACGGTGAGAAGGACCTGTTCTTCTGCGGCCCCGGCGCCGCGCACTGCGCCTCGAGCCAGGCGCTGCAGAAGGAGGAGGCGCAGTACTTCGCGCCGGCCGCGTGCATCCGGGCCGCGGTGACCCCGGCCGCCGGGCACGACCTCAACCTGCAGCACAACGCCCCGGACACCTACCGGACGATCCGGACGTGGGCGGACCAGGCCGTCGGGCCGGACGGTTCGCAGGCGGCGGCGTATCGCTCGAGCTGCCAGGCGTACTCCGGGACGAACGGCACGAGCGGTCCCGCCGTGTTCGGGCCCTTGGCTGCGTAAGAACAAAAAGAAGTGGGGGCGCCGGTTCGACCGACGCCCCCACTTCGCTTTTCACCCACCCGTCAGGGCACGACCTGCACGACGTCGCCGATGTGGAGGGTGTTGAAGAACTTGAGCGACGACGTCGCCGAGAGGTGCACGCAGCCGTGGGAGTACGTCTTCAGGCTGCCGGTGTGGAAGGCGTCGCCGGGGTAGAAGAAGACCGAGTTCGGCATGGGCGCGTTGTCGAACTCGCGGCTGTAGTGCATCTTCTCCTTCGACAGCACGCGGAACGAGCCCGTCGGCGTCGCGTAGCCCTTGCGGCCCGGCAGCATCGAGACGGGGCCGTAGATCACCTTGCCGTCCTGCAGCAGCCACGCCTTGTGCGCCGAGATGTCCACGCACGCGGCCGTGCCCGACGCGGCGGCGGCCTTGGCGCACGGCACGTTGGCCGTGGTCGTCGCCGGCTTCGGCTTGGTCGTGGTGGGCTTCGGTTTGGTGCTGGTCGGCTTGGTGCTCGTCGGCTTGGGCTTCGACGTGCTCGTGGCCGGCGAGCTGGTGGTGGCCGGGGCGCTGCTCGTGGTCGCGGGCGCGCTGCTCGACGTGGCCACCGAGGTCGTCGGCGCACCGCCTCCGGCACCGGCCTCCACCGCGCCGCCTCCGGTCACGTTGGCGGGCGACGCACCGCCGCCGGAACACGCGGCGAGCGCGAACGCACTGGCCACGGCCGCGATCCCCACCAGAAGCCTCTTCACGATCCGGTACCCCCAGGGTCGAACTCGTCAGTCGAACTTGTCACGGGGATAGACGACCGTCCCCCGGTGGTGGTTGCGGTCCCGAGGTCACGATTTCGCGCGGCTCCACCCCCGGGTGGACGCGAGGATCCACCCGGAACCCGCCCGTGAGCCGACGAAACAGCAGGTCGGAAGGACGAATCTGGGTGTCACCACCGACCAAGGAGCCCCCGATGAACCCGCTGACCATCCTCGCCTACCTCGCCATCGCGGCCCTCGTCCTCTACCGCGTGGTCTACAAGCAGCTGCGCGGCACGCTGCTGAGCCGGAAGTCGCTGGTCACGACGCCGCTCGTGCTCACCGCCATCGGCGTGTTCACGACGGCCCAGGCGCTGCCGAAGGCGAGCACCGGCGAACTCGTGCTGCTCGGCGCGGACATCGCGGTGCTGGTCGTCCTTGGACTCGCCCGCAGCGCCAGTACCACGCTCACGGCGCGCGGCACCACGACGTTCCAGAAGGGTTCGGCGCTGACCCTCGTGCTGTGGCTCGCGACCATCGGCGCTCGCGTCGGCTTCGGCTTCCTCGGCGGCTACCTGGGCTTCGGCAGCGGCCTCACCTCGGCGTCGATCCTGCTGACGCTGGGCCTGAGCATCGGCGTCCAGAACGCGCTGACCTACTACCGCATCCAGCAGCGCGGCCTGCCGCTGGCCGAGCAGGGCCGGCCGGCGGTCCGGGCCTGACGTCTTCGCCGCGAAATCCTCCCGACCGCACCAGGGCCGGGAGGTTTCGTCATCCCCGGACCTGCGCCACCACGCGGGCGTACATCCTCGCGGGACTCGGCAACGCGTGCAGGAAACCCGGCAACGGCGGCAGATCACGGACGAACGGGCCCAGGCGCGCGTACAACACGTCGGCGCCGGACGGGCGGTCCGCCGGGTCCTTCGCGAGGGTCGCCGCGAGCAGTGCGTTGAGCGCGGCGGGGACCCCCGACACGGCGGCGGGCGCGTCCTTCACCTGCTTCTCGAACACGGCGTACGCGGTGGGACCGGTGAAGAGCTGGCGACCGGTGAGCATCTCGTGCAACGCGCAGCCCAGCGCATACAGGTCGCTCCGCGGCTCCGCGAGGCCGCGCTGGATCTGCTCCGGCGCCATGTACGACGGTGTACCCAGCAGCTGACCGGCGCGGGTGAAGCGGGCGACGTCGGCTTCGCGCAGCACGGCGAGGCCGAAGTCCATCACCTTCACGCTGCCATCGGGGCACAGCATGAGGTTGGCGGGCTTGAGGTCGCGGTGGCAGACGGACCGGGCGTGGGCCGCCGCGAGCACGGCGGCCGTCTGCGCCGCGATCGCCGCGGCCCACGGCACCGGCAGCGGGCCGTGCTCGGCGAGGAGATCGGCGACCGTGACGCCGTCGACGAACTGCATGACCTGGAACAACCGGTCGTCGTGGGTGCCGAAGTCGTACAACGTGGGGACGCCGGCGTGGTCGAGCGTCGCGAGGATGCGGGCTTCGCGGGCGAAGCGTTCTTCGAGCTCTTCGTCGCGGCCGGGCAGGCGCAGCAGCTTGATGGCGACGCGCCGGTCGAGCCGCCGGTCGTGCCCGCGGTGCACCGCGCCCATCCCGCCGCGGCCCAGCGGCAGCTCATCGACCTCGTAGCGATCGGCGATGAGCATGGGTTCCCTTCAGGCGCCGGGCCGCAGCCGTCCTTCGGCGAGCGCCGCAAAGCCTAGCCGGACCAGGTCACGGCCGATTTCCGCCGTCTCCCGCAGCGCCCGGTCGAACTCGGCGAGGGCGCGGAAGGCGGCGCCGTACGAGCGTTGCTCGGCGAGCGGGTAGCGCGGCACTCTGAGGCGCCTCGCGTCGATGCGGGTCGAGGCGCTGTGCACGGGGAAATCGGCCGCGCGCAGGCAGCCGGCGAGGAACTCGGCGTCGAGGCGGGCGGGATCCACGCGGTAGAGCGAAAGCGCGGGGCCGAGCCGCACGGGATGTCCACTGTGGACTTTGACGGCGCCGGTGACGGACGCGATCACGTCGCCTTCGTGCGCGATCACGGCCGTGTCGTCGGGGGCCGCGTAGCCGGTGGGGGCGCGGCCGGCCAGGACGTCGTCGGGGGTCAGGACGGGTTCGTCGCCGTCGCCGGTCCGCGCGGGTGCGTGGTGGATCTCCAGCGCGCCTGCCTTCACCAGCTCGCCGACGGTGGTGTGCGGCGGTTCCTCGCCCGTCGGCTGCAGCGGCGGGAGCTCGAGGCCGACGCGGCCGAAAAGCCGTTGTGCGGCAAGGAAAGCCTCGCCGAGGTCTTCGCGGGCGGTGCGGCGCTGGGCGGGAGTGAGGTCGACGTCGTCGTCGAGGAGGTCGATGATGCGTTCGCCGGTGCCGTTGTCGAGGTGGTCGCGCCACAGGGCTTCGGCGTCGTCGACAGTCGTCTCGGTGATCAGCGCGGTGGCGGGCGCGCGGCTGCCGGGCTCGGGTCTCGTCAGCAGCCAGAGGTCGGCGCCGGGGGCGAGCGTGAGCACTGCGCGCAGGGCGCCGGCACGCAGGAGGTTGGCGCGGATGCGTTTGCCGCTGCGCCGGCCGGCGGCCGCGCCGGGCATGAGGATGGCGACGGTGCCGCCGGGTTTCACGCGCGCGAGGCAGTGCTGCACCCACGCGAGCTCCGACTCCCCGCGCGGCGGCAGCCCGTACTCCCAGCGCGGGTCGCCGACGAGCTCTTCGTGGCCCCACGCGCGTTCGTTGAACGGCGGGTCGCAGAGGACCACGTCGGCCTGCTGGCCGGTGAAGGCGTCTTCACGGAGGGAGTCGCCGGCGTGGACTTCGGTGTCGGCGCCGTGGAGACGCAGGCGCAGGGCGGCGATGCGGGCAGTGGTGGGGTCGCTGTCCTGGCCCTGGGCGCGGGTGGCCTCGGCGGCGTCGGCGGCGATTAGCAGGGACCCGAAGCCGCACGCCGGGTCGAGCACGGTGGTCCCCTTCGCGCCGGCGAGGCGGACCATCAGGCTCGCGTACGCGGGGGGCGTCGGCGAGACGCGGCGGGCGCGGGCTTCGAAGTAGCGTTCGCAGAGCTGCTCGAACGTCCAGGTCGCGCCGTTCGTCGTGGCCACCTCGGCGAGGAGGGCGAGCAACTCCGGGTCGTCCGTGGGACGTTCGGTGGCGTCGGCGAGGTAGTCACCGGCGTCGGCGACGCGAGTGTCCAGCTCGAGGTCGTCGCCGAGGGCGCGCAGCCGTTGCCACGCCAGGTCGATCGGCGCGAGCTCCACGGGCCGGCCGCGGCCGGCCAACCAGGCCTGCACCTCGGGCAGCGAGAACAGCGGGCTGGACGCGGTGCCGCCGACCGGGCGCGGGAAGTCGTCGTGGCGCCGCCGCCAGTTGCTCACCGCGGCGCGGCGCACCCCCGCGAGCCGGGCGATGTCGGCGGCGCTGACCGTCGCGGTGTCGTCCATGACCAGCACGATAGCTGATGACCGGAGTTTCCAGCGTTTTGCTTGTTAACTCAGTCAACCAATGGTTTCATGGTGACATGGCCACCAACCAGACCCGGTTCACCCTGCGCTACGCCGCGGGTTCCGACACCGGGCGCCGACGCTCGATCAACGAGGACTCCGTCTACGCCAGCGGACGCCTGCTCGCCGTGGCCGACGGTATCGGTGGTCAGCCCCACGGGGAAGTGGCCAGTGCCACTGCGGTCGGCGTGCTCGCGAGCCTGGACTCCGAGCTGCGCTCGCTCGACCTCACCTCGCTCGACCTCCAGAGCACCCTCGCCGACGGCGTCCGGCGCGTCGGCGAGCGCCTCGCCGAGGTCGCCGAGCAGGACCCCGCCACCCACGGCATGGGCACCACGCTCACCACCCTGCTCTTCGACGGCGTCCACTTCGCCGCCGCCCACATCGGCGACTCCCGTGGCTACCTCCTGCGCGACGGCGAGCTACACCGCATCACGCGCGACCACACCCTCGTCCAGGCCCTCGTCGAAGACGGCCGCATCTCCCAGGCCGAAGCCATCGACCACCCGCGCCGCTCGCTGCTCATGAAGGCGCTGCAGAGCACCGGCTCGGGCGACCCGGACGTCTGGGAGTTCACCCCCCTCGCCGACGACCGCCTCCTGCTCTGCTCCGACGGCCTCACCGCCGGCGCCGGCGAACCCGCCATCGCCGAGACCCTGGCCGCCGGCACCCCCGGCGAAGCCGTCCCCGCCCTCATCACCCTCGCCAACGACGGCGGCGGCCCCGACAACATCACCATCGTCGTCGCCGACGTCGTCCCCGCCTGATCGCCACCCCCGGCCCACCTGCGGGACCGCACCACCCCATCCGGTACCCTTCTCCACGGAGGATTGGCCGAGCGGCCTAAGGCGCACGCTTGGAAAGCGTGTTGGGTTCACGCCCTCGCAGGTTCGAATCCTGTATCCTCCGCCGCGATAACAGGCGAAACGCCGGGCAGCTTTCACGAGCTGCCCGGCGTTTTGTCGTTCGCGGGCTCCGGCCGAAGCGCCACTCTTGTTGCGTAGCCACGATTCCTCACCGCGCGTGATCGGCGCGCGAAGAGGACCAAGCGGCACACCACTTCCGAAAACGCGAATTTCCTTTCATATACCCGTTTTCTCCCGTGCACGTCCACCTGGAGGCCGTTGCCGAAGCGTTGCTGATCGACGCCCGCGCAGGCCGGGGGCTACCCGAGGACCTCCGAAACCCACCCCGACCGCACCCGCTAGTCTCCTCCGCAGACTCGATCGTAGAAGTTCGGAGAGGTTCATCGGTGTCACGAATACCGGCCTGACCTGGGCGCGGCCACACGCGCGCGAGCCTCGAAAACCGCAGGTCACCATGGCTGGAACGCGGTTCGGGGGTCCCGTCACCAACCGCTGCCCGCGAGGCCCCGGACGTCACCCACGTCCGGGGCCTTGTCGATTCTCCCCCAGTTCCTCACTTACCGAAGACACCTGATCACGCTAAGTTTGTACGTGGTCGTTCCAGCCCCGACGCACCGAGGAGTCCGCCCCCATGCCCGGAGTGGAAGAGATCCGCGCTGGCATCGCGCTCGCGAACGAGAAGGCGTCCGCGAGCATCGCCGCCCTGCAGCAGGCAGCGCAATCTCTCGAAGAAGCCCAGTTGTCGCTTTCCCAGGCGACGCAGGGCAGCAGTCAGCACGAGGTCAACCAGGCCCACGGTCTGCTGGCCGAAGCGCTGAACGGAATCACCGGGATGCAAAGCACCATCCAGGCCAGTATTTCGTCGGCCGACTCCTACTCGGCCCGGTTGTAGCTCCATGTCGGGACTCGCCGAGATCCACCAGTTGCTCACCGCCGCGATGGCGGGCCTCACCGACGGGCGCGCCCACGCCGAGCGGGCCAAGTCCCTGCTCGGGGACGCCCGCAGAGCGCTCGTCGACGCACAGGCGAAAGCCGATCCTTGGCTGCCGACGCAACTGGACCAGGCCGACGAGGGACTCGACCATCTCCTCACCCGCCTAGCCGCCGCCGACGATCTGGTGAGCGGATACCAGTCACGCCTGTAGGGACGAAAGCGTCATGAGCGACACCGATGGCCAGTAAATCCGCCGAGCAGCGCAACCGCGTTCAGACGGCGCTGGACCGGGTCCGGCACCAGATCGGGCTCGTGCTCGGTGCCGCCGCCGGCGCCCGCGAAGCCGCGGAGGCCGACGTGGCGCGGCTCGCTCTCGAACAGGAAATCGTGCGGGTCGGCATGAATCACGCCGACGCCGAGCAGCAGACGGAATGGGCGCGGCACCCGGCCGCGCACGAGGTTTTCGCTTCGCTCGGCGGCGTGCGCAACGCGTTCTACACCGACTGGAGCTCGGGCCCGGGCGCCCTGCGGGACCTGGTGACGGCCAACGCACCGGGTCCCGCGGGGCGGCCGCCGAGCGAATGGCTCGGCCGGGTGGGGACCAATCCCGGCATCACCGCGCCGGGGCTGTGGCGCGTGGGCTCGGCGACGGCGGCCGGCCGCGACATCTCGCGGACGTTCGACGTCGCCGTGCCCCTGCTCGACGAGTCGCACCTGCAGATCACCTCGGCGCCCAAAACGCGTCCGGTAATCGACGGGATCGTGCAGAACCTGCTGATGCGGGTGCTCTCGACGTTCGAGCCCGGCGCCGTGAAGATCCACCTCTGGGACATCGGGCAGCTCACCGCGATCCTGCCCGACCTCTACCCGATCAGCCGCACCAGCGCGCTTTCGCTCTACGACCCGACGCGGCTGGAAGACCTCCTCAACGAGCTGGCCGGCCACATCCGCCGCATCCACGCCACCGGCATGCAGGCCGGGCACACGTCGCTGCGGGAGCTGCGGCGCGCCAGCAACCAGCGGGTGGAGCCGTACCGGATCGCGGTGCTCTACGGCAACGGCGAGACGCTGGAACCCGAGCTCGCGCGCGACCTCAAGCGCGTGGCCAGCGGCGCGCTCGCCGCCGGAATCTGCCTCATCCTCATCGACGTGCCCACGGCCGTGAGCGCGTCGATCGAATCGCTGAGCCTGCTCGACGAGCGGCGCGCGATCAGCAGCATGACCGGCACCGACCTCGTCGTGGACCTCGATCCGCCGTTGCCTTCCGGACAGGTGATCCGGGCGGCCGGGCGGATCGCGGAAGCGTTGATCGCCAAGCAAGGCGGGCCACGCTCGTTCGCCGACCTGCTGCCCACGGAGTTCGGCCAGGAGAGCTCGGCGCGGGAGCTGCGGGCGCCCGTCGGGTTCTACGAGGGCGAAGCCGTCGAGGTCGTGATCGGCGACGCGAGCCCGCACGCCCTGATCGGCGGGCCGAGCGGTTCCGGTAAGACGAACTTCCTGTACTCGCTGCTCGGCAGCCTCGCCGCGCGCTACACGCCGGACGAGCTGGCGCTGTACCTGCTGGACTTCAAGGAAGGCGTGTCGTTCGCGGGCCTCGCGCCCGGCCGCAAGGACGCGAGCTGGCTGCCGCACGCGAAGCTCGTGGGTGTCAACGTGAACACCGACCGCGAGTTCGGCCTCGCGCTGCTGCGCTTCCTCGCCGACGAGCTGCGCCGGCGTTCGGCCGCCGCCAAGGAACACGAGGTCACGAACCTGGCCGACCTGCGCGAGCAGGACCCGGGCGGGCACTGGCCACGGATCGTCGCCGTGATCGACGAGTTCCAGTACCTGTTCGCCGGTCGCGACCAGGTCACCGCCACGGCCACGCAGCTGCTGGAGGACATCGCGCGGCGCGGGCGTTCGCAGGGCATCCACCTCGTCCTCGCGAGCCAGGACGTCGCGGGCATCGAGGCGTTCTGGGGCAAGCCTGCGGTGTTCGAGCAGTGCACGCTGCGCATCGCGATGCCGAAGGCGCGGCGCGTGCTGGCGGAGACGAACAACGCGGCGGTGTCCGCGCCGAAGTGGCACGCCGTGATCAACCACGACTCCGGTGTCGCGCACGGCAACCTGCTGGCACACATCCCCGACGCGAGCAGCCGCAACGTGTTCGTGGAGCTGCAGCACAAGCTGTGGGAGCTCTACTCAGGACGCTTCCCGCGCCCCCGGCTGTTCGACGGCGCGCATTCCCCGGTGCTGGAACAGTTCCCGGCGTACACGGAACTCAAGCCGACCTCGCGCCCGCGCGCGCTGCTGGGCCAGTCGATCGACGTGACGGAGGCCGCACAGGGTGTGGAGCTGCCCCGCGCGCCCGGCCGCAACATCGCGGTACTGGGCGGCGCGTCGGCGGAGGCACTGTCCATCATGGACTCCGCGGCGCGGTCGCTGGCGCGGCAGTACGAGATCGGCGAGGTCGAGTTCGTGCTGTACTGCCCGATCGAGGCGTGCGCGCCGGCCGTCCTGGAGCTGACGGAACGGCTGCGCGCCGAGGGCCACGTGACAGATTTGATCGATGACCTGACGGCTTTGCTGGCCTCCATTGTGGACGGGGAACTCGGCGGCCCGTCGCGGATCCTGCTGCTGTACGGAGTGGACGCCGCGTTGCCCACACTGGAGACCAAGGCCCCCGGCCAGCTCAAGAGCGGCCTCGACCACCTGCGCACGGTGCTCAAGACGGGCCCGGGCCACGGCGTGCACACCATCGGCTGGTGGCGCAGCATCGCGCGTCTCAAGGACACGCTCGGCTTCGGCGGCACCGACGACATCGGCACCTGGGCGGCGCTCGACGTGCAGGGCAACGAGCTCTCCCCGTTCGCCGCCGGCCAGGTCGTGCACTGGTCGCCACGCCAGGGCCGCGCGTTGTTCTTCGACCGCACCACGCACGGCGCCCCCGAAGTCATCATCCCCTTCCAGCGCCCCGAGCAGACGGGAGAACCGGCATGACGGACGACGCCAGCGCGGCTATGCGCTACAAGGAAATCGTCGGCCTGGCCCGCGGCTCGGCCGACAACCTGCGTGCCTGGGAGCTCGCCCGCGCCGACGAGATCGACCACCAGCTCGCCGACGCGCACGCCGCCGTCTCCGCCGCGAAGGAACGCGAGGAGAAGGCGGCCGAACGCGCTTCCCGCTGGTGGAAGATGGCCCTGCACAACGTCGCCCGGCTCACTTTCCTCGAGCCGGCCGATGACCCGCAGCCGGTGTCGACGGCGCGGCCGCAGTACCTGGACCGGTATCTCGAGGAAGTGAAGCCGTCGTACCAGGAGCTGGTGCAGGCGGTGCTGGCGCTGGGGTGGCGAGCGAAACGCTGAGCTGTCAGATGACGTCGGCGTAGAGCACGACGGTGCCGCCCGCAGTACTGGCCGTGACGCCGCAGTCCAGCTTGTGGGCCGCGAGGTCGGGGGTGACGGCGAGCTGGGGGTTCGTGGCGCCCTCGATCGGGATGTAGAACTCGAAGCCGTTGGAGGGGTCGACCTTGTTGGAGTACCAGGCGTAGTCCACCTTGGCCGGTGTGCCGTTGGTCCACTTCGGAGCGTCACAGGTGAGCGTGTTGCCTGCGGCTTTGGTGCCGGCGATCGTGGGGTCCACCTGAGTCATCGGTGCCAGCGGCGGCCTCGGCTGCGTCAGGAAGGAACGCAACGCGGCCGCGTCGGCGAACCCGTTGGCGGTCGGCTCGCCGCACTGCTTACCGGCGACCTCACCGGCGAAGCTGACGACGCCGACGAGCCGGCCGTCCTGAACCAGCGGACCGCCGCTGTCGCCGGAACAGACCGTGGCCGCGGCCTGCGTACACAGCACCGACGGCCCGTCGACCACGTCCTGGCTCCCGAACGACTGCCCGCACGCCTGGTCGTCGATCACCTTGAGCTGCGCGTGCGCGAGCTGGTCACCGAGCGCGGGCAGCGGGTCCTTCGGGTCCGGTGTTTTGGTGAGCCCGTGCCCGTAGACGTCCACAGTGGAGCCTGGCTTCGGCGCCCTGTTGGCCACCGGCAACGTCGGAATGTCGAACACCGGACGCGCCAGCTTGATCAGCGCGACATCGTCGGCGGCACTGGCCTTCGAGTAGTCCTCCGGCGCCTTCGGCGACGGGATCAGCCGAAACCCCGGGTCGACCGACCACCCCTCGATCGGCACGATCCGCCCGGGATCCGTCGACAGCGTCCCACCCCCGAGGTGCACCTCGAAGTGCGTGGGGTCCACGTGGTCGAGGCAGTGCGCCGCCGTCACCACCCGATCCGGCGCGATCAACGCGCCGCCGCAACTTTCCCGCTGCACCAAGGGCTCGTCACCCTTGAACACGACCGTCGCCATCCACGGCGCCGCGCCGTCGGCCGCGGGCTCCCCACCGGACACCGCCATGGCGGGCGCCGCCACCACCGTGCCGGCCACCAGAACAGCCGCGCCCACGGTCAAAATCCTGCGCATTCGGACCTCCTCATCGGTTGGTCCGAACGTACGAATCGCGCGGCTGCCGGGACAACATGCGGCGGGCTGATCACCACGTACGCCTTTCGGCTACGGGTTGCTCGCCGATCGGCTACGCGTTCCAGACCACCGCGTCGGTCACCAGGTCCGAGGCCGCCGACACCTTCACCGTCAGCCGGAACGGGCGGCCCTTGGCGGTGATCCCGCAGACGATGCTGCCGGCGTGCAGCGAGTCGAGCTGGTTCGTGCCGTCGGCCGCGGCCAGCCGGCTGCAATCGTCGCGACCGGGCACGCCGTCGTCGACCCAGACTCGCATCCTGCTCTCACCGGTGGTGAAGAGGTCGGAGCCGAAGTGGTCCGCGATGTCGTTCTCGTCGCCTTCCGCGGGCGGGTTGAGGTCGAGGTTGATGCTGCCGAACGTGACCGGGCCCGTGAAGTACGCGTCCGGCGCGTTGCTCGCCGAGGAACGCGGCGGCGCGTGGCCGTTCGAAACCGGCGCACCGGCCGTCACCGTGACGGTCGCGGTCGCGGTCACCGGCGCCGGCTGCGCGGGCGTGCTCGGCGCACTGGCCCGCCCGACGAAGAACCCGGCCCCGGTCAGCGCCGTGACCAGCGCGGCGATCGCGGTGATCCACTGGTGCCCGAGCGTGCCCCAGCCGGTCTTCTTGGCCTCGTCCTCGTCTGCCACCGCGCCCCCGTTCGCTTGCAAGGAGCCAATTCTAGCCACCCCGAAGACACCGAAGGCCACCATTCGCGGAGAATGGTGGCCTTCGGTGTGTATCAAGAACTACTTACGCGGAGCTGTCCGCCCCAACAACTGGTCCAGGTAGTCCAGCAGGTCGTAAGCCAGGTCCTCCAGCTTGTTCCCCGTCGACGGCCGGAACCGCACGATCTGCGGGTCGTGGTCGCTGGCCTGGTCGGCGAACTCGGCGTTGATGTGGACCACGTCGTAGTCCACGCCGCGAAGAGCCGGCGCGGCCAGGATGTGATCCAGCACCTGCGACTGGCCCTCGAACACGTAGCTGTACCGCTCGGCGGCGGGCAGCGTCGCGAGGAGGTCCTTCAGGCCGCCGGACGTCAGCTGGGCCAGCGCCGGCGAGAACTGGTAGTCGTTCAGGTCGCCGGCGACCACCACGTTGACGTTGCGGTCAGCCGAAAGCAGCTGCGAGACGAAACCCTTCAGCACGGTCGCCTGCTTCTGACGCTGCACCTCGGAGCTACGCACCGGCGGCTGGAACCGGCCGTGCGTCGGCTGGTCGCCGCCCTTGGAGTTGAAGTGGTTGGCGATCACGAACACCGTGCGGCCCTGGAAGACGAACTCGCCGGCCAGCGGCTTGCGGCTGTCGGTCCACGCGTCGTTCGTCGGGTCGACGCGGCCCGGGGACTGCGTCAGGTGCACCTTGCCGTGGTCCTTCACGACACCCACCGAGGACAGCGCGCTGCCACCCGGACGGTCCACGAAGGACACTCGCGCCGGGTTGAACAGGAAGCCCACGCGGATGTTGCCGCCCGGCTCGCCGCCGTCCTCGTCGTTGGTCGGGTCGATCTCGCGCCACTGGTAGTGCGGGCCGCCCGCCGCGATGATCGCGTCGGTGAACTTCTTGAGCGTCACGTCGGCGGCGACCACACCGTCGTTGGTGGCGCCGTCGTTGTCCTGAATCTCCTCCAGGGTCACGACGTCCGGCGCGGCCAGGTTGTCGACGATGCCGTGCGCGAGCTGCGCGAACTTCGTGTCCGGGTCGGACGGCGCGAGGTTCTCGACGTTGTACGTCGCCACCGCGAGCTGGCCGGGACGCTGGCGCGCAGTGACCTCCTTCTGCAGGTGGTTGTCCTTCGCCGGACCCATCTGCGACGCGAAGAGCGTGTAGCCGCCGAAGCTGCTGTACTCCACGGGGCCTGATGTCGTCCCGGTGAGCACGTCACCGGTGTTGACCTTCGGGAACGGCTGCTGGTCGAACGGGATGATCGACTGGATCTTCAGCACACCGGTGTTGATCTTGTCGTAGCCGAGGTAGACCGTGCCGCCGCGCGGCGTCGGGTTCTGCTGCGGCTTCGTCGTCACGTAGAGCTCGTCGAAGTCGTTGCTCGGGCCGACCACGCGGGCGTCGGAGATGCTGATGATCTCGCTCTCGTGCGACTCCCAGAAGTCCAGCGCGTACTTCGCCGGTTCCAGCGGCAGCGCCTCGATGTTGCCGCCGGCGTTGGGCGCGAGCACGTCCGGGATCTGGTCGGGCGTGATCTTCGTGGGCGCGGGCAACGGGTTCCCGTGCGTTCCGACCGTCCACTGTGCACTGGACAGCTCGGTGAGCGACTGGTAGTTCGACGTCGCCGGGGCGTCCGGGTAGAACTCCTTCACCGTGCCGGCCGCGGTCACCGCGTCGCCGACGGCGACGGCGGGCGTGGTCGAGCCGGTGAACACGAACAGGCCCTCGCTGGTTCGCGGGTCACTGTCGGGGTTCGGGTCGGTCAACCAGAAGCCGCGCGACGAACCGAAGGTGCGCACGGCCGTCACGATGCCCGTGACCTCGCTGACCTTCTTGTCCTTGAGCGGCGAGAGCCGCGTGGTGCCCTGGATGTCGTGGATCTTCGCGGGGGTGCCCGGGTCGACGGGGCCGGTGTCGCCGCCGGCCGTCTCGCCCTTGGAGTTGGTGGGCGTCGGGTCGCCGACGGTGAAGTCGGCGCTGTTGTTGTCCGTGTCGGCGAGCGACGCGGCGCGCGCGGCCGAGGTCGTGTTCGACAGGGCGGCGGTCGGCGTGCCCTCGCGGACCACGGCGTCCCCGAAGCCGACGAGGTCCTTGACCTGCGGGTCGGCGGCGCAGTCGGCGGCGGTCTTGCAGGTCAGCGCGGTGGAGCCGTTGACAAGCGCGATCGTGCCGGCGGTCCCGGACATCGCGATGGTCCCGGTCGCGTCCGGGGTGGGCAGTGCGACGGTGCCGCCGGTGCCCTTCGACTCCTGAACGAGGTAACGTCCACCCGCGGCGACCGAGCCGGCGAGCTTCGTGACCTGCCACGTGCTCGACGCACTGGCCGTGGCCGGCAGGTACTGCACGCTGTAGCCGTCGAGCGCGAGCGGCGCGCCACCGTGGTTCGCGAGCTCCACGAAGTCGTTGGTGAGCGTGGCGCCGGAGTTGCCGCCGCCGCCGTAGACCTCGGCGACGACCGCGTCCGCGCTGGGTGCGGCGAGTGCGGCGGGAGCGCCGCTCACGACCAAGCCCGCGACGGCAGCGGCGGTCAGCACGCTCTTTCTTCGACCGGATATGGTCACCCTGAGT
This sequence comes from Amycolatopsis sp. NPDC050768, assembly GCF_040654155.1. Lineage (NCBI taxonomy): Bacteria > Bacillati > Actinomycetota > Actinomycetes > Pseudonocardiales > Pseudonocardiaceae > Amycolatopsis > Amycolatopsis sp. NPDC050768. The sequence continues at coordinate 117,454 of NZ_JBFAHL010000003.1, forward strand.
CCCCTTTGCATGAACGGTCGACGCATCGTCCCCCGAACAAGCGAAGGGTAGGAAGACTAAGAGGCAACGATTCGTAACGAGTTCGCGGAATTACCTCCGAGGGACGGGTTGACACAGTGATCTCTCTCGTACTCGGCGGAGACGCCAACGTGCAGGGCCGAAGCGAGCCGAAAACGGCATTCCGGGCGTTGGCTCCGTTGCTGAGCGGGGCCGACGTGCGTTTTGTCAACCTCGAGGGCCCGCTGTCGGGATCGATGGGTGACCACGGCGGTCTGGACATCCCGCACAAGCCGAATTGGCGCCATTCCGCGCCGGAAATGGTCGAGGCGCTCACCGCGGTCGGCATCGACGTGGTGTCGGTCGCCAACAACGTGACGTACCCGCCGCCGGCCATGCTCGCCAGCCTGTCGGTGCTGGAGAAGGCCGGCATCGCCTACTGCGGCGGTGGTGCGAACCTCACCGCCGCGCACACGCCGGCCGTGATCGAACGGGTCGATCGCCGCGTCGCCTTCCTCGCGTTCACGTCGTTGTGCTGGCCGGTCGGCCAGGAGGCGAAGGCCGATTCGGCGGGCGTCGCGGTGGCCGGCGCGTACACCTCGTACCAGCCGGATCCGCGGGTGCTCGACGTGCCGGGCCGGCCGCCGATCGTCCACACCACCCCGGTGCCGGCGGACCTGGAACGCCTGGTCGCCGACGTCCACCGCGCCCGCGCGGCGGCCGACCACGTGGTCGTGTCGATGCACTGGGGACTGCCGGGCGACGAGCTCACCGAGTACCAGATCGTCTACGCCCACGCGATCATCGACGCGGGCGCCGACCTCGTGGTGGGCCACGGGCCGCACAGCATCCAGGCCGTCGAGGTCTACCGCGGCCGCCCGATCCTCTACAGCCTCGGCAACCTCGTGTTCGACTGGCCCGCGATGCGCGGCCGCCACGTCGACGGGCTGCTCGCTGGGTGCCTGCTCGGCGACCGGCCGCGGCTCGAGCTGATCCCCGTGCGCCGCGGCGAGGACAACGAGTGCGTGCCGTTGGCCGGCGAAGCGGCGGCGCAGGTGCTGCGGCACGTGGCCGAACTGTCGGCGCGCCGGTCCACAAAGGTGGCCGTGGGAACCGGGATCGGCACCGTCGAAGGATTTCTCGCGCCGAAGCGCTGAGGGCGTTTCCCCAGGGTCGTCACCCGGACGGCCTATCTGCCTTAAATGCAGGTCAAGCTTTGGCGCGGTCGGTTTGCGGCGGAGGTACCTTTACTCGCGAGCCCACGAGAATGTGGCCCAGACCACTTCCCGGGAGCTCACGGGTCGCACACCGCGGGGGGAGGCGACACGATCACATGGGGGTTGATCGTGTTCGGCTCGCGCGGTTTCGCGCCCCGCTGGGGTACGCCGCGGACGCGGGATCTTCCGTTTCTCCCGCGACCGCGGCGTCCGCGAAAAGTTTGCCCCGGGGGTTCGTGGGCGGTGCGGCTCGGCGGCTTGGCGGCCGCACCGCTCACGAACGGGCCTTGCCGATGAGCGTCTTCGCTCCGGCCACCGCCGCGCGTCCGGCGCCCTTCGCGCTGGCCGCGAGGAACGTCGTCCAGTCGAAGTAGTCGCGCCACAGCACGATCCGGCCGTTCTCGATCTCGAAGGTGCCGCACACCCAGAACTCCACCGCGAACGAGCCGCGGCGCAGCACATCGGTGCGTTCGGTGAGCACGACGTTGCCGTCGGCGGCGATGTGGTGCGTGCGCGCTTCGAACCCGGTACCGAACCGGGTCAGCATGCGCAGCTGCTTCTCCACGGCCGCGAGGCCGTGGGCGGCCGGGAGCGGCACGTTCTGGTAGGTGATGTCGACTGCGACGTGGTTCAGCGCCCGCTCGACGTCCATGTCCTCGAGAGCCTGCAGGAACGCGGTGACCACGGCCTTGGGTTCGCTCATACGACCAGGTTAAGCCCCGAACGGCCGGTCGCCCACGATGGCGACGCGTTCGGCCACCCGGTTGTGGGGGTGGTAGTCGTTCACGGCGTAGTGCTGGGTGGCGCGGTTGTCCCAGAACGCCACGGCGTCACGGGTCCAGCGGAAGCGCACCTGGTACTCGGGCATGTGGGCCTGGAGGAAGAGGTAGCGGAGCAGGCGGTCGCTCTCCGGTTTGCCGAGGCCGACGACGTGGGTGGTGAAGGCCTGGTTCACGAACAGCGTCCGCCGGCCCGTCTCGGGGTGGACGCGGACGATCGGGTGCTCGACGGGCGGGAAGCGGTTCCGGTGGGCGGCCAGCAGGTCCGGGTCGGTGAAGCGTTCGAAGCCGGGCACGAAATCGTGGACGGCGGTGAGTCCGTCTATGCGTTCGCGCACGTCGGCAGGCAGGTTGTCGTAGGCAGCGGCCATGTCGGCCCACATCGTGTCGCCGCCGACCGGCGGGACCTCCACCAGCCGGAGGACGGAGCCGAGCGCGGGTGCGGGGCGCCAGGTGACGTCGGTGTGCCAGATGTTCTCGTAGCCCGGCATGCCCGCGGTGCGGGTGAAGCGGACGACTTCGTTGTTGTCGCCTTGCGGGATGAAGGGGTTGGTTTCCAACGCTCCCCAGTGGGAAGCGAACACGCACTGTTGTTCCGACGTCATTTTCTGTTCGCGGAAGAACAGCACCTTCCACTCCAGCAACGCGCGGTTCAGCTCTTCGCGAACCTGGGGGGTCAATGACGCTCCGAGGCCGACACCCTCGATTTCGGCCCCGATCACCCGGCCGAGAGGACGGAGGGTGAACAGTTCGTAGGGGCGTTCTTCGACGCCTTCGGGTAGCCGGCGCAGCACGCGCGGGCCTTCGAGGATGCCGTCGGCGGGGGTGGCCGACGACCGCAGGAAGTCGATCGACATCAAGCCCTCCGGGTGGGCGAATCGGCTTGGTTGAGCGAAGTTCGGCCGATCGGAGTGACTTGCCGCGTCGACCGGAGCGCGGCTGTGCCTGCGCCGGGAAGGCGACCGGGTCGGCTGCGCGGGCGGGTGGCTGGCATGGGCGCGATGGTCGTCAGCGCTGCCGAGCGGGGTCAAGGCTCTTCACGATGTGGAACAGTCCTACGCCCGGCCGAGTGACCACACAGGACGTGATGAGGTTAGATCTCCCCCTACAGGGTGACGAGGTGGGGGCCTGGCCACCTTGAACTGGTTTGTTCCGGGAAGGGGAGGTCGCCATGGCGAGCTCGACGAGTGAGCGGCTGCGCGCCGCGGCCGACGCGCTGGACAAGGCTGCGGCCGATGCCGACCAGGCGGCCGGCCGTTTCGCCGAGGCGCGCCTGGAGTCCACGCCGTTCGGCATCTCCGCGCCGGCGCGCGAGCTGGCCTCGCGCTGGGAGGCCGCGCTGGCCGCCCGCGACGTCGACGCCCGCGTGCTGGGCGACGCGACGTCCGACCTCGCCGGCCGGCTGCGCATGGCGGCGGGCGGGCACGCGGAGAAGATCCGCCCCGCGGTGGCGACGGCGCTGTTCACCTGATGCCCTTCCTGCACCCGGCCCTGGAGAAAGCCGCCGCGACCCTCGAGCCGCTGCGGAAGGCGGGCGCGCGCCTCGGCGCCCCGGACCCCGTGGCCGCGCTGCAGCAGATCGACTGCTCACCCCCCGCCATCCGCGAGTCGGCCCGCACCCTGTCGACCGGCCGCGATGTCCTGGTCACCGCCCGCCTCGCCTTCGAAAGCGGCGCCCACCGCGCGGAACGGCGCTGGGGCGGCGAGCCCGCCGCCCTGTTCCGCACTCGCGCCGACGAGCTCGACGTGCACTACCGGCAGGCCGCCGAAGCCGCCGCCCGCACGGCCGCCGTCGGGCTGGACTTGGCCGATCTGCTCGACCGGCTCGCGGCGGAGACGGCCGCTCAGGTCACTTGCGTCGCGGGGTCAGCCGCGACGTCCGCGGTGGCGGTACTGGCGGGGGACCGCTCGACAGAGGCGGTGCAACCGGTGATCGAGGCGTGCGCGGCGGTCGTGCGGGCCGTGGAAACCGGGGTGTCGACGATCATGGAGACGATCTCGTTCCTGGAGCCGTTCGGCACACCCGTTCTGCCGTTCGACTGAGTCCCCGGCTTCCGCCCGCGTCCGCCGGCAAATCGGTACGCCGCAACCGAACGCCCGCCGACCGGCTGCGCTGACGGCAGCTCGACCTGAGCACAACTACCGGATTTGTCTTTCAACGACGGCCATCCGCCACAGTGACCAACCCGCGGCAGGTGACCACCACCGGGGGTCCGGGGGCAACGCCCTCCGGGCGGGGCCTGGGGGTTGCACCCCAGAAACACAGCGAGCGAGCTACCTCGACGCTTTCCGTCGACATAGCTCGCCCACTCGCGAGCGGTGGCGGTGGGATTTGAACCCACGGACGGGATTAACCGTCACACGATTTCGAGTCGTGCTCCTTCGGCCGCTCGGACACGCCACCGCCGAGAACAATACCGGAGGCCGAAGGCACGACGTCGGCGGGGTGGCGGCGGGTGGCGAAGTACGTCTCGAGCAGCTCGGCGCACTCCGCGGCCAGCACACCGCCGTGGACTTCGGGGCGGTGGTTGAGCCGGCGGTCGCGCACGACGTCCCACAGGGAGGACACGGCGCCGGTCTTGGGCTCCCACGCGCCGAACACCAGGCGGGCCACGCGGGCGAGCACGAGGGCGCCCGCGCACATCGTGCATGGTTCCAACGTCACGGCGAGCGTGCAGCCCTCCAGGCGCCACCCGTCGCCGTGGACGCGGGCGGCCGCGCGCAGGGCGAGGATCTCCGCGTGGGCGGTGGGGTCGCCGAGCTCGACGCGGGCGTTGCGGGCCGCGGCGAGAGGCCTTCCGTCAGGGCCGAACACCACGGCGCCGATGGGCACATCGGCGCCTGGACCGCGCGCGGCTTCGAGCGCCGCCTGCACGGCTTCGGTGTCGGCCGGGCGTCTCAGAGCTCGTCCAGAAGTTTCGAGAACTCGGCCGCGAAGCCGCAGCGCTGAGCGACCATCTGGAGCTGCTCGTCGGGGTAGAGATCCACCTCTCCGACGATAACTTCAAGCTCGCCGCCCGGCAGTCCGAGATCGGTGAGGATGTCGAGGTCGCCTTCGGGCCAGACGGCGTCGTCGTCCTCGTCGGGAGGGTCGACGCGCAGGACGTCGAGCACGTCCGCGGCGATGTCGTAGTCGAGCGCCGCCGCGGCGTCCGACAGCAACAGCGACGGCCCCCGCGGGCTCGGCCGCACGATCACGAAGAACTCGTCGTCCACCGCCAGGAGCCCGAACGCCGCGCCGGTCGAGCGGAGTTTCCCCAGCTCGGTGATCGCCGCGTCGAGCTCCGTGAGCGCCGCGGGATCGAGCGCACTGCACCGCCACCGACCGTCTTCTCGGACCACTGCCATCGCGAAGCCCGTGACCGGCTCTTGCACCGCCATGCGCACACCGTATTCCGCCACCGATGCGAGCGCACGCACGGTGCACCCGAAGCGTCCGTGGTGCCACTATCGAGCCATGACCGGACCCACCGACCTGCCGACTCTCCCGGACACCCGCCTCGACGGGCTGCTCGACGCCGCGCGGGAGCTGCAGGACCGCACCGTCGCGTTGCGCCGCGCTCTGCACCGCCGGCCGGAGCAGGGGCTCCAGCTGCCCCAGACGCAGGAAGCCATCCGTTCGGCCCTGGCCGACCTGCCGCTTTCCGTGACCGAAGGCCGCTCCACGACGTCGCTCACCGCCGTGCTGCGCGGCGCGCGCCCGGGCCCGGCCGTGCTGCTGCGCGGGGACATGGACGCGTTGCCGCTGCACGAGGACACCGGCCTCGAGTTCTCGTCCGAGGTCGACGACTCCATGCACGCCTGCGGGCACGACACCCACGTCGCCATGCTCGCCTCCGCCGCCCGCCTGCTGGCCTCGCGCGTCGACTCCTTGGCCGGCTCCGTGGTCTTCATGTTCCAGCCCGGCGAGGAAGGCCACCACGGCGCGCGTTTCATGATCCACGAGGGCGTGCTCGACGCCGCCGGCCCGCGCGTCTCACAGGCCTTCGGCCTCCACATGATGGCCAACACGCCCACCGGCCTCCTCCAGGTCCGCGGCGGCGCGATGATGGCGTCCGCCGACACCTTCCGCGTCGACGTCACCGGCCGCGGCGGCCACGGGTCCGCCCCGCAGGAAGCCATCGACCCCGTCCCCGCGGCGGCCGCGATGGTCGGCGCCCTGCAGACGATGGTCACCCGCCGCATCGGCGTCTTCGACCCCGCCGTGATCTCCGTGACCCGCATCGAGGCCGGCACGACCACGAACATCATCCCCGAGACGGCCGTGCTCGAAGGGACCATCCGCACCCTGTCGGAAGCCACGCGCGCCGTGGTCCGGACCGAGCTGCCCCGCGTCTGCGAGTCCATCGGGGCGGCCCACGGCTGCCGCGTCCTGGCCGACATCGAGCCGGGCTACCCGCCGACCGTGAACGACGCCGCGGTGGCCGCCGAGGTGCTGGCCCTTGGCGCGACGGTGCTCGGCGAGGAGAACGTCCAGGAGATCCCGCACCCGATCATGGGGGCGGAGGACTTTTCGTATGTACTGCAACGGGTTCCGGGGGCGTTCGCGTTCCTCGGGGCCTGCCCGCCGGGGCTTTCGCCCTCGGACGCTCCCGCGAATCACTCGAACCGGGTGATCTTCGACGAGGCCGCGATGCCGGCTGGGGTGGCGATGTATGCGGCGTTCGCGTTGAACGCTTTGCGGGGCTGACGCCTCACGAGGGGGCCATTCGCTGGGCGAACGGTCCCCTCGTGCCGGTTCATGTGCGCGAACGGTCCAGTCGCGCAGTCGCGCAGTCACGCCGGCGCGAGGGGACCACTCGCGGCGTCGAGACTGGCACGAAGCGACCACTCGCTCCGCTGCTGTGGCACGAGAGGTCCCCTCGCCCGCGCTCGGTGCGCCGCGACCGGACCGCTCGCACTCAATCGACGGCACGAACGGTCCCGTCGCGTCTCAGCCAGCGCACGAGTGGTCCAGTCGCACCCACAGGTTGGGCACGAAAGGTCCCCTCGCGGCGCAACCCGCGCGCGAAAGGTCCAGTCACGCCGCCGAGCGCGCGAGAGGTCCAGTCATGCGCGAGCGCCGCGCGAGGGGACCCTTCGCCCAGCGAACGGTCCCCTCGCGCAGCCAGATCAAGCCGTCCTGCTCGGCTGCCCGTTCTCCAGGTGCCCGGCGAACCGCCGATGCCACTCCGGGTGCCCGACGAGCGACAGCTGCACGTCGTACCAGCCGGAATGGTCGGTCAGCGCATCAACGGAAAGCGTGTGCGAACCGTGCGCACCCACCACAAAGCCGGGGCGCCCCTTCACCGTCAACGTCGCCGGCCGAGACGTGGAATTCGTCACCTTTACCTGGAAAACCGGGTGCGCGGCCGAACCCGAAATGGAAGCCGTGACCTCCACCCCCGAAGTCGACGAATCCCCTGACGCCTCCACCACAAATCCATTAGGTCCGTGAACCGCGATGTCATAAGAACCGGAAAACGCAATCTTCCCAGCAGCAGAACCACCACCGGAAACGTCGAACCGCTGCGAAACCCCACCGGCGTGATAAGCGTAAGAAGCCAACTGCAAACCAGCCGCCCCGTGGTTCGACGCCTGCAAAGCCAGCGACCCCGCACCCACCGAAACAAAAGCCACCGGCTGGTAAGGCAACGCCCGCGCCGGAGCCGTACCGCGCTCCTGTTCCGGCATTGCCTGCTGCCCTGTCAGCGGGGGCGCCGGCTTGGGCAGCTTCGTCTGCGTCCGGTCCGCTTCGGCACGCAACGCCGTCGCGTCCGGCAGCGTGGGGATGGAAACATCCCGACGCGAAAAGTCGAAGCAGCTGGTCAGGTCACCGCAGATCTCGCGGCGCCACGCCGAGATGTTGGGCTCGCGCACACCCGTCCACGTCTCCAGGAACCGCAGCACGGACGTGTGGTCGAAGACCTGCGAGTTCACGAACCCGCCGCGGCTCCACGGCGAGATCACTGTCATCGGCACGCGCGGGCCGAGGCCGATCGGCGCCAGTGCGCCCGTCCCGACGCCGCCGGGGCCCGACGGCTGGTTCACCGGCAGCAGTTCGCCCGGCGTCCCGGCCGGAGCGCACGGCGGCACGACGTGGTCGAAGAACCCGTCGTTCTCGTCGTAGTTGATCAGGACCACAGTGGACTCCCACAGCTTCGGGTTGTCCCACAACGCCTTCAGCACGCGCTGCGTGTATGCCGCGCCGTCGACCGGCCGCGCGGCCGGGTGTTCGCAGTACGCGTACGGCGCCACCACCCACCAAACCACCGGCAGCGTGCCCGCCTTGCAGTCCGCCACGAACTGCTGCAGCACGTGGTCGACGTTCTTGCCCTGCCCCGAATCCGCCTTCCACTGTGTGCGCAGGCTGGCCCGCTCGGCGAGCTGGCGCTTCTTCGGGTCCGCCGACGCCAGCGCGTCATGGTACTGCTGGAACAACCACAGTGGATTGTCGCCGTAGTCGCCGACGTACCCGTCCGCGCCGTCGCCGACCTCGTCGTTCGCGTAGACCTGCCAGGAGATCCCGGCGGCCTGCAGGCGCTCGGGGTAGGTCGTCCAGCGGTAGACGGGCTTGTAGTCGTCCGGGTTCCACGTCGCGGGGCCGCCGAGCGCGCCGTCCGGGTCGATCATGCCCGTCCAGTGGTAGAGGCGGTTGGGCGTAGTCGGGCCCTGCAGCGAGCAGAAGTAGTTGTCGCACAGGGTGAACGCGCTCGCGAGCGCCCGGTGGAACGGCAGGTCGTCGCGGTTGAAGTAGCTCATGGTCATCTCGGTCTTCGCCGGGACCCACGCGTCGTAGGCGCCGTTGGCCCACGCCTGGTGCGTGGTGGCCCAGTCGTGCGCGAGGTCGCCGAGGTCCTGGCCGTCGACGAGCGCGGTGTCGACGTGGAACGGCAGCAGGTGGCCGCCGTCGGTGCGCTTCGCGTCGGGCTGGCGGAACACGTCACGCACCGCCGCGGTGTCGCCGAAGCCGCGGACGCCGGCCGCCGTGCCGTAGTAGTGGTCGAACGACCGGTTCTCCTGCATGAGCACCACGACGTGCTCGACGTCGTCGAGGCTGCCGCGCCGCCGGGGGCCCGCGGCCGCCTCAGCGAACGCGCCGCCGAGACCCGCCGCCGCGCCTGCCATGCCGGCCGCCGCCGCGCCGCCGAGAACCGAGCGACGGCTCAGCCGCCCTTCCGCCTGCCCCATCCGTACCTCCTCGTCCGGAATGTGCGTGACGGAGATCCACATCACGCGCGGCAAGCAGCCTTCCCCAGGTCACGGCACACGACAAGCAGCCGAATGTGAACCGCGGCTGAACACGGTGGCAATTACACAACAGTGTTGATTTAATATCGGACATGACGACCGAAACCGAGCTCATGCAGGAGCTCCTCGAGCAGGAGAGCCGGCTGGTGTTCCCCCGGTTCGACAACGAGACCGCCCTCGCACTCGGCCAGCACCTGCTCGCCGCGGCGCGCGAACGCGCCCTACCCGTCACGATCTCCGTGCGCAGAAACGGACAGCGGTTGTTCCACGCCGCACTCCCGGGAACATCGGCCGACAACGACGCCTGGATCGACCGCAAGAGCCGCGTCGTCGACCGCTACGGGCACAGCTCGTTCCTCGTGGGCACGCAGTTCCGTGCGAAGGGCAGCAGCTTCGAGGCCGACTCGCGCCTCAACCCCGACCTGTACGCGGCCCACGGTGGCGTGTTCCCGGTGCTGGTCAAGGACGTCGGGCCGGTCGGCACGGTCGGCGTCTCGGGCCTGCCGCAGGCCGACGACCACGCGTTCGTGGTCGAGCAACTCGCCGCGTTCCTCGCCGACTGAAAAACCCGGCACAAAAACTGGTAGCCCGCGCACAAGAAGTTGTCGATTCGGCGCGTCCCTCGTTCGACGGTTCACCACAGACCCGACGAACGAGGGAGACGACCGATGGGCAAGCTAATCGTCACGGCGTTCCTGACCCTGGACGGCGTGGTGCGCGGACCGGGTCACGTCGACGCGCAGATGGGCGCGGCCCTGGCCCGCTGGCAGCGCCGTGCGTCGGCGTTCCTGCAGGTCAAGAACATCGCCGACTACTGCCCGAGCACCGGTGACCTGCCGAGGCACGTCGTCTCCGGCAACCTCGCCGCCGAGATCCGCCGATTGAAGGCCCGCTACGACGGCGAGCTGCAGCTCCACGCCAGCGGCAGCCTCGTGGCCGAGCTCGACGACCTCGTCGACGAGTACCGGCTGCTCGTCTTCCCCGTCGTCCTCGGCGAAGGCCACCCGCTGTTCCCCGCCGGCGCGCACCCACTCGCACTGCGCCCGCTGTCGACGAGCGCGACGAGCACCGGCGTCGTGATCCAGGAGTACGCGGCCGCGGGCGCGCCGACCTTCGGGTCGATGGCATGACCACGCTCACCGCCACCACGTTCGTCTCCCTCGACGGAGTGGTGCAGGGCCCGGGCACGCCCACCGAGGACCCGCGCGGCGGCTTCGACCTCGGCGGCTGGCTCACGCCGTACTACGACGCGGTGATGGCCGAGTACACCGCCGACTGGTTCTCGCGTGCCGACGCGTTCCTACTCGGGCGCCGCACGTACGAGATCTTCGCGGGCTACTGGCCCTCCGTCGGCGGCTCCGACCCGGTGGCGGGACCGCTCAATACGTTGCCGAAGTACGTCGCTTCGCGCACGCTCACGCGTTCGTCGTGGCAGGGCACGGCGTTCCTGCGCGACGACGTCGTGCGGGCCGTGACCGAGCTCAAGGCCGAGCCCGGGCGGGAGCTGCAGGTGCACGGCAGCGGCGATCTGCTCCAGACGCTGATGGCCGCCGGCCTGGTCGACGAGCACCGCGTGTGGGTGTTCCCCGTGGTGTTGGGAAAGGGACAACGGCTGTTCCGGCCGGGAACACCGCGCCGCGCACTCGAGCTCATCGAACACCGCACGACCGGCAAGGGCGTCTCCGTGCAGGTCTACCGGACCGCCCGACCCGAAGATCAGGACGCTTGACCCACCACCCCGTGCTACCCTCTGCGCCGTCACATCATATATCAGATCGGACACACCAGTGGCGTTCGAAGTGCAGAAACGGCGGTTGGCGGGCGTCGTCGCGATCCCCGTGACGCCGTTCAACGGGAGTGGCGGGGTCGAGGCGGAGACGTACGGCCGGCTCGTCGAGCGGCTGGTGACAAACGGCGTCGAGGTGGTCACGCCCAACGGCAACACCGGCGAGTTCTACGCGCTCGACGAGCACGAGACCCGGCTGTGCCTCGAGGTCGCCGTGAAGGCGGCGCGGGAGGCGAGCGTGCTGGCCGGCGTCGGGCACGACGTGCGCACGGCCGTCAAGGCGGCCCGGCACGCGCGCGACACCGGTGCCGACCTGGTGATGATCCACCAGCCGGTGCACCCGTACGTCTCACGCGAGGGCTGGGTCGAGTACCACCGCGCGATCGCGTCGGCCGTGCCGGAGGTGGGCGTGGTGCTGTACGTGCGCAACCCCGATATCGGCGGCGAAGAGCTCGCGCGCCTCGCCGACGCCGCGCCGAATGTGATCGGTGTGAAGTACGCGGTGTCAGATCCCGTGCGTTTTGCAACAGTTTCGCGTGACGCCGGCCTCGAACGGTTCGTGTGGATCGCAGGGCTGGCCGAACTTTCGGCGCCGGGTTATTTCGCCGTGGGCGCGCAGGGGTTCACGTCGGGGCTGGTGAACGTCGCGCCGCGCATCTCGCTCGATCTGTTCGCCCGGCTGCGCGAGCGCGATTTCGCCGGTGCCATGCGGCTGTGGGAACTGATCCGGCCGTTCGAACAGCTGCGCGCGGCCGAACACAACGCCAACAACGTGAGCGTCGTCAAGGACGCGTTGTCACAACTCGGCCTCTGCCGGCCCGACGTGCGCCCGCCGAGCCGGCTGCTGACCGCGGCCGAGCGCGAGCGGATTTTCAGCCTGCTGTCGTCGTGGGGACTTTCGTAAGGTTTCTCGACAGCTGTGGGCAATTGCCTTCGCAAGCCAAGGGTGAGAGGGTGGGTACAGGCTGCGGTGCCACCGCGGCCAGGCCCCAGCGCCCTTCTCCCGGACTGGACCCGGACCCGTCGTGGCCGGAAACCGTCGCTGGACAAGCGATTCGCCTGAACCAGAGCGGTGCTGGCATGACTTCGTCCTCAACTTTCGACGCCACAGAACCGTCCACCGGAAGCGATTTTGCCGAACTTTCCCGGCTGATCAAGGCGGCCGGCCTGCTCAAGCGCCGCCGTGCCGCCTACGGAGTCCGCATCGGCCTCAACCTCGCTGCCTTCGCGGGCGGCTGGGTGGCGTTCGCGTTCCTCGGCGACTCCTGGTGGCAGCTTTTCCTCGCTGCCTTCTTCGCGATGATGTTCGCGCAGCTGGCCTTCATCGGCCACGACGCCGGCCACAAGCAGATCTTCTCCAGCCGCAAGGCCAACGACGCCACCGGACTCGTCCACGGTGGACTCACCGGGCTCAGCTACGGCTGGTGGATCGCCACCCACAACCGCCACCACGCCAACCCGAACCACGAGGACGAGGACCCGGACGTCGACATCGCCGCGCTCGCGTTCTCGCGTGCGCAGAGCCACGAAAAGCGCGGTTTCCTGCGCTGGGTGGCGAAGTACCAGGCGTTCTTGTTCTTCCCGCTGCTGCTGCTCGAAGGCCTCAATCTGCACGTGTCGAGCGTTCGCGCCGTGTGGGCCGGTGACATGCGCCGGCACAAGCTCGAGTCGGTGTTGCTGATCGGGCACCTGGTGGCGTACCTGGCCGCGGTGTTCATCGTGTTGTCACCGCTGACGGGCCTGGTGTTCATCGTCGTACACCAGTTCCTGTGGGGTTTGTACATGGGATGTTCGTTCGCTCCCAACCACAAGGGCATGGAAATGCTCACGACGGGCCACAAGCTCGACTTCCTGCGCAAGCAGGTGCTGACGTCGCGCAACATCCGCGGCGGCGTCGTCGTCGACTTCGCCCTCGGCGGCCTCAACTACCAGATCGAGCACCACCTCTTCCCGAGCATGGCTCGCGGGAACCTGAAGCACGCGCAGGTGATCGTGCGCGAGTTCTGCGCCCGCCACGGGATTTCCTACGCCCAGTGCGGCTGGGCGCGCTCCTACGGCTACGTGCTCGAACACCTCCACTCCGTCGGCGCCCCACTGCGCGAGCGCGCGCCGGAGCCGGCCACGTCATGACTTCCGCCGAACACGAGACCCCGGCGGAAGTCCGGCCCGAGACGTCCTGCCCCAGCTGCCCGCACCCGCTCGAGGAGCACGACGTGATCGCCCGCAGGTACTGCGCGGCGACCGCGGCGGGCCACTCCGCCGAGCGCGGCTGCGTGTGCGGCGCCGCGAAAAAAGCCCAGCACCGAGGACGCTGACCAGCGTCAGTCGAGTGGCAGCGTTTGCGGGAAGTCGAACAGCTCGAACACCACCGGGGCGAATGTTGTCACTTCAGCGACATTCCCTCGTGCGATTCGCAACACGTTGAGCCCGAAGGCCCGGAAGGCACCGTCGAGCCGGAGGTAGGTCGCGAGCGCCGGGAGGCCGTTGGCCCGCGTTGCCAGCACGTGGAACGCCACGGCGTCCGGGCCGCGCAACGCGGGCGCCCAGCCTTCGAGCACAGTCTCTCGGCCCGCGTACCAAGTCGGCTCCGCGCCGACGTGCCCGCCGGCGCCCGGGGCGTGACTGCAGCGGACGTCTTCGCGCAACAACGAAGCGAACGCCTCTTCGTCGTGATCCACCAACGCCGCCATGTACCGCGCCACCACAGCGCGTTCCTCGTCGCTGCCCTCGGACGACCACTCCGTCCGCCGCTGCGGCAGGTGCTCCTTCAGCGACGCCCGCCCCTGCAGCACGGCGGTGTTGATCGACGCCGGCGTCGTCTCGAGCGCCGCCGCCGTCTCGCGGGCCGACCAGCCGAGCACGTCGCGCAGCACCACCGCCGCACGGCGGCGTGGGGACAGGTGCTGGATCGCCGCGAGGAAAGCCAGCTCCACCGTCTCGCGCGCGACCACCTCGCCGAGCACGTCGTCGGGCACCGGCTGCAGCCATGGCACCGCGACGTCCGGCCGCGGCGCCAGATCGGAACCGCCGGCCGTCGGCAAGTCCAGCACCGGCAGCTCACGCGGGTGTGCGGTGAGGTGATCCAGGCACGCGTGCGTCGCGATGCGATACAGCCACGCGCGCAGGCCGGCGCGGCCGTCGTAGGTGCCGCGGCCGCGCCACGCGCGCAGCAGCGTCTCCTGCACCAGGTCCTCGGCCTCGTCGAAGGAACCGAGCAGCCGGTAGCAGTGCACCCGCAGCTCGTGGCGGTGCGTCTCGGTTTCGGTCGCGAAGTCCGTCATCTCTTCAACCATGTCCCATGAGACGGGACGCGGCGGGAGAAATCGACTCTTCGCAGGTCAAACGGAATGTGGCCGAAGTTACTCGCGCGTTAAAAGCGTGTCAGCGCGGCCGGGCGGAGCGTCAGGGTGGTGTTCACGGCTGGGGCGAATCGAACACCACCGCAGTGTGCTGACGGTGTCCGAATTCGCACATCGTCCGGAGGTCACCGTGACACTCAGCGAGCTCCTCCCCAGCCTCGGTTGTGAGGCCGCCGACCATCTCGAGCCGGGGCTCTGGCCGCGCAGCACCTGCCTCGGCGAAGGCGGTGAGCTGATCTTCGCGGGTGCTCCGGTGAGCCACCTGGCCAACCGGTTCGGGACCCCGGCGTACCTCATCGACGAGGCCCAAGTGCGCGACACCGCGCGCGCCTACCGCCGTGCCCTGCCGGAGGCTGAGGTGGCCTTCGCGAGCAAGGCGCTGTGTACGCGCGCCGTGGTGCGCTGGATGGCGGAGGAAGGCCTCTCGCTGGACACGTGTTCGGCGGGCGAGCTCGCCGTCGCGCGGTCCGTCGGCTTCCCCGCCGAGCGGATCCTGTTGCACGGCAACGCGAAAACCCCCGAAGACCTCAAGGCCGCGCTGGAGTACGGCGTGCGCCGCATCGTGCTCGACTCGCTCGACGAGATCGAGCAGCTCGGCGCACTGGCCCACGGCGCGCAGCAGGTCATGATCCGCGTGACGCCCGGCGTCTCCGGCGACACCCACGCGGCGATCACCACCGGCACCGAAGGGCAGAAGTTCGGCTTCTCGCTGCGCCCGGACGTCCGCGACAACGTGGACCGCGCCGTCGCCGCCGTGCTCGCGCAGCCCGGGCTCAGGCTGGTCGGGCTGCACTGCCACATCGGCTCGCAGGTCGCGCGCGTCGACCGGTACGAGGAGGCGGCGCGACGCATGGTGGAGGTGCTGGTGCGCGTGCGCGACCAGTACGGCGTCACCCTGGGCGAGCTGGACCTCGGCGGCGGCCACGCCGTGCCCTACCTCGACCGCGAGGCGTCGTTCGATCTCGACGGCTACGCGCGTCGGCTCCGGGTCGCGCTGGCCTATGAATGCTCGTCGCACGACTTTCCCTTGCCCCGCTTGACGATCGAGCCCGGCCGCGCGATCGTCGGCCCCGCCGGGATCACGGTGTACCGGGTGTGCGCGGTGAAGCGCGGCAGCCGGACGTTCGTCGCCGTCGACGGCGGCATGAGCGACAACGCGCGCCCCGCCCTGTACGGCGCCCGCTACACCGCGCGACTCGTCGGGCGGCGCACGAAGGCCGCGCGCACGCCGATGACCGTGGTCGGCCGCCACTGCGAGTCGGGTGACGTGCTGGCCGACGACGTCTGCCTGCCCGACGACGTGCACGCCGGCGACCTGCTGGCCGTGCCGTGCACCGGCGCGTACCACCACTCGCTGGCTTCGAACTACAACCTCGTGGGCCGCCCGCCGCTCATCGGCGTGCGCGACGGCTTCGCGAAGCTGCTCGTGCCCCGCGAAACCGAGGAGGACCTGCTGCGGCGCTGCTGAAGCGAGCCGGTTGCTGACCTCAGCCCCAGGTCAGCAACCGGTAGTGCAGCCCCGTCGACGATTCCTGCCACTCGCCGGTGGAGTCCGGCGCCCGCCCGACCTCGGGCGCGTACGTGTCGCCCTCGAAGTGCTCCTGGATCTCCGTGACCACGATCCGGTCTGCGAACGGCAGCGCCGCCCGGTACACGGCCTCGCCGCCCATCACCCACACGTCCCCGGACACCGCGGCGAACGCCTGCGCCAATTCGGGAAACGTCTCGACGCCTTCCTGCGGCGTGCGCGAAAGTACGAGGTTGCGCCGGCCGGGCAACGGCCGGAACCTCGGCGGCAGTGACTCCCAGGTCCGGCGGCCCATCAGCACAGTCGCGCCCGAGGTCAGCTCGCGAAAGTGCTTGAGGTCCTCCGGCAGGCGCCACGGCAGCGCGCCGTCACGGCCGATGACACCGTTGGACGACTGCGCCCATTCGACCCCGATCACACCGCCACCGGCGCCTTGATGCCGGGGTGGGGGTCGTAACCGTCGACCGAGATGTGCTCGTAGGTGTAGTCGAACAGGCTGTCGGCCGGCTTCAGGCTCAGCGTCGGGAACGGCCGCGCGTCGCGTGCGAGCTGCGTGCGGACCTGGTCGACGTGGTTGTCGTAGACGTGGCAGTCTCCGCCGGTCCACACGAAGTCGCCGACGCGCAGGCCCACCTGCTCGGCGATCATGTGGGTGAGCAGGGCGTAGCTGGCGATGTTGAACGGCACGCCGAGAAAAAGGTCCGCGCTGCGCTGGTAAAGCTGGCAGGACAGCTCGCCGTCGGCGACGTAGAACTGGAAGAACGCGTGGCACGGCGGCAGCGCCATGCGCGGGATGTCGGCGACGTTCCACGCGGACACGATCATGCGCCGCGAGTCGGGGTTCTCGTGCAGCGTCTTGAGCACTTCGCTGATCTGGTCGACGTGCGCGCCGTCCGGGGTCGGCCACGAGCGCCATTGGACGCCGTAGACCGGACCGAGGTCGCCCTCGGGGGAGGCCCACTCGTCCCAGATCGTGACGCCGTTGTCCTGCAGCCAGCGGACGTTGGAGTCGCCGCGCAGGAACCACAGCAGCTCGTAGGCGATCGAGCGGAAGTGGACCTTCTTCGTGGTGACCAGCGGGAAGCCGTCGGCCAGCCGGTAGCGCAGCTGGTGCCCGAAGATCGACCGCGTGCCGGTGCCGGTGCGGTCCTGCTTGCGGGCGCCCGTGTCGAGCACGTGGCGGAGCAGGTCTTCGTACTGTGTGTCCGGCATGCCCACCAGCCTAAATCAGACCTCGATGGCTTCGCCGTCACGCGCCACCGACCCGCGGGGCAGGCGTCGGCCGGCAAAGAACTCGCGGCACACGCGGTGCACGGCGAACATCAGCGGGAACCCGATCAGGATCGACACGACCCCGATCACCGCGACGCCGCCGATGCCGAACACCGTGGTCTCCCCCGCGTCCGGCTTCGCGTATTCGATGACCGCGAGCACCAGCACGGCCAGGAAGAACACCGCGCCGACGAACGGCAGCACCCCGCGCAGGAAGAAGTGGCGCAGGCTGGCCAGCAGGGTCTTGCGGAACACCCAGACGCACGCCAGTGCCGTCATCGTGTACTCGATCGCGATGGTCAGGCCGACGGCGTCGACCGAGTCCGAGAGGACGTTGTCGCTCCACACCGCGAGCAGCACGTAGAGCACGAGCGAGACGAGGCCGAACGCCCAGGTGGAGACCGACGGCGTCTGGTACTTCGGGTGTACGCGGCCGAAGACCTTGGGCAGCGCGCCGTGGCTCGCCATCGACAGCGTGGTGCGCGCGGCGGGCATGATCGTCGCCTGGCTGGTGGCGGCGCCGCTGGTGAGCACGGAGACGATGAGCAGCAGACCCATCACCTTGCCGAGCCCGGAGCCGCCGAACACCGCGCCGCCGAGGCCGGCCAGCACGTCGTCGGAGTTGGCCTCGTTGCCCAGGCCGATGCCGCTCTCCTCGACGCCGGCGAACGCGAGCGCGGCGACCGTGACGAGCAGGTAGTTGAGCACGAGCAGCACCGTCGAGAGCACGGCGGCGCGGCCGGGCGCGCGGCGCGGGTCGGCCGACTCCTCGTTGACCGACAGCGAGCTTTCCCAGCCCCAGTAGATGAACACGGCCAACAGCACCGCCGACACGGCCGTGCCGAGCCCGACCCCGTTGGGCCACAGCCAGCTCCACTGCGGGTGGCTTGCCTGCGGACCAGCGCTGCCCTCGTAGACGCGGACGAGGGCGACGACGGAGAAGACGATGAGCACGGCGAGCTCGATGCCCAGCAAGATCCATTGGGCGCGCGCGGACACCTCGATGCCGCGGTAGCACAGGTAGCAGAGCGCGAGCAGCCACGCGCAGCCGATCGCGGTGGTCACGGCGCGGTTGTCCGCGAGGCTGTCCGCGCCCAGCAGGAGCAGCGTGTAGCGGCCGGTGAGCGCCGACTGGCTGCTCATGACGAGCAGCTGCGCGACAGTGACCACCCAGCCCGTCATCCAGCCCGCGCGGCTGCCGAACGCGCGCGTCGCCCAGGTGAAGTTGGTGCCGCAGTCGGGTTCGGCGGTGTTGAGCTCGCGGAACGCGACGGCCACGAAGAGGACGGGGATGAACGACAGGAGGATGAACGCGGCGGCCTTGAAGCCGGCGCCCGCGAGCACGATGAAGCCGAGCGTCGCGGCGATCGAGTACGCCGGGGCCGTCGACGACATCCCGATGACCATCGCCGACACCATGCCCAGCGCCCCTGTCCGGAGTCCTTTGGCCGGCACGGCCGGGGCGGGGTGTGCGCCGAGTGCGACGGCTTCGGGCATGACCGGTCCTCCTTACGCGGGGGGTGGGATTTTGGTCGGACCCTCCAGGCCTTCGTTAGGCCTTCCGGGTCTTTCTCGTTCTTTCGGGGCCCTTCTGGGCCGTTCACAGCCGCCAGACGGTACCGGGTAGGCGCTCGAGCCCGGCACTCCGTGTGCGCCGTTGCACATCCGCACGCCGAAAACATCACCTCGGCGGCGCCTTGACCGCTGATTTCGGCGTCGTCGTCGGCCCGGCCGGGGAATCACGTAAATCCCGAAACAAACTCCTGTTCGGGCGCGAGGACAGATACGCTGCGCGCCTAAGGAATCACATGCCGAAACACAGGGAGGGACGGCATGGGTGACGGAAACCATACGAAGGTCGAGGAGCAACGCCCGCCGAAGGCGTTGGACGGCACAGACAGAACCTTGATCGCCCTACTCCAGAACGACGGCCGCGCCTCGTTCACCGCACTGGCCAAAGCAGTCGGACTCTCCGAGGGCGCCGTGCGCCAGCGGGTCCAACGCCTGCTGCGCGACGACATGATGCAGATCGTCGCCGTGACGGCCCCCGAAAACGTCGACTTGACCCGCCAGGCCATGATCGGCATCACTGTAAGCGGCGACCCGCGCGAGGTCGCCAACCGCCTGTCGGACCTCTCCGACGTCCACCAGGTGGTCCTCTGCGCCGGCCGCTTCGACCTCCTGGCGTCCCTTCTCTGCCGCGACGACGAGCACCTGCTGGCCGTCCTGGGAGACCACGTGCGCCCCATCCCCGGGGTGACGTCCACGGAGCTGTTCGTGTACCTGAAGCTGGCCAAGCAGAACTATGCGTGGGGCAACCTGACTGTGTGAGGTTTTGCGCCGCGTTTCTCGGATGAGGCCGGGTCCCCGCCTCAGTTCCGAGCTTTTTGCCGCTGTGACTGGGTGTTTGAGGTGGGCTTCCGGCTCCGGCCTCTTGCCCCCAGCGCTTCCCCGCTCACGACACAGCCCCCGCCCCCCAGACAGGGTTCCGGCAAAGTCGTCGTCGGGTTCGCACCGACCCGATGCGCGCGCTGCGGCGGGCATGCATGGCGTTGAGGTCGCGTTGGTGCGATGGGTCCCTCTCGCGCTCGCAGGTTGTGCGAGCGGTCCTGTCGCGGCGGGATCACTCTCGAGCTGTTCCGGCCTCCCGCTGTAGCCCCGCGCCGGCGGTCCCCGCAGAGCCCGGCGCCCGCAAGGTCTCGCCGTGCCGCCCCGCCGGCACCGGAGCCCCACAACAGCAGGCGAGCGGTCCGGCCGGCCCGCGGGCACGGCTCGTCGGCCGGTCAGCCCTGCCGGTCGCGCTCCGGCCGCGGCGGGTTGGCGGGGATCGGATCGTCCTTGGGGAGGCGCAGCGGGACGACGAACCACAACAAGCCGAACAGCAGGACCGTGAAGCCGCCCGCGGCGATGAGAGCGGCGGTACCGTAGACGACGCTCGCGATGAGGGCGACCGTCAGCGTGACCGCCCCGGCGAGGCAGCCGAAGCCGACCAGCACGACGCGGTTGCCGACGCGCAGGATCTCGTCGCGGCGACCCGTGCGGAACAGCAGCCGATGCCACGCCGCGGGCGCGGTGAGCAGCGCCGTCGCGGCGACCGCCAGCAGCACCGCGACCATGTGCAGCATCTTCTCGAGCCCACTGGCCGCCTGGAACCGGTCGGTGAACACGACCGCCAGCAGGAACCCGAACAGGATCTGCACCCCGGCCTGCGCGACGCGCAGCTCCTGAAGCAGCTCGCCGACGTTGCGCTGCAGCTTCTGGTTGCGCGTCTCCCCGGTGTGCTCCATGTCGCGGTTGTCGATGACCTCGTCGGCCTCCACCGGCGGTGCACCGTCGGTGGTCGAACCGAGGCCGGCCCCACGGCGGAATTCGGCTCCTGCGGGGTCTTCGGAGGACGGGTTGGCTCGGCGCTGCTCGTCGGGATCAGTCATCGGATGGGCTCCAGGGTTGGCTTCCTGCCGAAACACTAAGCCCGACCGCCAGGCCCCGCCCTCCCCGCGAACCTGGCCGACCGGCCTGTGCAGGATTCACCCGACACTGCCCACGACGGGGGAACTGCTCACACGTTCGGGTGGCGCCCATGGCGTCGCAGTCCGCGCGCTGGCTAGAGAGTGACCATGCGAATCGCTCCCACACTCCTTTCCGCTGCTCTCGTCGCCGGCTTGGCCGGCCTCTCCGGCGCCACCGCCGAAGCAGCAACCCCGGTGCACTTCACCTCCGCGCACGGCACCTTCAACGGGTACGCCCCAGGCGCCCACGCCGTGACCTATCGCACCGACCTCGTCCCGGGCGGCGCGCAGGCCCACGTGTTCGGCACGTCCGCACGGGCCGCCGGCACCACCACCGTGCTCGTGGTCACCGGCCTGCTGCCGAACCACCAGTACGGCGCCCACGCCCACGCGAACGCGTGCGGCCCCACCGGCGACGACGCCGGCCCGCACTTCCAGCACACGCCGGACCCGGTGAAGCCATCGCTCGACCCCGCCTACGCGAACCCGCGCAACGAGATCTGGCTCGACTTCACTACCGACCGTTCCGGCACGGGTCACGCAAAGTCCACTGTGGACTGGAAGTTCGGCTCACGACGCGCGCACTCCGTGGCGATCCACGAAACCCACACGCACACCGACCCCGGTCACGCCGGTACCGCGGGCGCCCGGCTGGCCTGCCTGGACGTCGGGTTCTGACCTAGAACCCCCAAGAGCGCTCCGAGACGATGCGGACGCGCACCGAGAACGACGCGTCGAACGCGGCCGCGTCGGCGTATCCGACGCCGGCGTAGGACGGCTCGTACTTGTCGAGGTAGCCCGGCGCTTCGGAGGGTTTGCCCTCGTCGACGTGGGCGCGGCCGTTGACGACGAGGATGCTTCCACCGTTTTCATCGCTGTTGAGATGGAAGCTCACCTCCGGGCTGCCGGCGATGTGGCGGAGCTTGGCGGTATCGGGCTGGCTGAACACCAGGATGTCGTCGCCGTCGAGGACGAACCACACCGGGCGTGGTGCGGGGCGTCCCTTCGGCGTGATGGTGGTCAGCCAGCCCACGGGCTCGCCGGCGCGCTTGATCAGGTTCGGGTCGGGTGTGTACGGCATCTTCGATCTCCCCTCGGAAGTGGTGAGATCAAGAGAACCACAACCCACCGACAGTTTCCGCTAGCGCGAGGCGACCATCCGCGCATATCGGCTCCCTGCAAGCAAAAGAACGAGACCGGCGCCGAGAAATGCACCCACTCGGGCGAGCCCGTCGAGCGCCGCGAGGTCGAACAGCACCAGCTTCGCGACCGCGGCGGCGACCAACACCAGACCCACCACGCGAAGCGCGACGACAGCGATACCGCGCAGAAGCAGGACGAAGGCGGCGACCGTCCAGGAAACGGTGATCAACGCGTGGCCCAGCAGGAAACCGGATCGGCCGGGAACCGCCAGGAGTGCCGCGCACAGGACCAGGCCGGCTGCACCGTAGAGGGCTGCGAGTCCGCCGGGAAGCCACGGCAAAAGCTTGCTGGGCTTGAGGATTTCGAGACGCACAGCCGCCCAGGTCAACGCGATCGCGGCACCCAGCATGAGCGCGGCCGCGGCGAGTGCGGCGAGCAGGTCGGCGGTCGTGTGCGGACGCGGGACGACGAGCAGCGCCGGCGTCACGTCCACGACGATCGCGACAAGCCCGCCGATCACCGCGAAAGCCAGCGAACCCCCTAGTGCGAAACGGTTCCTCGTGTAGCGAGCGGCGAACGCGAGCGCCACGGCTTCGCCCAGCAACACCGCACTCCCGTCGAATTCCGTGACAGTGGCCTGCAAAGCGGCAACCAGACCGGCGACACCTGCGACGGTCCCGGCTTGGCCACGCACGAGCGGCCATGTCGCGACAAGGACAACCGCCACCGCACCCGCCAACAGCGCGGCCTGCGTCTTCGGAAGCACCACCGCGGCGGCCAACACGGGCAGTGGCGCGACGGCGAGTACGGCCAGCAAAGTCGGATCGTTTTCCTTGCGGCGCAACATGATCAGCGAAATCGCAGCGCTCACGAAGCCGGCGGCCACCGCGACGCCGGTGTTCTGCGTGTGCAGCGCGGTGCCGATCAGCGACGCTGTCAAGGGCGGAATTGCCGAAGTGAGCGAAAGGGACCACCACGACCGTCGCAACTGGACGGGCACCGTCGCGATCTGGATGATGAGCAAGAAGGTCACGAGTTCCGGCGTGAAGCCCTGGGTGATCACGGGTGCGCACACGCCGCACGCGACAACAACGGAACTGGCGAGCAGAGGGGAATCCCACATGACGGCGAGCAACAGCCCGCCCACCGCGGTCACGAGCCCGACGGCGAGGCCCGCGGGAATGGGCAGGAACTCGTACAGGGAGGTGGCGGCTATCGCGTCGAGGTAAAGCGTCGCGATCCCCGTCGCGGCAAGGGCGAACGCACCGGTGCGCGCGGCCGGCTTGCGATGCAGCCACGCCCCCGCGCCGACGAGCGCCGCACCGAACACGGCCCCCACGAGCACCCGCGGCAACGGCCCCAGCCACCCACGCTGCACCGCGAGCACCAGCAGCAGCACGACACCCAGCAACGTCACGGCCCCACCGACCCACGCGAGCAACCGCGACCCGGCGCCCTCCTTGCCGAGCCGCTCGCTCAGCGTGGGCGACGGGATGTAGGGCGGGAGGGGGTTGGTCTGGGGGTAGGGCTGCTGCGCGTACGGCTGGGGTGCGGGCGGCATCGGGTAGGCGTAAGGGCCTGGGTAGGGCTGGTAGGCGGGGCCGTACGGCGCGTACGGCTGAGAGCCGGCCTGGGGGTGCGTTGACTGCGGACCCGCCTGGGGCGGCTGGTCTGGTCCGGCTGGGTGCGTCGGCTGCGGAGCCGCCTGGGGTGACTGGTCTGCTCCGGCTTGGTAGGTCGGCGGCGGAGCTGCCTGGGGTGACTGGTCTGGTCCGGCTTGGTAGGTCGGCTGCGGAGCTGCCTGGGGTGACGCCGGGTGTGAGGCAGTCTGAGCCTGCGGCTGCTCGCCGCCGGGCTGCTGCGGACTGGGCTGCGCTTGTGCGGCCGGCTGCGGGGTGGCCTGCGGCTGCGCAGCGGCCGACGAAGGGTGCGCGTGTCCGGGCTGGCTTGGGTCCTGGACCTCCTGGACCGCAGCGGACTGCTGCGTCTCGGTGGGCGTCACCGGCCGACCCGGCGGCACTGACGGCTGAGAGGTGGGCTTGACCAGCGGGTTGACCGACCCACCCTGCTGAGCCGGGTCCGCGGTCGACGTGCCGGGCGCCCCGGCGACGCGGAGTTCGGTGCCGACGGCGGCGATGTGCCGGCCGAGGTCGTCGAGGGCGTCGGCGAGGCGGTGCAGCGTGGCGGCGTCCGTGGTCATGCGGTCAGGGTCGGGGACGGGTGGTGGTGATCGGATCCGTAGCACTACTCAACCCCGGACACGGGACGGTTGCGATCACCCCGGCCAGTCTTCGCGACGAAGGCCCGGCGACGAGGAGCGGCGTGGACGATCAGCTGCTGAACGACCTCGCCGAGCTGGCCGAGGTGCTCCGACCGCACGAACCAGGCGCTGCGACGTTCCTCCGGACGCACCACGAACGGCTCGTGCACGCGAAGACCCCGTTCGAACGGCGGCGCGAGCTGAGGCCGTTGCTCGGGCTGTTCCGCGGCGCGGCGGGAAGCTTCAACGACCTCTCCTTCCACGACCACGGCGACCTTCTGCCCGAGAACGCACGCATGGAAGAACTGTGGGCCGCCGTCGCGCGGCAGGCTCGCGAGAAGCTGGACCACCGCTAAGGCGTGGCCAGCGGGCGCGCCTCACACCTGCTGCGAGGTTCCCGCGCAGGTCACCGTCCGCTCCCCGGATGGACGGGAGAGGCCCTGCGCTCCGTGGCTGAAGCGAAGTCGCCGCACCGGTCGCCCCGGTTGGCAGCCAAGTCCCGAACACAGGCCGCCACACTTCGCGGCCTACAGCGGTTCTGCGGGGCTATCCGCAGCCCTCCCGAGCGTTGGATAGCCCCGAGACCGGAGACCGGACCGTCAGCCGGCTTGAGCGATCACCTCGTCCATCGTCGCCATGATCGAGATGGTTTCGTCGAGCGGCATCAGTGGGCTTTCCAGAGCGCCGGCCGCGAGGAGGCGGGCGACCTCGTCGGCCTGGTGACGGAGGCCCCGGCCGGGGTCGGTGTGGGTGTGGCGGACGGGAGTGCCGCCGCGCGGGGTGACAGTGAAGGAGGCCGGAGCGTAAAAGGCGCCTTCGATGTCCAGGCGGGCGTCGGTGCCGACGATGGAGGCCGTGGTGGGTGAGGCGGCGCGGAGGGTGCAGTTGAGGACCGCGTGGGCGCCGCTGTCGTAGCCGAAGAGCATGGACGTCTGGGCGTCGACGCCGGTGAACGCCGGCGAGACGATCGAGGCCACGCGCGACGGCGTCCCGAGGATCATCGACGCGAACGAAACCGGGTAGACGCCCAGGTCGAGCAGCGCGCCGCCGCCGAGGGACGGGGCGAAGAGGCGGAAGCCGGCGTCCTCGGCGAACCACTGGCCGTGGTCGGCGGAGACGGTGACGATGTCGCCGAGCTCCGGGAGCAGGCTGCGGACGTGGTGGATGTGCGGCAGGAAGCGCGTCCACATCGCTTCCATCAGGAACAGTCCGCGTTCGCGGGCGAAGGAGACCAGCGAACGGGCCTCGTCGGCGTTCATTGTGAACGGCTTCTCCACCAGCACTGGTTTGCCGGCGGACAGCGCGAGCATGGCGTTGTCGTGGTGCATCGGGTGCGGGGTGGCGACGTAGACGACGTCGACGTCCGGGTCCTCCGCAAGCGCCTTGTAGCTGGCGTGGCGGGTGGGGATGCCGAGACGGTCTGCGAAAGCGTCGGCGCTCTCCTGGCTGCGTGAGCCGACGGCGGCGACCACACCGGAATCGGTGAGCTTCAGGTCCTCCGCAAAGGCGCCGGCGATGCCGCCCGTACCCATGATTCCCCAGCGCAGCATGCGTCCTCCACGTTTTCGCCCGAAACTGTCGGACCCAACACATACCATCGACCCACCCGAACGGAGGAGGCGCCATGACCACACTCGTCAACCGCCCGAAGACCGGCCTGCTCGTGATCGATGTGCAGAACGGCGTGGTCGACCACGCCCACGAGCGTGACAAGGTCGTCGCCAACATCGGCGTGCTCGTCGACAAAGCCCGCGCCGCCGACGTGGACGTGGTGTGGGTGCAGCACAACAGCGACCACATGCGGCGTGACAGCGAGAAGTGGCAGTACGTGCCGGAGCTCGTCCGGCGGGACTCGGAAGCGTTGGTCCAGAAGACCTACCCCGACTCGTTCGAGGAAACCGACCTCGAGTCAGTGCTGGCCGAGCGCGGGATCGGGCGCCTGTTCGTCTCGGGGGCGCAGACGGACCAGTGCATCCGCTCGACCCTCCACGGCGCCATCGCGCGCGGCTACGACGCCACCCTCGTCGGCGACGCGCACACCACCGAAGACCTCTCGGAGTACGGCGCGCCGACACCCGACAAGGTCGTCGCACACACGAACCTGTACTGGAGTTACCACACGGCGCCCGGCCGGACGGCCGGCACGGTGGCCACCAAGGAGGTCGACTTCACAGCCTGACCTGCGCGAAGTCAGAACACCTCCGCTGCCGAGACCCTCGGTAGGCCGGCGAGTGCCGGCTCCTCGCCCTCGACCGCGGCCAGCACCGCCGCCGCGGCGAGGCCGGCTCGACGGCACAGTTCCACGGCCGCTTCCGCCACGCCCGTGCAGCCGGGGCGCGCCAGGATTGGGACGACGTGGCCGGGCCGGGTGAGGTCGGTCCACGTCGTGGTCGGGGCCGCGAGGGTGCGCGCGGTCAGGGCACGGTCGTGGGCGGAGATGCCGGTGGTGGTGCCGTCGGCGGCGTCCACGGAGACGGCGAACGGCGGGCAGTCGGTGTCGTCGGAGGGGAGCAGCGGGATGCGCAGGGCGCGCAGCCGCTCGCGCGGGAGGGCGACGCAGGCGAAACCGCTGGTGTAGCGGATAAGGAAGGCCATCGACGCGGTGGTCACCAGCTCGGCCGAGAGGACCAGGCAGTCGTCGAGCAGCACCGGTTCGCCGCGGCCCAGGGCCGCGAGCGCTCCGACGTCCAGATCGGCGGCGAGGCTCATCAGCCCAGGTAGTCCGTGATCGCGGCGAGGGTGTCGTCCGGGTACTCCAGGAGCATGGCGTGGCCTCCGCGAGGCAGGACCCGCAGCGAAGCGTTCGGCAGCAGCGAAGCCATTTCCACGGACTGCGACACAGGCGTCAGGACGTCTTCGGCGCCGGCCAGCACGAGGGTCGGGGTCAGAGCCGAAGGCAGGTCCGGGCGGGAGTCGTAGCCGCGCAGGCCCGCGGCTTGCGCTTCGAAGCCCTCCAGCGACGTCGGGTACGGGTCGTCCGCCGCCAGTTTCGCCTGGGCAGCAAGGGTTTCGTGGTCCGACAACACGCGGGCGGTGAAGGCCCAGGCCATGCCGATCACGCCGACGGCCAGCGGGTCCACGTCGGCTCGGCGGAGGGCGAGGCCGGCGTCGAGCCAGGCGTGCTGGATGGGGGTGTACGACGGGAAACCGTTGAGCAGCACGGCTTTCGACAGGATCGAACCGTGGTGGATCAGCATCGACTGCAGCACCGACGCGCCCAATGACCAGCCGACGGCGGCGACCGGACCGAGGTCCAGGAACTGCACCAGCGCGGCCGCGTCGTCGGCCAGCGTGTCCACCGCGTACGGACCCGGGGGCACCGCGCTGCGGCCGACGCCCCGGTTGTCGAAGGTGATCACGGTGAACCGGCGGCTCAGTTCGGGCACCGCGCCCGCCCACGCGCTCGAGTTGGCGCCGAGGCCGGCGATGAGCAGCAGCGGCGGGCCTTCGCCTGCGGTGTCGTAGTGGAGGGTCACGCCGTTCACGGTCGCTGTCGCCAAGTGGCACCGTCCTCTCGAAGACACGAGCATCCGGCCGCGCCGGGTCGCGCGACAACGGGAGGATGTACACGAGCCGTACATCGGACGTGGGTGAACGCACACGCACTGCGCCATCCAGCGGCTTTTGGTCGACGGGGCCTCACATCTGTGGTCAAGATGTCAACAGGCACCGAGGAGACGAGATGGACACCAACGGCGGTGTGACCACCACGGAACGGGACCTGGCCAGGCTGCTGCACTTGCTCGCCGACGAAACCGGCGCGACGGGCGAGTTCGACCGGCTCGGCGAGGACCTGGCGGGCGAGGGTGATGGGGAGCTCGTCGCCCTCACGCTGACCAGGGCCGCACGCATCCGCGGGCTGCTCGCCGACCGCAAGCGCCGCGAGCGGGAGATGCAGGCGCTGCTGGACACGGCCAGTGACCTCGCCTCGGTGCGCGAGGTCGACGCCGCGCTCGACGCGATCGTCGCCCGCGCGCGACGGTTGCTCGGCACGGACGCGGCGTACATGGCGCTCGTCGATCCGGAGACGGGCGACGCGTACATGCGCGTCACGCTCGGCACGATCACGCGGCCCATCGAATCGCTGCGGCAGCCGCCCGGGTATGGCGTCGGCGGCTGGGTCGCGCAGGAAGGCCGCCCGTTCGCCACCGCCAACTATCTGCGCGACGACCGGATCCGCCGCAAGCACTCCGTCGCGTCGGCCGTGGCGGAGGACGGGATCGTGAGCATCCTCGGCGTCCCGATGCGCGTGGGTGCGGAAGTGATCGGCGTTCTGTTCGGAGCCAACCGCGACGAGCGAACATTCGCACAATCCGAGATCGATCTGCTGGGCTCGCTGGCGGATCACGCTGCGATCGTGTTGGAAAACGCACGCCTTTTCGCAGCCACGAAGGCGACCGCCGAAGAGCTGACCGTCGCCAACGACCAGCTCGCCCGCCACAACAAAGCCCTCGAACAGGCAGCGACGGCCCACGAACAGCTGATGGCGATGGTCCTGCGCCGCGCCGACTTGGCCGAGCTGGTGGCCGCCGTCGCGGAGACACTTGACGGCGCGGTTCTGGCGGCCGAGCCCGACGGCACACCGCTGGCGAAGGCCGGTCCCGCGGAGTTGCTGGACCGGCTGCCGGACCTACCACCTGACGACCCCGGGCCCTCCCGCGCACAGGACGTACGACCAAGCGCGCGAAGGGTGCCTTCGCT
The DNA here is from genome assembly GCF_040654155.1 of Amycolatopsis sp. NPDC050768. NCBI lineage: Bacteria > Bacillati > Actinomycetota > Actinomycetes > Pseudonocardiales > Pseudonocardiaceae > Amycolatopsis > Amycolatopsis sp. NPDC050768. The sequence continues at coordinate 146,235 of NZ_JBFAHL010000003.1, forward strand.
CGCCACCCAACCCGATAGCACCCCGGTGGTGGAGACCTGCGTACCGGAGCCGGCCGCCCAGTCGCCTGCCGAGCCGGGAACCGACCGAGGCCGCGAGCGGGACCGCAACGCGCGGAAGGGGACCGTACTCGCCGCGGAAGCCGATGGAATGCCCCTGGTGGAGGACGGCCTGGAGGATCCGGTTGAGCTGTCTGAGGAATCCGTAAGCGAGCTGGGCCGAACCGCGACCGGGTTCGCCGACGAGCCCGAGCAGACCGGCGAGCCCGAGAAGGCGGGGCTGCCTGAGCCTCAGGCCAACGAGGCCGATGAACCCGACAAGGCCGGGCCACCTGAGCGGGCGGCCGGCGAACCCGGGCCCGGGCGGGTGCGGGACTTGGGTCGGCGCGCGTGGACGGTGCCTGTACGGGCCGGCGGCGAGACGTTCGGACATCTGGTGTTCGCAGGGCGCGTGGAGCCGTTGGACACCGACAAGCGGATCCTCGAGCGGTCGGCGCAGACGGCGGCGCTGTTGTTGCTGGTCGAACGTCAGATGTCCGCCGCCGAACAGCAAGTGCGCGGGCAGGTGGTGGATGAGTTGCTTGCCGAACGTGAGCCGGATTGGGTGGCGTTGCGGAGGCGCGCGAAGGTGTCCGGCGCCATCGACTTTTCCGTGCGGCAGACGGTTCTCGTGTTGTCCGCGACAGGCACCACGAGGAGACGTCTGCTGAGGGCTGCCGCCGATTACGTGCGGGCGCACGGCGGTGTGGCGACCGAGCACGGTGGGCATGTCGTGTTGCTGGTCCCCTGCGCCGACGCGACGGCCGCCGTGAGAGCGACAAGAAAGCACCTCGAGCGCGCGACCGGCGGCACCGTCACCGCGGGTGTGGCGGGACCCGCCGCGACCGCGCCCGTCGTGCGGAGCCTGCATCGGGAAGCCGAGCGTTGCCACCGGTTGCTCGTCGCGCTCGGGCGCGCGGGCACCGCCGCCAGCCTGGCGGACCTCGGGGTGCTCGGCCTGGTGCTCGACGGCGCCTCGCGCGAACACGTCCGCCGGCTCGTCGAGGACAGCGCCGGCCCGATCCTGGCCTACGACACCGAACACGGCTCCCTGCTCGCCGAAACCCTCGACGGCTACTTCGCCGCCGGCGAGAACCCACGCGCCGCCGCGCGCCGGCTGCAGGTGCACGCCAACACCGTCTACCAGCGCCTCGACCGCGTCGACCAAGTGCTCGGGCATCGCCGTTGGCGCGAGCCCGCGGGCGCGCTCACGCTGCGCATCGCCCTGCAACTCCGGCGCGTAATCGACCAGATCCCGGTGGTGTCATGACAGCGGAAGCGCTCGCCAGGTCCACAGTAGACACTCCGGCCGAAGTCCTCGCCCACCTCACCTCCCTGCTCGCCGAAGAGGCGCCCGCCACTGATTTCGAAGCCGTCGAGGCGCACGTCCGGGCACTTCCCGAAGGCGACCGGAAGAACCTTTTGCGGCAAGCGATCGCCGACTCCCGCACCGTCCGCGGCATCCTCGCCCGCCGCGCGCAGCGCGAACGCGAAACCCAAGCCCTGTACGAAACCGCGCGCGACCTGACCTCGCTGCGAGACGTCGACGAGGTGCTCAGCGCCATCGTCGAACGCGTCCGCCGCCTGCTGGCCACCGACTCCACCTACATCGCCCTCATCGACGACGACACCGGCGACGCCTACATGCGCGTCACCTCCGGCACGGTCACCGCGCCGATCCGCTCGGTGCGCCAACGGCCCGGCTCAGGCGTCGGCGGCCGCGTGATCGCGACCGGACGTCCGTTCGCCACCACCAATTACCTCACCGACCCACGCATCCGCCGCGAGACCCAGGTGGCGAGCGCCGTTGGAGAAGACGGCGTGGTGAGCATCGCCGGTGTGCCGATGAAACTCGGACAGCGGGTGATCGGTGCGTTGTTCGCAGCCGATCGTCACGAGCGAATATTCGATCAGCACGACATCGCTTTGTTGACCTCGCTCGCGCACCACGCGTCGGTGGTGATCGACAACGCGCGGCTGTTCGGCCAGCTCGGCAGCACCACGGAGGAGCTGCGCGAAACCCACGCGCAAATGTCCGAACAACGCCACGCGCTCGAGCTCGCCGGCACCGCCCACGAGCTCCTGATGCCGCTCGCGCTCGCAGGCGCCGACCTCGGCGAAGTGGCCGACACGATGGCGCGGCTGCTCGACGGCACCGTCGCCCTCGAGACCGGCACCGACCGCGTCGCCGCCACCGCGCCCGGCGGGATCCCGGTCGACGCCGTGTTCCGCACCGGCACCGTCGTCCCGCTGCGCGCCGGCGGCGAGACGCACGGGCGGCTGTACTTCGGCCGCACCCAGCCGCTGACCGAAACCGAACTCGGCACACTCGAACGCGCGGCACAAACCGCAACACTCCTGGTACTTCTCGAACGCCAGACGGCAACAGTCGAACAAGACCTGCGCCACGAGCTGGTGGAAGACCTCCTCGGTGAACGCGAACCCGACTGGGACTCCATCACGCGGCGTGCGAAAAGGTTCACCGTCCTGGTGGAAAACGAACCTCACGTGATCGTCGTGGTATCAAGCGATGCGCCAGAACTCACCACAGCCGTCGAATGCGCCGCCACCCGGCGCGGCGGCCTCGCGAGCGAAGTGGACGGTCACCTCGTCCTGATCCTTCCCGGGTGCGAGGCCGGCGCCATCGCCCGGGCCGTCGCGGCCGAGCTCGACGCGAGCACCCCCGTCACCGCCGGAGCCGCCGGCCCGGCCCACGACCTCCAGGCGCTGCGCACCACCCACCACCAAGCCCTGCGCTGCCACCGCCTTTTACTGGCCCTCGGCCGAAAAGGCAGCGGCGCCGGCCTCGACGAGCTCGGCGTCGTCGGCGTAGTCCTCGACAACGTCGGCCCCGACCAACTGCACCGCGTCGTCCGCCGGGCCCTGGGACCGCTGCTCGACTACGACTCCGAACACCGCTCGTCCCTGCTGGCCACCGTCGAGTGCTACTTCGACCGCGGCCAGAGCCCACCCGCCGCGGCCCGCGCGCTCGGCATTCACGTCAACACGCTCTACCAGCGCCTCGACCGCATCGACCACGTGCTCGACGGAGCCGGCTGGCGCGACCCCGAAAACACCCTCGACCTGCAGGTCGCCCTGCAGCTCTACCGGCTCATGCCGGACCCCGCCGCGCCCGCTCCCGCAGCACGAACTTCTGCACCTTCCCGGTAGACGTCTTCGGCAGCTCACCGAACTCCACCGACTTCGGCGCCTTGAACCGCGCCAACCGCGACCGCACGTGGGCCACGATCTCCTCCTCCGTCGCCGACGCGCCCGCGTGCAGCGTCACGTACGCCGCCGGCACCTCGCCCGAGTGCTCGTGCGGCGCGGCGACCACCGCGACCTCCAGCACGGCCGGGTGGTCCGCGATCGCCTGCTCCACCTCGACGGACGCGATGTTCTCGCCACCGGAGATGATCACGTCCTTGCTGCGGTCGCGCAGTTCCACGTACCCGTCGGGATGCAGAACGCCCAGGTCACCGGTGCGGAAACAACCGTCGGGCGCGGCCGCACGCGTGGCCTCGGGGTCTTTGAAATAGCCGAGCATCACGTTGTTGCCCCGCAACGCGATCTCGCCGACCGTCACTCCGTCGGCGGGCACGTCCACCCCGTCGGCGCCGATCACCCGTACGACGCAGGCGATCATGTTCCCCACGCCCTGCCGTGCCTTCATCCGTGACTGCGCCGCCGCGTCGAGGTCGTTCCACTCCGGACGCCAGTCGCAGATCATCGCCGGTCCGAAGGTTTCCGTGAGTCCGTACAGGTGCGTCACGTCGAAACCCAGCTCACCCATGCGCCGTAGGATCGCCGGTGACGGTGGGGCGCCACCGGTCGCCACGCGCACCGTCGGGGTGACCGGTGCGGCTTCTTGTGCGTAAGCCAACATCGACAACACCGTGGGCGCGCCGTTGAGGTGGGTGACGCCCTCCTCGCGGATCAGCCGCCACACCTCGGCCGGCTCGACCTTCGGCAGGCACACGTGTGTCGCCGCAGCTGCCGTGACGGCCCAGGGGAAACACCAGCCGTTGCAGTGGAACATCGGCAGTGTCCACAAATGCACAGAAGATGGTGACAATCCCACGTGACCCACCATCGCCAACGCCTGCAAGTACGCGCCGCGGTGGTGGTACAACACGCCTTTCGGCCGACCGGTGGTGCCGGACGTGTAGTTGATCGACAGCACCGCCCGCTCGTCGTCGGGCGTCAACGCCAGCGGGGCAGCGGCCGCGAGCAACGCCTCGTACTCGTCCCCGGCCCGGATCCGCCGCACCCCGCTGACACTCGACAGCACCTCGTCCACCAGCGGGTCGAACACCGGATCATGCACCAGCACCGACGCCTCGGAATGCTCCAGGATGTATGCGACCTCGCGCGCCGACAGCCGCGTATTCACCGCCACCAGCGGCACTCCCGCCCACGGCACACTGAAGTTGGCCTCCAGCAACACGTGCGTGTTCGGCGCCAGCACCGCCACCGGACGCCCACCGGCCAACGGCGCCAGCGCCCCCGCCAGCCGACGACACCGGTCGTGCAGCTCCGCGTACGTCCACCGAGAAGCGCCGTCCACCACCGCGACCCGAGAACCGTGCGCCGCCGCCGCACGGTCCAGATAGGACAGTGGCGTCAGCGGTTCGAACGAGAGCTCCATCAGGCGACCCGCGCCGCGGCGACGAGACCCGCGAACCGCACCACCTCGTCGGCCACCAGATGCAGCTGCTGCACCACACGCGGCTGGTCACAGGCGCCGTCGGCGAACTGCGTCTCCAGCGAGTTCACCACCGCGCCGTACGGCGTGACCCAGCCGCGCAACGCGTGCACCACCGAGCGCAACGCGCCCAGCGTCGTCACCCCCGCCTGCCACCCGTGCGCCGCCACGACCAGCCCGACCGCCCGGTCGGCGAGGTACGACAACGGGTCCTCACGCATGTCCTCCACGTAGTCCAGAGCGTTCTTGACCAGCCCCGACATCGACCCGTGGTAGCCGGGCGAGGCGATGATCACCCCGTCGGCCCGGCGCAGGTGGTCGACGAGCTCGCGCGCCACCGCACCGCCGTCGCCGCCCGGCGCGTACATCGGCAGCTGGGCCAACGAAGCCCCGGCGAACGCGTGCGTGGTCGCGCCCAGCTCTTGCGCGTGCCGCAACGCGATCCGCAGCGACTGCTCACTCGACGATCCGGGACGCACGGTGCCCCCGAGGCCCACGACGTGCAGCTGTCCAGCTCGTTCCACGATCCACCACCCGTCACTCGCGCTGACTTGGCCACCTCATCGTCAGCGGGAGCCCGGCGCCGCGGCAATGGGAATCCGCACATGCCGCGGGCCGGCAGCGCGCACGAACTTCCGTTGTCGCACCCGCGTGCCACAGGTCACAGTCGAGCGCATGGTCATGGCACTGGAGAACAAGATCGCCGTCGTCACGGGCGGCGCGAGCGGCATCGGCCGGGCCACCGCGGTGCGCTTCGCGCGCGAGGGCGCACACGTGGTGATCGGCGACGTGCAAGATGCGAGCGAAACCTTACGGCTGGTGGAAGAAATCGGCCAAAAGGCTGTGTACAAACGAACAGACACCACCAGCGAAGCCGACTGCGACGCCCTCGTCGCCGCGGCGGTGGCCGAGTTCGGCCGGGTCGACGTCGGCGTGGCGGCCGCGGGCATCGCGACCGCGGCGGGGATGAGCAACGTCGAGACCCGCGCGCAGAACGGCGACGCGACGCACGTGGTGAACCTGGCGACGGAGGCGTTCCGGCGGGTCCTGGACGTCAACGTGCTGGGCGTGATGATGACCGACCGCGCGCTCGCCCGGCAGATGCTCGAGCAGGGTGACGGGGGTTCGATCATCAACATCGCCTCGAGCGCGGCGAAGATCCCGCTCGCCGGCGCGGCGCCCTACTGCACGTCGAAAGCCGGCGTCTGGATGCTCACCAAGGTCCTCGGCCTCGAGCTCGCCACCACCGGCGTCCGCGTGAACGCCGTGGGACCCGGCTACACGGCCACGCCGATGATCGCCGGCATCGAGGACAACGAGGCGGCCTACTCCTCGGCGATGAGCATCACGCCGATGAACCGCCTCGGCACCGCCGACGAGCAGGCGAACGCGGTGCTGTGGCTCGCGTCCGCCGAATCGTCGTTCGTCACCGGCCAGATGCTGCACCCGGCGGGCGGCCAGTTCACCGACTGAGGAATGGAGGTTCCCGCATGACAACTCTGGACATCGCAGGCATCGGGCGGTTCGAGGTCGACCTCTGGGAGGACGGCAGCGGGTCGCCCCTGCTGTACCTGCACGGGTACGAGCGCCACCCCGGCGGCGCCGGGTTCCTGAAGCGGCTCGCCGAGTCCCGGCGGGTGCTCGCGCCCGAGCTGCCGGGCTACGGCAAGTCGACCGGGTTCGAGCACTTCACCGACGTGCTCGACGTCGCCCTGTTCCACCGCGAACTGGTCCGTTCCTGGGGACTGGAGCAGGTGGATGTCGTCGGGCACTCGCTCGGCGGAATGTTCGCAGCCGAACTCGCCGTGATCGCTCCCCAACTCGTACGGCGGCTCGTGCTGGTGGATCCGTTCGGAATCTGGCTTGACGACCAGCCTTCGCTCGACCCGTTCGGCGCGGCCGCCGGCGTGAAGGCCGCCAAGTGGCACGCCGGTCCGCCCGAGCAGGAGCCGACGAACTTCGTGCCCGACCCCGAAGACCCCCACGCGGGGATCCTGTTCTCCGCCCGCAACCTCGGCTCGGCCACGAAGTTCATGTGGCCCATCGCCGACCGAGGCCTGCGGCGCCGGCTCCCGCTGATCTCCGCGCCGACGCTCGTGGTCAACGGCGCGTCCGACGGCCTCGTCACCACCGCGTACGCCGAGGAGTTCGCGCGGCTCGTGCCCGACGCCAAGGTCACCGTGATCGACGAGGCCGGGCACTACCCGATGGTCGAGCAGGAAGACGAGTTCGTGTCCGTGGTCACCGCTTTCCTGGATTCCTGAGAGGACGTCGAAATGGGCAGGGTAGACGGCAAGGTCGCACTGGTCACCGGGGGTGCGGCGGGCATCGGCCGCGAGACCGCGTACACGCTCGCGCGTGAAGGCGCGACCGTGGTGGTCGCGGACATCAACGAGGACGGCGCCAAGCTCGTGGCCGAGAAGATCGGCGACGCGGCGAGCGCCGTGCGATTCGACGCCACAGATCAGCAGTCCATTGAGGACATGGTCGCCGCGGTGATCGAACGCCATGGCCGCGTGGACGTGATCCACAACAACGCCGCGCTCGTGGGTCCCGACGCGTGGTTCGGCGACACCACGGTGATCGACACGGACATCGCGCTGTGGGACCGGGCGTTCGCCACGAACGTACGGAGCATCTTCCTGGTGTGCAAATTCGCACTTCCGCACATGGTCGAGGCCGGCCGGGGCGGTTCGATTGTGAACATGGCATCGATCGGCGGGTTGCGCGGGAGCGCCGGGCTCACTGCGTACGGCACCACCAAGGCCGCCGTTGTCGGGCTGACGCGGTACATCGCGGCGCAGCACGGACGTCAGGGCATCCGCTGCAACGCGATCGCCCCGGGCGTGATCCAGACCCAGCAGCTGCTCGACGCTGTGCCCGATCTCCCGGAGAAGTCGCTGGCCGGCACCGCGTCGCCGCGCGCCGGACTGCCGTCGGACATCGCGAACATGGTGCTGTACCTGGCTTCCGACGAGTCGGCGTTCGTCAACGGCGAGACCTACCGCGTCGACGGCGGCTCCATGGCAGCGGGCTGAACCCCCTACTCCTTCGAAAGGCAGGTACGCACGTGAAGTTCCACTGGTTCGCGCAGCAGTACTACACCAAGCTCCCCGACGACTACGGCAGCACCGTGCACAGCTCGTGGGTCACGCCTCCGGCGTCGGTGGCCGACCCGTCGCAGGTGCACGAGGATTACCACACCTACCTGCGCCTGATGCAGCAGGCCGACGGCCTCGGCTGGGACTCCCTGTTGTTGAACGAACACCATCAAACATCACTCGCGATGACGCCGTCGCCCAACCTGATCGCCGCCGTCCTCGCCGGAACCACGCAGAACTCCGCGATCGCGCTGTGCGGCAACTCGCTGGCGCTGTACAACCCGCCGGTGCGCGTGGCCGAGGAGATCGCGATGCTCGACTGCCTCTCCGGCGGCCGCATCATCGCCGGCATGGTGTTCGGCACTCCCATGGACACGGGCTTCTCGTACGGCGTCCCGCCGATCGAGCTCCGCGACCGCTTCCACGAAGCCCGCGACCTCATCACCCGCGCGTGGAAGGCCGAGGAACCGTTCCCCTTCAACGGGAAGTACACCAAACTGCGCTACGTCAACACGTGGCCGCGGCCGGTGCAGGACGAGATTCCTGTGTGGATTCCGGGCAGCGGCAGCGTGGAGACGTGGGACGTGGTCAACGCCTTCAACTACTGCTACGGCTACCTCTCGTTCAGCGGCAAGCAGAGCGCCGAGCCGATCGTGAAGGGCTTCTGGGACTACACCGAGCAGCAGGGCGCCGACACGAACCCGAACCGCATGGCGTTCACGCAGATCATCTGCTGCGCCGACAGCGACGCCGAGGCCGAGCGGCTCTACGGCGACGCCGTGAAGTACTTCTACCGCCAGAACCCGACGGCACTGGAGTTCGCGACACCGCCGGGCTACAACTCGCTGCCGTCGATCCGGGCCAACCTCACGCGGGCGCGCACGATGTCCAATGAGGAACGCATGAAGGCCCAGAACGGCGAACTGTCCTTCTGGGAGTACGACGAGCTCGGCTACATCATCGCCGGCACGCCGGAGCGGGTGGAGCAGCGCGTGCGCGACCTCGTGACGGATCTGCGGATCGGCCAGCTCATCACGTGCATGCACGTGGGCAACCTGCCCGAAGAGGTCGCGGCGATGAACAACCAGCTGTTCGGCACTCAGGTGATCCCGAAGCTGCGGGACATCTGGGCCGGCCTCGAGGACCGCTGGACACCCAAGGTGAGCCAGCAGCGGATTGCGGAACGCTTCCCCTCCGCGGTCACCGCGGGCTGAACCGCCGAAGGGGCTTCCCCGCGCGGTGCGGGGAAGCCCCTTCTTCAGCTCTTGTGCGTCAGGACACCGGATCGGTGGTCCGGGCCGGCAGTGTCGGCTCGAGGTCACCCGCCACGGCCTGGTGCACTCGTACCTCTTTGGACAGAAGGACCGGGATGATGGACACGGCGAACAGAATCGCACCGACGATCCAGATGGTGTCGAGCTGGCCGCGGCCCGACACCGAAGTGTCGATCCACTTCCCGCTCTGGTCGGTGATCACCCAGCCGACCGCGACCTGCATGGCCGCCGACGCGCCGTTGAGCGTGCCGGTGACCTCCGGCCGGGCGATGCCGGACCAGTAGCTGTTGACCGTGCCCCAGAACATCGGATCGCAGAGGAAGGCGAAGGCCCCGATGAAGAATCCCCACAGGACCCACGTCGAGTCGTGCAGCAGCACACCCATCAGGAACCCGACCGCGCCACAGGCCGGGCCGAGCACCAGCCACGGCCGCGTGCGGCCGCCGAAGAACCGGGACACCAGTGTTCCATTGATGAGTCCGAAGAGGACCGGGACGATCGCGATGAGCGGGCTGACCCAAGCCACCGTGTCGGGGTTGACCTTGTCGAGGGTGATCAGGCCGTAGGGCAGCCACGGTCCCGAAAGCCACGTCGGGGTCGTCGCCAGCGCGGTCGCGATGATCATCGTGAGAATGCTGCGGTTCTTGAGCGCTCCCAGCAGTTCGCGGAAGCTCAGCTTGTCGCGGACCTCGACCCCGCGGTGTTCGGCGTGGATGCTCGCGATCTCTTCAGGCGTGATCCCGCGCAGCTTCTCGGGTTTGTTGGCGGTGAACAGAACCAGCATCACCAGCGCCGGCACACCCAGCGCCGCCACCACGATGAACGCGTCCCGCCAGGACAGGTGATTCGCCAGCGGCAGCGCGATCGCCGGTGCGAGCACACCGGCGATGAGGGTCGAGCTCATCCACGTCGACGTCGCCCTGGCGCCGAGCGCGCCAGGGAACCACACGGAAAGGAGCCGTTGTGAAGGGGCCCAGGAGAAGCCGAAGAAGACGCCGAAGATCAGGTTCCGCCACCACATCTCGTTGTAGGTGTGGACGAACGCCATCGTCGCCGAGAGCACTGTGACGCCGGAGATGCAGATGATGAGCATCTGCTTGGCGCCGAGGCGGTCGGCGAGGATGCCGGCGAGCAGGAGCAGGGGGAAGTACCCCAGCAGGTAGCTCGCCGTGACGCTCGAGATCTGACTCGGCGAGAGGTGCAGGTCGGTGGACCAGAACGGGTTGAGCAGGCTGAACTTCGCGCTGTCCAGCCAGACCACGAAGTTGACGATCAGGATGCTCGCGAGCATGAGCCCGCGTTTGCCCGTGAAGAGCTTGGGGCGGGTTACCGGTGCGGGGAACGACATGACAGACCCTCCGGACACAGGGGTGCGGATGCAGGTGATGGATAGGGAGGCGGAACTGGTGCCTCAGCCGAAGTACTCCCGACCGACTAGTCGGTTCGAGACAGCTTGCGCCCGGGTTCAGAGTGTGTCAAGCGCCACTTCGGAGCTTCTCGATTCAGGACAAAGTTCTTGTGCGGCAACGGGTTTCTTGATCTTTCTGGATTCACCCGTGCGGCGCAACGCGTGATTACCGTTGGTCGAAGTTCAGGGTTTGTTGCGGTGCCGATGTTTCCATCCCGGCCACAAAGGACTTTCTCTCGCGTTGGGCCGGGGCGGTTTCCGATACAGGTTTTCCGAGGTAAATCCACTTAGGAGGCTGTTGTGCGCGTAGTCACTTGGCAGGCGGTTGAAACCTTGTCCCTCGACGAGGTCGACGCACCGGTGTGCGGACCGTCCGATGTGGTCCTGTCTGTCGGGGCGTGCGGGATCTGCGGTTCGGATGTGCACTCCTACACCGAGGGCATGTGGATCGCGCCCGGCGTGCCGCTCGGGCACGAGTACGCGGGGACGGTGACCGCGGCGGGGTCTGCCGTGGCCGGCTTGCGCGTCGGCGACCGGGTCGCGGTGAATCCGGCGGCGCCGTGCGGGTCTTGTCCGCGGTGTTCGGAAGGCCGGCAGAACCTGTGCTCTGGCGGGTCAGGTCACTCCGGCGGGTTCGGGGACCAGGTGCTGGTGCGGAACGCCTTGGTGGGGCAGCACTTGTTCGTACTTCCTGGCGACTTTCCGTTGGAGGAGGCTTCTTTTCTGGAGCCGCTTTCGGTGGCCGTGCGGGCCGTGCACCACGCCGCGCCGCCGTTGGACGAGCCGATCGTGGTGTTCGGCTTGGGAACAATCGGACAATGCGTGGTGCAAGTCCTCCTCGCGGCAGGAGCCCGTGATGTGATCGTGGTGGATACTTCACATCGGCGCCTCGCGGCCGCCGTGTCCGCCGGGGCGCACGAGGCGTTGAACCCCTCGACAGACGATGTGGGCGCCTCCCTGTTCGCCTCGCGCGGCACGACTTCGTCGCCCTACCAACCTCGTTCGGGTGCGATCGGGGCGGTGTTCGAATGCTCCGGTGCTGCTCCTGTGTTGCCGCTGGCGTTCTCCCTGGCCCGCGCCGCCGCGCCGATCGCCGCGATCGCGCTCGCGGCTCACCCGTTGAGCATCCCGGTCGACGACCTGGTGCAGAAGGAGCTCCGCCTGCTCGGCAGCTTCGCCTACACCCCGCGCGACTGCCAGGAGGCGTTCGAGCTGCTCGTGTCGCGACGGGTGGACGTCCGGCCGCTCATCTCGCACCGCTTCGCGCTGGCGGACATCACGGCGGCGTTCGAGGCGCAGCGGGATACAGGGGCGTCGATCAAGGTGGTGGTATCGCCGTGATGCCTGGTCAGCAAGGTCAACTTCATTCGATCGAGACTATTGTCTAGTCCGCCGTTGACGGTTGCGTCTAGCCCTGACTAGACATATCATGTGAAGAGACGTGAGGTCATCAAGAAGATCGCGGCTGCGGCAAAGAAGCAGGGGACGGAGTGGGTCTTGGTACGAGAAGGTGCCAACCACACTGTCTACGCGTTGGATGGAGTGGTGATCCCCATCCCGCGCCACACCGAGCTGGGCGAGGTCTTCGCGGTGGACATCTTCAAAGAGTGCGAGGGGATTCTGGGGAAGGGATGGTGGAGGAAATGAAGACCTATCACGCTGACGTCACCCGGGACGGAAGGTTCTGGCTCATCCGGGTCCGCGAGATCAACCGATCCACTCAGGCGCTCCGCTACAAAGACGTCGCAGCGATGGCGAGCGAGCTCATCGAGATCATGGATGAGCTTCGCAGCGACGAATACGACCTCCACCTGACGGTGCAGCTGCCGGACTCGGTGAAAGATCACCAGGCCCGCGCAGAGGTGCTCCGAGAGGAAGCCCAGCGCAAGCAAGCCGAAGCTGCTGCGGAGAACCGGGCAGCCGTGCAAGAGCTGCTCGCTTTGGGGCTTTCGCAGCGTGAGGCCGGCGACGTGCTTGGGGTCTCGTTCCAGCGGGTCAGTCAGTTGGCGAAGTCGTCTTGACCTGCCCCTCCTCGACGTGATCGACACCACAAGCGACAATGGAGGACGTGACCGCCACCTTGAGCAAGCCCGCCCTGCAGATCGGCCCCTACCAGGTCGATCCGCCGGTCGTGTTGGCGCCGATGGCGGGGATCACGAACGTCGCGTTCCGGCAGTTGTGCGCGGAGTACGGGGCGGGCATCTACGTGTGCGAGATGATCACCGCGCGGGCCGTCGTGGAGCGGCACCCCGGGACGATGCACATGATGACCTTCGGCGAGCACGAGAAGCCCAGGTCCATGCAGCTTTACGGCGTGGATCCGAAGACGATGCGCGAGGCCGTGAAGATCATCACCGGTGAGGGGCTCGCGGACCACATCGACTCGAACTTCGGGTGTCCCGTCGCGAAGGTGACGCGCAAGGGCGGCGGGGCGGCGCTGCCGTTCAAGCGGAAGCTGTTCGCGGACATCGTGCGCGAATCGGCCGCGGCGGCTGCCGAGGCGGGGGTGCCGTTCACGGTCAAGTTCCGCGTGGGCATCGACGACGACCATCGCACGTTCCTCGACGCCGGGCGCATCGCCGAGGCCGAGGGCGCGGCGGCGGTCAGCCTGCACGCGCGTACGGCCGCGCAGCGCTACTCCGGCCAGGCCGACTGGTCGAAGATCGCCGAGCTCAAGCAGGCCGTGACCAGCATTCCCGTGCTGGGCAACGGTGACATCTTCTCCGCCGCCGACGCGCTGCGCATGGTCGACGAGACCGGCTGCGACGGTGTGGTCGTCGGCCGCGGGTGCCTCGGGCGGCCGTGGCTGTTCGGGGAGCTGGAGGCGGCGTTCGCGGGGCGCGAGATCCCGGCCGGGCCGAACCTGGGCGAGGTCGCACGGGTGCTGCGCCGGCACGCGGAGCTGCTGGTGGCGCACGACGGGGCGACCAAGGCGTTGCGTGATCTGCGCAAGCACATGGCGTGGTACTTCATGGGCTTCGCCGTGGGGGCCGAGCTGCGGCGCGGGTTCGCGATGGTGTCGAGCCTCGACGAGCTCGACGACCTCATCGCGCGCCTCGACTTCGACGCGCCGTTCCCGGAGAACGCCGATGGTCCCCGGGGGCGCCAGGGTTCGCCTGGCAAGGTGACGCTGCCGCACGGTTGGCTGAACGACCCGGATGACGACTGTGTGCCTGAGGCTGAGGACATGCATTCGGGCGGGTGAGCCTGGTTTTAGGTTTTAGGTTTTAGGTTTTGGGCTTTGGGTTTCGGGTGTCGCGGGCCGGTGTTGGTCGCCGACGGAATTCGAACACTGCGTGTCGCAAAATCCGCGGCCGGTGAGGGCATTCGCACTTCGCTGAGCTGATCATGGTGCTGGAAACCACGTATCGAGTGCGAGTTGCAACGACTCGCTGTCCCCTTCTGCCCAGGCGATGATGCCGTCGGGGCGGAGGAGGTGCGGGCCGATGTTGGTCACTGGGAGGATTTCAACACGGTTTGTCGCATAATTCGCGAAAGCTTGAGTCTCGGGCGTGAGCAGGAGCAGGCCACGGCCGGAGCACAGGTGTTCGTGCAGTTTGGAGTGGACGCCGTGGTCGTCGACGAGGTCCAGGTCGGGCGAGTGGAGGCCGACGGGTTCGGTGGCGGGGTACGGCAGCTCGTAGCGATGGTCCACACCGGACAGTAGAGCGCTGAAATACCGGTTCACCGCAGGGATTTCCATGAGTTCGCTGAAGATGTCGCGCAGAGCGTCGATGTGGGGACCGGGCGCCAGGAGGGCTGACTGCGCTCGGGTGTTATGCAGGACGGCCGCCGCGGCGGGGTGGCGTTCGCGGGTGTAGGTGTCGAGGAGTGACTCGGGCGCGGCGCCGCGGATTACGGCGGCGAGTTTCCAGCCCAGGTTCATCGCGTCGAGCAGGCCAAGGTTCAGGCCTTGGCCGCCGCTGGGCGAGTGCACGTGGGCGGCGTCGCCGGCCAGCAGGATTCGGCCGTGGCGGTAGGTGTCGGCTTGGCGGGCCTGGTCGGTGAAGTCGCGGGGTTCGCGGACGTCGTCGACGGTGACGTCGGCGCCGGTGACGCGATGGATGGCGGCGGCCAACTCGGCGGGAGTGACCGGGCCACGGTTGTCGGCCGGGATGGCGTGGTGGCCTTCGCCGGCCGAATTGGCCGAGGTCACCGGGGCGGCATCACTCGGCACGGTCGCCGGTGTGAATGGAGTGTCCTCTCTGGCCCATCCGGCGGGAGCTGCTGGGCGGCAATCGCCGGTCGAGGTGGTGAAGGTGACCAGGCCACCGCCCGCCGCCGGGGTGGTGGTGCCGGACGGCGCGACAGGGGTGAAATTGGCGGAGCCGGCGAGTTCCGTGACACCGGCGAGGGAGCCGCCGTGGAGGAAGGTGCCGGTGGGGTAGCGGCCGGGGGCTGGGACGGGGCCGGTGAAGGTGGCGGCGCCGGCGATGGTGCGGAGGAGGGGTGGCGTGCCGGGGAAGGCAAAGGGTGTGAGTTTTCGGACGCGACTGTGTGCGCCGTCGCACCCGACTAGGTAGTGGGCGCGCAGACGGTGTTCGCCGGTGGACGTGTGGGTGAGGACGGTGACGCTGTCGGCACCGGGTTCCAGGGCGACGACGTCGTGACCGCGGAGGATCCGTGCGCCGAGGGATTCGGCGTGGGTGGTGAGGAGGCGTTCCAGGTCGGGCTGCCAGATGCGCGTGCCGCGGCGGAGTGGGTCTGGGGCGAGTTTGTGGATGTTCGCGAAGTGGCCCAGCTCGGTGCCGTGGTCGCGGGTGAAGTCGCGGGCGCCGTCGGGGTCCGCGGCCGACAGGTGGGGGCCGAGGCCGCGGCGCCAGAGGGCTTCGGTGGCCAGGAGGCCGATGCCGCGGGCCTTGCGATCACGCGAGGGTTCGGTGAGGCGTTCCAGCACCACGGCGCGGCCGCCGCCCAGCTGGACCTCGGCGGCGAGGAGGAGGCCGACGGGGCCGGCTCCGACGATGAGGACGTCCACGTCCATGCGAAGTCTCCTTAACTTGTTAAGTGCTACTGTGCACCTGAACTAGTTAAGGAATCAAGGAGCATGCCGATCGACGTACCGGACGCGGTCCGCACCGCGTTGGCCCAGTTGGAGCAGGACGGGCTCGACAAGCTCACCGTCCGGCGGCTCGCCGGCGAGCTCGGCGTCAAGGCGCCCGCGCTGTACTGGCACTTCAGCAGCAAACGCGCGCTGCTCGACCACATGACCGACGCGATCGTCGAGCCCGTCCTCGGCCGGCTGCCGGAAAAGACCGTGCCCTGGCTCGAGTGGCTGGAGGAAGCGGGCAAAGCGCTGCACACCGCGCTCCTCGGCCATCGCGACGGGCCCAGCATCGCGATCGGCGCCGACCTGAGTGTGGCCCGATCGCTGGGTGAGTTCGCGGAGCGCGCCGTCGAGGTCTTGCACCGGGCGGGGTTCCCGCTCGCCGACGCGACGCGGGCGGCGGGGGTGTTCGTCCACTTCGTCCTCGGCCGCGCGGTCGAGGACCAGACCAGGCCCGACGAAACCGTGCAGATCCCGTTTCCCTTGATGGCACAAGGCTTACGCGACCGCCAAGCCGCCGGTGCCACCCCGGCGGACGACTTCCGCTACGCGCTCGGCGTCGTCCTCGCCGGGCTGAACGCGACCCGCCCCGCGGCCCCCTGAGTTGCCCCGGCGGTTACTCCCGGTGTGACTGCCGACACGGAGGACGAGCGCGATGTCGCCGAACGCCGCTGGTGCCGATGCGGTCGTCTACGTCGACAACGACCCCGTGATCACCGCCCACGGCCGCGCTGCTGGAGGAGAACGAGCTCACGCGCTACGTCGAGGGCGACATCTTCGACCCGCGCTCGATCCTCGACAACGAGACCGTGCGCACCCACCTCGACTGGCACCAGCCGATCGCGCTCTCGCAGGTCGCGACGCTGCACCACCACAAGGGCGAGCGCAGCGCGCCCGCCGAGGTGATGCGCGAGTACATCGACGCCCTCCCGCGCGGGTCCTACGTGATCATCTCCCACCTGCTCGACCCGGAATCCGAGGACACCGCGGTGATGCGCGAACTCGAACAGGCCGTCGCGCGCGGCTCGCTGGGCGGCGCGACGTGGCGCACGCGCACCGAAATCGAGGAGTTGTTCGACGGGCTGGAGATGGTTGATCCCGGCATCACCGAACTCGTGCGCTGGTGGCCGGACGGCCCGCAGCTCAAGCCGCTCACGGTCGCCCACCGGATCACCGCCGGCGGGATCGGGCGCAAGCTCTGACCTGTGGTTTCCCCTGTTCTCCACAAGCTGTCCCCAGGTTGTCCACAGGGGGTTGTGGATAAACAGCGAAAGGCCACTCCGGACGTCGGAGTGGCCTTTTTCGCGAGCGGGGAAAGATCAGGCGGCCGCACCAATCAGCACCGACTGCACCTGACCGAAGCCGAGGGCGGCGAGGTCGGCGACGTCGTGGGTGACGACCAGCGACTTGCCCGTCAGGTTCGGGCCGGTGTAGAGCGTCAAGGTGCCGGAGACGAACTGGATCGAGCCGGTGGCCGGGATGTTGATGTTGACCTTGTCGCCCACGTTGCCGTTGATGCCCTGCGAGCCCTGCGGCTCCGAGAAGTTCTTGCCCGAGTCGATGATCGCGCTGGCGCCGGCGACGGGCGGCTTCGCGGGGGCGTTGTCACCGATGAAGATGGACTGGACGTGGGCGAAGCCGGCGCCGAAGGTGGCCGGGATGTTGGCGACGCTGTCGGTGAGGACCGCGGCGTCGCCGGTCTTGCAGTCCGCGCCGGTCCACAGGGTCATCGTGCCGCCGAAGCTCTGCAGCGAACCGGTGGCGGGGATGTTGACAGTGATGCACTCGCCGCCGTTGCCGCCGATGCCCTGGGAGCCCTGCGGTTCCGAGAAGTTGATGCCCGAGTCGAGGATGCCGCTCGCCCCGGAGGCGGCGGGTGAAGCGGAGGCGATGCCGGCACCGCCGAGCACCGCGCCGGCGACGGCACCGAAGGCGGCCAGGGAGAGAACAGTCTTGCGCAGCATGGGATTCTCCAGAACCTTGTCGGGTTTCCCGGCTCCGCACCTCGGTGCCGGACACCCGCAGACACGGGTCCCATCCGGTGAACGGTTCACGATCTTGATGTGACGGCCGCCACACCGCACCGTGAAGGCAAGACAGGGCAACGTACTTGCCCGGAAGAATCCATGGCAGAAATATCCACTGTGGACAGACATGATTCGGCCCCGTCGTCCCAAGAGGAGCGACGGGGCCGCGAAATGGTTCTGGAACTCAGTTCTCGAGCTGCTGCGGCTCGCCACCGACGGTGATCTTGCGCGGCTGGGCCTTCTCGGCCACCGGGATGCGCAGGGTCAGCACACCGTCGACGTACTCCGCGGCGACGCGGTCGGTGTCGAGGGTGTCACCGAGGGCGAGGCGGCGCGAAACCTTGCCGCGCGAACGCTCGGAGACCTGCACGCGGGCGTCCTCATCGAAGGCGGCGGCGCGCTCGGCCTTCACGGTCAGCACGTTGCGCTCCACGCTCACGTCGATCGACTCGCGGGCCACGCCCGGGAGGTCGAACTGCACGACGTACTCGTCACCGTTGCGGTAGGCGTCCATCGGCATCGTGCGCGGCGAGCTGGCGGGCTGGCCGGCGAAGAACTGCTGGGTCAGGCGGTCGAACTGGGCGAACGGGTCGGTCCGGATCAACATCTGCGTTCCTCCTTCAGGTGGCCTCGATCAGCTCCTGGGCGGCTGACCGGACCTTACAAAGTTGACAACGGTAAACTCAACTTAGTTGTTCCCGATAGACGCACATCACAGCCGAGACTTGTCAGGCGGTCACCACCGGGTGTACAGGTATGAACATGTACGTGGGCGGAAAGAAACAGAAGCTCGTCGGCGACCTCGCCGAGCTCATCCGCTCGGGCCGGCTCGCCCACGGGGACCAGCTGCCGGGTGAGCACCAGCTCGCCGAGCAGTACCAGGTCAGCCGCGGGACTGTGCGCAGCGCGCTGGTGGAATTGCAACATCAAGCGCTCATTTCCACCCACGCCGGCGTGGGGTCGTTCGTGACGTTCGACGGGGTCACGCTCGACCAGGGCATCGGCTGGGCCCGCGCGCTCGCCGACTCCGGCGCGCCCGTGACCACCGAGCTGCTCGGTATCACCGAGGTCGAGGACGCCGAACTCACCCGCCGGTTCACCACGCCGAAGTTCGTGCGCGTGAAACGGCTGCGCCGCGACGAGACCGGCCGCGGCGTCTCCCTCGAAGAAGCCACCCTTCCGCCCGTCGGCTCGCTGGCCGAGCTGCGCCTGGTCGACAGCTCCATCACGGCCACCCTGCGCGAAGCCGGCCTGCAGCCCGTCGGCGGCGACCAGTGGATCACCGCCCAGCCGCTCGACGCCGCTTCGGCCGCGCTGCTCGGCCGCCCGGCCGGAGAGCTGTTCCTCAAGGCCACGCGCACGTCGCTCGACGTGGATGCCCGCCTCGTCGAGCACGTCGTGAGCCTGCTCGATCCCGCGCGCTTCAGCTTCCACCTCTCCTTCGGCCGACGATGAGCCCCCGAGACCGCGCGCTCGCCGCGCTGACCGGACTGGCCGTGGGTGACGCACTCGGCATGCCGACGCAGTCGATGTGCCGCGCGGAGATCCGCGCCGCGTACGGCGAGATCGACGGTTTCCGTGATGCGATCGCCGACCAGCCCATCGCGCCCGGCCTGCCCGCGGGCACGATCACCGACGACACCGAGCAGGCCCTGCTGCTGGCGCGCCTGCTCGTGGCCGGCGGCGGCCACGTCGAGCCGCGCGTGTTCGCCGACGCGTTGCTGGCCTGGGAAGCCGACATGATCCGCCGCGGTTCGGCCGATCTGCTCGGGCCGTCGACGAAAAAAGCGTTGTCATTGCTGGAAAACGGCGTCCCCCCGGAAGAGGCCGGCCGCGGCGGCACGACCAACGGCGCCGCCATGCGCGTGACCCCGGTCGGCATCGCAACCCCGGTCGACGATTTGACCACGCTCGTCGACGCCGTGGCCGAGACCGCGCGCGTCACGCACAACACCTCCCTCGGCCTCGCCGCCGCGGCCGCCGTCGCCGCCGCGGTGTCGGCGGGTGTGGACGGAGCGAACCGCATGGACGCCTTCGACCTGGCCGAACGCGCGGCCGCCCTCGGCGCGGCGCGAGGCCACTGGAGCGCGGGCGGCAGCGTCGCCGCGCGCATCCACTGGGCCCGCGACTGGGTGCGGGGCCTGCGACGCACGGAGCTGGACGACGCCGTGGCCGACGTGATCGGCACTTCCGTGTCCGCGCAGGAGTCCGTGGTCGCCGCGTTCGCGCTGGCCGAGGTGCTCGACCCGGCCGAAGCGCTGACGACGGCCGCGAGGCTGGGCGGCGACACCGACACCGTCGCCGCGATCTGCGGGGCGCTGCTCGGCGCGTGCGGCGAAGAGGTCCCCGCCGAGCTGGCCGAAACCGTGGTCAGGGTGAACGGTCTCGACCTCGGTCCGCTCGTCGACGGCCTCGTCACCGTGCGCAGGACCATCTCGTGAGCCGGTTGATCCACACAGGACAAGTCGTGGTCGACCTCGTCCTCACCGTGCCGCGGCTGCCGGCACCGGGCGGCGACGTGCTGGCGACGTCCACGAACCTGCTGCCCGGCGGCGGGTTCAACGTGATGGCCGCGGCCGCGCGCTCGGGCGCAGAGGTCGTCTACGCCGGCACGCACGGCACCGGCAGCTTCGGCGACCTCGTGCGCGCCGCGCTGGAGACCGAAGGCATCACGGTCGCGCAGGAGCCCACGGTCAGCGGCGACACCGGCGTCGTCGTGGCGCTCGTGGATCCCTCGGGCGAGCGGACGTTCGCCACCGGCACCGGCGCCGAGGGCCGGCTGCGCGCCGACCAGCTCGCGCGCGTCGCCGCCGCGCCCGACGACCTCGTGTACGTCACCGGCTACAGCCTCCTGCACGCCGCCAACCGCGAAGCCCTGCTGCGCTGGCTGCCGGACCTGCCGGGTTCGCGGGTGCTGTTCGACCCCGGCCCGCTGGTGTCCGAACTGGACCCGCGCACCCTCGGCACCCTGTTGTCCACGGTGGACATCATCAGCTGCAACGCCCGCGAGGCCGAGTCGCTCGACGTCACCGCGCTCGCCGAGAGCACGACCGTGATCGTCCGCGATGGCCCCGCCGGCTGCACGATCCACCACGGCGGCGAGATCACCCGGGTCGACGGCTTCCCCGTCACCGCGGTCGACACGAACGGCGCCGGTGACACCCACTGCGGCGTCCTGGCCGCCGAGCTCCTGCGCGGCGCCGACCTGCCGAACGCAGCTCGCCGCGCCAACGCCGCGGCCGCGATGTCCGTAACCCGACACGGACCCGCCACCGCGCCAACATGCGCGGAACTGAACGAGTTCTGGCGGAATATTGACGGCGACACGGGCGACTTCTACCGTCGCATCGATCAAATATGAACAGGTTCAGATAGGCGGGCACCATGGCCAGGACCGAACAACAGGCACCGGAAACAAGCACCCGGCTCAAGGTCGAGACACACGGCATCAACGTGATCGGCGACGCCGAGCGCCGGGGCCGGCCAAGGGATCTGTTCTGGCCGTGGTTCGGCGCCAACGTGTCGATCCTGGGGCTCAGCTACGGCTCGTTCGCGATCGGGTTCGGGATCTCGTTCTGGCAGGCGACGATCGCCGGCGTGATCGGGATCGTGTTCTCGTTCCTGCTCTGCGGCTTCATCGCGGTGGCGGGCAAACGCGGCTCCGCGCCGACGATGACGCTCTCGCGCGCGGCGTTCGGCGTGCGCGGCAACCACCTGCCGTCGGCGATCTCGTGGATCCTCACCGTCGGCTGGGAGACGGTGCTGACCGCGCTCGCGACCATGGCCACCGCGACGGTGTTCGAGCGGCTCGGCTGGGGCGGCGGCGGCACGACGAAGGTGATCGCGCTGATCGTGGTCGCCGGGCTCACCGTGCTCAGCGGCGTGATGGGCTTCGACCTGATCATGCGGCTGCAGACGATCATCACGTGGATCACCGGCGTGCTGACCGTGGTCTACGTGATCCTGGTGGCCGGCCACGTGCACTGGTCGGCGGTGAGCGCGGTGCCCGCGGGCTCGGCGCAGGAGTTCATCGGCGCGCTCGTGTTCCTGATGACGGGCTTCGGGCTCGGCTGGGTCAACGCGGCGGCCGACTACTCGCGCTACCTGCCGCGCTCGTCGTCCGGACGCGGCGTGATCGGCTGGACGACGTTCGGCGCGTCGGTGGCGCCGCTCGTGCTGCTGGTGTTCGGGCTGCTGCTGGCGGGTTCGTCGCCGGAACTGAACTCGAGCATCGCGGCGGACCCGATCGGCGCGCTGACCACGATCCTGCCGCTGTGGTTCCTGGTGCCGTTCGCGATCGTCGCCGTGCTCGGCCTGGTGGGCGGCGCCGTGCTGGACATCTACTCCTCAGGCCTGTCGCTGCTGTCCGCGGGCCTGCGGATCCCGCGCTACGTCGCGGCGCTGATCGACGGCGTGATCATGATCGCCGGCACCGTCTACATCGTCTTCTTCGGCGGCACTTTCCTCGGCCAGTTCCAGGGTTTCCTCACCACGCTCGGCGTACCCGTGGCCGCGTGGTGCGGCGTGATGCTCGCGGACGTGCTGCTGCGCCGCCGCGACTACGCCGAAGCCGACCTCTACGACCGCCGCGGCCGTTACGGCGACGTGCGCTTCGGGCCCGTCGCCCTGATCGTCGTCGCGACGGCCGTCGGCTGGGGTCTGGTCACCAACGCGTCGGCGAGCTGGCTGCACTGGCAGGGTTACCTGCTGGCGCCGTTCGGCCTCGGCGGCCGCGAGGGATCGTGGGCGTTCGCCAACCTCGGCGTGCTGGTGGCACTGGCGCTCGGTTTCGTGGTGACGCTGCTGGTCAGCCGCTCGCGCGTGCGCGCGCAGGAGGCCGCCGCATGAAGCCGCTGCTGGGGGTGATCGACCTGCAGAACATCTTCGGCGACCCGTCGAGCGGCTGGTTCACTCCGGGGTTCGCGTCGATCCTGCCTCAGGTGCGGCGGCTGGTGGACGCGTTCGGGCCGCGGGTGGCGTTCACGCGATTCCTGGCTCCGGAGAAGCCGACTGGGGCTTGGGTGAAGTACTACGAACAGTGGCCGTTCGCCTTGCAGACACCGGATTCGCGGGCGTACGCGGTGGTCGACGAGTTCCCCGTGAAGTCGACTGTGGACGCTTACACCTTCGGCAAGTGGACGCCCGAGATGGCCGACCTGGTCGGCGACGGCGGCCTCGTGCTCGCCGGCGTCTCCACGGACTGCTGCGTCCTCTCCACCGCCCTGGCCGCCGCCGACGCGGGCGTCCCGGTGACCGTGGTGTCCGACGCGTGCGCGGGGGTGTCGGACGAAAGCCACGCGCAGACGCTGACGATCCTGCGGCTGTACGGCCCGTTGGTCGAGGTCAGGACGACGGACGAGGTGCTGGCCCACTGAAACTGGGCCTCCGGCGGAGAAAACCGCGCCGGAGGCCCAGGAGATCAAGGCAAACCTACGTCAGCTCATCCTGCCGCTCTGCCGCGATCCGGCGGACGCGGCCACGGACACCGAGCCAGCCGGCGACCAGAACCAACGCCAGCACAGGAATGCTGTAGATCAGAATCCGCCCGGTCGTGCCGCCCCACCAGCTCATCGTGAGAACCAGCAGGAGGAACGCCAGCGTCACGTAGTTCGTATACGGCGCCCCAGGCAGGCGATACGAAGGCCGGGACATCTCTCCGCGCGCGGCCTTGCGAGTCATCGCCAGGTGACAGATCACGATCATCGACCACATGCCGATGATGCCCAGCGCCGAGAACTCCAGCGCGACCTCGAAGGCCTCCCCCGGCACCACCAAATTGAGCACCACGCCGAGCACGTACACCGCCGCGGTCAGGAGCACACCGCCGAAGGGGACGCCGCTCTTGCTCATCTTCGAGGTGAACTTCGGGGCCGAGCCGGCGATCGAGAGCGACCGCAGGATGCGCCCGGTGGAGTACAGCCCGGAGTTCACGCTGGACAGCGCCGCGGTCAGCACGATGACGTCCATGATGCCGCCGGCCGCGGGAATGCCGAGCTTGGAGAAGAACGTGACGAACGGGCTCTCCCCGCTCTTGTACGCCGTCCACGGCAGCACCATCACCAGCAGCAGCACCGAACCCACGTAGAAGATGCCGATGCGCCAGGCGACGGAGTTGACGGCCTTCGGGATGACCTTGCGCGGGTTGGCGGTCTCGCCGGCGGTCACGCCGACCATCTCGACACCGGAGTAGGCGAACACGACACCCTGCAGGATCAGCAACGCGGGCAGCACGCCGGTCGGGAACACGCCGCCGTTGCTGGTGATCAGGCTCGGGCCGGTCACCACTCCGTCGACGGGCGTCCGGCTGATCAGCACGAAGATCGCCACGACCATGAACACCACGAGCGCGAGGACCTTGATGGCGGCGAACCAGAACTCGAGTTCGCCGAACAGCTTCACCGAGACCATGTTCACCGCGAGGATCGCGAACAACGCGATGAGCGCGGGAATCCATTGCTGCAGGTCCGGCCAGAAGAACTGCGTGTACTTGGCCACCGCGGTCACGTCGGCGACGCCCGCCGTGGCCCAGTTCAGGAAGTACATCCAGCCCGCGAAGAACGCGGCTTTCTCGCCGAGGAATTCACGCGAATAGGACACAAAGGATCCGGAAGACGGCCGGTGCATCACCAGTTCGCCCATCGCGCGGACCACGAAGAACGCGATGATCCCGGCGACCGCGTAGACGACGGCCAGCGCCGGACCGGTGCTGTGCAGGCGCGAGCCGGCGCCCAGGAACAGGCCGGTCCCGATGGCGCCACCGATGGCGATCATCTGGACCTGACGGTTCTTCAGTCCTTTGTGGTACCCGGCTTCCTCGTGCTTGAACGAGGTTTCCGGCGGCTCGGCGACCGCCGTCTGATCCGAGGGCGACATGTGATTCCCCTGTTCTGACAACAAAGTGCGTGTCGTGACGCAGGGTCGGCCGACCACTGTGTCGTGCCAGATCATGATGTGGTCGGACCGCATCCGGCCGCAACGGGAGCGGCGATAACTTAGGGTTGATTTGAGCTGCGAACCTCAAGCCATTCTCAAATGTGCCCGATAATGCCGAAATTCACGGACTCCCGTACCGGAAAACGCGAAACGCGTTTCAAGCCCAGCTGTCCGGCTGCGAGCCATCGACATCGGTGAAGCCGTACTCACGCGCCAGCTCCGCCGAGCTCACCGACCGCTGGTTCCACCGCGCGCGCTCCGGGTCCGCGGCCAGCGCCGCCACCGCGCGGCCCACGTAGCGCGGCGACTCGGACTGCGCGAAGGGCGGCGGGGCGGTCGGACGGCCGTCCGGGCGCCCGGAATCCAGCGCGGCGCGCCAGTTTTCCTCCGTGACGCCGTAGTTGTCGAGCATCATCTCCGAACGCAGCCAGCCCGGCGTGATCGCGACGGCCGTGCCGCCGTGCGCCGCGAGCTCGTGGCCCTGCGAGAACGCGAGACGGTTCACCGAGGCCTTCGCGAGGTCGTAGAACACGGAGATCCGGTACTGGGAAGCGTTGTACTCCAGCGTGCCGTCGGTGACCTCGACGAGGAGCCCGCCGCGTTGCGAAACGAGCAGCGGCAACAGGTAGTGCGAGGTCACGAGGTGCGTTTCCACGCCAAGGCGCAGGATCCGCAGGCCGTCGTCGAGGTCGTGCTCCCAGATCGGCGTGTTCCAGTCGGCCGGGCCGCCCTTGAGCCGCTCGGCGCCCCAGATGTCGTTGACCAGCACGTCGAGCCGGCCGTGTTCACGGCGCACGCGCTCGGCCAGCACGCGCACCTGCTCGTGGTCGAGGTGGTCGACCTGCCTGGGCACGCCGGTGCCGCCGAGGCTGGTGACGAGCGCGGCCGTCTCCTCGATCGTCTCGGGGCGGTCGTAGTCGGAGTGGCCGTCGCGTTCCCAGCTGCTGCGGCCGGTGCAGATCACCGTCGCGCCGGCCTCGCCGAGGGCCGCCGCGATGCCGCGCCCGGCGCCGCGGGTCGCGCCGGCCACCAGGACTACCCGGTTCCGGAGATCAGCCATCACACCGAGTGTGACACGGTCAGCCGGCCAGCGCGTCCCGGACGGTGTCGGCCAGCAGGCGGGCGCACCCGGGGGCGCCGGGGTTCAGCAGCAGGTCAACGCCGTTGTGAGCCTCGAGCAACGCGGGCAGGTCACGCGCGGCGACGGGCAGCCAGCCGGCCGCGCGGACGCGGGTGCGGTGCACCGGGGCCGTGGTGGCGAGCACGCACGGGATGTTGTCCGGCGACGGCGCCACCAGCGGCTCGTCGTCCACGTCGAGGGCGACCGACACGGTCGACTCCCGCAGGATCGCGGCGAGCTGGTCGGCGTCGGCGTCACCGCGGGCGACCAGGCGGAGCACGGCGTCGAGCGGGTCGCTCGGCGAGCCAGGACCCGAGGGTTCGTAGGCGGGGTTCGCCTCGAAGCGGCCGACCGCGCCGTCCTCACCGGCGAGCCAGCCGCCCACGACGGCGGCCAGCGGCGGGGCCGCGACCTCGGCGCCGTCGTCGGTGGACGAAGGCGCCCACGCCGGGTCGACGAGCAGCACCCATTGGTCATTCGCCATCGCCGGCGCCTCCTCCGTTCGCATGCGGCTCGCCCACCGAGGCGAGGAAGGCGTCCTCCGACTCACTCACCTTGGCCAGCATCGCGTCCTGCTTCGCCGCCTGCTCCTTCATCCGCGCGGCGTACTGCCGGATGTGCTCGGCGGTGCGCCAGCGATTCAGCCACGCCAGGCTGCTCAGGTGCAGGCGCCGCATCACCCACAGCGTGTCGCGGGTCCGCTCCACGCGCTGCTCGAACGTACCCGGCCCGCCGCGCCAGCCCTCCAGCGCGCCGCGCACGGCTTCCTTCAGCACGTCCGGCGCGAGCTTTTCCGAGGCGAACGAGCGGATCGCCGTGGCGAGGTCGCGGGCGTAGGACTCGGCGTCCGCTTGGCCCAGGATCTTGCGGAACTGGCCGAGGAACAGGCCGTTGTCCAGCGCGGCGTCGAGGGCGCCGTGGCGGTCGAGGACCTCGACGGCGTCGGCGGCCCGGCCGACGTCCGTGCCGTGGGCGACCTCGTTGGCCAGGTCCAGCAGCGCTTCCACGGCACGGCCGGGCTTGGCGAGCAGGGTGTCGGCGACGCCGTGGAGCTGCAGGAGCGTGTATTCCTCGGCCAGGCCCACGGCGACGGCGGTTTCGGCGGCGGACAGCGTGGACGGTGCCGCGTTGGCAGGCAGCGAGATCGTCGCCATGGCCTCGGTACCCGAGCCGGTGGTCACGATCGAGGCCGCCGCGTGGGGTGTGGCACCGGCCGGCGTCAGCTCCGCCAGCAAAGCCTGGACCTGCGCGACGAACTGGGCGCGCACGTCGTCCGGGCCGCTCACCTGGACGCGAGGTGCCGGCAGTCCGTCGGCCGTGCGTTCCACTGTGGACTCCGCGATCCATCGCGCGACGGACTCGTCGAGCGGCAGCGACACCGGTTCGAAGTCGAAGTCGCTCGCCGGGCCGGGCTCGGTCTTCAGGCGCACGGGCCGGGACACCGAGCCGTCGCGCCAGACGCCCTTGCCCGTCACCGTGAATCGCTCGCGCGCCGACTCCGGCAGCCGGACCTGCTGCCAGCGTCCGTCGACGAGCCGGTGGTCGATCACGTGCGGCACGTCGACGTTGTGCGACGCCAGCTCCAGCGCCGCCGTCCACAGGAGATCGGGCTGCTCGTGGCGGGCCACGACGTCGGCGGCAGCCGTGAGGTCGAGCGCCGTCCCGCCCGAACGCAACGCGCTGACCGCGCCGCTGAGCAGCGCCAGCGTGCCGGTGCGGTCGTCGAGGCTCACCGGGCCGGCCGGAATCGACGGCCGGTACCACCAGCCGTGTTCGGCGGCCTGGCCGAGCTCGGCGATCGTGCGCCGGTCGTCTTCGGTCAGCGCGTGGTCACCGGAAACCAGGTAGGAGACGGCCGGGAAGGTGTCCACGACGTTGTCGGGCGAGGGCGTCGGCGTGGCGTGCACCGGAAGGTCCATTCCGGACGAACGCACGTGCTGCGTGAACTCGTCCGCCAGCGCACCCGACACGAGCACGAGCGTCGGCGGCCGGTCGGACGATTGCATCAGCTCGGCGCTGCCTTCGGGCGTGGTGTCGATCTTCGTGACCACACCGGGCTTCGCACCGCGGTAGCCACCGAACGGTGCCGAATCCGAGGAGTACGGCTGCCCGTCGACACCACCGAACACGGCGGGAGCAGCCGGTGAGTCAAGCGAGAACTCCACCGCGCCACCCCGGACCGGCCGGAACGACACGGTGACACCCGAACCCTCGGCGACCCGGATCTTCACCGGCACTCGCGCCAGCAGGTCGCGATCACCCAGCTCACGCCCGAGGTGCCCGGCCAGCTCCCGCGCGGCCTCGCGTGCCTGCGCACGGTCACCACCGGTCACGTGGATCGCGGGCAGCTCGCCCTCGACCGCCCGCAACGCCCGCGCCAGCTCCCGCGCGCCGGTCTCCACAGGAGTGTCCATATCGGACACCAACACAGCGTCGTCCGGGTTCCGCAGCGTGGCCCCGTGCTGGACCTCACCCAGGGTGCGGTGCACCCGGTCGGGATCGATGTCCAGCAGAGCCCGCGCGGAAGCCGGCAGCCGCACGTCGTGGTCGGTCCCGGTGTAGGTGTGCTGGTCGGTCACCGTGCGCACGAGCGGCGCCAGGTCCGGGTCCGCCGCGAGGAACGCCAGCGCCGCGTCCCACACCAGGTCCGGGTCAGCGTGGCGGTGCACGGCCGGCTCGACCGCGGTCAGGTGCAGGTCACCGGCACGGTTGTACAGCCCGCGCACCAGGCTCTGCACCACGTGCTGGGTCAGCTCCAGCGTCTCGTCGCGCCCCGACACCGGTCGCGTCCCCGCGGCGGGCGGCTTGAGCCAGCTGCCGTCGCTGTTCATCCGGATGTCGGTCATCTCCGGCAGGTCGAACGCCGACGGCAGGCCGATGCGCCGCGCGGTGCCCGACAGCGCAGAGGGCCCGGTGCGAACGATGATCGAGTTGCGGTGCACGCGCCCCTGCGGCATTTGGAAGAACGCCGGCGGGAGGTCGTACGCCTCGGGCGGCAGGAGGTTGCGCTGCGTCTTGCCGTAGTTCTCGCGCACGACGTCGAGGTGCACGCGCGCGAACGGGTGCCCCTTGCTCATCGCGAACGCCGAGTTGGCCACGTTCATGCCGATGCGGTGCGTCGCGTAGCCCTCGCGCGAGGTCGCCGCGTGGAACAGGTCCTCGAGGCTTTCCACCACGTTGTCGCCGTCGGTGTAGAGGCCACCGAAGCGGTTCATCAGCTCCATGCGCAGGATGTCGCTGGCCGCCGCGTAGCCCGGACCGGTCAGCTTTCCGGTCTCGGAGTGGTAGAACTCGTTGAGCAGCATGGGGTTCTCGCTCGAGAACACCTCGTCGACGTTCACCAGTCGCACGTGGTGCTGCTGCGCCCAGTTCACGAAGTCACGCACGTCGGCGAGCTGGTCGGGGCCCTCGGCCGGCGGCACGGTGGTCAGCGCGAACTCGATCTGCGAACGCGGGACGTCCGTCCACAGCACCGGCACGACGCCGTCGTGCAGCCGCGCGGCCGCGCCGCCGAAGTTCTCGCGGAACGCGCTCATCGTGCCGGCGTCGCGCAGCGGCCCGCCGAGCCAGATGGCGTGCATGAGCAGCGGCGTCGACGTGGTCTTTGCCAACGGCTCGACGTCACCGGGCGCCCACGCGGACAGCCGGTCGTCGGCGCGCGTGTGCTCGATCGTCCAGTCCCTGAGGTCGGGCAGGTTCGCCGGGTCGGCCTGATCGCGCAGCACGGGCACGCCCTGGGTGAGGTCGAGCGTGTCCAGCAGCGCGAGGCCCTGGCCCGCGGTGAGGTTCGAGTAGTCGTGGCCACGCAGGAAGCCGGGCGGCTCCGGCGCGCGGTAGAGGCCGAACAGGTCGGGCCCGAGCAGTGGCGCGCCGTCGGGCGCCGGGCCGTGGTTGGCCGAGATCGCGCGCAGGTCCCGGGTGAGCTCGGCGGCGGAGGTGTACGGCGGCACCTCGTCGGGCTCTGAGTCCGCCATCGTCGCTCGCAGGTACTCGTTGACCACGGCGGCGAGCAGTTCGGGATCCTCGTGCCGGCCGAGCAGCGCCTGCACCTCGTCGTCGGGCGCACGGTCGTAGACGGCGTTCACGACCTCGGCCGCCAGGTACAGCGTGCGGGCGCGGTCGGCGAGGCGGACCGGGCCTCCCGTGGCGGGAACCCGGGCGTAGCGCCAGTTCTTGAGCAACGCGTTCGTGAGTTCGTCGACCACGGCGTCGGCGTCGGGCGGACGGCCGAGCGTCTCCCAGTGCCCGCCGCGGACCACGGCGGTGAACGCGTCGTCGCGGGCGCCGAAGAGCGGGGCCGACGGTTCGTCGTCAGGGCTGTCGTCGCAGTGGTTGGCCAGCACGGAATCCGTCGCCGCGTGCACGATCGACGGCCCGCCACGGGTTTCGAGCGCCGCCTGGAAGTCGTGCGCGACCCCGCCGGGGCCGAGCCGACGGGCCGCCGCGCACTGGAACAGCGTGACCGAATCCGGCTGCGCGTCGGCGAACTCAGGCGACGCCGTGACGATCTGGGCGAGCGTCTCGCCGTCGACGTAGACCTCGCGCCGCGTGCCGTCCGGGCCGGTCACGGCGACCTTCACGCGGGTTTCCTCGCCGTGGCCGGTGACGAGGAACGTCCGGCCCTCGGCCAGTTCGTCGGCCCACGGTGTGCGCACGGGGATGCCGCCGTCGCCGGGGCCGCGGCCGCGCAGGTCGTTCGCCGCGCCGGTGGCGAAGGCGCGCATCTCGTCCGGATCGGCTTCGACCACGAGGTTCTCGCCCCGGGTCTGCCGCAGCCAGGTCTGAACCTTCGCGGCCTCAGCGGATTCGAGGAACGTCAGCCCGCGCGCGGTGCCGGTGTGGTCGGTCAGCACGGTCGTGGTGACCGCGCCGGGCGCGAAGTCGATCGTCACGCCCGGTTCGCCGACGACCTCGCCGGTCAGGCGCGTGTGGTCGACGTGCACCAGGTGGTCGAACGCCAGGTCACCGAAGCCGCGCTCGCCCACCAGGCGCGTGACGTCGGCCTTGAAGTGGTCCACGCGGTCCGCGGGCACGGTGACCGGCGGCAGCGGCTCGCCGTCGAGGTGGTGCTCGGCGAGCGTCTCGGCGTAGTGCGCGGCGTCGGGCCGCGAGTGCGTGGTCTCGCGCGCCGGACCCTCGGTCCACGCGGGGTTGAGCCGAGCGGGCCGGGCCAGCTCGTCGGTGCTCCAGGTGCCCTTGCCCGTCACCGTGATCAGGCCACGCGCCATCGGCGGCAGCGACGCGCGTGTCCATTCGCCGGTGTCCGGGTCGCGGCGGGCGTCGACGACGGTGTGCACCGGCGTGTTGCCCGAGGCCAGGTGCGTGAGCACAGCCGAGTAGACGACGTCGGGCCGTTCGTGGCGGGCCACGAGGTCGTGGACGTCGGTGAGCCGCAGCTCGCCGGTGCGGGCGGCGGTGTCGGCCAGTTGCCGCTCCACAGTGGACGCCAGCGCGAGCGTGCCGTCGTGGTCCGCCAGCGAGATCGGCCCGGCCGGCGGTTCGGTGCGGAGGCCGGTGTCGAGCTCGTGCACGAGGGCGACGATCGTCTCGTCACCCGGATTGCCGCCGAACGTCCGGAAGTGCCCGCCGTCCGTGACCGCGGTGAACGCGCCGGTGGAGCCGAGCGCCTTGCCCAGCGTCGCGGTGTCGCGGCCGAACAGTGTCGGTTTCGTCGGCGCGTGCACCGTCGCCGGCCCATCGAGGTCGCTCAGCGCGCGCTGGAAGTCGTGGGCCACTCCGCCGGGGCCGTCGGTCTGGCCGGTGCTGCACGCGATGAGCGTGACCGACGACTTCGGCCCGGCCTGCGCGAACGGCGCCGAGTTCGCGACGATCCGCGCGAACGTCCGACCATCCACCCGCACGGTCTGCCCGCCGACCAGCGTCAGCTTCACCGACTGTGGTTTGCCGTGGGCGAAGACGAAGAACGTGTCGCCGGTGTCGGTGCCCCACGGCGCGGGCGACTTCGCGGCCCAGTCACCGAATTGGCGTCCGCCCAGGTCAGGCGTGGTGCCGTTGCGGCGAGCCTCGGCAACGACCGGGTCGAGGGTCTTCGACGTCACGCCCTCGTCGAGTGAGGAGACCTCACCGGAGTTGTCGGCGACCCAGTCGTGCTCGACCGCGGACGTCTGCTCCGCGGCCGGCAGGAACGACACCGCGACGACCTTGCCCGAGCGGTCCGTGACCTGGTGCAGCTGAACGTCGCTGACGTCGAAGTCATACGGCCGGTCCGCGTTGACGTCCCAGCCCGAGATCGTCGCGGGCCCAGTGTCGGACTCGGTGTCCGGGGCCTCGACAACGTGCTCGGTCGAGCGCGGGTCGAAGCGGGACTCGACCTTCTTGGCCGGCCACACGTGCGTGGCTAGCCGCCAGTCGACCTCTTCCTTGGCCTGCCACCACTTCTTGCGCGCCTCGCCGGCCTTCTCACGGGCCTCCCGGACCTGGCGCAGCGCGTCTTCACGGCGGGAGGTGAAGTCGGAGCTGTCTTTGCGGTAGGGGTTGAGGACGTTGGCCAGCTGCTCCGCGCGGTCCTGCGCGTCCTGGCGGCGCCGCACGAGCGCGGGCTGCGCGGTGCGGATGTCGCGCACGCCCTGCTCGGCGCGGGAGACCTGGTCCAGCAACTGCCGCCGCTCGGGCGAGCCCTCGTCGGTGACCGACGCCAGGGCCAGCGCCTGTTCGGAGACGTCCTGCAGCCGCGTGATCTCGGCGTTGCCCTCGCGCAGCTCACGGCCGGCGTCCTTGGCGTCGTTCTCCGCGTCGGCCAGCGCCTGGCGCAGCTCGCGCACGGGGTCGGCGTCGGTCTCGACGGCCAGCCCGTTCGCGTCCTTGGTCAACGTCTTGACGCTGTCGCGCTCGTCGAGCCAGCGGTCGTCGGCCTCGTGCTGGGCCGTCTCCACGGCCTCCTCCGCCTTGCGCCAGTCCGAGGCCGCGTCCTTCACCGTGTCCTGCGCCTTGGTGATCGCGTCCGGCAGCGCTTCGCCCAGCAGCTTTTCGAGGTCCACATCGGACATGCGGACCAGCGCCGAAGCCGGTACCTTCACCTCGACCGCCGCCGTGCGGCCCCCACCGAGGTCGGCGACCACCCGGTACTCCACGTCGAACCCGACGAGCCCGCTGCGGCCCTTGGGCTTCGCGACGGTGGACCGCTGTCCACCCGCGACAGTCGCGGTCGGATCGCTCATCGCGGCGGGGTTGCGGATGTCCGCGCCGCTCCACGAGTGCGAGTTGTCCTTCGGGTCGGTGACGCCGCCGACGCCGGGCATGTACTGGTTCTCGCCGCTGAGGGCTTCCTTCGCCTCGCCCGTGAACGTGGCCGTGGTCTGGTCGGTGCGCTCCAGCTTCACGGTGTCACTCAGGGCCGTGAGGTCCGGATTGGCCAGGCGCGAGTAGACCTTCACGCTGCCGTGGCCATTCTTGATCAGCGACGCTTCATGCAGGTCGGGCGCGGCGAGCGGACCGTCGAGCATGCTCGGCAGGTGGCCCTGCAGGATCTCGTTGGTCAGCGACGTGACCAGCGTGTTGTTGGCGCCGGTGCCCCGGCCGGTGAGGCCGTTACCGGCGCCGGCGAGCCGCAGCGCGCGCTCGGCCCCGGCCTGCACCGCGGCCGACCCGCGCACGCCCTCGGTGTGCGCCGACGGCGGCAGCTTGCCCACGCCCTGCGCCTGCCATTCGGCGAGCCTCTCGGGTGTCGTGTCGGCGGCGGTGAGCTCGGTGGTGCGCGGCTCGTGGGCCTCCGGCGTCTGACCCTCGGTGCTGATCTTGTGGTCATCGGCCGCGGAGCGCACGGTCACGTTCGCGTTCTGCTCGGTGACCGGGTACGTCTTACCGCCGCGCTGCACCACGAGCTCGAACTTCACCTGGTGGCGGTAGCGCACGGCCGGGCCGCTCTGCGAAGCCTTGGAGCCCTTGGTCGTCGCGGTGGCCGACACCGTCTGGTCGGTTTTGGTCTTCGAGCCGGACACGCCGAGCGTGAGACCCTCGTAGCCGCTCACGTCCGGCTTGGTGTCGCTGAACAGGCCGCGCCCGGCGCCGCGGAACTGGCCGCCGTAGGACGAGCCGTGGCCGGCGTTCTCCTTGTCCGTCACGGCGGCGCTCACGACGTGGTCGATCTCGCCGCCGTCGTGGACGACGTCGAGGAACTCGGTGTCGGTGATCGTCGCCTTGAGCAGCACCTGGTAGGTGTCGGTGGACAGCACGCCGGCGTCGTGCAGCAGCAGCGGCGCGCCGCCGTCGAGCGCACTGTCCACAAGGGACGTGACGGCGTCGGGTGAGGCGAGGTCGAGCGTGCGCTGCAGGTTGGTCATGGAGTCGTCGAGCACCGATTTCGGCAGCAGCTTGTCGCCGGTGCGGCCCAGCGCGGTGCGGGCGTCGCGCACGAGCTGCGACAGGTCGGGCGCGTCCTCGACCACGGCGGCGCCCAGCGCGCTGGAGTCGCGGCCGACCAGCGCGGGCGGTGCCATCTTGCCCGGCGGCTCGGTGCGCGGCTCGACCTTCGGCAGCAGGCCCTGCTCGCGGGCTTGGTCCTCGGACATGCGCACGTACACCGCGCCAGGCAGCTTCACGTCGGCGCCGGCACGTGAGGTCGAGCCGTTGACCAGGCTCTCCTGGCGCGTCTCGGCGACCAGCCGCACGTCGGCGTCGTACTGCACGAGCACGGTGCGACCCTTGGCGTTGGCGCGGTTGAGGTGGTCGACGCTCGCGCTGACCTCCGTCGAGCCGCCCGACGTGCGCGTCCACGGGCTCCACTTGGCCGACGCGTAGACCTGGCCCTGACCGTGGGCGGTGGCCATGCTGCCGTCCGGCCGGATGGTGACGCCGAGCTGCACGTTGCCCTCGAGCGCCTGCTTGTGCGTCTGCTCGAACGCGGCCTTCGCGCCACCGGCGAACGTGGTCTCGCTACCGCCCGCGTCGGACGCCACGACGACCTTCGGGTTGCTGAGCGCCACGTTCATGCCGAGCCCGCCGACGCGGTCGGCCACGCGCCGCTCGTAGCGGAAGCCGCCGGCCCGCGCGCCTTGGCGCAGGAACTTCGGCAGGCCGCCGCGGAAGGTCTCGGGCGAGAACATGCGGTCGACGCGCTTGCGGGCCTCGCCACCGGACAGGCCGAGCACGCCGTCGCCGTCGGACGCCCGCTCCAGCTGGCGCAGGGCCTCGTCACGCAGGGCCTCGGTGTTCGTGAACGCCTCGACGTGCAGGAACTTCGGCTGGTCCGGCTTGGGGCCGGCCAGCATGTCCTCGATCGTCAGGGTGTCGTTCTTGTTCAGCACGGTGGTGCCGGGCTTGCCGGGCAGGAAGTCGCCGGGGTCCTTCTTCAGTGCGGAACCGTCGTTGACCCACAGGTCGACCTTGCCGGAGATCTTCGGCAGCGCCGGGTCGCCGGTCTTGGCCACAGTGGACACCTTGGGCGTCACGCGGAACGGCGAACCCGGCGTCAGGCGCTTCACCCACGGGCGGTTGCGGGTGTAGCTGGTGATCTCGACCTCGAACTCCACGTCGTGCTCGAACACCTGCGAGTCGGGGCTGCCGGAAAGGCTCGTGGTGGTCGTGACGGTGGGGCCGCCGGAGTTCTTCCAGCTGTACGCGTCGGAGTACTGGATCGGCACCACCGCGGGGCTGATGCTGGAGGTCGCGATCGACGTGGGCTGCGGGATGACCATGCGGCCTTCCAGCCCGACCGACCAGCTCTTGTCCACAGTGGTCGCACTGCTCAGCGACGGCGCCGTGGCGACCGAGCCCTTGACCGAGCGTCCGGTGGCCTGTCCGAGGTGCCGGCCCGGCGAAAGCTTGGCCTTCACCGTGACGCTGAGGTACTCGTCGGTGAACAGGCCGCGCCGCTTCAGCTGCACGGACACGCCGGGGCCGAGCAGAGTGTCCATTTTGGCCTTGAGCGCCGCGGGCGAGAATGTGGCCGTAAGCTTGCGCAGGTTGGCGAAGCGCTCGGCGATGTCGCGGCTGGAGCTCTTGTCGTCGGCCTGGAACTTGTCCCAGCGCGGCAGGAACTTCGCCATGCCAGGCCGGTCGCGCAGCGCGTTTTCGATCTGCGGCTGCACCTTCGCGGCCGGCGTGAACGAGCCCGTGCGCACGTGGCCCGCGGCGGCGGCCGCGGCGAGGTAGGGCGGCTCGTAGCGCTTGCCGACGTCGGTGAGCTTGTCTCGCGTGTCCGCCGGCACGGGCAGGCCTTGGGCCTTCGCCTCGGGCAGTCCCATACGGACGTACGCGGTGGCCTCGACGGTCTCGACCTCTCCGGCCGAGGTGACGACGTCGACGTCCACCTTCACCTTGTAGATCCCGATGTCGCCCTTGGCCTCGACCGTGTTCTTCGCCGTGACGCTGGTGCCACCCGTCGCCGTCTCGGTCACCTTCGACGAGACGGACCCGCTGACGCCGACGAGCCCACCGACCTTGCCCGGCAGGTAAGAGCCACCGCCGACCGTGACGGACAGGTCCATTCCGGACTTCGACGCCGCTGCCGTCGCCCCGCCGTTCACCGACGAGTCGTTGAACCGCAGCTCGCTGTCCCCCGGCACCACGCCGACGAGCTCGACGTCCTTCGGCCGCGCCTGCAGCTGCACGGCGTCGCGGTGGCTGCCGTGGGGGCTGAGCAGGTCGTTGGACACGACCGGGCCGCCCTGCAACGCCGTACCGAGGACACCGCGGATGCCACCGCCGCTGACGAACTCGCGCAACGCCTGACGCCCCGGCGCGCCGAACTTCGTGACCGACGGGCGCAGCCGCTTGGCCACCTTGTCGAACAGCGCCTGCTCGTCGAGCAGCACGGCCTCGGGCGCGAGCAGCTCGATGTTCTCGGCCCAGTCGGGCTTAGGGTCGCCCTTGGCTTCGGCGTCCGGCTTGAGGTTGCCGAGGTCCTGCGACCACAGCAGCGAGACCTTTCCGTCCACAGTGGACCCAGTGAGCCCGCCGACCTGGTCGGTGACGGTGATCGAGTACCTCACGTTGACGTCGGCACCGTCCACGTCGCCGGCCGAGCGCACCACCCGCTGCTCGGTGCCCGTGACGGTGGACGTGTGCGTCTGCGCCGCCGTCGCGAGCTGCACCGTGGGCGCGACCGACACGTAGGCGCCGGGCGGGATCAGCGCGAAGTACGACGTGCCGACGGTCCGCGCGATCGTGTCGTTCTGGCCTTGGGCGTGCGTGGCCTGCGTCTGGTCGTTGACGTCACTGATCGTGGCGTGCGGCTGCTTCGCGATCCCGTCGGCCGGCACCGCGTCCAGGTCGAGCTCGGCCCGCACGTGGACCTCGAACCACTTCTCGCCGACGCGCACCATGGACTTGCGGCCCTGGCCGAGGAACGACTCGAAGGCGGCGCTGTCGAGCGTGCCGGTGATGGCCTCGATGCCCACCGGGTCCGGCGGGTTCCTGCGGGAGTCGAGTGACGTGACCAGGCGCTTGATGGTGTCGCCGACCTGCTTCACGCCCCGCGGGTTCATCGGCACGAGCGAGCCGAGGGCCTCGCCCTTCTTGGCGTACTCAGGCAGCCGGTCGGTGAGCGAGCGGGTGTCGGGCGCCGGATCGTCGTCGGCGACGGTGACGACGCGCTCCTGCTCTTCCTGGTCCCGCCGCACGTCGTCGTCGAACAGCTGCTTGAGCTCGTCGTACTTCCGCGCGTAGTCCGGGTCGTACTCGAAGCGGTGGCCACCGTCCGTGGTGACGAGCGGGCCGTTCTTCC
Organism: Amycolatopsis sp. NPDC050768; assembly: GCF_040654155.1. NCBI lineage: Bacteria > Bacillati > Actinomycetota > Actinomycetes > Pseudonocardiales > Pseudonocardiaceae > Amycolatopsis > Amycolatopsis sp. NPDC050768. Next base: position 183,569 of record NZ_JBFAHL010000003.1, read on the forward strand.
GCTCCTCCTTGATCCCCGACAGGGCCGACTTGGCGCCAAAGGGCTCGACCTTGCCATTGTGGACGAAGTGGCTGTCGGCGTAGTACGACGAGAAATCCGCCTGGTAGTACTGGTGGAACTCGTCGAACAGCTTCTTCACATCGGCGGCCCGCACCGGCCCGCCGCCGGGCCGGCCGACGTCCTTCGCGAGGTTCTCGATGAAATCGTGCACCTGCTGGGCGCTGACGTCCTTGCCGCGGAAGTAGAAGCCGAACGGGTCGGCGTCGACCATTTCGCGGGCGATGCGGAAATCGCGGGCGGAGTTCCACAGGCCTTCGTGGCGGTTCATCTGCTCGACGGCGCCGCGGTGCTCCGGCTCGTTGTCGTGCTGCTCCTGCCCGGCGCCGTACTGGTTCTTGGAGTTCTCCTTCTCCATGTCGTGGAACAGGATCGCCTTGGCCAGCGTCTCGCGGGGCACGAACCGGTCGGCGTCGTGTTCGCCGCGGGTCAGGCGCAGGTACTGGTTGAGCACCATCTGGGCGTGTTCCCCGAAGGTGTTCGGGTTCGTCTTGGTCCCGGTGCGGTAGCGGTTGTGCTTGCCCTCGGCCTTCACGACCTCGTTGAACTTGCGCACGATCGACTCGTGGGTGTCGGGCTTGCTGCCGTCCGGCCGGCTGTCGAGCCGGGTGACGAGGTGGTCGAGGATCCGCTCGGCACCGCGGTGGTCGTCGTCGGTCTTCGCCAGCTCGTCGCCGATCACGGTGTCGAGGCCGCGGCCGATGTCCTGGTGCCGGCCGAACTCACCGGCCGGGTGGAACTGCGTGTGGCCGCGGGTCGCGCCCTGCGACCAGGCGCCGTAGTCGTTGTCGAACGTCTTCGAGTCGACCTGCTTGGTGGCGGGGTCGTAGGCGTTCTCGCGGGTGTTGAAGTCGACCTTCACGCGCTTCTCGTCGGTGGCGATGGCCGCGCCGATCTCCGCCTGGGTGGCGTAGTCGGGCACCTTCGCCATGAACGCGTCGACGTCTTCCTGCGTCACGGGCTTGAACTCGATGCCCTTGACCGTGTCGGGATTGAGCACCCTCGCGGCTTCGTCGGCGAGGGCCTCGCGCTGCGCGGTGGTGGTGAACTTGAGCACGGGGTCCTTGTCCATGCTCGTGCGCACCTTGGCCGCCGCGTCCTGCAGGCCGTTCTCGAACACTTCCTGCAGCTGCTTCTGGTCGAGGCCGACGAGCTGCTGCGTTGTCACGTCGGAGACGGCGTCGGGCAGCACGCCGGCGGACAGGCGCTGCTTCACGGTCCCCCGGTCGAACCCGAGGCCGGAGTCCCTGGCGTCCTGGGCCAGGTCGGCGTTCTTCAGAGCCGCCGAGACCTCGGCCGCGACGGCGTCGGCGCGGTTGCCGGCGAAGTAATTCTTCTTCGCGCCCTCGTTGTTCGCGAACCCTTGCTCGACCTTGTCGCTGAACTTCCCGCCGGTGACGGTGAACTGCTGTTTCACGGCGTTCTCGACGGCCGTGGTCAGCTTCTGCTTGAAGCCGTCGACCCCGCGATTCGCGCCCAGGGAATCGAGCGCCGTGGTCACCAGCTGGTCGGCCGTGTTCTTGGCGATGGCGGCCACGAGCTCCTCGTTCGCCATCACCTCGCGCATCTTGGCGATCGTCTCGATCTTGGCGTCGGGCGAGACGAACTTGGTGACCGGGTCGGTGTGCAGCGCCCGGAACTCCTTGTTGACGACGTCCTTGAGGATGCCGCCGAGGTTCTTCGCGGCCGTCAGAACCTCGTCGCGCACCTTGATGCCGTCGAGTGCCACCGTGTCCGGGCCTCGGTCGAGCTTCTCGCCGAGTGTGCGGCCGATCCCGTCGGTGAGCTGCTTGACGACCGAACCGGACGGGCCGCGGGTGTTGAGGAAGACGTTGAGGTCCTGGCGGCGCTGCTCGACGGTGCTCGGCGGGGCCGACTTCCCACCGTCCTTGCCGGGCTTCTCCTTGTCACCGGGAATCGAGTCGGAATGCGGCGTGAAGTACGCGTCCCAGGATTTCCCGCCCTTCAGTTCCTGGTGCGTGTGGTAGAGGTCCGACAGCTTCGTGGCCAACGCCCGCAGGTCCTGCGGGTCGTTGCGGAAGTACTTGCGGTCCTGGCCCTTGTCCGTCGTCCAGCCGAACCACGGGTCGTTGTCCTTGCCCAGCGCGTCGGACTGGAAGCCGGGCGGCAGGCCGAGCCGCGAGTAGAGGTCGGCGATGTCCTCCTGGCGGCCGGCCAGCTCGGAGTGGTCGTAGGTCTGGTTGGCGGAGTAGGTGACGAGCGAACCTTTGAGCGCGGCGTCGCGCATGGCGGTGAAGTGCTCGCCGCGCAGGCCGAACTGGTTGACGTCACCGGTCTGGTCCACGTTCATGGCGAGCTTGTTGTCCGGCAGCGCCTCGACCGTCGCTTCGCGGCTGACCTTGGTGAATGTGTCGAGCGGCACCAGGAACGAGCGCAGCACCGGCTGCATGCCCGGCTGGAAGTTCGGGTCGGTCTCGTACTTCGACGTCCACTGCACCGCGCGCATGGGCCGCCCGCCGCCGACCCAGAAGATGTCGGCCTTGCCGGCGCCGCCGAAGACGTTGACGTTGCCCTCGTCGTCCTGGTGCACGTCCTTGAACGACCCGGGCTTCGCGGGATTGAGCACCGCGGTGTACATCCGCACGTACTGCTCGCCGCGGATCGTCTCGATCTCGAACTCGCCGCGGTTGAGGACCTTGCGCTTCTCGCGGTCGAACGTGTTGGCCGCGAGGTCCTTCTTCGTCAGCACGACCGACGGGCCGGGGTAGCTGACGTTCTGGCGTCCGATGTGGACGTTTTCCTTCGTGCCGAGGTAGCTGTCCTTGCCGTCCACTTCGGCCTTGGCGATGTGGACCGGGCGGCCGGTTTCGGGGCCGTGGCTGGTCCAGGTGCCGTTCTGTTCCAGGACGTGGACGCGGAGGTTGGCGGCGCGGGCGATGGCATCGAGGTCGGTGTCGGTGTTGGCGCGAAGATTCGTGGTGATGCGCTGGTGTTCCCTGGGCGCGTCCTGCGAGATGCTCGCGATGACGGCGCTGCGGAAGTTGTCGGGGCCTTCGTGACCGCCGACGTAGACGCCCTCGATGCCGTGGGTGCCGAGCATCGTGCCCTGCGCGGGGCGCAGGACGTCGCGGGGGATCACGGTGCCGTGCTGCACGGGGAGGGGTTTGCCGTTGATGTCGACCGTGATGGTCGGGGCCTCGGTCGGGGTGTGGAGGTTGGGCTTGTCCTTTGCGGACTCGCCCGTCTGCTGCGGCGGCTGGTACGGGCGGTTCGGCTTCGCGTCCGGGTCACCGAGGTGGTGGTCGTGGATCACGGCCTGGTTGGAGATGTCCTCGATCTTCGCCAGGTTGTCGTCGGTGAGCGACGTGTCGGACCAGGCGTCGCGGCCCATCACACCGGGCTGGTCGGTGCGGTTGAACAACAGCGTGTCGTTCCGGTAGCCCTCGCCGAGGCCGAGGAAGTGCATGACCTCGTGGGTGAGACCGGTGGGGTTGTCGTTGACGTCCCAGTTGGTCTGGTTGGTGCGAGGGGCCTTGTGGTCCCGCTTTGAATCCACAGTGGTGTCGTGGATGTTGACCGGAACGCTGCGTGACGGGTCCGAGGTCCAGTTGTCGTCGTTGGCGTCGACGGTGTCGTTCGCACGGGCGTCGACCCGCACGTGGAGCTGGTCGCCGTTGGGCAGGCGGTAGTGCTGGTTGACGGTGTTGTCGAGGTGGTTCTGCAGGTCTTGTGCGAGCTGGTTGCGCTGGTCGATCGAGACGGAGTTCGACAACGACGTGAGGTCCAGCGGCACGGTGAACTCGCGCACCCAGTTGCCGGGTGACGTCTCGAAGCGGCGCACGTCGTAGCGGACGTGGGTGGCCGTGCCCTGGAGCTGGCCGTGCTTGAGGCCGTCTCCGGAGAACTGCTGCGCGATCGCCTTTTTCGGGTCGAACCGCTCGGCCACCAGCCGTGACGATGGCGCCGTGTCGCGGCGGTTGCCCCAGTCCTTCGGGCCCGGCAGGTCCTTCGGCGACTGGCCGGGGTTCGGCCGGTTGTTGTCGCTGTGCGGTTTCGGCGGCGCGTCTGTCGGCGTGTGGCGGCTGTCGAGGACCTGCCGCGTGAAGTCCTGGAAGTTGCGCAGGTGGTCGATCGGGTACCCGCCGCGGGAGGCGTTCTCGATCTGCTGCTCGACGTGGTGATCGATTGCGCGCAGATCGGCGTTCGAAATCGAACGCCAGCCACGCGCCGACGGGTCGGCCGGCAGCGCGAGCGCCTTCGCGGTCAGCGCGGCCGTGCGGTTCTGCTCCAGCGTGGCCAGCCGGTTTTCCAGCTGCGTGCGGCGGGTCGCGTTGCGGGTGGTGGCGAGCCCGTCGCGCGCCGCCTGCACGCGGACGTCGTAGTCGCCGGGGCGCGAGAGGTCGATCAGCTTGTCGATCACGGCCGAACGGCCAGGGTCGTCGGAGTAGACGGACTTCAGGTTCCGCAGGCCGTCGCTGTTGATGCCGTACAGCGACGCTTCGAACGCGTCGAACGCGCCGTCGGTGTCGGTGTCGGCGAGGTTCCCGGGCAGGTCGACGTCGCGGCCGGGCACGTGTTCGGCTGCGCGGTCGTGCACCGCGGTGCCGGGCTGGATGAACGGCCGGTTCACCGGGTCACGCCTGGGCGCGCTGGTCGAGGGCTCGTTCCGTGGCTCGTTCTGTGGGCTGGGGGCGCCGCGCAGGTCGCGGCTGAAGTCCAGGAAGCGTTGCAGGTGCTCGGTCGGGTGCCCGCCTGCGTGCGCGTCGCGGATCTGGATCTCGACGTGCTGCTCGACGTCGGCCAGGTCCTGCGGCGTGAACGAATCCCAGCCCCGCGCCGACGGATCGGCCGGCAGGCTCAGCGCGTTCACTGTCAGCACCGCCACGCGGCCGCGACGCAGCTGGTCGGCGCGGTCGCGGTGGTGCTGAGCCTCCTGGTCGAGCCGGCGCGCCTCGGCCTCGCGGTTGTCCTGGTCGCGGCGCGCCGAGGCGAACTTGAGCGCCTTGGGAAGGAGGTCGGACTTCGACGTGAGCGCCTCCCGGTTGCGCTGCGCGTCGTCCAGCATCTGCTCGACGTCGGCGAGCCGGCGCTGGAAGCCACCCGGACTGCGGGTGATGCGAGCGAAGTCGTCCATCCGCCGGATCAGGGGCAGGCGGTCCGGGTCGTTCGAGTACTTGGCCGACAGCTCGGCGAGGCCCGCGCGGTCCATCCCGTACAGCGACGCTTCGAAGGACTTCACCGAACCTTCGACGACCGGGTCGAAGCCGCCGGGGACGCGCAGGTCGCGGTCGGGTGCCGTCGTGCTGTCCTGCTGCTGGGTCAGGGCCGAGGGGCCGGGGCGCATGAACGGCTGCGTCTCGGGGTCGTGTTCCAGCGAGCGGGCCGGAGGCGGCGGGGTCGGCTGGTTCTCGGGCTGTGCGTGCGGTTCCGGCTGCGTGTCCTGGTGAGTGTCTGTGTCCTGGTTCGGGTCCGGCTCGGGAGTGACGTCTCCCGTGTTGCCCGTGCGGACGTTGTTGACGTTCTCCCACAACGAGTCCAGGTGTTCCGTCGGGTACCCGCCGGCGCGCGCGTTGAGGATCAGGTCGCCGACGTGGTCCTCGATCGCCTGCAGGTCGTCGGGGTGGAACGCGTTCCACTCGTTCGACGTCAGGTCCGGCGGCAGTCCCAGCGCGTGGACGGTCAGGGCCTCGAGCCGCAGGTCCTGGGCCTGGGCGAGTCGTGACTGGGCGTCGTCGAGGAAGCCCTGCAGCAGGTTCCGCATCTCGGGGCTGGGGTTGCCCTGCAGGTCGCGCGTCCACTGGTCGACTTCCGTGCGCAGGTCCTGCAGGTGCTCGTCTATCCCGACGCCCATGCGCGCCTGTCTGGTGACGTCGATCATCCGCTCGAGCTGGTCGATCTGCTTCGGATCGGTCTGTGCCGAGACGAGCTCGGTCAGCTGCTCCGGATTGCGGCCGTAGAGTGACGCGGGGAAACCGAGCTCGCGGTTGCGAGCGTTGCGGCGCATCTGCGCCAGCTCATCGTCGATCTGCTTGATGCGTTCGACGCGGGTCTGCCGCTCCTCGTTGGACTTCTTCCAGTCCTGATAGCGCGTGTGCACGTCGGCGGCCTTCTCGACGCGGCCGCTGTAGTCGGGGTGGGTCGCCAGCTTGAAGTTGCGCTGGTAGCGCGCGACGAGGTCCTCGCTGAGGCGGATGTTCTTCGCGAGGTCGGCGATCTCCTGCGACGCCTCCGTCGAGCCGAAGAAGCTGCGCAGCTGACGGCCGGCCGAGTTCCACGTCGAGTTCGCCTGCCGGAACGCGTCGAGGTCTTCCTCCGCTTTGCGCACCTCGTCGGCGAAGGAATCCAGGCCACCGCGGCGGACCTGCCGCACGGCCTCGCGCATGTCCGGCTCCTGCTGCACGCGGGTGTGCAGCGATTTGAGCGCGGAGGCGTCGAAGCCGGCCTTCTCGGCGGCGTCGATCTTGCGCGTGAGGTGGTTGTCGAGGCGGTCGAGGGTGTCGGCGCTGAGGTGTTCGAGGCCGTCGGCGTTCTCGCCGGCGACGTGGTTGTCGAGCAGGTTCAGCACTTCGAGGGCGCGCTGGTCGTCGGTGAGCGCGTCGATGCGTTCGGTGTAATCGGTGCTGAGCGTCTGGTAGGCGGTGATGTCGGCGTTGAGCCGCTGCTGCGCGGCCTGCTCGCGGGGGCTCTGGAACCGTTGCGGGGTCCAGGACCGCTGGCCCTTCGCGGTCTTGAGCTGCTGGTCGAAGCCGTTGCGCTTGTCGGTGAGCTCGCGGATCAACGCGTCCGGGCCGCCGGGGTGCGCGACCGCGTGTTTGAGGCGCAACATCCGTTGTGCACCGGCGAACAGCGCGGGATCCTGGCGGCCGGACACGTCCGCGGCGACGTCGGTGAGCTGGTCGACGTTCATGCCCTCGAGCACGGCGTTGAACCCGTCGCGCAGGTCCTTGCGGGTCGGCTCGCCAAGCGCCGAGTAACGGCCGTTCTGCGACCCGATCTCCACGCGCGGGCCGCTCGCCGGACCGTGGTCGGTGCGGGTGCCGCCGGAATCGACGACGAGGTGCACGCCGAGCGCGTGGGCGATCGTGTCGGGCAGGTGCGAGCCGACGTGGGAATCGTGCCAGGACTGGTTTTCCAGGCCCTGGGTCACGAGGTCGGCGGAGGTGGGCAGGGTGGCGGTCTCGGTGACGTGGTTGGTGAGGTGGTCGAGGAGATCGCGGTCGCCGTGGGTGAGGCCGTCGGGGTCGATCGCCGCGCGCGTGACCTGCCAGTGCTTCGCCGACGGTTCCGCGAGCTTGTCGGCGAGGTTGCCGCGCCACTGGTCGGTGTGGGCGTCGCCGGTGAGGTTCGGGTCGGTCGGGGCGAGGTCGGGGGCGATCTTCGCGAGCTGGTCGGTGTCGAGGTGCTGGGCGGCCCAGCGGGAGAGGCCGTCGGGGTTGAGGCCGTCGAAGTCGAAGTTGCCCGGGTTGGCGCGGACGTTCGCGATTACGTCATCCACAGTGGACTTGACGTCGGTCTTACTCACGAAGGGTGCCCCGTTGCCGACGGGAGCGTGCTGGAACGCGGAGCTGCGCAGGACGGACTCGACCAGGCCGACGTTGTCGGTGTTGGGCTGGTGCTGCTGCAACGGCCGCGGGTCGTCGTTCCGGGTGTTCGGTCGAGTGTCGAAGCTGCCCGGGACGACGTGGTCGTCGGTGTCCTCATCGGACTGGTTCGGGTTCGGCGCTTCCGCGGGGGTATGGAGGTTGGGCTTGTCCTTTGCAGACTCGCCCGTGTGCTGCGGTGGCTGGTACGGACGGTTCGGTTTCGCGTCCGGGCTGTCCAGGTGGTGGTCGTGGATCACCGCCTGGTTGGAGATGTCCTCGATCTTGGCCAGGTTGTCGTCGGTGAGCGAGGAGTCGCTCCACGCGTTGCGGCCCATCACACCGGGCTGGTCGGTGCGGTTGAACAGCAGGGTGTTGTTCTTGTAACCCTCGCCCAGCCCGATGAAGTGCATGATCTCGTGTGTGAGACCGGCGCTGTTGTCGTTGACGTCCCAATTGGTCTGGTTCGTCGGCGGCGTTTTCTTGTCCTGCTTCGAATCCACAGTGGAGTCGTGGACGTTGACCGGCACTCCGCGTGACGGGTCGGCGGTCCAGCTGTCGTCATCCAGGTCGACGTTGTCGTTCGCGCGGGCATCGACGGTGACGTGCAGCTGGTCGCCGTTCGGGAGGTGGTAGTGCTGGTTGACGGTGTTGTCCAGGTGGTTCTGGAGGTCCTGCGCGAGCTGGTTGCGTGCGTCCGTCGAGACGGAGTTCGTCGACGACGTGAGGTCCAGCGGCACGGTGAGCTCGCGAACCCAGTTTCCCGGGGAGGTCTCGAACCGGCGCACGTCGTAGCGGATGTGCATCACGGCGCCCTCGAGCTGGCCGTCCTTCAGGCCGTCGCGGTTGCCGGAGAACTGTTGCGCGATCGCCTTCTTCGGGTCGAACCGCTCCAGCACGAGCCGCGATGACGGCGCGGTGTCGCGTCGGTTGCCCCAGTCCTTCGGACCGGGCAGATCCTTGGGCGACTGCCCCGGGTTCGGCTGGTTGCTGTCGCCGTGCGGCTTCGGCGGCGCGTCCGAGGGCGAGAACGGCGCCGGCGGGCGGCCGTTGACCATCATGTTCGTGACGGTCTCGAGCAGGTTGTCGAGGTGCTCGGTCGGGTTCCCGCCGAGCTGCCCGGCGGTGATCTGCTGCGCGACGTGGTTGGCGATCCCCGGCAGGTCCTGGTCGCCGACCTGGCGCCAGCCCCACGACTTCGGGTCGTTGCCGACGTGCAGCCCGTAGACGGTGAGCACGGCGGCGCGGTTCTGGTTGAGCTGTTCGACCTGCTGGTTGAGGCGGTCGAGGCGCCGGTTGAGGAACTCACGCTGCTGGTTGCGCTCGGCCTGGTCGCGGATCATCGAGTCCGTCTTCAGGCTGTTGGGCAGCTGGTCCTTGACGTTCTTGAGGCCCTGCAGGTCTTTGGTGACGTCGTCGATCGAGGTCTGCAAGTTCTTCAGGTGGCCGTCGAGACCGCCTTCGGAGAGGGCGATCTTGTCGTACTTGAGGATCTTCTGGACCTCGGGGAGCCGCATGGGGTCGTCGAGGTGGAGGGTGTGGAGCGCGTTGAGGCCCGAGCGGTCCATGCCGTAGAGGGAGGACTCGAAGACTTCGCGTTCGAGGTCGGGGCCGAGGTCGGCGGGGGTCGGGTCCGGGTTGTTGTCCGGGTTCTGGTGCTGGTCCTGAGTGGAGTCCTGGTCGGCGTTCTGGTTCTGGTCCGTGTCCGTTGTGGACTTCGGGTCGGGCGTCGGACCGTCGACCGGCTTGATGTCCGGCGTGGACCGCGGGTCCGGGTTCCGGTTGGCCGCGAGTGCTGCCTTTTCCGCTGCCGCCTTGGCTTTCCCCTCCGTGGTCAACGTCTCCAGGTGCTGCATGTTCTTGAAGATGCGCGCACTGCGGGAGATGCGGGTGCCGTAGTCGGGGTTCTTGATCAGGTCGATCTTGCGCTGCAGATCCGACAGGTGGTCCTCGGTCTGGCTGATCTCCTGGTCGAGCTGGGCGCGGTAGTCGGCGTTCTCCTTCGTGTCGAGGTGGTTGAGGAAGCTCCACAGGCCCGTGTCGAGCGCGACGTTCTTCTGGTCCTCGCGCAGGCTTTCCAGGTTGTCGGCGGTCTGCTCGGCGAGGTTCTCGAAGTGCTGGGTGCCCGTGACCGGGATGTTGTTCACGAGCTGGCGCACGGTCGGCTCGTCCTGCACGCGCTGCTGCAGCGTCTTCAGGTGCGTGGTGTCGAAGCCGGCCTTGGTGGCGGCGTCGACTTGCTGGTTGAGGTGCGTGTCGAGCGACTTGAGCTGGTTGGGCCGGAGCCGGGAGAGGTTGTCGGCGTCGGGGCCGTCGACGTGCTGGTCGAGCAGGTACAGGTTGTCGAGGGTCCGCTTGTCGGCCGCCAGCAGCAGGATGCGGCTCGTGAGCTCCTCTTGCATCTGCTCGAGGCTGGTGATCAGCTGTTCGCGCTGGTCGCGCGTGTCCTGGTCTTCGCCGAGGAAGCGCTTGGCCAGGGAGTTGCCCTCGGCCTTGAGGTCGCCGATGCGGGTGGTGACGTCGTTTCGCTTGTCCCGCAACGCCTTCGTGAACTCGTTCGGGCCGCCGGGATAGGCCACGGCCTGCTTGAGGCGCAGGATGCGTTTGGCGCCGTCGAGGAAGTCTTTGTTGAGGTCGTTGGTCAGGACGTCGGAGTTGCCCTGGACCAGCGCCTGCCGCATGCGCTCGAAGCGCGCGGCGGGATCGTTGATGTCGTTGTCGCGCTGGTTCGTCGCGAGGTCCACGACGATGTCGCGCACCTGGTCGGCGTCGAGGTCGCTCAGCGCCGCCTCGAACCCGCGCACCATCTCCCGCCGCGACGGCCCACCCAGCGCCCCGAACTGCCCGTCCTGGTTGCGAACGCGCACCTCGGGATTGCTCTCACTCCCATAGCGCGACGTGTGATCCGGCCCACCCCGCTCCACGATCAACCGCACGTCCAACGCATGCGCCACCGCCTGCGGCAACCGCTTCCCGACGACAGAGTCATGCCACGACGGCGTCTGCAACCCGTTGACGACCAGGTCCGCGGACGTCGGCAGCTTGCCGTTCTCGGTGACCTCGGTGGTGATGTGGTCCAGCACCTGACGGTCGCCGTCGGACAGCTTGCTGCTCACCGCGGTGCGCACATCCTGCCACCGCTTGCCCGACGGCCCGGCCAGGTCTTGAGACACGGCCTTACGCCAGTTGCGAATGTGCGTGGCGCCGTCGGCGTCTTTCTGCTCCGGCTCCAGATCCGGCGCGACGTCCTTGAGCTGACGGGAGTCGAGGTTCTTGACCGCCCAGTCGCCGAGACCGTTGGGCTTGAGGGAAGTGAAGTCGAAGTTGCCGGGGTTCTCGGTGACCTTGGTGATGAGCGAGTCGGTCGCGGTTTTGATGTCGGCTTTGGTGAGGAAGGGTTTCGCACTGCCCACTTTGGCGGATTGGAAGTGCGCGCTGCGGAGTGCTGCTTCGACTAGGCCGGTGTCGCGGGTGCTCTGGTCCTTCTTGGCGGGGCCCTGCTTGCTCGGTGCTTCGGCGGGGGTGTGGCGGTTGCGGCGGGGGGTGGGGTTCGGGTTCTGGTTGGCGGCTGGGTTCTGGTTGGCGTTGGTGTTTGTCTCGGGGTTGGTGTTGGTCTTGGTGTCCCCGTCCGGCGTGGGGTCGGACTTGATGTCAGTGGCCGAGTCCTGCTTGGGGTCGGCGTTCGTCTCGGTCGCCGGGTCAGCGTTCGGCTCGGTCTTGACTTCAGTCGCCGAGTCGACAGCGGTCTCGGACTTGGTGTCTGTGGCCAGATCCTGCTTCGGATCGACGTTGATGTCGGTAGCCGAGTCGGAGCCGGTCTCGGTCTTGATGTCCGGCGCCGGGGCCGGCTCGGTCTTGACGTCGGTGGTCGAGTCGGGATCGACCGCGATTTTCGTCTCCGCACTGGGCGAGGGTTCGGTCTTGATGTTCGTCGCCAGGTCGGAGTCGGTGGTGATGGCCGGGGCGGGGGTGGGCTCGGTGTTGAGCGCGGTGGCCGGGGCCGGCGTTGGGCTGGTGCCGATCTTTGGCGCGGGAGCCGGGGTGGTGTTCGGCTCGGTGTCGGTATCCGTGTCCGGGTTGGAGTCGGATTTCAGGTTCGGCGACTTCGAGCTGGTGTCGGCCTTGGGGCCGGTGGTGATCGGCTTCGGTGAGGCGGTGTTCGTGGAGGGGGCCGGGGTCGGCGAGGTGTTCAGCGACGTTGGCGCTGGGGTCGGCGAGACGTTCGGGTTCGTCGCCAGGTCCGGGTTCGGCGAGAAGTTCTCGCTCGACTTGGGAGCCGGCGAGGTGTTCTCGGCCGGAGTCGGCGACAGCGAAGTGTTCGCGGCCGGCGTCGGCGAGGGCGAGGTGTTCTGGTTTGGCGCCGGCGTGGGGGTGAGGTTCTGGGGTGCGGGCGTCGGGGAGGTGTTCGGTTCGGCGGCCGGGGTGAGGTTCGGGCCGTCGGTGCTGGTCTTGGTGTTCGGGTTGGTGGAGATGTTCCCCGGGGTCTGATCGGGTCCCGAAGTCGACTTGACGCCACTGACACTGCCGGCCACCGGAGGCGGCACCGACTTGGTCGAGGTTGGGTCGGAGGTCGTGTTCGGGCTGGTCTTGGTGTTGCCGGTGGTGTTCGGGTTCGCGTTGGTGTTGGTGCCGGTGTTGTTGTTCGAACCTGTGTTGGTACCGGAGGTGGTGTTCGAGCCGGCGCCGGTGTTGCTATTCGAACTTGCGTTGGTGCCCGAGGTGGTGTTCGGACCGGTACCAGTGTTGTTATTCGGACCCGCGTTGGTGTTCGGACCTGTGCCGATGTTGCTGTTCGAACCCACGGTGCCTGAGGTGGTGTTCGGAGCCGTGGCGGTGTTGGTGTTCGGCCCCGTGGTGGTGCCGGCGGTGTTGTTTGGCCCACTGGTGATGTTGTTGTTCGAACTTGTGTTGCCCGAGGTCGTGTTCGGGCTGGTGTTGATGTTGCTGTTCGAACTCGCGTTGGTGCCCGAGGTGTTCGGGCCTGTGCCGGTGTTGCTGGTGTTGGGGCTGGTGGTGGTGTTCGGGGCCTGGGTGGCGTTGCCGTTGGTGGGGGTGTTGGGCGGAGCGCCGGTGTTCTGGTTGCCGCCGAAGCCGGGGAGGCCGGGGTCGTTCTGGGTGGCCGAGTGGTCGCCAGCGGTGACGGGCGGTGGGGTGGCTGTGTTGCCGGTGTCGGAGTTCACGCCGCCCGGGACCGAGGGCGGTGGGACCGGGCTGCCGGTGTTGACTGAGTTCGGCGCTGATGGCGGTGGTACCGAAGTGTCGCCGATGTTGTTTGTGCCGGTGTTGGTGCCGGAGCCGTTCGCGCCGGTGTCGCCCGTGCCGCTGTTGGTGTTGCCGGTGCCCGTGCTTCCCGGGCCGCTGTTGGTGTTGCCGGTGCCTGTGTTGGTGGAGCCGGTGTTACCCGTGCCGGTGTTCGTGTTACCCGTGCCGGTGTTGCCCGCGCCCGTGTTTGTGTTGCCAGTGCCCGTGTTGCCTGCGCCTGCGTTCGGGTTGCCGGTCGAGCCAGTGTTGCCAGTTCCGGTGTTTGTGTTGCCTGAGCTGGAGTTGTCGCCGCTCGTATTTCCGGTGCCGGCGTTGCCGGTGTTGCCGCCATCGGCGTTGCCGGTATTTCCTGCACCGGCGTTGCCGGAACTGCCGACGCCGGTGTTGCCTGTGTTGCCTGCGCCGGTGTTGCCAGTGTTCTCGGCGCCTGTGTTGCCAGTGTTCCCGGCGCCGGCGTTGCCGGTGTTGCCCGCGTTCCCAGTCCCGGTGTTGCCAGAGCCCGAGTTCGCGCCGCTGCCGGTGTTTGCGCCGCCGGTTGCGCCGTTGCCCGAGTTGGTTCCGCCGGAGGAGTTGGTGCCGCCGGTTGCGCCGCCGCTGGTGTTCGCGCCCCCAGTGTTGCCGCCGCCGGTGTTGCCGGAGCCGGAGTTGGCGCCGCCAGTGTTGCCGCCCGTGTCGCCGGAGCCCGAGTTGGCGCCGGAGCCGTTGTTGCCAGCAGAGCCGCCGGAGCCAACCGAGCCACCAGAGCCGTTGCCGCCAGAACCACCGGCGGCAGGAGGTGGAGGCGGAGGCACCGACAGGTTCCCCAAACCCGGATTCCCGTTGATCCCACCCAGGTCGCCCGGGCCGTTCGGGCCCTTGGCCGTCGGGCCGTCGCCGCCGCCGTTGAGTTTGTCGTGGAGGGACTGGCCGGCGTGGTGGGCGCCGTGGGAGGCGGCGCCGGAGAGGCCGCCGTTGAGGGCGCCCCAGCCGAGGCTGTCGGTGTCGCCGCCGAAGATGGCGGCGCCGGCGCCGCCGACGACGACTTCGGTGGTGGCTTCGTTGGCGGCGGCGCCCCAGACGTTCTTGCCGAACTTGGTGCCGAACTTGTTGTCGAACTTGTTCATGGCGCCGTGGAAGTTGTGGGCGAACGCGCCGCCGATGCCGCCCAGGACGCCGGACTGCATGATGGCCTTGCCGTCGAGGCCGTGGCGGTTGCCCTGCGCGATCTGGATGACCTGCGCGAGCATCTCTTCCGCGATCTCTTCCGCCGCCTCCTCCGCGGCGGCCTCCGCGAGGTGCGTCGCGAGGTTCATCAGGCGCTGCATGAGCGTCCGCTCGATCTCCACGATGGCGGTGCGCCCTGCCGCGAAGATCTCCGGCACCAGCGGCATCGTGAACGGGTTCGACATCGCCCAGATGATGTCGGCGGCCGTGATCGCGATGGCGATCAACATGCTGTACTTGGACTTCTCGACGTCGAGCGCCTGCGCCCGCAACGCCTGCGCCTGGCCCTGCGCGGCCGCGATGAAGTCCGTGCCCATCGTGCCGAGGTTGTTGGCGAAGTCGACGAAGTTCTTCTGCACGTCGCCGCCGACGTTCGCGGCCACGCGGCCCGCGATCTGGTTGAAGCCGGTGCCCGCTTCGGCCACGCGCCGGGCGACGTCGTCCCACTCGTCGGCCAGCGCGCGCATGGCGTCCTCGTCGCCCTGCGGCCAGGCGTCACCCGCGATGATGTAGAAGATCCAGTTCAGGCTCGGATCCACCATCAGGCTCACCGCGGGTTCACCCCCTCGACAAAACGGGTCTACAAAGGACTCAGTGCGCGGGCTTCGACGGAATCGTCGGCTTCAGCGCGGTGCCTTCACGCGCCTGCAACGGCGCGGTCGGACCGCCGTCGCCACCACTGTTGACGTCCGTGTTCAGCTGCGTGAAGTCCGTCCGCAACGATCCCGCGAGCTCCGTCGCGCCCTCGTCGACGTCGCGGAACGAGTCGGCCATGTCGCGCACCGCCGTGGTCGTGCCGTCCACGGCCTTGGCCCACGCGTCGAGTCCGTTGTAGATCTTGCCGGCCGCCGCGAGGTGCACGTTGGCGAAGTTCGAGCCGTTCTTGTCATTGCCGGTCGCCGCGAGAACGGTGCTCGGGTTGGTCAGGGCCTGCACGCGCTGAGCCAGGCTCCGCAGCTCGCCCACCTTCT
Organism: Amycolatopsis sp. NPDC050768; assembly: GCF_040654155.1. Classification (NCBI taxonomy): domain Bacteria; kingdom Bacillati; phylum Actinomycetota; class Actinomycetes; order Pseudonocardiales; family Pseudonocardiaceae; genus Amycolatopsis; species Amycolatopsis sp. NPDC050768. Next base: position 198,603 of record NZ_JBFAHL010000003.1, read on the forward strand.
GGGCGAAGCCGTTGGCGCTGTTGGTGAGTCCGTCCGCGTCGACGAAGAATTCGTCAGTCATGCCTGGGGCCCTTCCTCCATGCCGGGAACACGTCCCGAGAACAACGCCCGCACGTCCACGCGGCCGCTCATCAAGTCCTGCGCCGAGAGCCCGGGCGGCAGCATCGGTGCCATCGCCTCCGCCGAGGCGCTGATCGACTTCTGCCGCGCCTCCTCGACCGTTTTCACGATCACCGCCGCCAGCTCGGCCGGCGCCATCCTCTTGTACACACTGGTGGGGAAGGAAAGTTCGGTCAGCTCACCGGTGCGCGACACCGTCGCGGTCACCTCGCGCCGCGCCGACGTGGCGCTGGTCGTGAGCGAATCCACCTGCTTGCGGTTCTCCTCGAACCGATCACGCTGCTGCTGGTAGGCGCCCATGGCGTCGTCCAGCATCTTCTGGTACGGCGAACTCATGCGTTACCTCCTCAGCCGACCGACGCCAGGCCCGGGCCCAGCGCCAGCGCTCCGGTCTCAGGTGGACGGATCCCGCGCAGGTCCGCGGCCGCGAGCGTGCGCGACGCGGCCGCCACCGACAACGTCCGCGCCAGCTCGTGAGCCGCGTGCACGGTGTGCTCCGAAGCCGACGCCAGCTCGTGGGCCAGCGCGTCCCGGACGTCGTCAGGGACGTCGTGACCGCGCCGCACCAGCAGCCGCACGGCGATCTCCGCCAGTTCGTCCACTGTGTACTCGCCGAGCTCCCACCCGACGGTGAACGAGCTCCGCAACGCGGGCACCACACCCAGCAGCGCGGCCACCCGCTGCGTCTGCCCGGTCAGCACCACCACCGGGTCAGCCGGACGGCGCGTCACGGCCTCTGCGACAGCCTCGACGACCTCCGCGCCCGAGCTGTGCGTCGCGATCTCCCAGTCACCGTCCACATCGAGCACGAGCACGCCGCCACTGGCGTCGTTCATGGCTGTGCGCACGAGGTGCTCGGCCTGCCCCGGCCAGCGCGGGTACAGGTCGGCGGCCACCGAGCAACGCACGAGCTGCCCGACGTTCACCAGCCCCAGCTCCGCCAGGCTCAACGCGTACAGCTTCGCGAACTCGGCCCGCCCGGACCCGCGTTCGCCGCTGATCACCAGGTTCGCCAGGTGCCCGAGCGGCTGCCGCTCCTGCTTCAGCCCGCCCAGGCGCACCAGCTGGCGCTGCGCGTTCTCCCGCACTCCGGTCTGGCCGACGAGGGTCCGCAGCCGGCTCCAGCCCGTGCTCGCACCGACGGCCGCCGCCGGGTCCGAACCCACCGACACCGCCGCGGCCGCCGCCGACGGCAGCTGCACCAGCTCCGCCCGCAGGTCCTCGGCCGTCAGCCGGTTGAGCTCCGAGTCCTTCGACGGCGGCTGCAACGCCAGCCGCGAAGCCTGGTTGTTCACCATCGCCTCGAACAGCTTGCGCGCCACACGGCCGTTACCGAACGTCGCGTCCTTCGGCACCCGCTCGAAGTACTCGCGCAGCGCCTGCAGAGCGTCGTCGGTCAGCTCGTAGTAGTGCTTGCGCGTCAAGCCCGTCGTGATCGTGACCAGCTCGTCGACGCTGTAGTTCGGGAACTCGATCGTGCGCGTGAACCGCGACGCCAGACCGGGGTTGGACTGCAGGAACAGATCCATCTGCTCCGAGTACCCCGCGACGATCACCACCAGCGAATCACGCTGGTCTTCCATGATCTTCATCAGCGCGTCGATGGCTTCCTGACCGAAGTCCGGACCGGACCCACCCGAACCCGCGGCCAGCGTGTACGCCTCGTCGATGAACAGCACGCCACCGATGGCCTTCTCGACCACCTCGGTGGTCTTGATCGCCGTCGAACCGATGTACTGGCCCACCAGATCCTGGCGCGCGACCTCGATCATGTGACCCTTGGACAGGATGCCCAGCTCCGCCAGCACCGTGCCGTACAGGCGCGCGACCGTGGTCTTACCGGTACCGGGAGGGCCCGCGAACACGAGGTGGCGGCTCATCGGCGGCATCGGCAGCCCCATGCGCTCACGCATCTGGGACATCTTGATCAGGTTGATCAGGCCGGTGACCTCCTTCTTCACCCCGGCCAGACCCACCAGGGACTCCAGGTCACCCAGCGGCCCGTCCAGCACCTCACCCGCGGCGTCGCTCACGCTCTGCGGGCCGGTCGGCTGGTCGGGCGTCGACGGGAACTCCGAGGACAACCCGCTCGGCGAAGAGGATTCCGCGCGCGCCTGGTCGGTGCTCACGTTCTCCACCGTCGCCTGGTCGTCCTCAAGACGATGCACGGCCTCGCCGCCCGCGTCGTTGACCACACAGTCGCGGATCGTCACCGGCTCGCGCGTCTCGACGAGGAACCCGTCGCCACCCGCGCCAAGCACCTCGCACTCGACGAGCGATCCGCGCGAACCCTCTTCCAGCACCACACCGTTGCGCTTGGCGCTGCGCACGCGGCACCGCGAAGCACTCAGCACGGAGCCGCCCGCGACGGTGATCCCGTCGGCCTTCGCCTCGGCGATTTCACAGTCTTGCAACGAACTTTCGGCCGGGCCCGACACACGAAGGCCGCCGCCGCGCACCAGCACCGAGGTGAGCGACGACGGCGTGCTCGCCCCGAGCGTCACGGCGTGTTCGGCGGTCGAGCCCACTCTGACGTCGGCCACGGTCACCCGCGCCGACTCCGTGGCCTCCAGGCCCGCCTCGCGGCCGGTCTCGATCGACGCGTCGGCCAGTTCCATTCGCGACTGTCCGGAAAGGACAATGCCGGGCCCGGCTTCGGTGTTCAGCCGCAGGCCGGTGATCTTCACGGCCGCCTCGGCGTTCACGAGCACCGCCGTCTGCGTCGAACCGCGCACGGTCGCGCGCTCGAACTTCGGCGTCGCCTCACCGTCGACGAGGATCGCGACCGGCGACCCCTCGAACGTGCAGTCCACGAACTGCGGCGCCGCGTTCGCCGTCGCCTGCACCGCGTTGCGCTCGGCACCGGAGAACACGCACTCGCGCAGCAGCGGCGCCGACGACCCGGCCACGTGCGCCGCCTGCATCGGCGCGGCGACGAACTGTGAACTCGCCACCGAGATCCGGCCCTGACTCGTGAGATAAAGGTCAACATTTGCGCTTTCACGCACAGTGAGGCCCGTGATTGTTGCGCGACCCTGTTGTTCCACCACCATCGCGGGTTTTTGTGCGCCGGTGATCTCGCAGTGTTCGATTACTGCCACCGCCTCGCCGTTCACGCAGATCCCGTTGCCCTGCGGGCGGCGCACCGCACACCGGCGCAGCACCACGGACCCGACCTCGGCCACCACGATCCCCGACGACGCCGCGTCGACGATCTCCGTGTCCTCGATCGTGCTCTGCGCGGGCGAAGCCACGACCACGCCGGCGCCCGCCGAGCTCGTCACCGTGCAGCCGCGCAGCGCGAGCTGGCCCTGCAGGCGCGCGAGCAGCGTCGCCCAGGACGCGCCGGAGATCCGGCAGCCGTCCAGCGCCGCCTCGCCGCGCACCACGTCGACGGCCACGAGGTTGCTGTCGGTGCTGGTGAGCGTGAACCCGCGCAGCTGCACGGCCTCGGCGTTGGCGACGAGGACGCTGCCCTCGCTCGCCACGACCTCGACGGTGCCCGCACCCTGCTCGGCGACCAGCGAAACCATCCGGTCCACCACGAGGTTCTCCTCGTAGCGGCCCGGGTTCACGCTGATCGTGGCCCCCGGCTGCGCCTGCGCCAGCGCGGCGCCGATGGTCGGGAACGCCCCCGGCCGATCACCGCCGACCACGAGCAACTGTCGGTTCATCGATTTCGCCTCTCCCGCCTCGACACCACGCTCACACCAGCCCCGGGAGCGCCCCGAACCGCGGCGCGGACACCTCGGCGATCGGATCCCGGCCGTCGGCCTCGGCCCACACCTCGAGCTCCCGGCGCAGCGACACCAGCGCCAGCTCGTCGAGCGAGATCCGGTCGGACGCGACCTTGCCGGTCTCGTCCACCTCGCTCGACGTCAGTTCCCGCAGCAGCACCAGCCCGCGCACGCCCTCGGCAGGCTCGCGCAGGTCCAGCACCTTGAAACTCGTGCCGGGCACGAACAGCACCCGGTTCTCCACGCCACCGGCGGTGGGTTCCAGCAGCTTCGTGCGGCGGGCCGTGATCGACCAGACCAGCACGTCGGTGTCGCCGTCCAAAGTGGACGACGGCTGCGTGAGCGTGTTGAGGAAACCCCACTCGGTGAGCACCTTCTGCGAGCGGAACAGGTCCCACTCGGACTTCGACACGGACGTCGCGAACGTCGCCGGCCCGCGGTGCGAGGGCAGCCGGCTCAGGCCGGCGACCACGCAGCGCGCGATGGGCACGTGCGGCCCGTTGGCGCCGGTGCGCAGCGCGCCGTCGATGGCCGCGCCCTTGGCCGAGAGGTACAGCTGCACGGCGACCGCGTCGGTGAGCACCTCGGCCGACGACGTCGACAGCGCCCCCTGGAACCCGGGGTGCTCGGACAGGATGCGGGCCACGGCGTTGGACATCAGGCCGTACTCCGCGCCGAGTGACTTGCGCAGCCACTCGCGTTCCTTCTCGGCGCCACGCTTGGGCAGCAGCGCCGTCGCCTCGGCACCCGGGGTGGGCTGCAGGCGCGCCTCGCCCTTCTCGGCCGGAACGACCGGGGCGACCGGCTCGGCGACGGCTTCGATGGCCTGAGCGTTCTCGCTGGTCTCAGCGTTCTCGGTGTTCTCGGTGTTCTCAGCGTTCTCGGTGTTCTCGGTGTTCTCGGTGGTGGTCTCGACGGGAACGACCGGTCCCTGCACGGTCGGCGCGTCGACCGACGGCGGCGCCACGGGCGGCATCCCCACGCCAGGCGACATTCCGGCGGGCGGAGTGGCAGCCGGCGGCATCCCGGCCGGAGGCCTGGCCGCGGGCGGCATCCCCACGGGCGGGGTGGCGGCCGGCGGCATCGACACGGGCACAGCGGCCAGACCGGGCGGAGCCACCGGAGCCGACGGCATCCCCACCGGCGGCGCGGCAGGCGGAATCGGCGCGGGCGGGGCAGCCGGACCCGAGAACCCGGTCGGCGCACCGAGAACCGGCACGCCCGGGCCCGCGAAACCGCCGGGCGCCCCGAACTTCGGCGGCGCCGACGGACCCGCGAACGCAACCGGAACCTCGCCCTGAGGCACCGTGGGGCCGACCGGACCCGCGAACCCGGCACTGTGCCGGCCCGCCGGCTTGTCGTCCTGCCCGTCCCCGAACGGACCGCTCGAGGACTCCTCCACCGGCACCATCGGCGGCCGAGCCGATGTGATCGTGATCGGGCTGCCGACCCCGGCCAGCGACCGCGGCACCCCGACACCCGGGTCGAGGCGCTGCGTGATCGTCGGCTCGGACCGCAGCAACGCCGGCTCCGGCGTGACGTCCACCTCGAGGTCAACGGGCGCGGCCGGCTTGTAACCGCCGGGCATCACGACCTCGGTCGGGCCGGCCTCCAGCAACGCTGGGGCCGGAGCCGCGTCACCCTGCTCGATCGCCGCCAGCGCCTTGGTTGTCACCTGCACCCGGCCGCGCTCGGCCAGCAGCGCGTGCGCGGGCAGGACGCGACTCATGCGCCGCGTGTTCTCGTCGAGCCGCGCGAGCACGTCCTGGGCCAGCATCCGCATGCGGTCCGCGGCGTCTTCGCTCGTCGCGTCGAAAGTCAGGTTGTTGATCGAGTTGTCCAGCGTCAGCGAGCGCACTGCCGGGGTGTCGCGGCCGTCGTGCGGCGAGCGCACCAGCAGGCCGGACTGCACGACCTCGATCACGGCGTCGGGCGAGTACCAGTACACGGCCGGGGCGACCTCGTTGAGGCCGTGGATCGGCGGGCGGTGGCTGATCAGGCGCGGCGCCTGCACCGGCCCGCCCTGCACGCGCGGCTGGTAACCGATCTCGCGCACGAACGTGGTCCAGCCCAGCCGGCCGTCGAACAGCACCGTGCGCACGTCGACCAGCTGCGGCGACCCGACGGGCAGGCCGGTGTAGAACGCGACCTCCTTGCCCAGCAGGTCGGCCAGCGCCTGGCCCAGCGACGTCCCGGCCGGCACCGACATCGGGCCGTACTGCACGAACCGGGCGTTGGCCCGCACGTTCTCCGGCAACCGCACCCACAGGCGGGCCGCGTCGTCGAGCGTCAGCGGCGGGCAGCCGGGGCAGCCCAGCACGATCGTCATCGTGTCGTGCTGCGCGGGCAGGCCCTTGACCAGCGCCGCGCGGTGGGCGCGCTGTCCCTGGTCGAAGCCGACCGGCCGCACCCACAGCCCACCCGGCAGCGGCTCCGCGACCCCGCGCGAACTCGTGGACGTCAGCTCCGCCGTGAGCCCGGAGTCCCACGACGGCCGCGGGAACCGCTTGGCCTCCCACTTCGGCGCGCGACCCGGCTGGAACTTCACCCAGCCGCTGCCGCGTCCGGAGTGGACGAACAGGGCACCGCCGGCGCTCGGGATCACCGAACCGTCAGGGGCGAGCACCGTGCGGTTGATCCGCTCCGACAGCCACTGCCCGGCCAGCGCCGACGTCTCGCGTGAACGTCCGCCGATCACGAGCCGCACGCCGCGACGGCGCCGCGGCAGGACCTTCGCCACCGACTCCCACAGCGAGATCGGCGAGTCCACCGGCAGGTCCACGACGACCAGGTCGTGCTCGGTGTCGGCCGCGACGCCCAGCGCGAGCGCCTGGGCCTCGTCGGTCATCCCGGTCGCGGGGTGGACGACAAGAGCGTTCCCGACCGTCTGCTTGTCGAGGGTGGTACCGGAGGCACCGGTCCCGCGACGCACCAGCGAGAGGTCCATGTTCACCTTCGTCCTTCCTACCGGCACCGGCCCGAGCTCCCGGCACAGCTGTCACGTGCGGCGTAGGTCTATCGGTTCACGTCGGGATGCGCACCGTGTGGGACGGCCCGCCGGTGCCCCCCACTGGTGCAGACGGCGCACTCCCGCCGGTGTGATGCGCGATCAGGCCGTAGACGAAAAACCCGACCACGATCAGCAGGGCCAGCAGCGCGCCGCCGAGCAGCCCGTTCCAGGTCCGCTTGGCCGGCACGTCGAGGTGGCTCGCGTCGCCCAGCACCAAGGCCGAGGTCATCCGTCCGATGAGGAACGAATAGGCCTCGACGTGGTCCTTCTGCGTCTGCACCATGTCAGCTCACCCCGTTCACGCCGTGAGCCCGGTCGCCCAGCCGTAGACCCCGAACAGCTGCAGCAGGATCGGGATCACCGCCACCGCGCTCAACGTCTCGGTCCAGTTGGCCAGGTGGCCCCAGATCGGCAGCAGGCGCCGCGGCGGCGGCCGCAGCATCGCCAGCACCAGCAGGAAGAACACCAGCGCCAGCCCGCCGGCCGACACCCCGCGCCAGTTGGCCGCCATCGGGTCGACCAGCGACAGCGCGAGCAGCACCAGCCCGACCGAGCCGGCGATCGACAGCGGCACCCGCTGCCACGCGCCCAGCAGCGCGCGCGAGCGCATCAGCACCGCCGCGGCCACCAGGAACGCCAGCAGCTTCGGGAACAGGTCCTGCTCCGCGAGGAACGGGAACGCGCAGGTGAACACGACCGCCGACGCGATGCAGAAGATCGTGAGGTAACCGTCGGCGTAGGCGGTCTGCCGCACCATCTGCTCCGCGGGCGCGGGCTCGATGTCGTACTGCAGCTCCGACGCGGTGCGCGGCAGCTGCGGGCCGCGGATGCGCGCGAACCGGATGCCGATGCGCGGAGCGAAGACGAGCACCGCGATGAGTACGGCCGACACGAGGCCGGCCGTCTGGGTCGTGGTCAGCCCGGCACCGAGGTGCAGCCACATCGAGAGGGCGCCGGCGACACCCGTCGCCACCACCGCGCCGAACGGCACGAACGGCAGCCCCGGCGACCACGCGGCGCGCCCGCCGATGAGCAGGCCACCGGCCAGCGCGAACGTCAGCGAGCCAACGAGGATCGGCGCGCCCTGCAGGTCGAACGCGGCGTCGACCCCGGCCACGCCCACGGCACCGGCGATGGCCGCGAACCCGCAGCCGCCGAGGCCGAGCAGCAGGAGCAGCGCCCCGTCGTCGGACCGCACGCCGCAGGCGACCGCGGCCACGACCAGGCCGAGCGCCACGACGGCGGTCCCGATCGCGGACAGGCCCAGCGGACCCGGCATGAGCAGGATCCACGCCAGCACGACCTGCGCGAAGATCGCGAAGCCGAGGAACAGCCAGCGGTTGAACTCCGGCTTCCAGCGGCCGGGCTGACGGCTGACCGCGGTGGCCATGCCGTCGGCGATGTCGTCGAAGTCGAGCTCCGGCAGCGGGTCCAGGCGGGGGCGGAGGTGGAACTCCTCGCCCTCCTTCCAGTCCAGCGACTCCGGCGTGCCGGCCGCGTCGAGCGGGGCCTCACCGAGGCGCTGCAGCACCCACGTGTCGGCCAGGTCCTCGCGGCCGCCGGTGTGGCGCAGCAGCACCGGCAGCAGGCTCGTGAGCGGCACCGACATCGGCACGGCCAGGTCGGCCCGCCCCTGCGGCCCGTACACCGTGATCCGGCAGAGCTCGCCCTGCATGGCTGTCAACGTCGGCTCCTTCCAGCGCGCGCGTTGTCATCGGAAGCGCTGTCGTCGTAAGTGCTCATCGCAGGCCGCCCACCAGCTGCTGCTGCTCGGCTTCCGCGCCCAGCGGCACGTAACCGGTCTGCACGAGCTTCACGCCGCGGCGAGTGACCAACTGCGCGCGGCCCGCGGGCAGGTTGCGCGGGGTCGCCTCGCCGAGGAACTTGCCTTCTTCCTTGGGGTAGGAGAAGACCACGCCGGGGCTGCCGAGCTCCCAGGCCCGGCGGATCACCGGGTCGCTCAGCGCCCGCATCGCACCGGAGGTGCTGCGCGCGACGATGAGGTGGAACCCGATGTAAGAGCCTTGGGAAAGCAGCGACAGCAACGGCTCCAGCGGCGAGCCCATTCCGCCGGTGAGCAGCTGGTAGTCGTCGACCACGAAGAACAGCCTCGGCCCCGTCCACCAGTCGCGGCGCTTGAGCCGGTCGGCGGTGATGGACTGGTCCGGCACGCGCGGGGTGAGCGACACGCTCGCCTGCGCGGCCAGCTCCTGCAACGCCTCCGTGGTGGTGGCGTAGCCGACGCGGTAGGCCTCGGGGACCTCCGTGTCGAGCATGCGGCTCGGGTCGGCGAGCACGATCTTCGCCTCGCTCGGCTGGTAGCGCGCGAGCACCGAGCGGATGACCAGCCGCAGCAGGTTGGTCTTGCCGGTCTCGTTGTCGCCGAAGGTGAGCAGGTGCGGCGTGGCCTCGAAGTTGTGCCACACGGGCAGCAGCCGCTGCTCGTCCTGGCCCAGCGCGATCCGCAGGTCGCCGTCCGGCCGGGGGAGCTCGCTGATCGGCAACGTGTTCGGCAGCATCCGCACCGCCGGCGCCTTGCGGCCCGGCCAGAACGTGTGCACCTCTTCGGCCACGGCCTTGGTCGCCGCCGCCAGGTCGTCGGTCGCCGAGCTGCCGTCCATGCGCGGCAGGGCCGCCAGGAAGTGCAGCCCGTCCGGCGTCATGCCGCGGCCGGGCTGGTTCGGCACCGTCTTGGCCTTGCGCGAGCCGATCTCCGACTCCATCGGGTCACCCAGGCGCAGCTCGAACCGGGTCTGCAGCAGGTCGCGCAGGTACGGACGGATCTCCGACCAGCGCGTGGACGCGATCACCACGTGGATGCCGAACGACAGACCGCGCGAGGCCAGCTCGCCGATCTTCTGCTCCAGCTCCGAGTAGTCGTTCTTGAGGCTGTACCAGCCGTCGATGACCAGGAAGACGTCGCCGAACGGGTCGTCGATCTGGCCGCGCCGGCGCAGCTGCCGGTAGACCTCCATCGACTCGACCCCACGCTCGGAGAACACGTTCTCGCGGTACTCCATGATCTGCGAGATCTCTTCGATGGTCCGCACCACGCGGTCGCGCTCGAGGCGCGTGGCGACCGAGCCGACGTGCGGCAGGCCGTTGATCGACATGATGCCGCCACCACCGAAGTCCAGCCCATAGAACTGGACTTCCTGCGGCGTGTGCGTCATCGCCAGTGCCAGCACGAGCGTGCGGACGATGGTCGACTTGCCCGTCTTCGGGCCACCCACCACGGCCACGTGGCCCGCGGCACTGGACAGGTCGGCCATCAGCAGCTCGCGCACCTGCTCGAACGGCCGGTCGATCATGCCCATCGGCACCCGCAGGCGACCGTGGTGCGCCGGGTCCTGCACGCTCATGCCGCGCACCGGGTCGGGCAGCACGCTGGGCAGCAGCGAGTCGAGGCTCGGCGACTCCGCCAGCGGCGGCAGCCACACCTGCCGCGCCGCCGGACCCGCGCCCGTGAGCCGGTCGACGAACACGTCGGCCAGCGTCGGGCCGACCGGCGCCGCGTCGAGAGCGTCCACATCGGACATCTTCTTCTCGGCGGGGTCCGGCTCGTCGTCGCGGATGATGAACCGGCTCGGGCGCGACTGGGTGAAGAACGGAACCACCTCGCGGCTCACGCGCGCGGCGTCCGAGTGGCCCTCGCCGCCGCCGGCGGGCACGGGACCGGACACGTACGCGGCCTTGAACCGCACCAGGTTCGTCGTGTCGATCTTGAGGAAACCGTTGCCCGGCTCCGAAGGCAGCTCATACGCGCTGCCGACCCCGATCACACTGCGCGACTCCATCGAGGAGAACGTGCGCAGCGCGATCCGGTAGGACAGGTGGCCCTCCACGCGGTGGATGCGGCCCTCGTCCAGCCGCTGCGACGCGAGCAGCAGGTGCACACCGAGGCTCCGGCCCAGCCGCCCGACCGAGACGAACAGCTCCATGAACTCCGGCTTCGCGCTCAACAGCTCGGAGAACTCGTCCACCACCAGGAACAACGTCGGCATCGGCGCCAGCTGCTCACCGGCCGCGCGCGCCTTCTCGTACTCGTACAACGACGGATAACCACTGGCACGCAACTGTTCCTGCCGGCGCACCATCTCACCGTTGAGCGAGTCCTGCATGCGGTCGACCAGCGGCAGCTCGTCGGCCAGGTTGGTGATCATCGCGGAGGTGTGCGGCAGCCGGTCCATCCCCAGGAACGTCGCGCCACCCTTGAAGTCCACCAGCACGAAGTTCAAGATCTCCGACGAGTGCGTCGCCGCCAGCCCCAGCACCAGCGTGCGCAGCAGCTCCGACTTGCCCGAACCCGTCGCGCCGATCAGCATGCCGTGCGGGCCCATGCCGCCCTGCGCCGATTCCTTCAGGTCCAGCTCGACGATCTCGCCCTCTTCGGTCACGCCGATCGGGACCGACATGCGCGCCCGCTGCACCGCCCGCGGCCGCCACTGGGCCGGGATGTCGAACGTGTGCACGTCCTTGATGTTCAGCAACGCCGTCAACCCGAAGTCGCTTTCCAGCGGCTGCTCCGCGATCTCCAACGTGCCACTCGTGCGCTTCGGCGCCAGCAACCGCGCCAGGCCCTCGGCCTGCGTCACCGACAGCTCGTCGCGCAACGCCGAACCCGCGCCCGTGCCGGCGGGAAACTCGACGAGGTCGTCCTTCGTCGTCAGCCGCAGCACCTTCGGGCCACCGGGCAGCGCGCCCGTGACGTCGAGCAGCACCACGTTGCGCAGACCCGCGCCCACCAGCCGCGACGACTCCGGGATCGGCGCCAGGTGCGCCACGATCACCACGAGCGGCTCGGTCGTGGTCGGACCCACTGCCTTGTCGTGGTCGTCGCGGTCGGCGACGTCCGGGCCCAGGATGTCCATCAGCTCGTCGTGATCCGTCGCCAGCAACCGCAACGGACCCGCCGGATCGCGGAACGTCGGGTGGTTGTTGTGCGGCATCCATTTCACCCAGTCCCACTGCGACTGGGCGGCCTCGGTCGTCAACACCGCCACGCGCAGCTCATCCGGCGAGTGGAACGTGATCAGCTGCGCGAGCATCGCCCGCACCAGACCGACGGCGGCCTCGGGGTCGCCGTCGAACTCCACGCTCGTGAAGCTGCGCAGCCCCACCGCCGTCGGAATGCCCGACAACGTCCGGTACGTCTCGGTGAAGCGCCGCAAGGAGATCGCCGACAGCGGATCCAGGTCCTCGATCGGCTTCGTCACCGGCGGCATCAGCTCCAGCGCCGACTGCTGCGACCCCAGCCCGATGCGCACGCGGCCGAAGTCGTCGTGACTCACCCGCCGTTCCCACAGCCGCGGCCCCATAGCCAGCGACCACAGCGAATCCGGCGACGGGTTGTTCCACGCCACCGCCCGCCGCTGGTGCTCCGCCGTCGACCGGGCGCGCTCGCGGACCTGCGCGATGTAACGCAGGTAGTCGCGCCGCTCGGCCTTCATCTTCCGCTTGCGCTCACCCGCCGCCCGCGACAGCTGGCCCAGGCTCATGGCCATCATCGACACGCCCATGCCGCCACCGAGCACGTACGTCATCGGCGAGCTGCCGCCGACGCCCGAGAACGCCAGGATCATCACCATCGACCCGATGCCCATCGGCAGCATCATCAACAGCGAGTTGAAGTCCCGCGCCGCCGGCTCGGCGAGCACCGGCGGCTCCTGCAGGTCTTCCTGCCCCTCGGGCAGCTCCGGACCCGCGACCCGCGGGCCACGCTTGACCGTCTCAGTACTCACCGGTGCACCTCCTTCCGAACGTTCCCCGTCACTCGAGCACGCCCGAAGGCCGGCTCGCCGGGCGACCCCACGCGGACTCGTCCTGGCTCAGCAGGTCCGCCATCGTGCGTTCGGCCTCTTCTTCCTCTTCGCCCTCTTCGACTTCCGCAGTGTCCTCTTCGGACTCGAGCTCGTAGGGGTCGGGTCCGCCGTTCGTGGGCAACTCGTCGGCGTAGAACTCGCCCTGGCCGGTGCGCACCCGCTGGTACGTCGCGAGGTGCGGCGAGTCCTCCGTGCCACCCGCCGGGCGCCACGGCTTGTCCGAGCGCTCCACCAGGTCGGTGACGAAGTCCTCCTCCCGCTCCTCGCGCTGCGCGAACACCGAGGAAGGCAGCAGGCCCGGCAGGAAGTCGGCCGTGCCGGCGTCCCACGCCGAGGTGTCCACGACCTCCGCGGCCTGGACCACAGCGATGCGCACCTCGTCGGGCTCGCCACCGCCGACGCCGCCCGCGGTCGCGCCTTCGCGGTCGTCGTGCTTGTCGTTGTGCTGCTCGGAGTTCTGCGTGTTCGGGGCCGATTGCGTGGCTTGGGTCGCCGGGGTTGCCGCCGTTGCGGCCGACCCGGCCACGCCCCAGCCCGCCTGCACGGACGGCACCACGACGGGGACGGCCGGGACCGCGCTCGTCGCCCAGCCAGCCGAGCCGGCTGCCGGCTGGTCGCCGGTGCCCCAGCCCGTGACGGGGGCCGGGTCGTCGGGGGTCGCCGTCTCGACCGGGGTGGCTTTGACGGGCGCCGAGTGGACCGGCGTCGGGTGGACCGGAGTGGCGTCGACCGGCACCGGGGTGACCGGAGTGATGTCCACCGGCACCGGCGCGGCAGGCACCGGGTCGGGCTGCGTCGACCACGACGTCGCGGGCGCCGCCGGGGTGTCGCTGAGCACGGCCGGGTCGCCGGCGCCCGCCGGGACCTGGCCGTTCGTCCACGGCTGCGTGGTGGCGTCGAGCAGGCTCGCGGAGTCGGGCCGGTCGGTCGCGGTGCCCGTCGGCGCCGGGCCGCCCATGCCGTTCTGCGGCGGGGCGGCCATGCCCGGCGTGCCGGTGTTGTCGGTGTCGTGCACGGCGGGCGTGTCGAGGCCGTCCACAGAGGACAGTGCCGGCGGCGCCCAGTCGGCCGACTTCGACGGCGGGGTGTCCCCGAACGAGTTCGGGTCACCGACACCGGCCGACGAGTTCGCCAGCCACGCGTTGTCCACGCCACCGAGCAGACCGGCCGAGTCGGGCCGGTCGGCGGCCGGCGCGTTCGCACCCGCCCCGCCTCCCGCGCCACCCGGCGGCATCATCGGCATGCCCGAGCCCGCGCCACCGGCGCCGACCTGGCCCGGACCGTTCGTCCCGTTCGGGTCGGCCAGCGACTGAGGCAGGTCCGGCGGCGGCACGAGGTTGCTCGAGTCGAGCCCCTTCACCGCGTCGAGCCCACCGCTGTCACCGGCACCGCCGAGGTCACCGGCACCACCGACGCCCGCGTCCGCTCCGGGCGGCGGAGCCCACGACGCCGACTTGAGCGGCGGCGTCTCCCCGAACGAGGTCGGGTCGCCGATGCCCTGCGGGACGTCGGTGAGCCACGGCTTGTCGATGCCCCCGAGCAGACCCGCGGAGTCGGGCCGCTCGCTGCCCTGGTTGCCCAGGCCGCCCGCGCCACCACCCGCGCCGCCCGGCGGCATCATCGGCGTGCCCGAGCCCGCACCGCCGGCACCGACCTGGCCGGGACCGTTCGTCCCGTTCGGGTCCGCCAGCGACTGAGGCAGGTCCGGCGGCGGCACGAGGTTGCTGGAGTCCAGCCCCTTGATCCCACCGGGACCGTCCGAGCCCGCGCCACCGAGGCCGCCGACGCCGTCGAGGTTCGCACCACCCGCGCCGCCGGTCCCACCGGCGTCACCGGGCGGCGGCGCCCACGAAGCGTGGCTCAGCGGCGGGGTCTCGCCGAGCGAGGTCGGGTCGCCGATGCCCTTCGGGATGTCCGAGAGCCACGGCTTGTCCACGCCACCGAGCAGGCCCGCGGAGTCGGGCCGCTCGCTGCCCTGGTTGCCCAGACCACCGGCACCACCCGCGCCGGTCGGCGGCGGCATCATCGACGGCGGCGGAATGGCGCCCTGGTTGCCGTTGTTGCTGCCGTCCTGCAAGCCCGGCGGCAGGTCCGACGGGTTCAGCGCGTTGCTCGACAGGTTGTTGCCCAGGCCGGCGCTGCCCGGCGGCGGCGTGAGGGCCGGCGGCTTGATGTCGCCGAGACCACCACCGCCACCTGTGCTGCCGGGGCCACCGCCGCCCTTGACGTCACCGGGCGGCGGCGTGAGCGCGGGCGGCTTGATGTCGGCGAGGTTGGTCCCGCCGTTGTTTGCGCCGTTGTTGCTGCCCGTCAAGCCGGGCGGCGGCGTCAGGTTGGGCGAGGTGAACGGGGGCAGGTTGCCCAGATCACCGTTCTGGCCACCGTTCTGCCCGCCGTCGTCGCCACCGATCGAGCCCGGGGGCGGCGGCAGGTTCGGCGACGTGAGCGGAGGCGGCGTGGTGTCGAAGTTGCTCAGCCCGGCACCACCGGGCCCGCCACCGGGACCACCGCCACCGGACGTGTCGAGGTTGGGCGGCGCCACGTTGAGGTTCTGGAACGGCGGCGGGTCGCCGGCACCGGTGTCACCGCCACCGAGGTCACCGGGAGGCGGCGGGATGGCCGCGGCGTTGAGGGGCGGCGGGTTGCCGGCGCCACCGGTCCCGTCACCGCCACCGGTGTCACCCGGGGGCGGCGGGATGTTCGGCGGCGGGACATTGCCCGCGCCACCACCGCCGTCGCCACCACCGGCACCCCCGCCGGGAGGCGGGATGTCGGCGGGCGGCGGGATGTTCGGGGGCGGCGGCAGGTTGTCGCCGCCGCCGCCGGGCGGCGGGACGTTCGGCGGCGGGGGCGGCGGGGCCTGGCCGGGCGGCGGCGGGGTGTAGCTGGAGGTCGCGACGGTGTTGTACTTCCCGGCGAGCTGGTTGCCGACCTGACGCATGTCGTTGGTCATCATCTCGACCGCGTCGGGGAACTGCGAGATGAAGGCACGCCCGTCGCCGAGCACCTTGCCGCGCGCGATGACCTGCTCGGCGTAGTAACTGTCGATGTAGCGAAGGGTGTTCTGCGCCCACTGCAGGTAGGCGGCGGAGTTCACGAGCTGGGTCGGGATGTCGCGCGCACCGCCACCGCCGTCGGTGATCATGTGCACGAGGGCGTCGAACTTACCGCTCAGGTTGGCGGCCAGGACCTTGAAGTTGTCGGCGGCGGTGCCCTTCCACGGCCCGTCGTCGCCCGCGAGAGCGGCGGTCTGGTCCTTGATGGCTTGGGAGATGGCGGCGAGGTTCAGCTGCGTCGTCTGGAACACGCCGGCGGCGGCCTGCAGCGACTGCCAGTTGACGTTGCCGTAGGCCCGGTCCAGATTGTCCTGACCGCCGGTCATCGAACCGCCGCCGAGGATGGCGGCCTCGATCTGCTTCCAGGTCAGCCCGTCGAAGTCCTTGCCGGGGTCCCCGGTGGTGTTCGATTTCCCGTTGCTGCTGGAATCGGGCCAGATGCCGTCGTCGTCCTGCTGGAACCCGTTGCTGTTATTCGGGTTGTCTGCCATCTTCCCTCGTTCGCCTCGAACCTGGGACCGCCGCCCCCGTGGGACCGGTCAGCTGTGCTTGTTGCCCGCGTTGTTGATTTCGTTGCTGACGTTGCCGAAGTACTGGTTGTACTTGTCCATCGTCATGTTGTTGGCCTCGTCCGCGTCGTCGTAGGCCTTCGACGCCGTGTTCACGGCTTCGGAAAGGTCGTGCAGCGACGTGATGAGGTCCTGGATCGTGGCGCGCGTGGTGTCGCGCACCCCGCCCGGCCCGACGATCGGCTGGGTGATCTTGCCGTTGGCGGTGGCGAAGATACCGGGCTTGACGGTGATGCCGTCGAGCTGGCCGGGCAGGTCCTTGAGCGGGCCGTCGGCGAGGGTCTGCATGTTCGTGGCGAACGTGCGCATCGCCTCGGTGTTGACCGTGGTCACGCCCTTGCCGGGGTGGTCGGCGCCACCGGGGACCGCGGGCGGCGTGGTGACGTTGCCCTGCGGGATCCACTGGTTGTCGACCGGCGGCGGGGTCTGGTCACCAGGGCTCTTGAACGGGCCGCTCGTCGACGCCGGGGTGTTGTTCCCGTCGCCGTTGATGGAGTCCATCACCGTCTTCGCCGATTCGAAGACGACTGGGTCGAATGCCATGAGTGCTCACTGTCCTTTCAGGTCTGCGGACCCGGTGGGGACACCGAGGGCGCGGCGGGTGACCCACCGCGCCCCGGGGACCCGCGACGCCGGCATCAGCGCTGCGCGAACCGCTGCGCGTTGCCGCTCTCGGTGGTCGAGGTGCCCTCGTTGATGTGCGACAGGGTCTGCGAAGCGGCGTCGAGGGCCTGCGGCAGGACCTGGGCCTGCTGGTGGCACCACTCGTAGGTCGACTGGAACTCGTCGGCCGCCGAACCGGTCCAGTGCTCGCGCTGCGCCTGGATCTTGCTGTGCATCTCTTCCAGCAGCGAGGTGATCTGCTGCGCCTGCTGCTTGGCCGTGTTGACGGTGTCGCCCATCACGGCGAAGTTGATCTGGAAGTTGCCCAGAGCCATGGATCTGTCCTCTCAGGAGAAAGCTGGGTTGGTTTCGAGCAGATCAGAAGCCGTTGAGGCCGCCGCCGCCGATGGCAGCGGCCTGCGCGCGAGCCGTCGAGGTGTTGTCCTCGTCGCCGCGGTCGTAGTCCGCCGCGCCCTGCGTGACGTGCTCGGAAAGCGTGGTCAGGCGCTGCACGATCTTCTTCACCGTGTTGTCGAACTCGCCCATGGCCTGGTGGAAGATCGTGGCGGAGTCCGACCGCCAGGTGCCGAGCAGTTCCTGCATGGTCGAGTCCACCTGGCCCCCGGTGCTCGTGATCCCGTCACCGGTGCTGGTGATCGTGCTCGCACCCTGACGCATGATCCCGGTATCGACCTTGGCGCCGTCCTGCGAAGCCATGCTCTTCTCCTCTGGTTGGATTTTTCTTCGATTGTCGACATGTAGTCGAAGCTGCTCTCCGCCAACACGACGTCGTCGTGAGGACGGTTCATCGCAAATGCCGTGACGCCGCTTCACACTTCCGAGGTTCGAGAAGGCTTACCGGAGCCGGCGAGGTAACGGTAAGTGAGTGCGCGACACCCTGCGGTCTGTTGTTCCCTTATGGACACCACGTCGCGGACGCGGGGGCAACAGCGTTCACGACCGGACAAACAGGACATGCCCAGCAAGGCCCGGGTGCGGCTGACCGGATCGGTCCGCTCCTTGCCCTTTTTTCCGCCCAGGTCTGCATGAGAGGCCATCGCCGGAAAGTGTCGGTGCGCCCCCGTAGAGTGCGAGCCGTGATCGACCAGCTCACCATCCCGACCGAAGCCGGCTCCTTCGACGCGATCGCCTCCGGACCCGAGGACGGTCGCCCCGTGCTGCTGCTCCACGGTTTCCCCGAGGCCGCCGTGGAGTGGGAACACCAGGTCGCGACCCTCGGCGTGCTCGGCTACCGCGCCGTGGCACCCGACCAGCGGGGGTACTCGCCGGACGTTCGACCAGAACAACCGGCGGAGTACGGTATTTCTACCCTGGTGGACGACGCCGTGGCAATGGCGGATGCGTTGGAGTGGCCGAAGTTCGACCTCGTCGGGCACGACTGGGGCGGGGCCGTCGCGTGGTGGACCGCGGACGCGCACCCCGGCCGGCTGCGCAGCCTCGCCGTGGTGTCCACCCCCCACCCCGCGGCTCTCGCGGCGGCGATGAAGACCGACGAGGACCAGCACCTGCGCTCGGCGTACATGACGGAGTGGCGAGCGACCCCGGCCACGGAGCGGAAGATGCTCGCCGAGGGCGCCCGCGCGCTGCGCGACATCTTCGAGCGCCGCATCCCGCCGAGCCGGATCGACGAGTACGTGCGGCGCCTCGAGGAACCGGGCGCGCTCACGGCCGCGCTGAACTGGTACCGCGGCGGCCGGCCGGGCGGGAAGATCGGCAAGATCGACGTGCCGACGCTCTACGTGTGGTCCACCGAGGACGTCGCGTTCGGTTCCACGGCGGCGCTCGACACCGGCAACTGGGTCACCGGGCCGTACCGGTTCGAGATGCTCGAGGACGTGTCCCACTGGGTCGCCGAAGAAGCCCCCGAGGCCCTCACCTCCCTCATCGTGGAGCACCTCGGCAGCCACTGACGAAGGAGCCGGCCCGGGTTTCGTTGGCACAGGGGAATTATTACTGACATCCGTCCAATTCGGACCGCTGGACAAGATCGTTCACCCGAGGCGGTCATACGCTGACCTGCGGGCCGGCGGCTGTCACGGACTGTGCTGTTCGACGTGTTCGCCGGGGACGGTTTGTGTTGTCGATTTTCGCTCTGGGGTAGGGATTTCCCGTTGGTCGCCGGGTTTCCAGGCTCGCGGCAACCGTGCGTCAAGAGCCGGCCCGATAGTTCACCCGAGACGGGCCAAACGGCGGATCGAGGGCGCCGGCGGTGACGGATCGTGTCGGTCAATGAGGCTCGGCGCCGTTTTGTCCACTTCGGACTCAATGGTTCACCCGAGGAGGTCACCCGGAGGCGCGGCGGGCCGCGGCGGTCACGCACCGTGCCGCCCGGCCACCCGAAACGGGATGAACGGCACGGCCACCCGCCTTGCGGTACCTCGTCCGTGGAGCTCTGGTGTTCAGTGGTCACGTGGACACCATCACCGAATCCGAGTCCGAGCGCGTCGTCTTCGTCACGGAGGACGGCGTGCCGACGGGAGAGACCGGGCCGAAGCTCGCGAGCCACCACGGCGAGACGCGGCTGCACCTCGCGTTCTCGTGTTACGTACTGCGCCGTTCGGACCAGGCGTTGCTGATCACGCAACGAGCACTGGACAAGAAGGTGTGGCCGGGGGTGTGGACCAACAGCGTCTGCGGGCACCCCGCGCCGGGCGAGTCGCTGCCCGACGCCGTGCGCCGGCGCGCGGCGTACGAGATCGGGCTGCCGGAGCTGCAGGACCTGGAGTGCGTGCTGCCGAAGTACCGGTACCGGACGCCGCCGTTCCAGGGGATCGTGGAGAACGAGTTCTGCCCGGTGTTCGTCGCGTGGGTCGATCGCGACCCCGAGCCGAACCCCGAGGAAGTCGGTGGCTGGCGGTGGGTCTCGTGGACCGATTACGCACAGTTGCTCGAAGGCACTGGGGTAAACGTGAGTTACTGGGCCAAAGACCAGTACGCGCAGCTCAAGGGGAAGAAGCCGTTTTCGTCGTTGGGGCAACAGAACTTCGGTGCGTGACAAAACCGGTCCCCAGTCGTCCACTTGAGCGATATTCGCTTTCGCGCGTACCGATGCCTCAAGACACCGCTCCTTTAAGACGACAACCATGAGGTGGCGGAGGTGGGTGTGGCGGCCGAGGACGAGCTCACGGCGGGTGCACCCGCTCCGGATCTGCTGAGCCTGCACGAGTCCATCGCCGGCATGTTCGCCAAGCAGGGCGACTGGCGCCGGGCGTACGAGCACCTGCGGTGCGCGCTCGACATCGCGCGGGCCGGCAGTCTCCGGGACACGCTGACGTCGAGTTACAACCGCCGTTACCTCGACCAGCGCCTGCCCGGGTTGCCGGCCGCACGCGGTCTGGCCGTCGCGCTGATCGACCTCGACCGGTTCAAGCACGTGAATGACACGTACGGTCACCTACTCGGCGATCGGGTGCTGTGCCGCGTCGCCGACCTCCTGCAGGAAGAGCTGCCGCCCGACGGGTTCTGCGCGCGCTACGGCGGCGAGGAGTTCGCGCTCGTGCTGCCGGGCGTCGACGCGCCCAGGGCCGTGCGGATCGTCGAGGCCGCCCGCACGCGGGTCGCCCGTCACCCCTGGTCAGAACTTCAGCCCGGCTTGAGAGTCACCATCAGCGCGGGCCTGGCGCACGCTTCCGCCGGCCCGGTGTCCGCCCAGCGGCAACTCCTGCGCGCGGACAACCTCCTGTACGCGGCGAAACGCGCGGGGCGCAACAAAGTCGCCTATCACGACCGCGAAACGACGCGGGTCATTACCCACTCTGAGTAACGTAAACGCGAGCTTACTCTCATTCGCTTGCTCCAATCTTCACCTGTTCGTCCGCTTCGGGCCGTCTTGGGTCGACTCATGGTGAAGAAATTCGCGGGAGGGTGTCGTCACGAACGGCGGGTATCCGTACGATAACGAAAACCTCCCGAGGAACGACGTGCCCTGGGAGAGCCGGAACGAAAGGCCCCGCCGCCGGTTCGTAAGCGCCCGAAGTGCGAAAGGAGTCCGAGTGCCCGACGATCGCCCCCTTCCCGGCACCGGTCGCCACTCGGACAACGGCACTCCCCACACCCGCGCCGGCCGCCGCCGCTCCATGGAAACCCAGGGCGGCATCAGCGTCTCCGACGTCGTGGCCCGCCACACCGGCGAACGCCCGACCTTCGACACGGAAGACTCGGACCCGGGCTCGCGGCGCGCGGAACCCGGAACGCGGTCGAACGGCAGCTCGCACCTGGCGGAGTCGAACGGCAGCTCCCACCTGCGCGGCCCCAACAGCTACTCTGCCGCGCCCGGCTCCCGCCCGGGCTCGCGCCGCGCCGACGACTCCGACTTCGATGGCGGCTCACACCTCGCGGAGTCCAACGGCAGCTCCCGGCTGGGCGGCCCCGGCAGCTCACACTCGGCACAGTCCAACGGCAACTCCCGGCTGGGCGGCCCCGGCAGCTCACACTCGGCAGAGTCCAACGGCAACTCCCACTTGGCCGGCCCCGGCAGCTCACACCTCGCGGACGAGACCTACTCGACCTCTTCCCGCTCTCGCCGCGCCGAGCAGCCGCCACCCCGCGGCCGCCGCGCCCGCCCCGACGACGACCCGCCCGCCGCACCTTCGGCGGGCGGCCCCGTGCCACACGCGGATTCGCCGGGCCGGACCTCGCACGCCGCGGATGCCCCGGAGCCGGCCCCCTCGCGCGGGCCCCGCCGGGCCGCACCGGAACCGCCTTCCCCGCGCCGCGCGACGACCTCGCAGCCACTCCCCACCGGCCGCCGCCGCGCCCCGGAACCCCCGGCGCCCGGCGGCAGCCACGCCGTGCCCGACGACGGCCCCGACTTCTCGGACCTCCCGGCCGCCGAACCCCCCGGCCGCCACGGCACTTCCGCACCGTCCGAGCCCCCGAACGGCCGCCCCCGCGGCCGCACCCCGGGCCCGACGGGTGTCGCCCCGCTACCCCCGGCCGAACGCCCCGCCCGCCCCAACGGCCAGCGCCCCGGCCCGAACGGCATGCCAGGCGCCGGCGGCGTTGCCGCACCGAATGGCAACCAGGGCCCGAATGGCATGCCTCCTGCCAACGGCATGCCACGGCCCAACGGCGCCGCCGGTCCGAACGGCAAGCCGGGTCCCCATGGCAAGCCGAGCCCCCAGACCGTCCCGAATGGCATGTCGGGACCGAACGGCGCCGCCGGCCCCAATGGCAAGCCCGGCCCGAATGGCATGCCTGCGCCCGTGCCAGGCGCAGGCGGTCCTGCCGGCCCCCATGGCACGTCCGCGCCGAATGGCACGTCCGGCCCCCATCGCGTGCCAGGAGCTGCCGGCGCCAATGGCAAGGCAGGCCCCAATGGCATGTCGACGGCCAACGGCATGCCGCGGCCCGGCGGTCCTGCCGGGCCCAATGGCAAGGACGGGCCCAGTGGCAAGCCTGCGCCTCAAACCGGGCCGAATGGCAACCCCGCGGGCAACGGCGTGCCAGGTGGCAACGGCGTCGCCAGGCCCGATGGCAAGGACGGGCCCAGCGGCACGCCAGGGCCTCAAGCTGGGCCGAATGGCAAGGCCGGGCCGAATGGCAGCGGCATGCCGGGGGCCAACGGCGGTGCCGGGCTCAATGGCAAGGCGAGTCCCAACGGCAAGCCGGGACCGAACGGTATGCCTGGCCCCGGCGGGATGCCGGGACCGGATGGTCTTGCGGGTGCGAATGGCAAGCCGGGGTCGAATGGCACGTCCGGGCCGCACGGTGTCCCGGGGGCCAACGGTGCTGCCGGGCTGAATGGCAAGGCCGGGGCGAATGGCAAGCGGCGGCCCCAAGCCGGTGCGAACGGCCGGCCCGGGCCGAACGGCGCCGACAACGGCAAATCCGGCTTGCCCGGCACAGACCGAGGTCTCGCGGCCGACGGGTTCGACGAGAACGACCAAAGCGCCGAAGCCGACCAGAACAACCAAGCGGCCCCGGGGGCCGAGCGCACTCAGCTCACCTCCCCCGTCGGGGAGCGCACTCAGCTCACCCCTCCCGTCGACGGCAAACGTCCGCCCCGCCAGCGCCGCCCACCCGCGCGCCCCGCCGGGGTGCCCGCGCGGTCGGAGCTCGATCCGTTGACCATGACGGACGAGATGGAGGCGATCGACGAGGCCACGCAGTACCGCCGGAAGATCGACCACACCCTCGCACGCTTCTCGGCTGCCCACGACGAGATGCTGGCGGAGGAGGACAAGCGGCGCGAGCGGATGGCGCGGCTGACCGCGAGGCCCGTCGCGTTGTTCGAGCAGACGCGCACCGCCCTGCAGCGCGTGGTGGCGCCTACGGGGATCTACAAGGCGATTCCCGCGGAAGCCGAAGCCGAGGCAGACGACGAGAATCCCGAAGAGCGCGCCCCGCAAACCCGCTTGCAGGAGAAAAAGCAGCGCCACAACGAGCGGGCCGTCCGGATCGGGCGGATCGTGCTCATCGTGCTGGCCGTGCTGGTCTTCCTGGGCACCGGCGTGGCCTGGGGGGCGGTGAACTGGTTCGACGCCAAGTTCACCCAGGTCGCCGCGCTCGACGAGAACTCCTCCGACATCCGCAACGCCGACGCCCAGGCCAACGACGAGAACTTCCTCATGGTCGGCTCCGACAGCCGCGACGGCGCCTCGGCGGAAGAAGGCGTCGGCACGGCCGAGAGCAACCCCGGCGCCCGCTCGGACACCGTGATGGTCGCCCACGTGCCGGCCGACCGGAAGCGCGTGGTCGTGGTGTCGTTCCCGCGCGACCTCGAGATCAACCGGCCCGACTGCAACCGTTGGGACCCCTCGAAGGCCGTCACCACCGACGAGGTCGTGTCGGGCCAGAGCATCGCAAAGCTCAACACCGCGTACGCCGTGGGTGGCCCGCAGTGCGTCACGAAGGTGATCCAGAAGATCACCGGCCTGCGCATCAACCACTTCGTGGGCATCGACTTCAACGGCTTCAAGGACATGGTCGACGCGGTCCACGGCGTCACCATCAACAACGAGAAGCCCATCGACGACGAGGTGCTCGGCAAGGTCCTGCTGGAGACCGGTGACGTCACCATCTCCGGCGACCAGGCCCTGAACTACGTGCGCGCCCGGCACGTGAAGGGGGACCCGACGTCCGACTACGGCCGCATCAAGCGGCAGCAGGCGTTCATCGGGGCGCTGCTGAAGAAGGTCATGTCGTCCGACGTGGTCCTCGACCCGGGCAAGCTCTCCGGCTTCATCACGGCGTTCGCGAAGGCCACTTTCGGCGACAACCTCGGTGTGCAGCAGATGATGACGCTCGCCCAGTCGATGCGCGGCGTGGACCCGTCCAAGATCAACTTCATGACCGTGCCCACCACCGGCACCGCCAACAAGCGCGGCAACGAGGTCCTCGTGCAGTCCAGAACGGACTCGCTCTTCGACGCCCTGCGCGACAACACCCCGCTGCCCGGCGAAAAGACCACCACCGCGGCCAACGCGGGCAACTCGGCCAAGACCGACAGCAGCACCGCCGAAGGCTGAGCCACGGGATTCGTTAGACCGGATTCACGTGCGGTTCACCCTACGATGCGGTATTCGGACAACGCGCGTCGTAGGGTGTCTCCATGCGTGAGGCTTACCATGTCGAACTCGAACAGCTCGCCGAGAACCTGGCCGCCATGTCGGCTCAGGTCGCCGAGGCGATGGAGCTGGCCACCAAGGCACTGCTGGAGGTCGACCTGGGCCTCGCGGAGCAGGTGATCAGCGACGACGCGAAGGTCGACGACGCGCGCGCCGAGTGCGAGGAGCAGGCCTACGCGCTACTCGCCCTCCAGGCGCCCGTCGCCACGGATCTGCGCACCGTGCTCGCCGCCATCCACGCCGCAGAGAGCCTCGAGCGCATGGGCGACCTCGCCCTGCACGTCGCCAAGGCCGCACGGCGTCGCCACCCCGAGGCGGTGCTGCCGGAGTCGGTGAGGCCCTACTTCATCGAGATGGGCCGCGCCGCGGTGAAGCTCGCGCGCCAGGCCGAGCAGGTCATCAAGTCCAAGGACGTCAACGCCGCCAAGGACCTCGAGACCGAGGACGACCAGGTCGACGACATCCACCGTCACCTGTTCACCGTGCTGATGGACCGCGAGTGGCCCTACGGTGTCGCCACGGCCGTCGATGTCACGCTGCTCGGCCGCTTCTACGAGCGCTACGCCGACCACGCAGTCTCGGTCGCCAAGCGCATGATCTTCGTGGTCACCGGCCGCATGCCGGGCTACGACTCCGACGAGGACCTCAACGTCTGATCTCGCGGTCAGTCCACAAAGGCTCTTCGATCAGAAGGCGGGTCGACCGTCCACTTTGATCTTGGCCCGACGCTGGTTCTCCTCGCTGACACCGGATTCCGCGACAACGCGACGCTGGACAAGGTCGTCGGTGCCAACGCCGCGGTCATCGCCGCCGTCAACGCGGCCCGGCAGGCCATCGCCCACGACTGCTGAGCAACGACAAACGAGAACGGCTCCTCCGTCCACATCGGACGGAGGAGCCGTTTTGTCGCGGACCGAAGCGAACGATCAGCCGAAGCGGCCCGAGATGTAGTCCTCGGTCGCCTTCTCCTCCGGGTTGGAGAAGATCTTCTCCGTGTCGTTCAGCTCGACCAGCCGGCCGGGCTGGCCGACGCCGGCCAGGTTGAAGAACGCCGTCTGGTCGGAAACACGAGCCGCCTGCTGCATGTTGTGCGTGACGATGACGATCGTGTACTCCTTCTTGAGCTCACCGATCAGGTCCTCGATGGCGAGGGTCGAGATCGGGTCGAGCGCGGAGCACGGCTCGTCCATCAGGAGCACGTCGGGCTGCACCGCGATGGCGCGGGCGATGCAGAGCCGCTGCTGCTGACCACCGGAGAGGCTGCCGCCCGGCTTGTTGAGCCGGTCCTTGACCTCGTTCCACAGGTTGGCACCGCGCAGCGCGCGCTCGGCGATCTCGTCGAGCTGCTTGCGGTTCTTGGTGCCGCCCAGGCGAAGCCCGGCCACCACGTTGTCCTTGATCGACATCGTGGGGAACGGGTTGGGGCGCTGGAACACCATGCCGATCGTGCGGCGCACCTGCACCGGGTCCACCGCGGACGCGTAGATGTCCTCGCCGTCGAGCAGCACCTCGCCCTCGACGCGCGCACCCGGGATGACCTCGTGCATCCGGTTGAGCGTGCGCAGCACGGTCGACTTACCGCAGCCCGACGGCCCGATGAACGCGGTGACGTTGCGCGGCGGCACGTTCAGCGTGACGCTGTCCACGGCGTGGAACTTGCCGTAGTAGATGTCTACGTCCTTGACGTCGATTCGCTTGGCCATGACTCACTTCTTCTTCGGGGCGAGGAGCCGGGAGAGCAGGGTGGCGAGCAAGTTCAGGATCGCGATGATGATGACCAGCGTCAACGCCGCGCCCCAGATCCGGTCGAAGCCGACGCTCCCGGGGTCGAGCGAGTTGGTCACGCGCTCGTTGTTCATCACCAGCGGCAGTGCGGCCTGCTCGCCGTCGAAGGGGTTCCAGTTCACGTAGGCCGAGTAGCCCACGAGGACCAGCAGCGGCGCCGTCTCGCCCATCACGCGGGCGAGCGCCATCATGATGCCGCCGATGATGCCGGACAACGCCGTCGGCAGCACGATCTTCATGATCGTCTTCCACTTCGGCACGCCCAGCGCGTAGGACGCCTCGCGCAGGTCGTCCGGCACGATCCGCAGCATCTCCTCCGACGAGCGGACGACCACCGGGATCATGAGCAGCACCAGCGCCAGCGACACCGCGAACCCACTGCGCGGCAGGCCGAGCGTGGTGATCCACAGCGCGTAGATGAACAGCGCGGCCACGATCGAGGGGACACCGGAGAGGATGTCGACCATGAACGTGGTGGCCTTCGCGAGCTTGCCGCGGCCGTACTCCACCAGGTAGATCGACACCAGCAGGCCGATGGGCACCGCGATGATCGCGCAGATCAGGCCCTGCTCCAGCGTGCCGATGATCGCGTGCAGCACACCGCCGCCGACCTCGTCGCTCAGCACGGAGCCGAAGTCCTCGGTCCACCAGTTCGAGAACGGGATCCGCTTGATGCCGTTGACGACCACGGTGTAAAGCACCCACACCAGCGGCACCACGGCGATCAGGAACGCCAGCCACACGAGCACGGTGGCGAGGCCGTTCTTGGCCTTGCGGGCCAGGCTGACCTGCTGGAACGCGGGGGTCACAGCGGGACGTTCGAGCGTTGTGGACATGCTCAGTCCCCCTTCTTGCTGATGACGGAGCGGGCGGCGAAGTTCACCAGGAACGTCAGCACGAACAGCACCAGACCTGCGGCGATGTACGCGCCGGCCGAGGTGGCGTTGTTGAACTCGCTGTAGTTCGCGGCGATCTTCGACGCGAACGTCGCACCGCCGTCGAAGAGGCTCCAGTCGAAGTTGCGGCCCTGCGGGATGAGCAGGATGACCGCGAGCGCGATGGTCTCACCGAGCGCGCGGCCGAGGCCCAGCATCGACGCGCCGACGTAACCGGCCTTGCCGAACGGCAGCACCGTGGTGCGGATGACCTCCCAGCGGGTGGCCCCCAGCGCCAGCGCGCCTTCGATGTGCGGGGTCGGCGTGCGCTCGAAGACCTCGCGCGAGAGCGACGTGATGATCGGCAGGATCATCACCGCCAGCACGATGCCGGCCGTGAAAATCGTGCCGCGCACGTTGGGCTGCACGTTGCCCGGCGCGAAGAGCGGGAACCACGAGAACGTGGAGTTCACCCACAGCGAGAACGGCTCGATCGCCGGGGCGAACACGATGATGCCCCACAGGCCGAAGATGATCGACGGCACGGCGGCCAGCAGGTCGATCACGTAGGCGAACCCGCGGGCGAGCCGCTTCGGCGCGTACTGGGTGAGGAACAGGGCGATGCCGAGCGACACCGGCATGGCGATGATCAGCGCCACCACGGAGGTGGCCACGGTGACCTCGAACAGGTCGGCAATGCCGAACGCCATGTTCTCCGGGTCGTTCGTCGACCACCCGTGGTTGAACAGGAAGTTGACCTTGTCGACCCGCAGCGCCGGGATGGCCTGGATGATCAGGAAGATCCCGATCAGGCCGATCAGAGCCACGATGAAGATGCCGGCCCCGGTGGTCAGGTTCTGGAAGATGCGGTCACCGGCCCGCACCTTCTTCGGCTTCTCCTGCGCGGGTGGCCTTTCGGGCGCCGGCGCGGATGTTGTGTCCGAAATCGGATCCTCCGGGAACGCTCGGGCGGACGACGAACGCCCACCGGGGGTGCCGGTGGGCGTTCGCGTCGAGGATGACTCGCTCATCGACTGGTTAGGTCCTGCGTGTACTTGTTATTCAGCCAAGTCGAGGATAAGTCAGGAGATCGCCTTGACGGCGGTCAGCACCTTGTCCTGCAGGCTCTGCGGGATCGGCACGTAGCCCTTGCTCGACAGCTGCTGCTGGCCGGTCGTCGCCGACGTGGTCAGGAACGCCTTGACGGCCTTCGAGACGTCCGGGTTCGAGTACTTCGAGCACACCAGCTCGTAGGTCGTGAGCAGCAGCGGGTAGGCACCGGCGACGTTGCTCGCGTAGATCTTGTTCAGGTCGAGCGCGAGGTCGTTGGAGCCCGGGTTCAGGAAGGTCGCGGAGTCGAGGGACTTCGCGACGTTCTCGGCGGACAGCTCGACGCCGCCGGAGCCGCTGTCGATCAGGGCCGGGGTGACGCCGTCCTTGGCGAACGCGCCCTCCACGTACGTGATCGAGCCGTCGGCACCCTTGACCGTGGTGGCGACACCGTTCGAGCCGGAAGCACCGTTACCGACGCCACCGTTGAACTTCTTGCCCGCGCCCTTGGTCCAGTCGGCCTTGGCAGCCGCGCCGAGGTACTTCTGGAAGTTGTCGGTGGTGCCCGACTCGTCCGAGCGGGAGACGACCTGGATCGCCTTGTCCGGGAAGGTGAAGCTCTCGTTGCCCTTGATCGCCTTGATGGCCGGGTCGTTCCACTTCGTGATGCCACCGCTGAAGATCTTCGCGATCACGGACGGCGTGAGAACGAGCTTGTCGACACCCGACAGGTGGTAACCGACGGCCACCGGGCCGACGACCATCGGGATGTTCCACGCCGGGGAGGCGCAGCGCTTGTTGGCGGCCTCGAGGTCGGCGCCGGTGGCCGGGGAGTCCGTGCCGCCGAAGTCGACCTGGTTGCCGTTGAACTGCTTGACACCCGCGCCCGAGCCGCTGGCGGTGTAGTTGACCTGCTGGCCACTGCACTGCTTGCCGTAGGCGAGCTTGAAGACGTCGATGGCGTTGTTCTGAGCCGTCGAGCCCTCACCGGACAGCGGGCTCTTGCCACCGCAGTCGACCTGCGCGGTGCCGGTGGCGGCGGGGGCGGCGGCCGAGCTGGAGTTGCTGCTGTTGCTCGCCGCAGGGTCGCTACCACAGGCAGCGAGCACCAGGGCGGCGCTCGCCACGATGCCCACGGCACCAAGGGGCCGCATGATCTTCACTGCATTTCCTCCACTCGGAGACTTCGCCGGATCGGCGCGCGTCTCAGCGCGCCGGATCCGGACATTAGGCAGCCCCGATGGACGGTCCCCCTTGCTCACATGAACGCAAAGTGAACAAGGCACCGTATGTGAGCAGGGCGACTACGCCGAAAGGGTGTCGTGTCCCTGCCGTGACCTGCATGTACGCAGAAAGTAACACAGGGCGCGCCCCCGTCGGCGGTGACTACCGACCGTACTGAACGTCGGTTTCGAAACGCGTGAACCCCAGTTTCGAATAGACCGTCAGTGCCGGTGCGTTGTCGCCCTCGACGTAAAGGATTACTCGGCGTAATCCCTTCTCGCGCAAGTACCTTAGGCCCGCGAGTGTCAGCGCCTTGCCGAGACCGCCACCCTGTGTGCCCGGATCGACGCCCACGACGTAGACCTCCCCGACCGGCTCACCGCCGAAGCGGCCGGGCACGGGCTCGTGCACCTTCGTCCAGTGGAAGCCGACAACGTCGCCGTTCTCGTTCTCCGCCAGGAAGAAACCGGCCGGGTCGAACCACGGCTGCCGTTCTTCGGCGCGCAGCTCGTCGACGCTGAACGCGCCCTGCTCCGGGTGCCAGTCGAACGCGCGTGCGTTGACGGCGATCATGGCCTCTTCGTCCTGCCCCGGCACGAAGGTGCGCAGCCGCAGGCCTTCGCGCAGCACGGGTTCGGGCCAGTCGGCGCCTTCGACCTCGACGTGCAGGATCAGCAACTCGCGCTGCCGGCCGAGGCCGAAGTCCTTCGCCAGGGCGGCGGCCGCGGCGCTGTCCCCGTGGGCCCAGACGCGGGCGCCCTCGGCGGCCTTCGCGTCGAGCTCGCGGGCCAGCGCGGTGCCGACACCGCGGCGGCGGTAGTCGGGGTGCACCACGACCTCCGCAACTTGGCGGCCGTAGGAGTCGCCCTCGGTGTCGAGGTGCGCGTAGCCGGCGGGCTTGCCGTCGAGGCGCGCGAGCAGGTGCAGCCCGCCCGCGAACTCGCGCGGCAACGGACCGGTCGCGTCGACCTCGGGCCGCCCGTCGGCCGCCTTCGCCGCGAGCAGCACCTCACGCACCGCTTCCGCCGCGTCAGCCCCGAGTTCGGCCGTCCAGCCCGTCAGCTCTGTTTCCGCCACGAAGCCGACATTACCCACGCGCAGCGCCGCGTGAAGGGGCTCGTTGGGGGAATCACGCGCGTCAGCGGTTGATGTACTCGGGCACGGATTCGATGGCCGGCGCCGGCTGCTTCGGACCGGACTTCGCCGGGCGCTCGAACTTGTAGCCGACATTGCGGACGGTGCCGATCATCTGCTCGTGCTCCGGGCCCAGCTTGGCGCGCAGGCGCCGCACGTGGACGTCGACCGTGCGCGTGCCGCCGAAGAAGTCGTAACCCCAGACCTCCTGCAGCAGCTGCGCGCGGGTGAAGACGCGCCCGGCGTGCTGCGCGAGGTACTTCAGGAGCTCGAACTCCTTGTACGTGAGCTCGAGGGTGCGCTTGCGCAGGCGTGCGGTGTAGGTGGCCTCGTCGATCACGAGGTCGCCCACGCGCAGCTCGGCCTCGACCTGGCCGGAGACGCCGTCGCGGGTCGTCACGAGCCGCAGGCGCGCGTCGACTTCGGCAGGGCCCGCGGTCGGCAGGAGGATGTCGTCGGTGCGCCACTCGGAGCTCACGGCCACCAGGCCGCCTTCGCCGACGACGGCGATCACGGGCGTGCTCGCCTCGTCGTCGCCGGCGCCCTTGAGCAGGCGGCAGAGGCTCTTCGCCGAGGCGAGGTCGCTGCGGGCGTCGAGCAGGATGACGTCGCGGTGCCCGGCGTCGAGCAGGGCCGTCACCTCGGGCTCGCGGACGCGTACGGTGTGGGGCAGCAGATCCAGCGCGGGAAGCACAGAGGTGGGGTCGGCTTCCGCGGTAAGTACCAGAAGGTCCAGGCTCATGGAGCCACACCGCCTTCACAAAGTCAGGGCCTGGCGCACGGCCTCGAACGTGGGCCTCGGTCGATGCTGAGTGAGAATACCGGGTGAACAACACGTCACCTAGCTCGTGCTGGATCGATCACACCTGGCCGAACCCCAGGAAGCGCCCCGGCCCCCGACGAACAGGAGAACCGACGCGATGGTGAGCAGGCCCGTGACGCGGGACGACCGACCGGCTCCTCGGCCGGACAACCGGCGTCGCGGACGGCGCGTCCGCCGCTGGGTAATCGTGCTCGGGGTCATCGTGATCCTGCTGGTCGGAGCCGATTTCGGGGCCGCCGCGTTCGCCGAGCACACGATCTCCCAGAAGGCGCGCGAGCAGCTCGGCCTGACCGACGACCCGTCGGTCGACATCCACGGTTTCCCGTTCCTCACGCAGGCGCTCTCGGGTGACTACAGTCACATCACCGTATCGGCCGACGGCGTACCCGTGGGCGGTGAGCTGCGCGATCTTGGCGTGAGCGCCGAACTCGAAGACGTAACAGCGCCGTTGTCGGACCTCACCGCGGGCAACACGAAAAACGTGAAGATCGGCAAGCTCACCGGCGCCGTGACGATCAAGGCGTCGGACATCGCGCGCATCTCGCCGCTGGACAAGATCCAGAACCTGCGCATCGACCAGAGCACCGAGGCCTACGTCAAGTACGGCGACACCGACCAGGGCCAGGAGCCGGACCCGACCCCCACCAACGCGGCGGGCGAGCCGGAGGACGGCAACACCGCCGGCATGCGCCTGTCGGGTGACGTGCAGGTGGCCGGTCAGAAGGTGGAGATCTTCTGCTTCGCGCTGATCGAGCTCAAGGACAAGACGATCACGATCACCCCCCACCGGCTGCAGTTCGGGAATGACCACGAGACCACCGTCGTTCCGGAGTCAGTGCAGAAGGCTCTCCTGCCGAACTTCCGCGCCTCGATCGACA
Organism: Amycolatopsis sp. NPDC050768; assembly: GCF_040654155.1. Lineage (NCBI taxonomy): Bacteria > Bacillati > Actinomycetota > Actinomycetes > Pseudonocardiales > Pseudonocardiaceae > Amycolatopsis > Amycolatopsis sp. NPDC050768. Next base: position 230,878 of record NZ_JBFAHL010000003.1, read on the forward strand.
CGGGCACGCTGCCGCTCTCGGTCACCCCGACCGCGGTGCGCGTGGACAGCGGTTCCGTGACGATCACGGGCGAGGCGACCAACGTGAACTTCTCGGACCTGACGACGTCGAAGGGGTGAGTGCCCGGTGATCGGAGTCTGGGTGCTGCTGGCCACGCTGGTGGTCGCGGTTCTGGCCGGCCTGCTGCTGAAGGCCCGCAACGGACGGGTGCGCGCGGCCAAACCGGCCGCCGCGGCCCGCGACCTCGCCCAACTACCCGCTCCGGTCGCCGAAGCGCTCGACCCGGCCTCGGCCGTCACGCTCGTGCAGATCTCCACCACGTTCTGCGCGCCGTGCCGCCACACTCGCGCGATCCTGTCGGCGCTGGCCGACAAGACCGAGGGGCTGCACCACGTCGACCTCGACGTGACCGAACAGCCCGAGGTCGCCCACGCCCTGTCCGTGCTGCGCACCCCCACCACGCTCGCGCTGACCGCCGACGGCCGCGAGCTGCTGCGCGTGGGCGGCGTGCCAAAGGGCCCGGAGCTGCTCGAAGCCCTGCGTCCGCACCTGGCCGAAGCCGACGTTCGCTGACCGGCGGAGACCGCCTCACCGGCTGTTTCCCAATGGGCGGGACTCGTCCCAAGGTATGAACGCGGTTCCCAGCCGGTTGGAGCACTGAGTACCCTCGCTGACGTGGACGAGCTGCCCATCACCCTCCTGACGCAGCGCCGCGCGGTGGATTTGTGCCGCGTGCGCAGCAGCTTGTGTCCGCGCTCGTCGCGCCGGCACTGAAGCACGTCGTCCGCCGGTTTTCGCACGCTCTACCGTCCGTGCTCTCGCACGCCCCTCGCCTCGCCCTCAGCAGGAGGAACCATGCCCGCCGGACCGGCTGTCGACCCGCGTGGCCCGCGGTTCGCCGCGATCATCACCACCGTCGTGCTCGCCGTGGTGCTCGTGACGCAGTGGTGGCCGCTGCTGGCCCTGCAGACCGTGATCTTCGCGATCGGCGCGTTCGTCGGTCTGAAGCCGGCGCCGTACTCCGTGCTGTACCGCGCGCTCGTCGCGCCGCGGCTCGGCCCCCCGACCGAGCGCGAGGACGCGGCGCCGCTGCGGTTCGCGCAGGCCGTGGGCTTCGTGTTCGCGCTCGTGGGCACGATCGGCTTCGTCGCCGGCGTGGCCCCGCTCGGCATCGTCGCGACGGCGTTCGCGCTGTTCGCCGCGTTCCTCAACGGCGCGTTCAACTTCTGCCTCGGCTGCGAGATGTACCTGCTGCTCAAGCGCTTCAGCCCCGCGCGGGCTTCCTAGCAGTTCCAAACCCCAGAAGGAGAGTTCGCTTCCATGAGCCGTGAAGACGCCCTGGTCACCACTCAGTGGGCCGAGGAGAACCTGGACACACCCGGCGTGGTGTTCGTCGAGGTCGACGAGGACACGACCGCCTACGACGCCGGGCACATCCGCGGTGCGGTGAAGCTCGACTGGCGCAACGACCTGCAGGACGGCGTGCGCCGTGACTTCGTGAACAAGGCCGCGTTCGAGAAGCTGCTCTCGGAGAAGGGCATCTCGGACGACGACCGCGTGGTCCTCTACGGCGGCAACAACAACTGGTTCGCCGCCTACGCATACTGGTACTTCAAGCTCTACGGCCACCAGAACGTGCAGCTGCTCGACGGCGGCCGCAAGAAGTGGGAGCTCGACGGCCGTGAGCTCAACGCCGACGACGTGAAGCGCGACGCCACCGAGTACCACGCCAACGAACAGGACCTCTCGCTGCGCGCGTTCCGCGACGAGGTCGTGGAGGCCATCGGTGCGAAGAACTTCGTCGATGTGCGTTCGCCCGACGAGTTCTCCGGCAAGCTGCTCGCCCCGGCGCACCTGCCGCAGGAGCAGTCCCAGGTGCCGGGCCACATCCCGGGCGCGCTGAACGTGCCGTGGGCCAAGGTCGCCAACGAGGACGGCACCTTCAAGACCGAGAACGAGATCAAGGACCTCTACACCGAGGCCGGCATCGACGACGCGAAGGCGACCATCGCGTACTGCCGCATCGGTGAGCGTTCGTCCATCGCGTGGTTCGCGCTGCACGAGCTGCTCGGCTACTCCGACGTGAAGAACTACGACGGTTCGTGGACGGAATACGGCTCGCTGGTCGGCGTGCCGGTCGAGTTGGGAGCGAAATAGATGGCTGACGACGGTTGCGGCGCCCCGGTCCAGGTGGCCACGCCCGCTGACTTCGACACCAACGGTCAGGTCGTGCTGGCCGGCAAGGTGACCGGCTCCGACGGCCCGCTGGGCGGCGCGTTCGTGCGCCTGCTCGACGGCGGCGGCGACTTCACCGGCGAGGTGGTCGCCTCGCCCGAGGGCGACTTCCGCTTCTACGCCGCGCCGGGCTCGTGGACGGTGCGCGCGCTGCACCGCACGGGCAACGGCGAGGCCTCCGTCACCGCCGAAGGCCCGGGTCTGCACCAGCTGGCGATCTCGGTCGGCTGACTCGCTTTTCCGTGAAGGGGCCCCAGGGATTTTTCCTGGGGCCCCTTCACTTTTGATCAGCGCGATGTCGTCGAGGCTGAGCAAACCCGTGTCCTGCAACATCTTCACGATGGTCAGCCGGTGCAGCTCGGCCTCGCCGTAGAGGCGTTTGCCCGAGCGGCGCGTGGCCGGGCGCACGAGCCCGCGTTCGTCCCAGTAGCGCGGCGCCGACACCGCGACGCCGAGCTTCGCGGCCGTCTCTCCGATGGACCACATCCCGGTGGACCGTCGGCCACCGGCAACGCCGCCCGCCAGACGGGCACGGCCCTCGGGGTGGCCGCGCTCGGCGCCCTCCTCGCGGACGGCGCGAACCTGACAGCCGGGCTGCACGCGGCCATGGCCGTGGCCGGTGGCGTGCTGCTCGTCGTGACTGTGCTCACCGTGACGACCCTGCGCGGAGCCTGAGTGCCCCGGGCCGACTATTGTCCTCGCTGTGGAGACCCTGTTTACGATCCTGCTGGCCCTGGCGGCAGTCGCCATCGTGTGGTTCGCCTGCTATGTCGTCTACCGGCTGTACGCCGACCAGCGCTGAGCACCATGACCGCCAGTGGCGACGACGCCATCGCGGCCGCGGAGGAGCGCGCGGCGAGCACCCGCGCGCGCAACCTGCCGTTGTGGGACGACCTGCCGATCCCCAACGACACGGCCAACCTGCGCGAGGGCCCGAACCTGAACGACGCGTGCCTTGCGCTGCTGCCGATGGTCGGCGTCTGGCGCGGTGAGGGCGAGGTCGACTACCCCACCATCGAGGGGCCGGTCAAGTTCGCGCAGCAGCTCACCATCGCGCACGACGGCCGCCCGTTCCTCACGCACGAGGCCCGCGCGTGGCTGCTCGACGACGAGGGCAACGTCATCCGCCCCGCCGCCCGCGAGAGCGGGTTCTGGCGGCCGAAGGAGGACGACACGATCGAGCTGCTGCTCACGCACAGCTCAGGCATCGTGGAGCTCTACTACGGCAAGCCGCGCAACCAGACGTCGTGGGAGCTGGGCACCGACGCGGTGATCCGCACGGCCACGGCCAAGGACGTCACCGCGGCGCAGCGGCTCTACGGCCTCATCGAAGGCAGCCTCGGCTACGTCGAGGAGCGCGCGATGATGGGCCAGGAGATGCAGCCGCACGTGTCGGCTCTGCTGCACCGCGTCGTGGGCTGAGCAGGGCCGTTACCAATCCGGCCAAAAGCAGGCCGACCCCCCGCGCGGCACGTAACCGTTGCTACGAAGCCATTCGGCCGTGACTGTGGTCGGATTGGTAACGATCGGCACGGTTACCAATCCGGCCAAAAGCAGGCCGACCCCCACGCGGCACGTAACCGTTGCTACGAAGCCATTCGGCCGTGACTGTGGTCGGATTGGTAACGATCGGCACAGTACGCTCTGTCCATGCTCTGGCGGCCCTGCGGCGAGCACGCCGCCCTGCTCGACTGCGACTCGCTCGCGCAGATGACCGCCGCCCGGGCCACGGTCGAGGCCGCCGGCGTCGACGGGATCGCCGACCTCGTGCCCGGGGCCCGCAGCCTGCTGGTGGTGGCGGAGCCCGGGTCACCCGCGCTCAAGTCGGTGCGGGAGCTGCTCGACGGCGCCGACCTCACGCACCCGCCCGCCGGGTCGCCGCGTGAGGTCACGCTGGACGTCCACTACGACGGCGAGGACCTGCCGCTCGTGGCGCGCGATGCCGGGGTCTCCGAGGCCGACGTCGTCAAGCTGCACACCGAAGCCCAGTACACCGTCGCGTTCACCGGCTTCGCGCCCGGTTTCGGCTACCTGACCGGGCTGCCGGACGCACTGCGGCAACCCCGGCTCGAGTCCCCGCGCACGAAGGTCCCCGCCGGGTCCGTGGGCATCGGGGGCGAGTTCACCGGCGTCTACCCGCGCGAGTCACCCGGGGGCTGGCGGCTGCTCGGGCACACCGACGCGACGCTGTTCGACCCGGCCGCCGAGCGGCCCGCGCTGTTCGCGCCCGGTGACCGCGTGCGCTTCCGGAGCGTGTGATGCGCGCGCTGGAGATCGTCCACACGGGACCGCTCGCGCTGGTGCAGGACCTCGGCCGGCCCGGATACGCGCACCTCGGCGTGCCCCCTTCCGGTGCTCTCGACGTCGCCGCCCTGCGCCTCGGCAACCGCCTGGTCGGCAACCCCGAGGACGCGGCCGGGATCGAAGCGTTGCTGGGTGGGCTTACCGTGCGGGCGACGGCGCCGTGCACGGTCGCCGTGACCGGACCCCTCGTGCCGGTGCAGGTGGACGACCGGCACGTCGGTTCCCACTCGGCCGTCTCGCTACGGGAGGGGCAAACGCTTGCGCTCGGCCACCCGTCGGCCGGTTTGCGCAGCTACCTGGCGGTTTCGGGCGGGATCGCCGTCGAGCCGGTGCTGGGCAGCCGCTCGCGGGACGTCCTGTCGGGCATCGGGCCGGAACCGCTGGAAGACGGCGTTTCGCTGCCGCTCGGCGCGGTCACCGGAGTGCCGGCGGGAGCCGACGTGGTGGTCGCCCCCGCGGCACCCGAGCGGCTCGTCGTGCCCGTGGTCCTCGGCCCGCGCGACGACTGGTTCACCGACCTCGTCGAGGGTCTCGGCGCGTGGTGGACGGTGACGCCGCAGTCCAACCGCGTCGGCCTGCGCCTCGACGGCCCGCCGCTGCGGCGCGCGAACACCGCCGAGCTGCCCAGCGAGGGCCTCCTGACCGGCGCGATCCAGGTCCCGCCGAGCGGCCTGCCCGTCGTTTTCCTCGCCGATCACCCCACGACCGGCGGCTACCCGGTGGCCGCAGTGGTGAGACGCGGGTCACTCGGCGCACTCGCTCAGGCACGCCCTGGAACCTCTGTGCGGTTCCGCTCGTCTTGATGAGCGTGGAACGGGTAACGGTCGCGGGTGGGACAGGTGTCCTGGAGCTGAACAGGGTCCTGGAACGAAACGGTGGCACGCAGATGGAGCTGCCGCAGTCGTTGCGCATCGCGCTGGCCACGGGTCAGCTGCGCCGTCCGCTGGCCGAGACCCTGCGCGACCTGCTGGCCCTGCTCGTCGACGGGTGTTACCAGGTCGACGGCCCCGCCCGTCTCGACGCCGACGAGCCCCTCGTGCCCACCGCGACCTGGCCGCCCGACGACGAAGCGCGCGTCGCCTACTACCGCACCGCGATCCGGACCGGCCACCGTCCCGTGGCCGTCGTGCTGTCGGGCACCCGGCCGTTGATCCTGGTCGGGCACCACAAGATCGCCGCCTACGAGGCCGAAGGCGTGCGCGCGTCCGCCGTGGTGATCAGCGAGGCGCCGGCTCAGTACTCGCCTTCGTAGGCCGCCACCAGCTCGCGGTGCAGCTCCGCCGAGCCGGGCAGGGCGGTGCCGTCCAGCGTGTGCACGCGGGTGACGAGCCGGACCGACGACGCGAGGAACACCCCGTCGGCCGTCGCCAGGTCGGCGGCGGAGAACGGCTCCACCTTCACCGTCCAGCCCGCCTTCTCCGCACCGCGGAACAGCGCCGCCTGCGTGGTGCCCGGCAGGATCCCGACGGTGGACGGCGGCGTGTAGAGCGTGCGCTCGCGGGCCAGTACGACCGTGGACGTCGGGCCTTCCAGCACGGAACCGTCGGCAGCGGTGAAGATCACATCCTGTGCGCCACGACGGCCTGCCTCGCGCAGGGCGGCCATGTTCACGGCGTACGAAACGGTCTTCGCGCCCAGCAGCAGCCACGGCGCGCGCTCGGCGACCTCGGGTCCGAAGCCGCGTTCCAGTGTCACCGCGGCGACGCCCTCGGCGCGGGCGCGGCGCACCTTCTCGTCGATCTCCATGCCGATGGCGAACGCGGTCGGCGTGCCGGCCGGATCGCCGTCGACACCCCGCGTGTACACGAGTTTCAACGCGATTTCCCGACCACCGGCCCAGTTGTCGATCACGGCGCGGGCGGCCGTCTCGAAGGCGGCGAGGTCGGGCGCCGGCAGCTCCAGCATCGCCGCGGAACGGGCGAGTCGGTCGAGGTGCGGGCGCAGTTCCCGCGGTTTTTTATCAGCCACGAGGATGGTCTCGAACACCCCGTCTCCGCGCAGCAAACCGAGGTCGTCCACACGAATGTGGGCGGCTTCGGGGTCGGCCAGGGTTCCATCGAGGAAGGCGAGGACGCGCATAGTGTCACGGTACTCACCTAGTCTTGTGGTTATGGCCTACCGCTCGCCGTTGCTCGAAGCCCCCCGCTCGATCGCCGCGCCTGACGGACACCCCGAGGCGGGAGTTCCGTGGCACTGGGGCGATCCGTTCGCCGAGCAGCGCACCGCCGCCCGCGGCGTGGTCGTGATCGACCGCTCGCACCGCGAAGTCCTGGCTGTTTCAGGCGAAGAACGCTTGAGCTGGCTGCACCTCGTGATCTCCCAGCACGTGACGGAGCTGCCCGAAGGGTCCGGCACCGAAGCCCTCGTGCTCGACAGCCAGGGTCACGTCGACACGCACTTCGTGCTGGCGCACCTCGACGGCACCGTCTGGCTCGACAGCGACCCCGGCCCCGTCGCGACGAGCGCACTGCCCAAGGGCGGCAAGCAGACGTTGCGTGAATACCTCGAGGCGATGAAGTTCTGGTCGAAGGTCGAGATCCGCGACGCCACAACGGAACTCGCCGTCCTCACCGTGCTCGGGCCCGAGTCCGAACGCGTGCTCACCGCGGTCGGGGTGGAGGTCGGCACCGAGCCGTATTCCGTGTCGGCGTTGCCCGGCGGCGGTTTCGCGCGCCGCATGCCGTGGCCTTCTCGGTCCAGTGTGGACCTTCTCGTGCCGCGCGAAGAGCTCGCGACGTGGTGGCAGCGCCTCACCGACGCGGGCGCGCGCCCGGCCGGCAGCTGGACGTTCGACGCGCTGCGCGTGGAATCGCGGCACCCGCGGGTCGGCGTGGACACCGACGACCGCGCCATCCCGCACGAGGTCGGCTGGATCGGCAGCGCCGCCCACGTGGCGAAGGGCTGCTACCGCGGCCAGGAAACCGTCGCGAAGGTGCACAACGTCGGGCGCCCGCCGCGCTACCTCGCGCTGCTGCACCTCGACGGTTCACCCGAGATCACGCCCGAAACAGGTGACCCGGTGCGCCTTGGCGAACGCGTGGTGGGCCGCGTGGGCACCGTCGTGCAGCACCACGAGCTCGGCCCGATCGCGCTGGCCCTGGTCAAGCGCTCCGTGCCCGCGGGCGCGGAACTGCTGGCCGGCCTGGGGAAAGACGACGCGGCCGAGGATTCTGAAAACAACACTGACCGCACCGTTCAGGCCATCGTGGACCCGGACTCCGTGCCGGGTGAGCACGCCGCCCCTGGTCGGGAGGCCGCACAACGGTTGCGGGGCTGAAGTGAACCCGGCGGTAGCATTGTCGGGGAATCTAGAGCAGGATGTGCCCGTGATCGAAGTGCGTCCCGGTGGGCGACGGCGGATCGACCGCGTCCTCGCCCCGGGATACCTCACCGGACTCGGCGACCTGCCGCTGCCGGTGCTGCGCGAACGCCGTGACGAGGCCGCGCAGGAGGAGACCGACCTCTCGTACCTGCGCCGGCTGCTGCACGCGCGGATCGACATCGTGCGCGCGGAGCAGCAGCGCCGGTCGTCCGGTGGCGTCAACAGCATCGTCGACCAGCTCGCCACGATCCTCGCCGACAACGCGCTCGGGCCCGCCACCGGTTCCGGGCGCCACCAGCAGCTCGAACCCTCGCGTGCCGGCGAGCACCGCCGCCACGCCGAGGCGCTGATCGGCGACACGGACCTCACCGACGTCGGCACGCTGTCCGACGGCAAGCTCGCTTCCGCGCTCGACACGTACGCCACCGAGGAGTCTTCGGTGTCCACGTTCCGGCGCCAGGTGCAAGGCGTGATGGACACCCTCAACGCCGAGATCGCCGGCCGCTACCAGCGCGGCTCCGCGACCGTCGACGAGCTGCTCGACTCCGAGCTCGGACGCACCGAAGAGTGACGGAACCGGTTCTCGTCGAGGTCGAGCGGTCCGGCCTCGTGGAAAGCGTGCACCGCGGTTCGCTCGTGATCACGGCGCCAGACGGCACCGTGATCCACGAGGTCGGCGGCGTGACGAGTCCGGTGTTCCCGCGGTCGTCGACCAAACCCCTGCAGGGTGTCGGCATGCTGCGCGCCGGCCTGGACCACGACGGCGCGGACCTCGCGCTGGCCTGCGGTTCCCACTCCGGCGAGGCCGGCCACGTCGAGCGCGTCGCGGCAATGCTCGCGGCGGCCGGCCTCGACGAGTCGGCGCTGGCCTGCCCGCCCGCGTACCCGCTGCACGAGCCGACGATGCACGCGGCGACCGAACCGCTGCGCGTCACGATGAACTGCTCCGGCAAGCACGCCGGCATGCTCGCCACCTGCGTCGCCGCGGGCTGGCCGACCGACGGTTACGAGCAGTCGGGCCACCCGTTGCAGAAGGCACTCGCCGACACCGTGGTGGAGCTGACCGGGGAACCGATCGCCACCACCGGCGTCGACGGCTGCGGTGCGCCGCTGTTCGCCTACTCGCTCACCGGTCTGGCGCGGGCGTTCGGCCGGTTGGTGCAGGCTTCTGCGGGGTCCGAAGAGCTGCGCGTCGCCGACGCCATGCGCGCGCACCCGTGGCTGGTCGCCGGCACGGACCGGGAGGACACCGCGCTGATGGGCGCGGTGCCGGGGCTGCTGTCGAAGATCGGCGCCGAGGGCGTGCTGGCGTTCGCGCTGGCCGACGGCACGGCGGTGGCGCTGAAGCTGTCGGACGGCGCGAAGCGCGGCTGCGCGCCGCTGGCCGTGGCGGTGCTCGCGTACCTGGGCGTGGACGTTTCCGACCTCGAAGCCCTCGCGAACCCGCCCGTGCTCGGGGGTGGCCGGCCCGTGGGCCGGCTGCGCGTCAGTTGGAGCGCTCCCTAGCCGCGAGGTCGCCCCAGAACTCGCGCAGCTCGGAGAACAGCTCGGCCAGCTCCTCGACGTTGCCGGTGCGCAGGGCCTCGAGGATGTCGTGGACCTCCTCGGCCGTGGTGTCGGACTCGAGGATCGCATCGGCGAACAGCTGTACCAGGCCGCCGTAGTCCAGTTCCACTACGGAGTCGGGGTCGAAGCTCTCCAGCCACTGGCGCGTCTGCGACAGCACGCGGCCCGGACCGGAGTCGCCGAACGCGGCCTCGATCAGCTCGCCGGCCTCGACCGCGCGGGTCAGCGCGTCGGACATCGACATGCGCCACGAAAGCTCGCGCACCGGATCGTCCTGGCCGGAGCCGAGCACGAGCTTGCGCTCGTCGGGGTCGACGAGGACGAACCACGGCAGCGGCACGGTCCAGGTGGTGGTGAGCGTGTGGGCGGCGGCCGTGGTCAGGTCGGCCATCGCGGCCTTCGTGCGCGAGCGGGCGCGGTCGGCCGAGACCCCGCCGGCGTCGAGCACGGCGTTCTTCAACGCCGGGGTCGTGTCGCCGAGGAACGTCACCAGCGCGGCGGCCGCGCGGGCGCGCAGTTCGAGCGGGCAGACGAACGGGCCGGCGCCGGGGTGCCCGGCCGGCACCTCCGCCGGGTCGAGCACGAGGACGTCGGTCAGCAAGCTCGGCGCGGGCCGGCCGTCGGCGAGCTCCGCGGGCAGCAACCGGGCGGGCGCGGCGGCCTGTGACTTGAGCCACACGGCCTGCTCGCGTTCGCCGATCGCGGCCCGGCGCAGCTTCGCCGCGGCGACGGCTTCACGCAGGCGGTCGTCGGGCGGGTCACCGAGCGCGAGCAGGGGTTCGTACACCCTCAGATACGCCACGAAGGGACGGAGCACCTGAGCATCGTGGCACGCCCACCTGCGCGGATCACCCCCGACAGGCCGGTAACCAGCGTCCGGCGGACACTGTCGCCACCGGCACACCGTGCCACGTCGCATCGAACCCCCGGGACACGGTACGGTGTGACCAGGAAAGAACTGTCGAGACGATGCGGGGCCGCCGATTCCCCCGGCCGCCCCGCCCCTGTGCGAGGGGGTCGAGCCATGGGGCGCGGCCGGGCTAAGGCCAAGCAGACGAAGGTGGCGCGCGAGCTCAAGTACAGCTCCCACGACACCGATTTCGATGCTTTGCAGCGCGAGCTGTCGAGTGATTCCTCTCCCGGCAACGGGCATGAGGACGAGGACGACAACGAGGACCCGTACGACGACGGGTACGACGAATACCGGCGTTGAGCAGACGCGAGACGCGAGGGTGGAGTCCGGGCACTGCCCGGCACCACCCTCGCGCGTCGCGTGCTGCCCATTTTCTGTGCCTGCGTGACGAAGGAGCTAGCCGGTGACAGACATTCAGCGAGTCGGCGTTGTGGGTGCCGGGCAGATGGGCTCGGGCATCGCCGAGGTGCACGCCAAGTCGGGTTTCGACGTGGTGATCACCGAGGTCAGCCGGCCTGCTCTCGACGCCGGCAAGGCGCGCATCGAGAAGTCGCTGCAGCGGGGCGTGAAGAACGGCAAGCTGTCGCCCGAGGACGCCGATGCGGCGCTGGGCCGGCTGCGCTTCACCACGGAGCTGGCCGAGCTCGCCGACCGTGACCTCGTGATCGAGGCGATCCTCGAGCAGGAACAGGCCAAGGTCGACGTTTTCGGGCAGCTCGACAAGATCGTCTCCCGGGAAGACGCGATCTTCGCGTCCAACACCTCGTCGATCCCGATCGTGAAGATCGCCATGGCCACGAACCGGCCGCAGCAGGTCGTCGGCATCCACTTCTTCAACCCCGTGCCGGTGCTGCCACTGGTGGAGCTGGTCCCGTCGCTGCTGACGGGCGACGACACGGCCCGCCGCGCCGAGGAGCACGCCGGGGCCTTGGGCAAGACGGTGATCCGCGCCCAGGACCGCGCCGGCTTCATCGTCAACTCGCTTTTGGTGCCCTACCTGCTCTCGGCGATCCGCATGGTCGAGTCCGGCTTCGCCACCGCCGAGGACATCGACCGCGGCATGGAGCTCGGCACCGCCCACCCGATGGGCCCGCTGCGCCTGTCGGACCTCATCGGCCTCGACACCGTGAAGGCCATCGCGGACTCGATGTACGACGAGTTCAAGGAGCCCCTCTACGCGGCCCCGCCGCTTCTCCTGCGCATGGTCGACGCGGGTCTGATGGGCAAGAAGTCCGGTCGGGGCTTCTACACCTACTGATTTTCGACGTGCTCGACGAGGCCGGGCGTTCGCTCAGGGTCGGGTGAACGCCGCTCGCCGAGCCGCGCGGCGCAGGATCGTGAGGATGGCCGGGCCCAGGACCAGGATCGCGACGAGGTTGGTGATCGCGCGGCCCGTGTCCCAGCCGAGTGTGGACGTCAGCACGGTGAAGACCAGGAACCGGTGCAGGTTCGCGCCCAGCGGCGCGCCCGGCACGAAGTCCAGCGCCGACGTGCCCGCGAGGAACGGCCACGTGAACATGCTCATCGCGAGCCCGTAGAAGTACGCGGCCACCACGCCGTAGACGGCGAGCAGCGCGATCTCCCAGCGGCCGCGCACACCCCGCGGCAGCAGCCCCGCACCCAGGCCGACCAGCGAAGACGCGAGCATCTGGAACGGCAGCCACGGCCCGACGCCGCCCGTGAGCAGCGCGGACGCGAAGAGCGAGGTCGCGCCCAGCACGAAGCCGAAGCCCGGGCCGAAGACGCGACCGGCGAGCACGAGCAGGAAGAACACCAGCTCGATGCCGCCCGTGCCGGCGCCGAGCGGCCGCAGCGCCGCGTCGACCGCGGACAGGACACCGAGTAGCGCCAGCGCCTTCGCGTCGAGGCCGCCGCTGGACAGTTCGGCGAGCAGGATCAGGATCAGCACCGGCAGGGTCGCCATGAAGATGAACGGCGCGTCGGCCGTGTGGCCCGAAGGCGGCGTGGACACGAAGAGCGGCCAGCAGAACATCGCCAGGCCGAGGACCACGGCGAGCACGAGCACGGCGGCGGTTCGCAGCCGGATCCGCACGGCGGGCCCGAGGAAGTCCGTCACCTCAGCGCCTGCTCGACCTCGGCGACCGTCAGCCATTCCTGCGGCGCCAGGACCTTCGCGACCTGCGGTGCGAACGCCGGGGACGACACGACGACGTCGGCAGTCGGGCCGTCGGCCACGACCTCGCCTTCGGCCAGCACCACCACGCGGTGCGCGGCCACGGCGACGAACTCGACGTCGTGCGTGGCCAGCAGGATCGCGTGGTCTTCGGCGGCCAACGCGGCCAGCACCGAGGCGAAGTGGCGCTTCGCGGGGTAGTCCAGGCCGCGCGTCGGCTCGTCGAGCAGGACGACGGGCGGCGCGGCGGCCAGCTGCACGGCCAGCACCAGCGCGAGCCGTTGTCCTTCCGAGAGGTCACGAGGGTTCGCAGCCGCGGAGACACCCGAAACCAGCCGGTCCAGCAGTGTCCGGGCCGTGCCCGCGGCGGCGCCCGATTCGACGTCCGCCTGCCGGCACTCGGCGGCCACAGAGTCGAGGTACAGCAGGTCGGACGGCGTCTGCGGCACCAGCCCGACACGCGACCGCGCCGCCCGCGGCCGCACCGACGCCGGGTCCGCCCCCAGCACGTCGACGGTCCCGCCCGAGCGCGGCCCACTGCCCTGCAGCGCCCACAGCAGCGAAGACTTGCCAGACCCGTTGCGTCCCATCAGCGCGACGACCTCGCCCCGGCCCAGCCGCAGGTCCACCCCACACACGGCCGCTACGCCCCCGTAGCGCACCTGCACCCCCTGCGCGGTGAGTGCGTCCTCCGCAGGCACGCCGGCCGCGGCCGGGCGGGTCACCGACGAGAGCCGCTCCCGCAACGGCCCGGCCCGCCGTCGCGCGTCCCGCACCGAGAGCGGCAGCGGCGACCAGCCCGCGAAGCGGCCGAGCTCCACGATCGGCGGCGCCACGTCGGCGTCTGCGAACACCTCCGCCGGCGGTCCGGACCGCACGGAACCGTCGCCCGGCAGGTAAAGCAGCCGGTCGGCGTACTGCGCCACGCGCTCCATCCGGTGCTCCGCGACGACGACCGTGGTGCCGAGGTCGTGGACCAGCCGCGTGATCGCGGCCAGCACCTCCTCGGCGGCCGTCGGGTCGAGGGCGGACGTCGGCTCGTCCAGCACGAGCACGCGCGGGTGCGCCGTCAGCACGGACCCGATCGCCACGCGCTGCTGCTGTCCGCCCGAAAGCGTCCGAAGTGGACGGTCGCGCAGCTCGGCGATGCCCAGCAGGTCGAGCGTCTCCTCCACGCGCTTGCGCATGACGTCGGGCGCCACGGCCAGCTGCTCCATCGCGTACGCGAGCTCTTCCTCGACGGTGTCCGTGACGAACCCCGCGAGCGGGTCCTGCCCCACGACGCCGACCACGGAGGCCAGCTCACGCGGCGGGTGCGTGGCCGTGTCCAGGCCGTCGACGAGCACACGCCCGGCCAGCGTCCCGCCGGTGAAGTGGGGCACGAGCCCGTTGATTGCGCCGAGAAACGTCGACTTGCCGACCCCCGTGCGTCCGGCCACGAGGCACAGCTCGCCTTCCTCCACCACGAGGTCGACGCCGCGCAGCACCGGTGAGGAAGCTCCGTCATAGGTGACGGTGACCTGTGAAAACTCGATCATCGTGCCACCTGGGCGACCGGCAGCGGCCGCGGCGCGAGCCACGCCGGCAACACCGCGATCAACACGGCCAACGTCGGCAGCAAGGGCAACGTCGGCCAGCTCGGCGGGCTCACCGACGTGGCCAGCTGCGCCGGCGGAGCAGCCAGCAGCAGCCCCGCCGACGCGACTCCGCACAGCACCACCAACGTCTCCGGCAACCGCCACGGATCAGGCCGGTACGCCGTCCGCTGGATCCGCCGCCCGCCCAGCACGAACCCGGCGGACGCCACGGCCAAGCCCGCCACCAGCATCGGCACGCCGAGCCAGCTCGACGACCCGTCGAGCACCCCGTACACCCCGACGGCGACCCCGAACAGCCCCGCGAGGACGCAGGTCGCGATCAGCACGCGCACGCGCGGCGCGAGGTAGCCGCGCCGGCCGTAGCCGCGCGAGTCCATGGCCGCTGCCAGCAGGAGCGAGCGGTCCATCGCGTCCGCGAGCACCGGCACGAAAACCCCCTTCACAAACCTCAGGCCCCGCCCGCGGGCCGCCCGCAGCCGCCGCGCGCGCCGCACTCGCTGCACGCTCTCCACCAGCTGCGGCGCCACCGAAAGCGCCACCGTGACGGCTGTGCTGACCTCGGCCAACGCGCCGGGCACGGCCTTGAGCAGGCGTTTCGGGTTGGCCAACGCGTTGGCGGCGCCGACGCAGAGCACGATCGTGGCGAGCCGCAGCCCGTCATAGAAGCCGCCGAGCAGCTCCTCGGCCGACGTCGGCCCCAGCAGCTCGATCCCGGCGGCCGCGGCGGGCAGCGGGATCGCCGGCAGCGTGAAGAGCACGTGGCCACCGTCCTCGCCGCCGATGAGGATGCGGAACAGCACGCGTGACACCACGATCACGCCCGCGACCAGCGCGTACACGCGAAAAGCCAGCGCCCACGGCGCGTCGCCCCGGCGGTTCACCACCACGAACCCGGCCACGGCGATCACCAGCGTGAGCAGCAGCGGGTTGGTGGTGCGGCTGGCGGCGACGGCGAGCGCGAGCGCCCACACCCACCACGCGCCCGGGTGCAGAGCCCGCGCGTTACCGGGCAGCACGCCTGCGCCGCAGCCCGACGACCACACCCGCGACGACGAGCACCGCGATCACGACGAGCCCGATCACCAGGCTCCACGGGAAGCCGTTGCCGCCGGAATCCGTAGCCGCGGCCGCGGGAACAGGCGCGTTGGCCTTCCGCACCGGTGCCACCCGCGGCGGCGGATAGTCCTGGAAGGACTTGTTGTGCGCGAACGACCAGCCCTCGAAACTCCCGGCCGGCGGCTTCCAGCCCTGCACGCCGACCTGGCTCGAAGCCCACTTGCCACCGTCGGTCGCCGTCCAGAAGCTCCACGACGCGCTCTCGGGCGGCATCCCCGAGCACGACTGGTCGGCCGGTTTGCCCTCGATCTTGCAGATCAGCGCCAGGCCGTACTTGCCGACGCCCGCGAGGTCGAGGCCCGCGTTCTGCATGGCCGCCACGCCGTCGGCCTGCGGCCCGGGCGCGCAGCGGATCAGGGTATCGCCACCGAGGTCCTGGAAGTCGACGACCACCGTCACGCCCGTGGCGTCGGGGCAGTACCCCGCGGTGCCCCTCCCGGGCACGGTCGCAGTGGCGGTACTCGCGCCGGACAGACCGGCGGTGACCAGGAGCGCGGCCACGGCAAGGAGCCGGGCAGGGAACAACTGCATCGTTGATGAACCTCGCATCGAGTCGGACCACGGCGGGCGATCCGGCTCACGGCCGCACGGGCGGCCGCTCACGGTTGCGGGTCAGCGCCGGATTCCCACCGGCTTCCCCCGATCGTGGTGTACAGCTGACCGACGTTAACCCACCGGAGGTACCCGCCGGAAGCGGCGCCGGACACACCTACACTTCCGGGCGTGGACGTCGGACAGCTGCGCATCGGCCTCGTCGGAACCGGTCCCTGGGCGACCACGGTGCACGCGCCGGGCGTGACCGAACACCCCGGCACCGAGCTCACCGCCGTGTGGGCGCGCCGCATCACCAGCGCCCGTCCGCTGGCCGAGGCCCACGGCGCCGTCGGCACCGACGATCTCGAGGAGCTGTTCTCGCTGGTCGACGCCCTCGCCTTCGCCGTGCCGCCCGCCGTGCAGGCGGAGATCGCGACGCGCGCGGCCGAGGCCGGCAAGCACCTGATCCTCGAGAAGCCCATCGCCGCCGACCTGGCGAGCGCGCAGCGGCTGGCCGACGCCGTGGACAAAGCCGGCGTCGCGTCGCTCGTGATGCTCACGCTGCGGTTCTCCCAGCAGACGCGCGAGTGGCTCGACGGCCTCGCCGCCTCGGGCGGCTGGCGCGGCGGCGGCGCGCGCTGGCTGTCGGGCGCGCTGCTCGGCGGGCAGTACTCGACCTCTGCCTGGCGCCTCGACGCGTCCGGCGGCGCGCTCGCCGACATCGGCCCGCACGCGTTCGACCTGCTCGACGCCGCCCTCGGCCGCATCACCGACGTGCTCGCGGCCCACCGCGGCCCCGATGACCTGTGGCAGCTGATGTTCGCCCACGAGGGCGGCGCCACGAGCACCGCGACGCTGTCGCTGCGGCTGCCGGTTCAGCCGACCGTGGTCGAGGTCGCGGTCTACGGCGAGCACGGCTACCGGACACTCGGCCGCAAACCAGGCACCGCCGCGGAGTCCTACACGGCCTTGCTGGACGACTTCGCGGCCATGGTCGCGAGTGGAACGACCACGCATCCGTGCGACGTCCACCGTGGCCTGCACCTGTCCGCACTCATCGAGAAGGCGCGCGAGCTCGCCGGGTAGTACACAGGCTCGAACCCTTGTTTTCCGTTGTGGAACAAGGCTTTTCACCAAGTCGGCGAAATCCTTCCACAGGGTTGTCCACAGCATCCACTATGGACGGTCCGCGCCTCGACCGAACCACGGGAAGCCGTTTCGCGCCACCGGAAAGATCACCGAATAGTGCGGCCCGCTGAGCATGCCGACTCGAACCGGCAATGCGAAGGTTGATCTTGGGAAGGCGGGAAGAAACAGTTCAGAGGGGTTCGAGAAGGGAAGCGCATGGGCGCCTTGCTGCGCGCTTTCTGGGGGATCATCCCGATCACGGCCATCGCGCTGCCGTACGCGCTGCTCTGCTGGCCCTTGCTCGCCGCACGGAGGCGGCGAAGAAGCAGCGGCATCAGCCTCGGCCACGCGTCGGCGACCGCGGCCGTCGACGTGACGGCGGTGACGATCGGCGCGCTCGTGCTCTGCCTGGTCATCATGCCCGTCGGCGCCGCTTCGGGGAGCACGCTCGATCTCGTGCCCGGTGCCGACCTCTCCGCCGCGCTGTCCGACGACGGTTCGCTCTGGCAAGTCGTCGGCAACCTGCTGCTCCTGTGTCCGCTGGGCGCGCTCGCGCCGCTGCGCCTGCGCCGGCTGCGGTCGCTCAGCCGGATCGCGCTCACCGCCTTGAGCTCGTCCGTGCTGGTGGAGGCCACGCAGTTCCTCATCCACAGCGGCCGCGTGACCTCGACCGACGACGTGCTGCTCAACACCATCGGCGCCACGCTCGGCGCCGCCCTGACCCGCCGCGGCTGGCGCTACTTCGACGTGGTGCCCGTGGTCGCGATCCCGCAGCAGGTGCGGCGGACCGTCTGCAACGCGCCTGTCCGCCTGCGCGTGCCGCGTTCGGTGTGGGACACGCGCTACGCCGGGATGAGCCACCGCGAACGGCGCTGAGTTAAATCGGTTGCCCCCGCTGGGACACTGAAAGCTCTCGGATCTTCGGACGAAGGAACGCCTATGTTTGCCGCCGCTGCTCGCGACGGCCGAGGTCAGGCCTGACGCGAGCCCGTCAGCCGTCCTTCCCATGCCCTGCCCTTCTCGGCAGCGCGCGTGGGTCTCCTTCGACCCCGAAAGGGATCACCCAGCATGTCCGCCCTTCAGGCGTATGTCCGTGCCACCGCACCCCGAGGCCGTGACGTCGAACGGATCGGCCCGTTCCTCGCGACCTTCTCCCGCACCACCGGCCACCCGATGCTCAACTACGCGATCCCCGACGACGGCGCCGAGCCGTCACCGGCGGAGATCACTGCGCTGACCGAGGCGTACGCGGGCCGCGGCCTGCAGCCCCGGCTGGAGTTCTTCACCGAAGCCGCGCCCGGCCTGGAGAAACTCCTCGTCGCGCGGGGGTACTCGCTCGAGCGGCGCATCCCGCTCATGACCTGCACCCCGGCCGACTTCGTGGACCACCCGGCACCCGCCGGGATCGTGCTCCGTGTTCCCGAGACCGACACCGACCTGCGCAGCCTGCGTTCGGCGCAGAACGTGGCCTTCGGCGCGTCCCCGGAGGTGTCCGACGCGGAGCTGGCGACCACCCGCTCGTTCGGCGATCGCGCCGTGCGCGCCGAGGACACCGCGACGGGCGCGGTGATCGGCGGCGGGTTCGCGCTGGACATCGTGGACGGCGCGGCCGAGATCGCCGGCATCGCC
This sequence comes from Amycolatopsis sp. NPDC050768, assembly GCF_040654155.1. Taxonomy (NCBI): domain Bacteria; kingdom Bacillati; phylum Actinomycetota; class Actinomycetes; order Pseudonocardiales; family Pseudonocardiaceae; genus Amycolatopsis; species Amycolatopsis sp. NPDC050768. Next base: position 249,357 of record NZ_JBFAHL010000003.1, read on the forward strand.
GTCGCCGAGGCCTACCGCCGCCGGGGAATCGCCGCGGCGATCACGGCGCACCTCACCCGCCTGGTTCACGAGCGAGGCGGCCCCACGGCCTTCCTCACCCCAGGCGACCTGGGCATCGCCACGGTCTACCGCCGCGTCGGCTACCAGCCGGCCGGCGAGTGCGTGCACCTGTCGGTGAGCTAGTCGTCGAACCGGCCGCCGCGGCCGCGTTTCACGTCGCTGCGGCGTTTCTTCGCGGCCAGGCGGCGTTCCTTCGAACCCCGGGAGGGTTTGGTGGGACGCCGCTTGGCCGGCGGCGGCGCGGAAGCCTTGAGCAGCAGGTCGGCGAGGCGTTCGCGGGCGGCGTCGCGGTTCTGCAGCTGCGAACGCTGCTCGCTGGCCGCGATGGTGATCACGCCGTCGACCAGGCGACCGGCCAGCCGCGCCACGATCCGTTCGCGCAACGGCTCCGGGATCACCGCCGACCGCGCGACGTCGAACGAGAGCTCCACGCGCGAGTCGGTGGTGTTCACGCCCTGCCCGCCCGGTCCGGACGACCGGGAGAAGCGCTCGCTCAACTCGGCCGCCGGAATCACGAACCGGGAGCCGATCACCACGTCCTCTGCCACGTCGTCCAGTCTTCCAGCCGCGACAACCGCGTTTTCTAGAACCGCGGGTGGTCGCCCGAGAGCACGGCGCGCGGGCCGTCGGGGTTGTCGGCCGGCTGCACGTCGCCGAGGATCCACGCCGGCACGTGGCGCGCGGTCAGCACGGCCAGCGCCCGGTCGACGTCCTCGGCCGACACGATCGCGACCATGCCGACGCCCATGTTGAACGTCTTCTCCAGCTCGGCGCGCTCGACCTTGCCGCGCTGTCCGATCAGGGCGAACACCGGTGCCGGCGTCCACGTGCCGCGTTCCAGCCGTGCGACGAGGCCCCGCGGCATCACGCGCGCGAGGTTCGCCTCGAGGCCGCCGCCGGTGATGTGCGCGAACGTGCGAACCTCGGTCTCGGCGGCCAGCGCCAGGCAGTCCTTGGCGTAGATCTTCGTCGGCTCCAGCAGCTCCTCGCCGAGGGTGCGGCCGAACTCCTCGACGTGCCCTTCGAGCGGCATGCGCGCGATGTCCAGCAGCACGTGGCGGGCCAGCGAGTAGCCGTTGGAGTGCAGGCCCGAGGAACCCATGGCCAGCACGACGTCACCAGGGCGCACCTTCTCGGGCGTGAGCAGCGCGGACGCCTCGACCACGCCGACGCCGGTGGCCGAGATGTCGTAGTCGTGCTCGCCCATCAGGCCCGGGTGCTCGGCCGTCTCGCCGCCGAGCAGCGCGCAGCCGGCCTGCACGCAGCCCTCGGCGATGCCGCCGACGAGCGCCGCGATCATCTCTGGGACGACCTTGCCGACGGCGATGTAGTCCTGCAGGAACAGCGGCTCGGCGCCGGTCACGACCAGGTCGTCGACGACCATGGCCACCAGGTCGATGCCCACGGTGTCGTGCTTGTCCAGAGCCTGCGCGACCGCGATCTTGGTGCCCACGCCGTCGGTGGACGACGCGAGCACCGGCTCCTTCCACTTGTCGAGCTTGAGCGAGAACAGCCCCGCGAACCCGCCGACGCCACCGCGCACCTCGGGGCGGGTGGCGCGCTCGGCGTGGGGCTTGAGCAGCTCGACGGCCTGGTCACCGGCTTCGATGCTGACACCGGCGGCTGCGTACGTGGCGCTCGTGGACTCGCTCACGGAAGCGGACTCCCTACTGGACAAATCTGACTAGGGACGCCGGACGGCGTCTTCGGCACCGTACCCGGCCGGGCTGACCGGAGTCGCTTTGCCATTGACCGAATCCATGCTTTCCAGCAGGTGCTTGCCGATCAACGCGTCATCCGGCAGGTCGATGGGGTATTCGCCGGAGAAGCACGCGGTGCACAGGCGCGACTTCGGCTGCTCCGAGGCCGCGACCAGGCCGTCGAGCGAGATGTAGCCCAGCGAGTCGGCTCCGATCGAGCGGCGGATGCCGTCGAGGTCGACGCCGTTGGCCACGAGCTCGGCGCGCGAGGCGAAGTCGATGCCGTAGAAGCACGGCCAACGCACGGGCGGCGAGGCGATCCGCACGTGGACCTCGAGCGCGCCGGCCTCCCGAAGCATGCGCACGAGCGCGCGCTGCGTGTTGCCGCGGACGATCGAATCGTCGACCACGACCAGGCGCTTGCCGCGGATCACGTCGCGCAGCGGGTTGAGCTTCAGCCGGATGCCCAGCTGGCGGATCGTCTGCGACGGCTGGATGAACGTGCGCCCGACGTAGGCGTTTTTCACCAGGCCGGTGCCGTACGGGATACCCGAACCCTGCGCGTAGCCGATCGCGGCCGGCGTGCCGGACTCCGGCACTGGCATGACCAGGTCGGCGTCGGCCGGGTGCTCGCCGGCGAGCCGGCGGCCGATCTCCACGCGCGTGGCGTGCACGCTGCGGCCGGCGATCGTGGTGTCGGGGCGGGCGAGGTAGACGTACTCGAACACGCAGCCCTTGGGCTCCGGGTTCGCGAACCGCGACGAGCGCAGGCCTTCCGCGTCGATGGCGATGAGCTCACCCGGCTCGACCTCGCGCACGAACGACGCGCCGCAGATGTCAAGCGCGGCCGTCTCGCTCGCCACGACCCAGCCGCGCTCCAGGCGGCCGAGCACGAGCGGGTGCACGCCGTGGGGGTCGCGGGCGGCGTAGAGGGTGTTCTCGTCGGCGAAAACCAGGCAGAACGCGCCCTTCAGCGTCGGCAGCAGCTCCATGGCCGCGGCCTCGATGCCCTTGTCGGCCGCGTTGGCTGCGAGCAGGCCGCAGACGAGGTCGGAGTCGCTGGACGAGCCGGTGAGGCCCGCGTGCGGCTTGAGGCCGGCGGCCTTCGTGCGGTCGCGCAGCTCGGCGGTGTTGACGAGGTTGCCGTTGTGCGCGAACGACAGGCCGCTGCCGGTGGCCGTGGTGCGGAAGATCGGCTGCGCGTTCTCCCAGATCGTGGCGCCGGTCGTGGAGTAGCGGCAGTGCCCGACGGCGATGTGGCCCTGCAGCGACTGCAGCACCTGCTCGTCGAACACCTGGCTGACCAGGCCGAGGTCCTTGAAGACCACGATCTGCGAGCCGTCGGAGACCGAGATGCCGGCCGCCTCCTGCCCGCGGTGCTGCAGCGCGTACAGGCCGTAGTAGGTCAGCTTGGCGACCTCTTCCCCGGGAGCCCAGACGCCGAAGACGCCACACTCCTCGCGGGGTTCCGGGTCGGGCTGGTCAGGAAGGGCGGAGGGGTCGGAAACCACCGAGGTGCTCCCAGGAAGACGTGGGCGGGCCAAGTCCAAGTGTAAGGGGTATGAAGGCCGGTCTGGCCGTGCGCGACGTGGTTCTCCCCACTTCACGAGCTTGTGACGACCGCCCGGGGAGAGCCGTGCTCGCGTTGTGGATCTTGGTTCTCGACCCCGAACGTGAACCAGGCCCCGCACGACGTGGCTGTCCACATCGCACGGGGCCTGAAGATCAAGGGTGTCTCAGCGGGCCGCGAGCCACTTCGAGGTGCCACCGCGCCCGGGCACCCAGCACCCCTTGGCGGGGGCGAGCGCCTTGGTTTCCTCATCGGGGAGCGCGAGCACTTCGGTCAGCACCTCGGAGACTTCACCGCGGCGGCGCCACAGCCACTTCTCGGGCTCGAAGACGTTGTCCTCAGTCCCCGGTACCCGCGTGGCAACCGCGTCGTCCTCGGCGTTGAGCCGGACGACGTCCACCACGTTGTCGTGGACCCGGACGCCGACCACGGCTTCGAACTCGCCGTTGGCGTCCGTCTGGTGCACGAACTGGTACCCGCGGCCGATGAGCTCCTGGAGACCGGTTTCGACGGTCTCCAGCGCGTCAGCCGAGGACATCGTCGAATTCGCCGTCCTTCGCGCCGGCGAGGAACGCGGCCATCTCCGCACGGGTGTACACGAGCGCCGGGCCGGTCGGGAAGCGGGAGTTGCGCATCGCGATCTCGCCGGACGCCAGCGGAGCGACCTCCACGCAGTTGCCCACAGCGCCGCTGTAGCTCGCCTTGCGCCACTGGGCGCCGGTCAGACGATCGGCCGGAATGCCGTTCTCGAACCGCTCAGCCATGATCCCCACCTTCCGGGACGGTGAAAAGCTCAGGAATCTGCACGTGCATCTACCTGTGACTGGGACGCTAGCACGCGCTCATGCAGCGGTAAATGCACGTGCAGAAGTTTCTGCAAGTTTCTCACTGCGTGACGACAGACTTCAGTAGAAAGTCTCGGTCGGACGATCACATCGCCACTCGAAGGGGTGAAAAATCACGCTGGGTCGCTGTTGACGCCGGGAAAGTGGCGCTGAGCGAAAATCCGACAAACCGGCGATCCCAGCGGGTGAACAGCCGCAACAGCGTGTGAGCGCCGAGATTTCAGCGACCGCCGGTTCGACGCTCTGTGGGCGCCTCGACGCCCGGCAGAGTGACATGACGCCGGCACACCCGCAACGCGGCCGAGGACCGCTCAGCGGCTCAGGCAGACCACGAACTCGGCGAGACTCAGATCTCCGCGCGCCGCTTGGCCAACCGAGCCCGGCTGCGCTCCGGCGTCTCCGCGTCGACGGCCAGCAGGTCGAGCGCGCGGCCGTACTTTTCGATCTCGTCGCGCTTGTCGAGGTAGTGGGCGCCCGTGAGGTACTCGATGTAGGCGATGTTCGGCAGTTCCGACTCGGCGAAGCGCAGCAGCGTGAATGCGTGCTCGGCCGACAGACCGCTGCGGCAGTAGGGGAGGACCTGCACCGACACGTGCGGCAACGTGGTGACCTCGAGCAAGTACTCGAGCTGCTGCTTGAGCACCTTCGGCCCGCCGATCGGCCGGTAGAGCACCGACTCGTCGAGGACCGCCCACACGCGGGGCGCGTCGGGCCTGGCCAGCATCTTCTGGCGGCGCATTCGCAGGGCCACGAGCTGGTCGACCTTCTCGTCGGCCATCTCGGGGCGGCCGTGGCTGAAGATCGCGCGGGCGTAGGGCTCGATCTGCAGCAGGCCGGAGACGAACAGCGGTTCCCAGATCTGGATGCGCGACGCGGCTTCTTCCAGGCCGACGAGGTCGGTGAACCAGCCGGGCACGGTGTCGCCGAACTTGCGCCACCAGCCGGCCTCGTTCGACTGCTTGACCATGTCGAGGAAGGCGCGGCGCTCTTCGTCGTCCGCGACGCCGTACATGGTGAGCAGGTCGGCGACGTCGCGTTCCTTGAAACCGACGCGGCCGAGCTCGAGGCGGGAGATCTTGGACTCGGAACCACGGATGTTGTAGCCCGCTTGCTGACGCGTGATCCCGGCTTCCTCACGCAGCTTGCGCAGCTGCGAGCCGAGGATCATCCGGCGCGCTGTCGGGCCGAGACTCTGCTCGCCACCGGACGCGTTCACCGCGTTCATGACCGGGACCTTCCGTACGCCGCTCGTTTACCTGGGGGATTCCAGCCCGACTACCCAAAGTACACGTACAGAGCCAACCCGTATAGCACGGCTCGGCACGCGTCGGGTTTGTCGTCACGATTCTACGGAGAGTCGGCACCCGACGACACAGCCAGGTGAGTAATCACCGGTCAAGGCCCCAGGTGGTCAGAGCCGGACCACGGGGAGCCAGTGTGAAAGGTCGGCCCGCGAGCCCGAGGCCGTCACTCGCGCCGCGTCGAGGGCGCTGGGCCAATCGAGAAGGCCCGTCGCCAGTTCGAGCCACGTGCGGGGGTCGGTTTCGATCACGTTCGGTGGCGTGCCCCGGGTGTGGCGGGGACCCTCGACGCACTGCACGGCGGCGAACGGCGGCACGCGCACTTCGACGCTGCGCCCGGGCGCGTCGGCGGCGAGCGCCTTGAGGCTCAGCCGCACCGCGGCGGCCAGCTCGGGCCGCGCCGGATCCGGCCCGTCACCTCGCAACCAGCCCGAAACGGCCAGCACCGCCGCCCGTAACTCAGCGGGATCGACCGAACGCGAAGAGGCCATAGCCCAACAGTAGAGTGACGTCGGACGAACATTCAGCACCCGGCAGCGAGGGACGGCGATGGCGCAGCGGGACGAGGCAGATCGGATGGTTTCCCCGACCACCCCCGCGGCGCGCCGCGGCAAACCGGAGGGCAAACCCGCCACCGCCGGGCGGCACGGCCGGCGCGGACCGCAGGGCAAACCCGAAATCACCCCCGAGATGCGGGCCAACGCGCGCGCCAACCCCAACAGCTGGCTCTACGTCATCGACGAGGCCTTCGACCCGGGTGGCCCCGTGCCGTCGTGGGCCGTCGTGGGCGCGTACCCGGTGAACGCCTCGGGCGACGTCGTGGAGGACTTCCACCCCAACGATCGCTACCGGCCCTCGCCGAAGGCGCTCGGCTACCCCGAGCCCGGCACGGAGCTCGAGCGGCTGCTGCAACTCGTGCGCACCGAGCACCGCCCGGCCGAAGACCTGCCGAAGGTCATCCTCGACTCGACGCTGTTCGTCTACGCCATGTCCCCCGTGCAGCGCACGGTCATCGGCTTCCACAACGCCGACGGCCGCGTGATGGTCCCCGCCTACACCGCCAAGTCGCTCGTGCCGCGCGAGTGGCCGCACGCGCGCGCCGTGCTGGGGCGCGACATCGTCGGCCTGCTCGCCGGACACCCCGTGGCCATCAACCCGCACGACGGCATCACCGCCGTCGTGCCGGCCGAGCACCTGCTGAAGGCACTGGCCGAAGAACGGCGCTGAGTTCCACTCCGGCTGAGACATTTCGAAACAGCCCGTTGTCCCGAGTGGACAGCGGGCTTTTTCGTACCCGCGACCCGTCACCCTCACGGATCCCGACCCCACCCCGACCTGCGGTCATCACTCCATCAGGTGATCACCGAGTCGCCGGAACGGCGGCTTGCGGGCATCGTTTGCCTTCGTTGGAGTACACGCGTCCGGTTGGGAGCCCAGGGTGAAGCGTCGTAATCCGCTGCTGCGCTGGAGCGCCACCGTGTGGAGCGCCGCGGTCGTTTCCGGGCTCGCGCTGTGCACCCCGGCCACGGCCGCGCCGAGCTACGAAGGCGCCGACGACCACTACGCCGGCTCGCAGATCGAGAAGTACGAGGGCGTCGCCGGCGCGCCGAACGTCGAGTACACCGCGACCGACCAGGTCCTCGGTCACGACGTGAGCGGCCACCAGGGCGCGGTGGACTGGACCGCGGCCGCGAAGGCCGGCGCGAGGTTCGTCTACGTGAAGGCCACCGAGGGCACGGGTTTCGTCAACCCGCAGTTCGCCCAGCAGTACAACGGTTCGTACCAGGCCGGGATCATCCGCGGTTCGTACCACTTCGCGCGCCCCGACGTGTCCGACGGCGCGACGCAGGCCAACTACTTCCTCGCCCACGGCGGCGGCTGGTCCGCGGACGGCAAAACGCTGCCGGGCGCGCTCGACGCGGAGTACAACCCCTACGGCGAGACCTGTTACGGCAAGGACCCCGCCGGCATGGTCGCGTGGATCCGGTCCTTCTCGGACACTTACCGGGCACGAACCGGGCGCCTGCCCACCATCTACACGTCCACGAGCTGGTGGAAACGCTGCACCGGCAACAGCCCTGCGCTCGGCGCGAATCCACTGTGGCTCGCGCGCTACAACACACAGATCGGCGAGCTGCCGGCCGGCTGGCACAGCCAGGCGATCTGGCAGTTCGCGGACACGGGTTCGCTGCCGGGAGACCAGAACTGGCTCAACGGTCCCCTCGCAACCCTCCGCGATCTGGCAATCGGGTGAACATTCGTTACGACGCTGGGAATAAGTAGTCATCTACCGATGAAAATCACCCAGGCGACCTTTTAACTTCACGGATCTTGCTGACAAACCGAGGGACGTCATCAAGAATCTCCCCCGGGCGGCTACCTGCAATAGCCGCCCTCAGCGAGGGTATCTGTGAAGGGATTCAACGATGTCCACTTCCCGAAGAGGACGGCGGGCGACCCTGCTCTCCGTCCTGGCCATCCCCACCGTGGCGCTCCTGCTCGGCTCCACGGCCCAGGCAACGGCCGCTCCTTACAACCCGGACCAATCGGCCAGTGAGATTACTGCGATAAACGCCGACATTCAGGCGCACAACCACGAACTGGGGTCCCAAATCCGCCGGGTGGAGGGCGATTCCTCAACACCGGCGTCCAAAGTCGCCGCCCAGAAGCCGCAGCCCGCGGCCGCCATCCCGAACCAGGCCCTGGCCACTGTGCCGGGCATGGACGTCGCCAGCTACCAGGGCAACGTCAACTGGGCGAGCTGGTGGAACCAGGGCAAACGGTTCGTCTGGACCAAGGCGACGGAGAGCACGAGCTACACCAACCCGTATTTCGCCCAGCAGTACAACGGTTCGTACAACCAGGGCTTCATCCGCGGTGCGTACCACTTCGCCACCCCGAACACCTCCAGCGGAGCGGCGCAGGCGACCTACTTCGTCGCCCACGGCGGCGGGTGGTCCAAGGACGGCAAAACCCTGCCGGGCGCGCTCGACATGGAGTACAACCCGTACGGCGCCACTTGTTACGGCCTGAGCCAGGCCGCGATGGGCTCGTGGATCCGCGCCTTCCACGACACCTACCACGCCAAGACCGGCCGTTGGCCCGTCATCTACACCTCGGCGAGCTGGTGGAACCAGTGCGTGGGCACGTCGCAGAACTTCTCGTCCACGGTGCCGCTCTGGGTCGCGCGGTACGCGTCGTCGGCCGGCGCGCTGCCGAACGGCTGGGGCTACTACACCGTCTGGCAGTACACCTCGAGCCCGCTCGACCAGGACACCTTCAACGGTGCCCTCGACCGGGTCCAGGCTCTGGCCAACGGCTGATCCACTCCTGGGTGACAGCTGATTCACCACTGATTCACGCCTGAGGTTCCCGGCCGCCCCTACCTGCGGGGCGGCCGGGAGCTTCGTTCTCGTCACGTCTTTTGTGCAGTGGCTCCCGACCTTGCAGAATGCACCTCACGTGGGGAGGAACCGCCGGCGCTCGCCGGTCGTCAGACCACGGCGCGAAACGGTGCACCAGGAAGGGCGGAACCGGAGATGACCTACCCACCGCAGCCAGGGCAGGGCGGCCAGCCGGACCCCTACGGCCAGGGCTGGCAGCAGCCCGGCACGGGCGGGGTTCCCCAGCAGCCGGGGTGGGATCCGAACGCGCAGCAGCAGCCGGGCCAGCAGCCCGGGTGGGACCCCAACGCGCAGCAGGGCGGCCAGCAGCAGGGCTGGGACCCGAACACGCAGCAGCAGTACCCGGGGCAGCAGCCGTACGGCCAGCCGTACCAGCAGCAGTACCCGGGCACCCAGCAGTATCCGCAGCAGGGCTGGGACCCGAACCAGCCGTACGGCGGCGGGTACGGCGGTGGCCCCCAGCCGCCGAAGAACAACAAGACCGGGCTGTGGATCGGCATCGCCGTGGCCGTGGTGGTCGTAGTGGCGCTGGGCATCACCGGATTCGTCGCACCCGGTTTCTTCCTGAGCAAGGACTCGGGTTCCACGGCGCAGACGCAGAACCAGGTGCCGCCGCCCGCGCAGTCGTCGCGGCCGCAGCTGCCCACCGGCGAACCGTCGGAGCCGGGCCTGCCGACCGACGAGACCGACATCCCCGGCACCGGTGGTGGCGGCAACACGCCGGCCGAGGGCAAGCAGGCCGTGGACGCGTTCGTCGCGAAGATCAACGCCAAGGACGGCGCGGGCGCCACGGCGATGACCTGCCAGGGCAGCGAAGCGTTCTCCAAGGACAGCATCGACGAGGCCACCACCGGCACCCCGCAGCTCAAGGTCGAGAGCTACGACGGCACCGCGACCGTCACGGCCAACCTCGACGGCAGCCTGTCCGGAAAGGACGCCAACGGCTCGGTGATCGCCACCAGCGTCGGCGGCAACTGGTGCATCGGGTTCTTCTTCGTCATCGCCTTCTGATCGGTGCGGTCCCCACTGCTCTGGACGTTCGTCGCGTCCGTGCTGCTGCTGTGCGGGGTCGGGGGCTGGCTGCTCACCGACCCCGCCACGAGCCGCAGCGATGCCCTGAAAACGGCCGGTCTGGCCGGCGGCGCCGTCGTGGCGCTCTACGCGCTGTGGCTCAACGACCGGCGCCGCCGCGTCGAAGAGGCGCGCCAGGAGATCGAGCGGCAGCGCCACGACCTGGAGATGCGCCGGGCCGAACAGGACCGTGAGCGCGTGTCCGACGAGCGGTTCGCCAAGTCGGTGGAGCTGCTCGGGCACGAGGCCGACCAGGTGCGCGTCGGTGCGCTGCACGCGTTGGCGGGTCTGGCGCGCAGCCGGCCGACGTACACGCAGACCGTGCTCGACGTGCTGTGCGCCTACCTGCGGCGGCCGTTCAAGCACGCGCGGTACGAGAATCCCGAGCGCGGCGACGGGCTCGGCGACGGGCCCGAGGTCGAGCGAGAGCTCCAAGTCCGCCTGACCGCGCAGCGGCTCGTCGCCGAACTGCTGCCGTGGGCGTCCGAAGTGGACGCTCCGAGCTACGACCTCGACCTCACCGGCGCGGTGCTGGAGTACCTCGACCTGTCCCGCCGCAAGATCGGCCGGCTGCTGCTGCGCTACGCGTCGCTGCACAGCAGCACGAACCTGAGCGGCTGCGTGATCACGGACCGGGCGTACTTCACCGCCGCCGGCACCGGCAACGGCCGCCTGATCGGCAACTTCCGCTGCCGCGGCACGAAGTTCCTGGACTACGCGTGGTTCAGCGGCACGGTGTTCGCCGAGAACGCCGACTTCACGGAGACGACGTTCGCCGGGCGCACCGCGTTCAAGGACGCCGTGTTCACCAAGGACGCCGTGTTCACCGACGCGGCCTTCGACGACTCACTCGACCTGCGCCACGCGTCCTTCGGCGGCCACGCCGACCTACGCTTCGCGCGCGTGCCCGAGCACCTTTCGCTCTACAACACGAAGGTTTTGTCCACAAAGGACAATCAACTACCCGACGGCTGGCTGCTCGAACCCCTCGACGACGACGGCGCCGCGCGCCTCACCGTGCCGGCGAGCTGACCGCCTCGATCGCCTCGTCGAGCAACTCGCCCAACGGTTTCCCGCCCGCCACGCGCGTCCACTCGTAGCCCGCGACGTCCAAACAGGACAGTGCGGCCGAGCCCAGCGCGTGGGCCGCGAACTCGTCGCCACCCAGCCGCTCGGCCAGCACCGGCACCAGCACTTCCTGCCACTGCAAGTGCTTGCGCAGCAACGCCGTGCGCAACGCGGGCGTCTCGGCCAGCATCGTCGCGCGAGACAGCCCGGCGGCCTCCAGCGACTCCACGCACACCTGCAGCGCCGCGCGCAACGCCGGCCACGGCGCCTCGTCGGCGGGCCGCGCTTCGAGAGCCGCGGCCAGCTCGTGCCCGAGCTCCATCAGGTTGCCGACGACCATGTCTTCCTTGCCGGCGAAGTACCGGAAGACGGTGCGCGTCGACACCCCCACGGCGGCCGCGATCTGGTCCACGGTCGTGCCCTCGAAACCCTGCTCGGTGAACAGATCCATCGCCTTCGCGGCGATCTCCGCGGTGACCGCCCTGCGCGTGACCTCGCGCAACCCTTCGCCGACCATGCGGCCGAGTCTAGCCGAGACACATCTGTCAGTCACTGACAAGCGGGACACGGCACAAGCGAAGGGCCGCTCCCCGGTGTCCGGGAAGCGGCCCTTTCTGCGATCAAGAACTTCAGTCAAACAACGCCGGCAGCGTCTTCTCCCAGGTCTCGCGCAGCTCGTCGAGCGAGAACTCCGTGATGTCCTGCAGCTCGAGCGCACGGGAGTCCGGGTCGACGACGCCGGTCTTGCGCCACGGCAGCCCGCGCGCGGTGCACATCTCCGTGAACCGCAGCTCCTCTGTGCGCGGCACCGCCACGAGCACGCGGCCCGAGGACTCGGAGAACAGCTGCACGAACGGGTCCTGGTCGCGATCGAGGAACACCCGCGCACCGCACTGTCCGATGAGGACAGTCTCGACCAGGGCCTGCGCCAGACCACCGTCGGCGAGGTCGTGGGCGGCGGAAATCATGCCGTCGCGCGAGCCGGCGACGAGGATCTCGCCGATGAGCTTCTCGCGGGCCAGGTCGACGCGCGGCGGCACGCCGCCGAGGTGGCCGTGCAGCTCGCGCGCCCACGCGGAACCGTCGAGCTCGTCGTGGGTGTCGCCGAGCAGCAGCAGCGTCTCGCCGGCCTCCGCGCCGATGCCAGTGGGGATGCGGCGGGTGACGTCGTCGATCACACCGAGCACGGCGATCACCGGCGTCGGCAGGATGGCCGTGTCGCCGGTCTGGTTGAAGAAGCTCACGTTGCCGCCGGTGACCGGGATGCCCAGCTCGACGCACGCGTCGGCCAGACCGTGCACGGCCTGCTCGAATTGCCACATCACGGCCGGGTCGGTCGGGGCGCCGAAGTTCAGGCAGTCGGACACCGCGACCGGCGTCGCACCGCCCGTGGCGACGTTGCGGTACGCCTCGGCGAGCGCGAGCTGCGCGCCGCGGTACGGGTCGAGGTAGACGAACTTCGCGTTGCAGTCGGTGGACACCGACACGCCGCGGCCGCTCTCCTCGTCGATGCGGATCATGCCGGAGTCCGACGGCTGCGCGAGCACGGAGTTGCCGCGCACGTAGCGGTCGTACTGCGCCGTGACCCATTCCTTCGACGCCTGGTTCGGCGACGCGATGAGCTTGAGCAAGTCGGCCCGCAGCTCTTCGGGGGTCGACGGCCGGGGCAGCGAGGCCGACGTGTCGGCGATCAGCGCGTCCTGGCTCGCCGGGCGCTGGATCGGGCGGTCGTAGACCGGGCCCTGGTGCGCGACGGTGTGTGCCGGGACGTCGACCACGACCTCGTCGTGCCAGGTGATCACGAGGTTGTCGCCGTCGGTGACCTCGCCGATGTCGGTGGCGATCACGTCCCACTTGGCGCACACGGCCATGAACGCCTCGACGTTCTCCGGCGAGACGACCGCGCACATGCGCTCCTGCGACTCGCTCGAGAGCACCTCCGCCGGCGTCATGCCGGTGGCGCGCAGCGGCACGCGGTCGAGGTAGACGTGCATGCCGCCGTCACCCGCGGCCGCGAGCTCCGACGTCGCGCAGGACAGCCCGGCGCCGCCGAGGTCCTGGATGCCGACGACGAGCTTCTCCTTGAACAGGTCGAGGCAGCACTCGATGAGCACCTTTTCGGTGAACGGGTCGCCGACCTGCACGCTGGGCAGCTTGCGCCGGCCGGCCGCGGTCTCGTCACCGGAGAACGTGTCGCTCGCCAGCACGGACACGCCGCCGATGCCGTCGAGGCCGGTGCGCGCGCCGAACAGGATGATCTTGTTGCCCGTGCCCGAAGCGAAGGCGAGGTGCAGGTCCTCGACGCGCATGGCGCCGACACACAGGGCGTTGACCAGCGGGTTGCCACTGTACGACGGGTCGAACACCAGCTCGCCGCCGATGTTCGGCAGGCCGAGGCAGTTGCCGTAGCCGCCGACGCCGGCGACCACTCCGGGCAGCACGCGCTTGGTGTCGGGCGCGTCGGCCGGGCCGAAGCGCAGCGCGTCGGCCACCGCGAGCGGACGGGCACCCATGGCCATGATGTCGCGCACGATGCCGCCGACGCCCGTCGCGGCGCCCTGGTAAGGCTCCACATAGGACGGGTGGTTGTGGCTTTCGACCTTGAAGGTGACCGCCCAGCCGTCGCCGATGTCGACCACGCCGGCGTTCTCGCCGATGCCCGCGAGCATCTTCGACTTCATCTCGTCGGTGGCCGTCTCACCGAAGTAGCCGAGGTGCTTCTTCGAGGACTTGTACGAGCAGTGCTCGCTCCACATGACCGAGTACATCGCCAGCTCGGCGTCGGTGGGCCGGCGGCCGAGGATCTCGCGGATGCGCGCGTACTCGTCTTCGGCCAGGCCGAGTTCGACGTACGGCTGCGTGGTGTCGGGGGTCTCCGCGGCCCGCGCGGTGGTGTCAACGGTGCTGGTCACGGTGTCCGTGTCAGGGTTCGCCACACCTCCAAGACTACGTGTCGGCCGGGTCACACCCTCAGTGGCATCCCCCGGTCATCCGCCGTTCGCCAGGGGATAAATCAGTCGCGCGGGCCGTGTGAAGCGGCTTACCGTCGACAATCGTGCTCTCCGCCACATATCCCTTCGCCTCGCCTCGGCTGCCCGCACGGCCGACGGCCGGCCGCTATCTGCTCGCGGTGCTGCGTTCGCGCCCGTGGCTGGTGGTGACGGCCGCGTTCACGGGCGCCTGCTGGTCGCTGCCCAGCGCGCTGCTGCCGCTGGTGATCGGCCGCGGCATCGACGCGATCGCGGCGGGCGACACCGGCGCGATCTGGCGCTGGGCGCTGGTGGCGGCCGGGCTGGGCGTGTTCCAGGCGGGTTTCGGAACGTGGCTGCACTTCACGTCGTACGGCATGTGGATCCACGGCGCGGGCACCACGCAGCGCCTGGTCACCACGCACACCACGCGCCTGGGCGCGACCCTGCGCGAGGCGACGACGACCGGCAACGTCGTGGCGGTGACGTCGTCGGACATCAACTGGATCGGTAACACCTACGAGGTGATCGGCCGGACCGTGGGTTCCGTGGTGGCGTTCGTGGTGATCGGCATCGCGATGCTGGGCTCGTCGCCGCTGCTGGGCGTCGTCGCGCTGGTCGGCGTGCCACTGGCGGTGCTCGGGATCGGGCCGCTGCTGAAGCCGTTGCAGAAGCGCAAGACGGTGCAGCGCGAGAACCTCAGCGACGTCAACGCGCTGGGCGCCGACATCGTGTCCGGCCTGCGGATCCTGCGTGGGGTCGGGGGCGAGCGGCGGTTCCTGAAGCGGTTCCACGACGCGAGCCAGCTGGTGCGCCGCTCGGGCGTGGAGGTCGGGCGCGCGGAGGCGTGGCTGGCCGCGGCGGCGATCGTGCTGCCGGGCCTGGTCACCGTGGCGATCACGTGGCTGGGCGCGCGGCTCGCGCTCGACGGCACGATCGGCGTGGGCGAGCTGGTGGCGTTCTACGGGGTCTCGGCGTTCCTGGTGGTGCCCGTGGACACGGCGACGGAGGCCGTGAGCGCGGTCAGCTCCGGGCTCGTGTCGGCGCGCAAGATCTGCGCGCTGCTGTCGCTGCGGCCTCGGCTGGCCGAGCCGGCGTCACCGGTGCCGCTGCCCGCCGGGCCGCTCGACCTGGTGGACACCGAGACCGGCATCCACCTCGAGGCGGGCAAGCTCACCGTCGTCGACCTCGGGGCCGACGCGGAGACGCTGGCCGACCGCCTGGCGCGGTTCACGGACGCCGCCGAGCCCGTGCTGGTCGGCGGCGTGCCCGTGGACCAGGTCGCGTTGGCGGAGCTGCGGGCGCGGGTGGTGTACGCGCACAACCAGGACCTGTGGTTCTCAGGTGTGCTGCGCGAACAGCTGAGTTCCGCGCTGCCGAGTGACGTGAGCGTGGAAGCGGCCCTGTACGCGGCCGACGCCGACGACATCATCGAGGCGCTGCCCCGGGGTGTCGACGAGCTGATCGGCGAGCGCGGGCGCGAGGTGTCGGGCGGCCAGCGGCAGCGGCTGAGCCTGGCGCGGGCGCTCGCGACGGACGCCGACGTGCTGCTGCTCGACGAGCCGACCTCGGCCGTCGACGCGCACACGGAGGCCAGGATCACCCAGCGCGTCGCGGACCTGCGGCGCGGGAAGACGACCGTGGTGTTCAGCCAGAGTCCACTGTGGACTCACGTGGCGGACGAGGTCGTGAGCGGAAAAGCGGTGACGGTGTGAAACGGCTCCCCCTCGCGTCGGGTCGCGACGTGCGGCGCTGGGCGGCGCGCACGGCCGCCGAGCACCGGCGCGAGTTCTCGGTGATGCTCGGACTGTTCTGCCTCGCGACACTGATCGGGCTGGCCGGGCCGCAGCTGCTCGGCCTGCTCGTGCAGGGCGTCGTCGACGGCAGCAGCACGGTGCGCGTCGACCTGCTGGCCATGGGTTTCGTGGTGGCGCTGGTGCTGCAGGCCTGGGCGAAGAAGGCGGCGCGCCTGCGTGGCCGGATGTTCGGCGAGCGCGTGCTGGCGCAGACGCGCGAACGGTTCGTGGCCAACTCCCTGAGCCTGCCGCTCGGCACGGTCGAGGCCGCCGGCACCGGCGACCTGCTCAGCCGCGCGACGAGCGACATCAGCCGCCTCGACCACGCCGTGCGCTTCGCGGCGCCGGAGATCCTGATCGCGGTGGTGACGGTGCTGCTGACCACGGTCGCGATGATCATCACGTCGCCGCTGCTGGCGCTGGCGCTGCTCGTGGCGCTGCCGCTGCTGGTACCCGTGAACATCTGGTACCAGCGCCGGATCCCCAAGCTGATGGCCTGGATGCTCGACCGCTGGGGCGACCTGCAGTCGGCCACGCACGAGACCGTGGAGGGCGCGCGGACCACCGAGGCCCTGAGCCTCACCGACCGCCGCATCCGCCTCGGCCGCGACGCCCTGGACGAGGCCGTGCTCGGCGAGCGCCGGATGCGCGCGCTGCAGCTGCGGTGGCTGCCGTCGCTGGAGATCAGCTACGTGCTGCCGATCGCCGCGATGCTGGGCCTCGGGTTCTTCGCGTACTCGCAGGGCTGGGCCCAGCTCGGCACGATCACCACGATGCTCGCCTACGCCCAGGCGATGACGGCGCCATTGAACGAGGCGCTGTTCTGGATGGAGGACCTGCAGGTGGCGCTGGCGGCGGCGCGGCGGATCCTGGGTGTGCAGCCTGCTCCGGCGCGCTCTGAGGTGACCACGGTGCCGGCCGGGCGCGACATCGAGGTGCGCGACGTCCACTTCGGGTACACAGCCGATCGCGAGGTGCTGCACGGGATCGACTTGTCGGTGCCGCGGGGCGAGCGGTTGGCGATCGTCGGGCCTTCGGGTGCCGGCAAGTCGACGCTGGGCCGGCTGCTTGCGGGCATCTCGGCGCCGACGTCGGGCTCGATTCGCGTTGGTGGCACGGAGGTTTCTTCGCTGGCGGAGGATCTGCTGCGCGGCGAGGTGCTGCTGCTGACGCAGGAGCACCACACGTTCTCGGGTTCGTTGCGGGAGAACCTGTCCCTACCGGCACGTCGTGATGGCGGGGACTGGACGGACGCGGAACTCCTGGCCGCGTTGACTTCGGCGGGTGCGGCGGACTGGTTCGCCTCCCTGCCGAACGGCTTGGACACGCGGCTGGGCTCCGGCGCGTACGCGGTCCCAGCGGCGTTGGCTCAGCAGCTGGCTCTGGCGCGGGTCGTCCTGGCGGACCCGCACACGCTGGTGCTGGACGAGGCGACTTCGTTGCTGGACACGGGTTCCGCGCGTGAGCTGGAGCGGTCGCTGAACGCCGTGCTGGAGGGCCGCACGGTGATCGCCATCGCCCACCGCCTCCACACGGCCGCCGCGGCCGACCGCGTCGCCGTGGTCGAGGGCGGGCGGATCACGGAGCTGGGCTCGCACTCGGAACTGCTGGCGGCCGACGGCCCGTACGCACGGTTGGTGGCAGCCGCGACGTAACCGGTCGCGCGCGTCGGCACGCAGCAGGTTCCCCAGTACAACCAGGGAATCGACTCATGGGCGGTCGGCGACACGCTGGTCGTCGTCAACGATCAGAAACCGTCCCGCCCGCCGACGGCAAGGTCTAAACCCGCCGCCGCGCGATGGACACGACTACAACAGCTACAACGACGCGATGATCTTCCGCCTCGGCTGATCAGCCGGGCTGCCGGCAGATCAAGTACGTTGCAGTTCGCGTTGGGCGCCAGATCCCGCAGCAGCACGGCCGGATCCAGGTAGTTGACCGGGTTCACGTCCAGGTCCAGCGGCGGCGTGCGGAACGGCCCGGGGTCAGGCACGGGCGTGTCCTGGACGCCGCGCAGCAGGATGCGGAAGAAGTTGTAGTACAGGTCCGACCCGGACGGCGACGAGCTGAGCAGGCCGGCCAGGTTCGGTGCCGTGTCGCCGAGCACGCCGGTCCAGGTGACGGTGATGCCGAGGCTCGGGATCATGAAGTTGTTCTGCTGCAACGCGCCGACCATCGCGAACAGGTCGTCGGGGGCGCTGCCGATCATCGGGCCCGCCACCGTCTGCGCGTGGGGGAAGTTGGCCGATGTGCACGAGCTGCCGCCGTTGTGCCAGAACAGGAATCCGTAACACGGGTTGGTGGGCGTGTTCGCCCTGGCCTGGGTGATGTAGCCGCTGGAGAGGATGCGCTGCCCGCGCCAGCTGCCGTCGTGCTGCATCAGCAGCCCGAGCTTCGCGAACTGCGCCGGCGGGATGAACAGGTTGGCGTAGCCGTAGCTGTTTCCGGCCTGGTCGCGCAGCCAGAGGTAGCTGCCCCGCGGAATGCCGAGCGGGTCGAACAGCTCCCGCTGCGCGAAGTCCTGCAGATCCTCGCCGACGGCGCGCTGGAGCACCGCCGCGAGCAGGTCGGGCGTGCGCTGGCTGTACTCGAAGTGCGTGCCCGGCTCGTGGGTGAGCGGCTGGGCCATCGCCTCCTGTGCGACGTCGGGATCGAGGCCGATGGACGCCAGCTCCGCCAGGATCGACTCGTCGAGCCCGGAGGTCTGGGTGAGCAGATCGCGGATCGTGATGGCGCGGTGCGCCGCGTCGCCCATGCCCGCGGGCAGGTACTTGCCGATCGGGTCGTCGAGCCCGATCCGGTGCTGGTCGTAGGCGATGCCGGTGAGGATCGAGACGACCGACTTCGTGGCGCTGAAGATTTCCATCGGCACCTGGTCGGTGACCGGGTCGAGCAGGCCGCGGCCGATCCGGCAGTCGTCGCGGAAGATCTGGACGGACGCGCGCAGGTGGGTCTGTGCGTAGGCCACCGCGGCGTCGACCGCGGCGGGGTCCATCGCCTCCTCGGCGGGCGAAGCCGTCGCCTCGGCTGGGAGCTCGCAGCCCTTCCTCGGCCCGGCGGTCGCCGTGCCGGGGGCGACCAGAGCCGCCGCCAGCAGCAGTGCCGCGGTGAATGAGGTGACCAGGCGTCGACGCATACCGGCGCTCCTTTGTGCTTGACCTGGCGGTAAAGCTAGCGCAGCTTTACCGCCAGGTAAAGCCGGGCGGATATGCTTGCCGGATGAACCGCTCCACCCGCGCCCGCCCCACCGACGACGAGCTGCTCGATGCCGCCAGGACGGTTTTCGTGGAGTGCGGCTTCCGCGCCACCACCATGAACGCGATCGCGGACCGCAGCGGTTCGACGAAACCCACGCTCTACGCCCACTTCGGCGACAAGAACACCCTCTACCGACGCCTGCTGGACCGCGAGGCGGCGGCCTGCCGAGCGCGGCTGTTCGCCGAGTACGAACGCAACGACGGCCTCGGCCTGCGCACCCAGGTCGCCGCCGACACCCAGGCCCTGTTCGACTACGCGGCCGCCGAACCGGACGGCTTCCGCCTCCTGTTCGGCGTCGACATCACCAGCGACACGATCGCGGTGCGCGAGCTCCTCCTCGCCGACATCGACGAACAGGTCACCCGCCGCATCCGCGCCTACCTCACCGCCCGTGGCCTGCCCCCACGCGACGACGAACGCCGGCTCGCCAACATCCTCGTCGGCGTCGCCACGACCTCCGCCCGCCACGCAATCGACCACGGCCTCGACCTGACGTCGGCGGCTCGGCTCGCCGCGGATTTCTCCACGGCGGCGCTGGTCAACCTCCCAGCCGTGCCATCGAGCTGAACGGCGAGACAGACCCCCGCCCTCCCTAGGGGGGCGCGCCCATGTCCATTTTATCGGCCAGCACCGACAAGAAGCGCCGCTGAAGCTACCAACGACGGAGCTGTCCACAACGCGGCCAGGTTGTGGACAACCGCGGAAGTACCTGTCTGAACAGGCAAAGAGCGCGCCTACGCCCGTCGGCACCGTGCCCGCCGCCACCGCGACCCCGCAGATCGAGGTCACCAACGAGTCCAGCGTCGCCGCGGCGCGACAGCTCGGCGGTGACGTCGCCTGCCTGGTGTTCGCCTCCGCGCACAACCCCGGCGGAGGATTCCTGAACGGTGCCCAAGCGCAGGAAGAGGCGATCGCCCGCAGCTCGGCGCTCTACGCGTGCCTGCTCGAAGCGCGGGAGTTCTACGAGTATCACCGCGCGAACACCGACCTCCGCTACAGCGACCGCGTCATCCACTCGCCGGGCGTGCCGGTGTTCCGCGACGACCACGGTGCCCTGCTGCCCGAGGCGACAACCGTCTCGTTCCTGACCGCGGCCGCCCCCAACCTGGGCGCGATCAAGCGCAACCAGCCGGAGCACGAAGCCTCCGTGCCGGCCGTCCTGGAGCGGCGGGCCGAGCGCGTCGTGGAGATCGCCGCGAGCCACGGGCACCGCAAGCTTGCGCTGGGGGCATGGGGTTGCGGGCTGTTCGAGAACGATCCGACGGTGGTGGCCGGCGCGTTCCGGAAAGCTCTCGCCGCCCGGCCGCACTTCGAGCACGTCGCCTTCGCCGTGCTGGACCGGCGTGCGGGCGAACCGGCCTACGCCGCGTTCGCCCGCACGTTCGGCCGGTGAATCAGGCCTTCGCGAACGCGTCGACCGCGCTCAGGAACATGCCGAGCCCGTCGTCCGACGGTCCGGTCAGCGCGTCGATCGCGTGTTCCGGGTGGGGCATGAGGCCGACGATGCGGCCGTTTTCGCTGCGGACGCCCGCGATGTCGTTGCGGGAGCCGTTGGGGTTGCCGTCCACGTAGCGGAACGCGACGCGGCCCTCGGCTTCCAGCATGTCCAAAGTGGACTGGTCGGCCATGTAGCAGCCGTCGTTGTTCTTGAGCGGGATGAGGATCTCCGCGCCCTTGTCGTAGCGGCTGGTCCACGCCGTGGTGTTGTCGTCGACGCGCAGCCATTGGTCGCGGCACACGAAGTGCAGGCCGACGTTGCGGATCATCGCGCCGGGCAGCAGGCCGGCTTCGCAGAGGATCTGGAAGCCGTTGCAGATGCCGAGGACCGGCATGCCCTTGCGGGCGGCGTCGATGACCGACGTCATCACCGGCGCGAAGCGGGCGATCACGCCGGCGCGCAGGTAGTCGCCGTAGGAGAAGCCGCCGGGGACTACCACGCCGTCGACGCCGCGCAGGTCGGCGTCGGCGTGCCACAGGGGCACGGCCTCGGCGTCGGCGTAGCGGACCGCGCGGGCGGCGTCGCCGTCGTCGAGCGTGCCCGGGAAGGTGATGACGCCGATGCGCGCGCTCACGCGTCCACCCGGCGGATGGTCCACTGCTCGATCACGGGGTTCGCGAGGAAGCCCTCGGCGATCTTGGCGAGCGTCTCGTCGTCGACGGTGTCGTCGACTTCGAGCTCGAAGTGCTTACCCTGGCGCACTTCCGTGACGCCGGTGAAGCCCAGACGCGGCAGCGCGCGGGCCACCGCCTGGCCCTGCGGGTCGAGGATTTCGGGCTTCGGCATGACGTCGACGACGACTCGGGCCACGGCAGGCTGCTCCTTATTCACGCAGGTCGTGGGGTACGGGCCGAGCGTACTTGACCCGTGGCGCCCGGCGCCCGTCCGGTGCCGCGCACAGAAACGCAGGTCACAACTGGCCCGCGCCGCGCGGGGAGAGGATGCTGCTCGCGGGGCCTTTCCCCGGCCCGCGTGCTGGGCCATGATGAGTCGTTGACAGCACGCCAACATGAGCAGCTGGAGGCATCGTGGCCGGTCAGGACTCGTTCGACTACGTCATCGTCGGCGCGGGCAGCGCGGGCTGCGTACTGGCGGCCCGGCTGAGTGAGGACCCGGCCGCTCGGGTGCTGCTGCTCGAGGCCGGCGGCGAGGACACCGCCGACGAGATCCACATCCCGGCCGCGTTCGCGTCGCTGTTCAAGACGCGCTGGGACTGGAACTACGAGACCGTCGAGCAGAAGCACACCGGCAAGCCCGCCTACTGGCCGCGCGGCAAGATGCTCGGCGGCAGCTCGTCGATCAACGCCATGATCTACATCCGTGGCAACCGCGCCGACTACGACGGCTGGCGCGATTCCCACGGCGCCACCGGCTGGGGCTGGGACGACGTGCTGCCGTACTTCAAGCGCGCCGAGGGCAACCAGCGCCTCGGCGGAGCGCTGCACGGCACCGACGGCCCGCTGCAGGTCGAAGACCGTCGCTTCACCCACGAGCTCTCGAGCGCGTGGGTCGACAGCGCCGTGGCCTGGGGCTTGAAGCGCACCGACGACTTCAACGGCGAGACCCAGGAAGGCGCCGGCGTCTACCAGGTCACCTGCAAGCGCGGGCGGCGCTGGTCCACCGCCGACGCGTACCTGCGGCCCGCGTTGACCCGGCCGAACCTGACTGTCCACACCCACGCGCAGGCCACGCGGGTGGTGTTCGAGGGCACGCGCGCGGTGGGGGTGACCTACCTGCACAAGGGCGTCGAGATCACGGCGCGCGCCGACGCGGAGGTGCTGCTGTCGGGGGGCGCGGTGAACTCGCCGCAGCTGCTGATGCTGTCCGGCGTCGGGCCGGCGGAGCACCTTCGTGAGCTGGGGATCGACGTCGTCGCCGGGCTGGCGGGCGTCGGTTCGAACCTGCACGACCACCCGGCGGCCGGGATCATCTGGTCGACCAAGGGCACCACCGACCTCGTCGACGCGGCCACGCCGGCGGGCCTCATCCGCTGGCAGCTGACGCGGCGCGGGCCGCTCGCGTCGAACATCGGCGAGGCCGGGGCGTTCTTCCCGACCCGCGACGGTCTCGCCGCTCCCGACATGCAGATCCACGTCGCGCCGACGTTGTTCTACGACAACGGTTTCCGCGAGCCCACCGTCCCTGGCTTCACCTCGGCGGCGACCTTGGTCGACGTCGCCAGCCGCGGCCGGTTGCGGCTGAAGTCGGCGAATCCCTTGTGGAAGCCGGAAATCGACCCGGCTTACTACGCGGAGCCGATCGACCTGGACATCATGAAGACGGCGCTGCGGTCACTGATCGACATCGGCAAGTCGGGGCCGCTCGCGCGGTTCCTGGACAAACCCTTCCTGCCCACGACCCACGACCTCTCCGACGACGCCCTCACCGACCACATCCGCGAGAACACCCAAACGCTCTACCACCCGGTGGGCACCTGCGCGATGGGCTCGGACGAGCTCGCGGTGGTCGACCCTTCGCTGAAGGTGCGCGGGGTGGAGGGTCTGCGGGTCGTCGACGCCTCGGTGATGCCGGTGGTGCCGCGCGGCAACACGAACGCTCCGACGATCATGGTGGCGGAAAAGGCCGCCGACTTGATCCGGGGCCGTTCGGCTTAGGTCGGACCCAGCCAGTTGTCCCCAGTTTGCGCCCAGATAGGTCGGACCTAGGCAGTTGTCCCCAGCTGGGTCCGACCCAGCCAGTTGTCCCCAGCTGGGTCAAACCGATCCTTGGGTTCGCCCCAGGTACTTGTCCCAGCCTGCTCGGACCCAGCGGTTGCCTCGCTGGCCGCGAAGTGGCGCACGATCGACGACTACGAGGTGCGCATCGACCGCCGCCGGCAGATCGTGCTCGAGCTGGGTCTCGGACCGATCAACCTGGTCGGCATGGATGTGGGCGGCATGGTGGTCTACGCGGACGCGTCACGGCACCCTGACGAGGTCCGCCGGCTGGTGCTCTCCGAGACGCTGATCCCCGGCTTCGGCCTCGAGGAGATGATGAACCCGTCCGCCGAAGGCGGCACGTATGGCTTCGGCTTCCACGGCCAGGTAGATCTCGCCACGTTCCTCACGCAGGGCAAGGAAACCGAGTACCTCACACCGTTCTACCGGCTGACCTCGGTGCGGCCGGACGCGGAGGAATACGGCGCCGCCCACTATCTGCCGCATTTCACCGGCCCGAACGGCATCCGCGGCGGCTTCCAGCACTACGGCGCCATGATCGAGGACGGCAAGGCCAACCGGGCCGAGTTCACGACCCGGCTCCCGATGCCTGTGCTGGTGCTCAACGGCGACCACGGCTACTACCGCGGCCAGCTGCTGGCCGGCGCCCGACAGGTGGCCGAGAACATCGAAACCGATGTCATTGCGCAGGCTTCCCACGCGTACGCGTTCGACAACCCGCAGGCCACCGCCGAGCGATTCCGCCGATTCTTCGCGGTGTCCGATACCGAGCGGCTGGTCATCGTCGACGAGATCCGCCAGTTCATGGCCCGGTATGCCTACTACGCCGACCACAAACAGTTCGACCAGCTCTCGCGGCTGTTCGCACCGGAAGCGACCTTCACGATCCATGACCCGCAAGGCGTCCAGGTCATGAAGATGACCGGCCCGAAGGAGATCGAGGACGTCATCACCACCAGCGTCGGCGACGCCACCGCGATCCACCACCTGTTCTCCTTCACCACCGAGGTCCACTCGCCGGTGGCTGCGTCCTCGACCGTCACCATGGAGGACTGGATCGACGGCAGCACCCTCAAGGTGCGCGGCTACGGTCACTATCACGGCGAGTTCGCCAAGGTCGATGGCTCCTGGCGGATAGAGAAGTTCGTCCAGACCCGCCTGCGCACGGATGTGCTCCCGTGAGCGCACTGGGCGCCAGCGGCATCGACGTGTTCCCGCTCAACCTCGGCGGCAATAAGCCTCTGCTACACCCGCAACGACGACCCGGACACGCCGATCGCGAAGACGCCGCCGCTTTCGACACCCTCGTGCGGGCGCGCGAAGTACGGGCGATCGGCGTGTCCGACTACAGCGGCGCCCGGATCCGAGAATGGCTCCAGGCCGCCTGCCGCGGCGGCTGGTCCTACTATCCCCACTTAGGTCGGACCCAACCAGCTGTCCACAGCCTGGCCACAACCTAGGTCCGACCTAACCAACCTTCCGCAGGCTGTCGCGCGTGAGGTCGGCGAGCGTCGGGTAGCCGTCGACCGCCATGATCAGGTCGGCTTCGGCGAGGAGGCTGCGGAGGACGTGGACGGCGCCGTCGACGCCGCCCAGTGCGAGGCCCCAGACGTAGGGCCGGCCGACCCCCACTGCCCGCGCGCCCAGCGCCAGCGCCTTGATGACGTCCGCGCCCGAGCGAACCCCGGAGTCGAACAGCACCGGCGTGTCGCCGGAAGCGTCGACCACGCCGGCGAGGCAGTCGAGCGCCGGGAGCCCACCGTTCGCCTGGCGCCCGCCGTGGTTGGAGCAGTAGATCCCGTCGACCCCGCCGTCGATGGCGCGCCGCGCGTCGTCCGGGTGCTGGATGCCCTTCACGATCAGCGGCAACGACGTCAGCGACCGCAGCCACGGCAGGTCGTCCCAGGTCAGTGGGTTGCCGAACAGCTGGGCCCACAGCCCGACGGCCGCCATCGGGTCCTCCTCGGGCGCCTTGCCGAGGAGGCGCCGCAACACGGGATCCGTGAAGTAGTTCGCGAGACAATGACCGCGCAACTGCGGGAAGTTCGACGTGCTCAGGTCGCGCGGGCGCCACCCGGTGACCCACGTGTCGAGCGTGACCACGATCCCCTTGAACCCCGCCGTCTCGGCGCGCTGCACCAAAGACGCGGCCAGGTCGCGGTCAGTCGGCGTGTAGAGCTGGAAGAACCCGGGCGTCTCCCCGAACTCGCCCGCGACCTGGTCCATCGGGTCGGCCGAGAGCGTCGACGCGACCATCGGCACGCCCGTGCGCGCGGCGGCGCGGGCGGTGGCGAGGTCGCCGTGGCCATCCTGCGTGCAGATGCCGACCACGCCCACCGGCGCCATGAACAGCGGCGACGCCAGCTTCAGCCCGAACAGGTCCACCGACAGGTCGCGTTCCTTGGCGCCGACGAACATCCGCGGCACCAGGCCCCAGCGCGCGAACGCGTCGACGTTGCCGCGCTGAGTCGCCTCGTCGCCGGCACCACCGGCCACATAGGACAGCACCGAGGGCGGGAGTGCCTGCGCGGCACGGGCTTCGAGGTCGGCGTAGACCATCGGCATGGTCGGGACGCGGCCGGTGAGCCCGGCGAAGTAGATCTCGTTCTGGAAATCGCCGTAACGCGTCATTCGGGCTCTTTCTGGGCTCGGGAGGACCGCACCCCGGCGTTCCGGGGCGCGGTCCAGACCCTAGCGCTTGCCGTGCATGACCGTGATGAGCTTGGCGACCAATGCGTCGGTCGATTCCTTGCGGCTGAAGGAAGTCAGGGTGATCGGCGCGGTGAAGCGCTGCCGCGCGACGGCCTTGGTCCGGGCGAACTCGCGCAGGCCCTCCGGCCCGTGGATGCGGCCGAAGCCCGAGTCGCCGACGCCGCCGAAGGGCAGCGACGCGATGCCGGCGAACGAGAGCGGCGCGTTGATCGACGTCATGCCGGTGCGCAGCCGCGTGGCGAGCTCGACGCCGCGGGACTTCGAGAACACGGTGGAACCGAGGCCGTACGTGGTGGCGTTGGCTTTGTCCACAGCCTCGTCCATGTCGCGGACCTTGGCGATGGTGACCGTCGGGCCGAACGTCTCCTCGCGCACGGCTTCGGAGTCTTCCGGCACGTCGACGAGAATCGTGGGTTGGGCATAACGATCGCCGACGCTGTCCACACCCCCGAGCACCGCGCGGCCGCCGCGTTCGAGGGCGTCGGCGATGTGGCGGCGGATCACGGCAAGCTGTGAGGGCATGGTGACGGGGCCGTACTGGGCGTCCTCGTCGGAGCCGGCGCGCACATTCTGCGACTTTTCCACGACCTTGGCGACGAATTCGTCGTGCACGCGCTCGTGGACGTACACCCGCTCGACGCCGATGCAGGTCTGGCCGGAGTTGGAGAAGGCGCCCCAGACGGTGGCGTCGGCGGCGGCGTCGAGGTTGGCGTCGGCGTCCACGAGCACGGGGTCCTTGCCGCCGGCCTCGATCACGACCGGCGTGAGCGTGTTGGCCGCCGCGGCCATGATCTTCTTGCCGGTGGCCGTCGAGCCGGTGAACGCGATCTTGTCCACACCCGACGTCACGAGCGCGCCACCGGTCTCGCCGAACCCGGTGATCAGCTGCAGTACCGGCTGCTCCGGCACGACCTCGGCGAACGCGTCGACCAGCCACTTGCCGACGCCCGGGGTGTACTCGCTGGGCTTGAAGACCACGGCGTTGCCGGCGGCGAGCGCGTAGGTGACCGAGCCGAGCGGCGTGTACACGGGGTAGTTCCACGGGCCGATCACGCCGACGACGCCGAGGGGCCGGTACTCCACCGTCGCCGCCTGGTTCGACATGAGCAGGCCCGCCGAGCGGCGCTGGCGGCCGAGGTATTTGCGCGCGTGCTTCGAGGCCCACGCGATGTGCTCGATGGCGAGCACGGACTCGAGCTGGGCGTCGGCGATCGGCTTGCCCGTCTCGTCGCGCACGACCTGGCACAGCTGCGGCAGGCGGCGCGTGATCACGCCCTTCCACTGCCGCAGCCGGTCGGCGCGCCCCGCGAAGCCCAGCCCGTCCCACCACTCCGCCGCCACGCGCGCCCGCTCGACCGCCGCGCGCACGTCTTCGGCGGTGTGCACCGGGTACGTGCCCACGACCTCGTCGGTCGCCGGGCTGAGCGAATCGAAGGTCTCACCGACCGAGGTCGGCTTCGGCTGGACGGCGGTCATCGGCGTCTCCCCTGCTCTTCGGCGTTGTGGTTCAGGCTACGAGGTTGCTGACGCAGTGCCAATAGTCGCCCGACGCTCCCGTCAGCATCGTACCGGCGGGCACCACGGGGAAAGGGTCGTCGAGACCACCCGATCGTGACCGCGGCCGCGACGCCCAGCAGCGGCGCCAGCCACAACGGCAGCACCCCCACGGCCAGCGATCCGAGCCCGAACCCGCACGACTGCACCGTGACCGAGACCGAGAAGCCTTCCGACCTGCGGTTCTCCGGCAGCAGTCGCTGCATGTTCACGGACGCGATCGTCACGAGCGGTCCGGTCGCGCCGCCGATCAGCACGACTCCGGTGATCAAGCCCGCCCAGCCGAGGTTGGCCGCGACGAGCGTCCCGCCGGCCACGAAGGCGGCGAGGAACAGCCTCGGCCCCCGATCACGGCCGCGCCACGCGTAGCCCGCGCTGCCGGCGATGCTCGCGCCACACAGCAGGGCGACGACTCCCGGCGCCGCCGCGGGCGGTGCGTTGAGTCGCTCGACCAGGGGCAGCGGCGCGACCTCGATCGTCGACAGCAACAGCCCGACGGTGAACTGACACCCGAGCCAGGGCAGGCAGGCTTTGAGGGGGACCTTGGTTCTTGCTTTGGTCCGTGGTTTGACGACCCGCCGGGGCACCAGACACGCGGCGGTGGCCGCCGCGCCGGCCATCGCGAACAACGGCACGAAAGGACCACTCACACTCGCCACGGCCACCAGCACCGGCCCGGCCACCAACACCCCGTCGAGAATCATCGCGTCGACGGCGACGGCCCTGGTGAGCTGGTGTTCGTCGACGATCGCCGCCAGCAACGCCTGCACCCACCCGCGACCCCACCTCCTGCCAATCCCGGCAGGACCACGAGCGCGATCAGCGTTGCTTCGTTCACGTTGGCCTCGGCCGCCATCGCCACGGCGGCCAGCCCCACCGCGACCACCGCGAGCAGCGTCCTGAGGCCGCGCGCCGTCCCCACCCGATCCAGCAACCTCCCCACCGGCACCGCCCCCGCCATCTCGGCCACGACGAACACCGCCATCAACACACCCCCGAACCGATACGACCCGGTCACCGCCGCCGCCACCGTCGTGAACGCGAGCGGCGCCATCCCTGCGGGCAACCGCGCCAACTGAACCCCTGCTGACCAGCGCCAATACGTGGTGGTGAACATGCCTCTGAGCCTGGTTCCGCGGGCGCCTTGCCGGAACTGATTCGTTTTTGGCCGAATGTTGTGGGTGGCTTCTCGAGTCATCCACAGGGTGTGGCGAGTTGTGGACAACCAGTGGCCCGGGCGAGCCTTTTGTCCGTTTCTGTCGTCGCCACCCGATAGAATGGGTCTGGGGACGCCCCCCTTGGGAGGGCGGGGGTCTGTCCCGGGAGGGCGGGGGTCTGTCCCGCGAGGGATGGGGCAGCGCAAGCAGCGTGAGGCCGCTGACGTTCGGGTATATCCGAATCCATGGTCGAGTTGGTCCTCAGCACCGCCGGAGTCCGGTTCGCGATCTCGCCGCTCGAGGAGGTCATCGGGGTGGTGCGCGGGTGGGTGGGGAGGCGCCGGTTGCCCGGTGGGGTCGAGTGGCTGGGTAAGGAGCGGCTGGACGTGCCGGAGTTGGCGGCGGTGCTCGGGGCGCGGCACTACATCACGGAGTTCCCCTCACCACCACCGGCGACGCCCGAGACCACAGCCGACGAGCAGTTGACCGTGGTCAGGGGGACGCCGCCGGGGCAGGTGCGGGTCGAGCTGGGGATGGTGGACGCCGACCTGACGAAGCTGCCGCGGGATCCGGCCGCGGCGCGGGACCTGCTGGCGGAGCATCTCGAGACCGTGTGGCATCACACCGTCGAGCCGGAGTGGGCGCGGATGCGGGAGGTGCTCGCGGCGGACATCGCGTACCGGACGCGGCGGCTGGGTGAGCAGGGCGTGGCGGGGGTGTTCGAGGGGCTGCACCCGAAGGTGCGGCTCACCAAGGACTCCGTGCTGGTCGACATAGCGGCACGGCAGCGACTCACACTCGACGAGCGGGGGCTGCTGCTGGTGCCGAGCGTGTTCGCGTGGCCGTCGGTCGGGGTGGTGACCGTGGCGCCGTGGCAGCCGACGTTGTTGTACCCCGCGAGGGGTGTGGCCGGCCTGTGGACGGAGCCGGCGGCGGCGCCGGGGGCGCTGGCCGGAGTGGTGGGGCGGACGAAGGCGATGTTGCTCACCACGTTGGACCGGCCGGCCACCACCACGGAGCTCGCCGTGCGGCTCGGGCTGGCGAAGGGGACCGTTTCCGCGCACCTCACGGCGTTGCGGGCCGCGGGCCTGACCGCGACGACGCGCCAGGGCCACCGGGTGCTCTACCGGCGGACCGAGCTTGGCGACGCGCTCTGCGCGGGCATAGGGTGAATGTGACCATGTGTGAAGGAGAATCCTGATGCGGATCGTCCATTTCGGACACGCCTGTGTACTTCTGGAAACCGACGGCGAGCGGATCCTGATCGACCCGGGCGCGTTCTCCACCGACTTCGAGCGCGAGCGCGAGCTGTCGGCCGTCCTCATCACCCACCAGCACTTCGACCACATCGACGGCGAGCGCCTGCCGAAGGTGCTGGCGGCGAACCCGGACGCGAAGCTGATCGTCGACCCGGGCTCGGTCGAGACCGTGCAGAAGCTGAACCTGCAGTACGAGGTCGCGAACGTCGGTGACGCCTTCGAGATCGGCGGCACCGCGGTGAACGTGGTGGGCGGTGAGCACGCCGTCATCCACAGCGACATCCCCGTGATCCCGAACATCGGCTTCGTGCTGGACCACGGCGCCTTCTACCACCCGGGCGACTCGTTCTTCGTGCCCGAGCAGAAGATCGACGTGCTCGGCCTGCCGACGGGCGCGCCGTGGCTCAAGGCCGGCGAGGCGGTGGACTTCCTGCGGGCGGTCGCGCCGCGCAAGTCCGTGCCGATCCACGAGGCGGTGCTGTCGAGCCCCGCGCTGCACTACGGCCTGTTCGAGAACCTCGCGCCGCAGGGCACCGAGGTGAAGGTCGTCGAGCGCGGCGTCGCCACCGACCTCTGAGGACACTCCGGGGTGGTGACCGACGGGTGACCACCCCGGGAGCTCAGGGTCGCGAACCCACGATCTGCAGTGCGAACCGGCTGTACTCGTCGGCGACGGCGTCGGCCGGCATCGGTCCGTCGTCGCGGAACCAGCGGGCGATGCTCACGCACATCTCGCGGATCGCGAACGACGCCAGCGCGGGCGAGCCCACGTGGAACACCCCCGCGTCGACGCCACCGGCGATGATCCTGCGGAAGGCGTGCTCGTGCCGGCGGCGCCGGTCCTGGAACCGCGTGCGATGTGGTTCGCCGAGACAATCGGTGTCGCGGTTGACCACCAGCGCCTCGCGCCGGTGGGTCGCGTGGCGGAACGCGTACACGCGGGTGGCCCGCGCGAGCTGGGTTGGCCAATCGCCGTCTTCGCCGGTCACGCGCTCGAAGTCGTCGAGCACCGCGGCGGTCGTGCAGTCCACAATGGCGCGCAGCAAGTCTTCCTTGGACCGCATGTGGTTGTAGAGGCTCGGGGTACGGATCCGCAGCACGTCGGCGATCTGGCTGAGCGCGGTGCCGTGGTAACCGCGTTCGGCGAACAGCGTGAGCGCCGTGTCCAGCACCACTTCTTCGCTGACCGCGGCGCGCGTTTAGCCTGCCGTCACCAGTTCCTCCCCCGCACGAGCGCACCGAAACCGGCGAACTCGGCATCCGTCAGCGGCCGGTCGACCGGGAACACGACCTCGTCCGCCACGAACTCCCGCCGCTGCGTCACCACGACGGAGCTGGTCGGCACCGGTCGGCCGAGCGCGGCGCAGCGGGCGGCCAGGTCGTCCGGTTCGCCCGGAACGTCCATGGTCTGGCGGCACGTAGCGAACTCCGCCGCCAATCGCACGGTACCCCGGCTGCCGGCCACCGTGATCGGCACCGGGCCCAGCGCGCCGAGTACTTCCTCGGCCAGGCGGGCGTGCGCGGTGATCGAGCCGAACGGGCCGTCGTCGTCATCGGCCGGACGCAGCCCGAGCACGAAGCGGCCGTCGCTGAGGTACTGGACGGTCCGTGCGCCGGGCAGCACCTCCGCGGGCCGAGGCGCAACGAAACAGCAGATCTCAGCCGAGGTGGTCTCCACCGCCAGAGCCGCGCACAACGTGAGATCGCCGTCGACGTAGAAGGTCGCGCAGCCGTGGCGCTCGAGCACTCGCCACGTCTCCCGCGCGGCCGAGGCCGGCACGTCGGCCAGCCGCAGCCAGGCGGCGGTTCTCATCGCGGGTTCAGCTCCTGCGCCGCGGCCTCCACCGCGTCGACGATCCCGACGTACCCGGTGCACCGGCAGATGTTGCCGGACATCTCCTCCCGGATGCGTTCCCGGCAGGGCGCGGGTTCGCGGTCCAGCAGGTCCAGCGCCGTCATCAACATGCCGGGTGTGCAGAATCCACATTGGAGCCCGTGCTTCGCGCAGAACGCTTCCTGCAACGGGTGCAGCGTGCCGTCGTCGGCCGCGAGGCCCTCGACCGTGCTGACGGAACACCCGTCCGCCTGCACGGCGAGCATCAGGCACGCGCGCACGGGCTCGCCGTCCACCAGCACGGTGCACGCGCCGCACACGCCGTGCTCGCAGCCCAGGTGCGTGCCGGTCAGGCCGAGGTCCTCGCGCAACGCGTCGGCGAGCGTCCGGCGCGGCTCGACGTCGACGTCGTAACGGGTTCCGTTGACGCTGAACTCGGCTCTCATGCCGCGGCTCGCTTCCCGTGAGGTGCCAGGGCACGGCGGACGAACTCCGCCGTCATCGCCCGCCGGTAGTCCGACGACGCGTGGATGTCGCTCTGCGGCTGGGTTTCCGCAGCGGCGGCCGCGGCGACGGCATCGACATCGGCGCCGTCGTTCAGCAGCTGCTCGGCCTCCGCCGGACGCAGCGGTACCCCTCCGACGCCGCCGATCGCGAGCCGCCACCGACCGTCCACTTCGGCCGCTACCACGAGCACGAGCCCGAAGTCACCGTGCCGTCGGGAAAACTCGGCGAACCCCCACCTCGACGGCACCGGCAGGTCTACCGCGGTGATCATCTCGTCCTCGGCCAGCGTGGTTTCCAGTGGTCCCGCGAAAAACGAGGTCGCCGTCTCCACGCGCACACCACCTGGCCCGGCAATGTGGACGGTCGCTTCCAACGCGGCGGCGACCACCGGGAGCTCAGCCG
Source organism: Amycolatopsis sp. NPDC050768 (assembly GCF_040654155.1). Taxonomy (NCBI): domain Bacteria; kingdom Bacillati; phylum Actinomycetota; class Actinomycetes; order Pseudonocardiales; family Pseudonocardiaceae; genus Amycolatopsis; species Amycolatopsis sp. NPDC050768. The sequence continues at coordinate 282,000 of NZ_JBFAHL010000003.1, forward strand.
ACGGGTCGGCGTGCGCGATGCTGCCGCCGCTCGTGCCGCGCGAGCGGATCGCCGTGTGCCCGATCCAACGTGCGGCCTCGGCGAGGAGCGGGTGGTGCGGTTGCTCGATCAGCCGCGCGTGCCGGACCAGCGCGCCGAGCCGGACGCCTTCGCCGGTGGGCGTGATCGTGGCCAATCCGGGGATCCGGTTGACGTCGACCAGGACCTGCGGGCGCGCCATGCGCAACGCGAGCACCGGCATCAGGCTCTGGCCGCCGGCGAGGATTTTGCCGTCGCCGTCGGCCTCGGCCAACGTGCGCACGGCCTCGTCGACGCTGTGCGCCCGGACGTAGTCGAACGGTGCCGGTTTCACTTCGACACCTCCCGCGGCCAGCTTTCCTCGAACGCAGTGTCCAAAGTGGAATCCCACGGCGCGCCTTCGAACAGCGTGTCCAGCGCCTGTTTCGAATACTTCAGAGACGATGGCGCGAAATCGGCGATCTCGGCGGCCCACTCCAACGCGGCATCGAGGTCACCCAGGCGGTCGACGAGTCCACGGTGAAAAGCAAGACCAGCGTCCAGCCGGTCACCACCCAGCAGCATCGCCCGGGCAGCCCCTCCGCCGGCCAGTAACGCCAGGCGGCGGACCGTCCATGGGTCCACGACCAGGCCGTTGCGCGCGGTCGGTACCGCGAACACCGCGGACGGCGCCGCCACCCGCAGGTCACAGGCGATCGCGAGCTGCGTGCCGGCGCCGATCGCGGGCCCGTTGACGGCCGCGAGCACGGGCACGGGCAGCGCCGTGACGCTGCGCAGCGCGCCGTACAGCGCCGTGCGGAACCCGTCGCCGTAAACGCCACCGAGGTCGGCCCCTGCGCAGAAGCTCGTACCCCGGCCGGTGATCACCAGCGCGCGCACCCGCGGGCCGACGTCCAGAACTGCTTTGCGCAGGTCGACACAGTGCTCGACGTCCAGCGCGTTGCGCCGCTCGTGCCGGTCGAGGGCGATGACACCGACCTCGCCGTGGATCTCGGTGGTGATCATCGCAGTGCCTCCCAGATCGCGCCCGGCGTCAGCGGCAGGTGTGGGACCTGCACGCCGAGCGCGTCGGTGACCGCGCCCGCGAGCACCGCGTTCGGCCCGAGCGTGCCGCCCTCGCCGACGCCGCGGACGCCGAGCGGGTTGTCCGCGGGGTGCGAAAGGTGACCGATCACGAGCTCGGGCACCTCGGCGCTGGTCGGCATGAGGTAGTCCATCAGCGTGCCCGTGGACAGGTTGCCGCCCTCGTCGTAGATCAGGTGCTCGTACAGCGCGCCGCCGATGCCCTGCGCGATCGAGCCGGCGATCTGACCTTCGACGACCTGCGGGTTGATGACCGTGCCGGCGTCCTCGACGCACACGTACTTGAGGATCTTCAGCTCACCCGTCGCCCGGTCCACCTCGACGACCGCGGCCTGCGCGCCGGCCGCGAAGGCTCCGCGGATCGGGTCGTAGAACTGCGTGGCCTCCAGTCCCGGCTCGATGCCCTGCGGCAACCGGTTGGACTCCAGGTACGCGACGCGCGCCAGCTCGGCCAGCGTGCCGACGGGTTTGGCCTCGCCAGCGACGCGCACGTCACCGTTCACGAGGCCGAGATCGTCTACATTGGCCTCGTACAGTTCGGCCGCGAGCCGGAGGATCTTCTCCCGCACGGTGACCGCCGAGCGGTGCGCCGCACCACCGCCGATCACGGCCTGCCGCGAGGAGAACGCACCGAAGCCCCACAGTGATTCGTTCGTGTCGCCGATCCGGACGTCGACGTCCGCATAGGACACTCCGACGGCGTCCGCGACGATCTGTGCCACGGTCGTCTCGAGTCCCTGCCCCTGCGACGTCACGCCGGACAGCACGGTCACCCGGCCGTCGGGGTTCACGCGCACGGTGCACGCGTCGTGGCCGGTGCGGAAGGGCATCCGCGGGCCGGCCGCGGCCGCGCGGCCCAAGCCGGTGAGCTCGTTGTAGCAGGCCAGCCCGAGACCGATCGGGTTCTCGCCGGCCGACCGACGCCGGGCTTGTTCCGCGCGGAAGTCCTCGTACCCGATGGACTCCACGGCCTTCTCCAGGCACTCGCCGTACCAGCCGGAGTCGTCGACCAGCCGCGACGGCATCCGGTACGGGATCTCCTCCGGCGTGATCAGGTTCCGCCGTCGAATGTCCAAAGCGGACATCCCGAGCTCGGCCGCCGCCGCGTCGAGCACCGACTCCATCGCGAACACGCTCGCCGGCCGTGCGACACCCCGGTAGGGCCCGGACGGCGCCGTGTTCGTCGCGACCCCGCGCACGGTGCAGCGGTAGTGCTGCAACCGGTACGGCCCGGACAGCAGGCCGCCGGCCATCAGCGGCTCGATCCCCGCCGTCCACGGGTACACCGAATATGCGCCGACGTTGCACGTCACGTCCGCATCGAGCGCCACCAGTTCACCGTCGGACCGGAACCCCGCCTTCACGACGTAGCGGTGATCACGCGCGTGCGTGGCCGCGAGCAGGTGCTCCGCGCGGTCCTCGACCCACTTCACCGGCACCCCGCGCAGCTGCCGCGCGATCAGGCACAACGCGACGTCTTCGGGATACACCACGGCTTTCACGCCGAAACCGCCGCCGACGTCGGGCGCGATCACCCGCACGTTGCCCTCGGGGATGCCCAGCAGGTCGGCGATCATGTTGCGTGCGATGTGCGGCACCTGCGTGCCCGACCACAGCGTGAGCCGGTCGTCCGCCGGGTCCCACAGCGCGACGCCCGCGCGGCACTCCATCGGGTTGCCCGCGTGGCGGTTGGTGATCAGCTCGCGCTCGACCACGAGGTCCGCGCCGGCCAGCGCGTCCGGCACCTCGCCGGTGTCGAAAGTGCGCTCCAGCAGGACGTTGTCCGGCGCGTCGGCGTGCAGCGGCTCGGTCGGCGGCAGCCAGGCGGTGATGTTCACCGGCAGCGGTTCGTAGTCGACGTCGATGAGCTCCAGCGCGTCTTCGGCGCGGTAGCGGTCGTCGGCGACGACGGCGGCCACCGGCTCGCCCGCGAACCGCACCTTCTCCCGTGCCAGCAAAGGCTGCTCGGTCTCCACATAGGACGGCAGCGCCGATAGCGCTCGCAATGGCACAGCGGCGAACTCCGGCTGGTCGCCGGTGAACACGTGCACGCGCGGGAGCTCGCGAGCGGCAGACGCGTCAACCCGCGTGATCCGGGCGTGGCCGAACGGGCTGCGCAGGAACGCGACGTGGCGCATCCGCGGCAGCTGCAGGTCGGAGACGTACCGCCCACGCCCGGTGATCAGCCGTGCGTCTTCCTTGCGCCGCACGACCTTCCCGACGGCGCCGGCAGGGTTCTCCTCCATGGTCGTCACGGCATCGTGTAGCCGCCGTTGACCGACACGATCTGTCCCGTGGTCCAGGACGAGAGCGGGGAGGCCAGCAGCAGCACGGTCGGGGTGACGTCCTCGGCGCGCCCCAGGCGGCGCAACGGGTATGCCGACAGGATCTTCTTCATCTTGGCGTCGTCCGCGTGTCCTGTGTGGTCGTCCAAACTGGACGTCTGAACGAGCGCGATGGAAACAGCGTTGGCGCGGATTCCGTGGCGGGCCAGCTCCTTGGCGAGCGACTTGGTGAGGCCGACCGTGGTCGAGCGCGTGGTGGCCGTGACCAGCAGCCGTGACTCGCCGACGCGGCCGGAATCGCCCATGAGGTTCACGATGGCGCCGCCACCGCCGTCGACCATCTGCTTCGCGACGGCCTGGGTGATCCGCAGCGTGCCCTCCACCGTCACACCGATCTGTGGCGCCCAGTCTTCTTCCGTGGTCTCGAGGAACGGCTTGCTCTGCGTGGCCGCGGCGTTGTTGACCAGCACGTCGATCGAACCGAGTTGCGCCACCACGTCGTCGACGGCCGTGCGCACCGAGTGGCCGTCACGCAGGTTCGCGCCCACTGCGATGGCCTTCACACCGAGCGCGGCCGCTTCCTTCGCTGCGGCTTCGGCGCCGTCGGAGGAGGTGTTGTAGTGGAACGCGACGTTGGCGCCTTCGCCGGCGAACGCCATCCCGATCGCGCGGCCGAGCCCCTGGCCGGCGCCGGTGACCAGCACGTTCTTGCCGCTGAGCTTGAGGTCCATGGGTTCCCTTTCAGATGAGCTCGAACCGGCGCTCGCCGGAGACGGTCACGACGCGACCGAACCGCAGGCCCGGGAAGTGCGCGCCGGCCACCGCGTCGGAGCTGTCGGTGAGCTCCTCGATCAAGCCGGCGCGCACCTTCCGCGCGGCCGTGCGGTCGACGTCGAAGATCGCCTCCCACGTCGGGTCGGTGAGCTCCACTGTGGAGTGTGCGACGTCGCCGAGCAGCAGTGCACGTTCGCCTTCGCTCGAGACCACGAAGATCGTGGAGCCGGGTGTGTGGCCGGGCACGTGCCGGGTGTCGAGGCCGGGCGCGAGCGTGGTGTCCGCTTCGAACGGTTCCAGCCGCTCGGCCAGCGGCGACAGCTTGCGCACCGCGCCGGGTTCGGCGTCCGGGCCGTCCACGAAGTGCGCCCAGTCGGCCGCGTGCACACGGTAGGTCGCGTTCGGGAACACGACCTGGCCCTTCTTGGTGGCCCAGCCGACGTGGTCGAAGTGCAGGTGCGTGAACACGACGTCGGTCACGTCGTCGGGAGCGACGCCGTGTTCACGCAGGCTCTCGAGGAACTGCCCGCCGTGGTACTTGTCGTTGTCGATCGTGCCGACACCGGCGTCGATCAGCACCACGCGGTCGCCGGTGCGCAGCAGGAACCCGCCGAGCGTGAGGTCGAGGTCGCCGCGCTCGTCGAGAAAGTGCTCGTGACAGGCCCACGCGTCGGGCACGTCCGGACGTACGAGGACTTCCCGGGCGGGCTCGCGGCCGTAGCCGTCGTAGACCGGTTCGATGGTGAGCGCTCCGACCTTCATGCCGGCACCACCAGCGTCCGCACGCCCTGACCGGCGGCCATGTCGGCGAGCGCGCTCTCGATGTCGCCGAGTCCACCGTGGCCGGTCACCATCGCGGCGAGGTCGAGCCGTCCACTTCGGACGTCTTCGAAGTACCTCGGCAGGTCGTGGGCCGCGTCGAGCGAGCCGGCGACGCAGCCGACGAGGGTGCGGGCGAAGTGGAACAGTTCGAGCGCGCTGAACGACACGAGGTCGTCCTTGCCGCCGACACCGACCACGCACGCTGTGCCGCCGCGGCGCGTCATGCCCCACGCGTCGCGGATCGTGCGGGCGGAGCCGACGCAGTCGAACGCGTAGTCCACGCCTTCGCCGCCGGTCAGGGCGCGCACGGCTTTTTTCGTGGTGTCGTCGGCCGGGACGAAGTGGTCGGCGCCGAGTTTCGTGGCGTAGGCCGCCTTGTCGGGGTTGCGGTCGACGGCGATGATCGTGCGGGCGCCCGCAAGCTTCGCGCCCTGGATCGCCGCCAAGCCCACGCCGCCGAGACCCACGACCAGCACCGACGAGTCGGGCTGGACGCGCGCGGTCTTGGTGACGGCCCCGACGCCGGTGGTCACGGCGCAGCCGAGCAACGCGGCGTCGGCGGAGCCGATGTCGTCGGGCACCTTCACCGCCGCGGCAGCCGGGACGACGGTCTGCTCGGCGAACGAACCGACCGTCAGGCCTGCGTAGACAGGGTTTCCGTCCGCGTCCGACGCGTACGGTTCGCTGCCACGCGCGGCCCCGTTGACGCACAGGTGCGCCTCACCTCGGCCACAGTGGACGCAGTCGCCGCACGGCGTGATCCACAGCAGGATCACGCGATCGCCTTCGGCCAGATCCGTGACTTCGGCGCCGGCCTCCAGCACCGTTCCGCACGCCTCGTGCCCGAGCACGGCCGGGAGCTGCTGCGCGAGCACGCCGCGGGCCAGTGACAGGTCGGAGTGGCAGACGCCGGTGGCGTCGATGCGCACCCGCACGTCACCCGGGCCGACATCGCGCAGGCGGATGCGTTCGACGGTCATCGGAGCGCCGGTTTCCCGGAGCACCAACGCGTTCACTTCGGTCACAGCTGCACCGCCTTGATCTCGAGGACGTCGGAAATGCCGTAGTCGCCGATCTCCCGACCGATGCCCGACGCCTTGTACCCGCCGAACGGCGCGCGCGGGTTGAACGGCGCCGCGTTGACGTCGACCTGACCGGTGCGGATGCGCGCGGCGTACTCCAGCGCGTGGTCCGGGTCACCGGTCCACAGTGCACCCCCGAGGCCGTAGCGCGAGTTGTTGGCGATGGCGATGGCGTGGTCGTCGGACTCCGCGGACAGGATGGCCAGCACAGGGCCGAAGACCTCTTCCTGCGCGAGGCGGGAGTCCGGATCCACGCCACTGTAGACGGTCGGGGTGACGTAGTGGCCACGCTCGGGCAGCTCGACCGGCCCGGTGATCACGCGGGCCTCACCCGAGCCGAGGAAGCTCTCGACCTCCTTGCGCTGCCCGGCCGAGATCAGCGGCCCGAGCCGCTCGCCAGGCACGTACTTCGCGGACGCGGCGGCCGCCAGCTCCTCGACCTGCTGCAAGCGGTCGGCCGGCACGATCAGCCGCGAGAGCGCGGTGCACGTCTGGCCGCCGTTGAGGTAGCAGGTGGCCACGGTGACCTTCACGGCCTTGGCCAGCAGCGCGTCGTCCACATCGGACAGCACGACGCTCGCGGACTTCCCGCCCAGCTCCAGCGTGACACCCTTGATCGTCTCCGCCGCCGCGGCCGCGACCTGTGCCCCCACCGGCGTCGAGCCGGTGAAGGACACGTGGTCGACGCTCGCGCTGCGCGTGAGCTGGTCACCGACGTCGCCGCCGCTGCCGGTGACCAGGTTGATCACGCCGGCCGGGAACCCCGCGGCGTCGAAGGCACGCATCAGCTCGAACGCGGTGAGCGGCGTCAGCGCGGCGGGTTTGAGCACCACGGTGCAGCCGGCCGCCAGCGCCGGGACCACCTTGACCACGATCTGGTGCAGCGGCAGGTTCCACGGCGTGATCGCGGCGACGACACCGACGGGCTCGCGCACGATCACGGAGTTTCCCAGATTGCTCCGGAAGGGAAACTCTTCCAGGGCGTCGGCCGTCTGAGCCAACACGGCGAGCGGAGTGTCCACATGCAACTTCCGTGCCACCGGTGGTGGGGAGCCCTGTTCGAGCGTGATGAGCTCGGCGAATCGGTCGGCGCGCTGGGTGATCACGTCGTGCAGGCGGCGCAGCGCGGCGGCCCGCTCGGCGACCGGGGTGGTGGCCCAGCCGTCGAACGCCGCGTTGGCCGAGGCCACGGCCAGGTTGACGACGGCGGGCGAGGCCTGCGTGACGACACCCGCGAGCTCCTCGGTGGCCGGGTTCTCGACCTCGCAGTCGGTGCCACCGCCGGCGATCCACTGGCCACCGACGTAGAGGTGGGGTTCACGAACCACGGTCACTGCGCCGCCTTTCCCTTGCGCGCCAGGAGGATTACGAGCACGACGAGCAGCAGCGCGACGGCCGCGACGGGCACCGCGCGCTTGGCGACCGTGCCGCCGACGCTCGCCATCACGTCGAGCGGTTCGACGTCGTCGAGGTTCACGGGCTTGACCGGCGCGGCGCTCGCGACTTCCGCTTCCAGGCGTTGGACGAACTGGCCGAGCAGCTTGCCGGTGACGTCGGCGATCACGCCGCGGCCGAATTGCGCGACCCGCCCGGACAGCGCCAGGTCGGTGCGCACGTCGACCTTCGTCCCGCTGCCCTGCGCGGTGAGCGTGGCGGTGACGGTCGCGGCCGCGTTGCCCTGGCCGCCGGCGTCCTTGCCCTCGGCCCGCAGCACCGCGCGGTGGGCGCCGTCGTCCTTCTCGACGAAGCGCGCCGTGCCCTGGTACTTCGCGGAAACGGGGCCCACCTTGATCTTCACCGCGCCGCGGTACACGCCGTCTTCGACACCGAGCAGGGCCGCGCCGGGCATGCAGGGCGCGACGCGTTCGAGGTCGGTCAGCACGCGCCAAGCGGCGTCGACCGGCAGGTCCACGGTGAAGGTGTTCGAGAGGTCCACGTGCACCACCTTACTAATTAACGTTAGTTCGCAGCGTAGGGGCAGGGCTCGGTACGGTCAACCCGCGGCCGGAATCAGGCGTCGACCAGGCGTTCCTGCAGGCGGAAGCGCATGACCTTGCCGGAGCCGGTGCGGGGGATGGCGTCGATTTCGAGGATTTGCTCGGGCACCTTGAAGTGCGAGAGCTCCTGCGCGCAAGCGGCGCGCAGCGTCGCCACGTCGAGGTCGCCGGGTTGTTCGGGCACGACGAACGCCACCGGCACCTCGCCGAGGTCGGCGTGCTTGCGCGCGACGACGGCGGCGTCGGCCACGCCGGGCACCTTCAACAACACGGCTTCCACCTCGGCGGGGTAGATGTTCTCGCCGCCGCGGATGATGAGCTCCTTGGTGCGGCCGGAAATCGTGAGGAAGCCGTTGGCGTCACGGCGGCCGAGGTCGCCGGTGCGGTACCAGCCGAGCCGCAGCACTTCGGCGCTGGCCTCGGCGCGGTTGTGGTAGCCCCGCATGATGTTCGGGCCGCTGACCCACAGCTCGCCCTCTTCGCCGACGCCGACGTCCTCGCCGGTCACGGGGTCAACGAGGCGCACGCCGACGCCGGGCAGCGGCAGCCCGCACGAACCCAGTACCCGTCCGCCGTCCGGGGTGTTCATGGTGACCATTGTGGACGTTTCGGTGATGCCGTAGCCCTCCAGCAGCTGCACACCGAACGCCTCCTCGAACTCGGCGTTGAGCGCCGCCGGCATGATCGCGCCGGCCGACACGCACATGCGCAGCGTGGTGCTGCGCCACTGCGTGCCGCGGACGCCGTGCAGCAGGTACTGGAACATCGTGGGCACGCCGGGCATCAGCGTGAACGGCTCTTGTTCGAGCAGTTCGAGCACGCGGGGCGTGGAGAAGCGCGGCAAGATCCGCTCCGTCGCGCCGACGGCGAAGACGCCGAGCACGCATAGATCCAGAGCGTAGGAGTGGAACAGCGGCAGCGGGCAGAGCACCCGGTCGGCCGACGTGAGGCCCACGATCGGGGCCCAGCACGCGGCGACCACCCACAGACAGCTGCGCTGCGTGAGCAGCACACCCTTGGGGCGACCGGTGGTGCCGGACGTGTAGAGCATCCACGCGACGTCGTCGAGCCCGAGGTCGTCCCGGGGCGCGGATTTCGGTTCAGTGGTGGCGAGGTATTCGTAGTTCTCTTCGGGTGCTTCGTTTTCCGTGACCAGCACGACCAGCGCTTCCCGGCCTTCGACCATGGCGCGAACGTGCTCGACGTGCGCGTCGTCGGTGATCACGACGCGCGCCTCACTGTCGGCGAGCTGGTACGCGACCTCCGCGGGCGCGGCGTTGGGGTTCACGCACACGCCGACCGCGCCGAGCCGCGTGGTCGCGAGGTACGCCTCGGCCGTCTCGACGCTGTTTTCCAGGTAGATCAGCACCCGCGCACCCCGGGCCACGCCGCGATCCACGAGGTTCCCGGCGAGCCGTCGGGTGCGCTCGGCCAGCTCCCCGTAGGTCACCGCCCGGCGATCGTCGTAGAACGCGACCTTGCCCCCGAAGCGCGCCGCGTGCCCGACCAGCAGCTGAGGGATGGGACGGATCAACTCGACTCTGAGCATCGACATCTCCACCGCGAGGTTAACTAATGATAGTTAGTTGATGGAGTGTAGGGAGGAGGGGCGGCGGGGGCAAGGTGCGGTCGGGTGGGGATTCGGGTGGTTTGGCCGAGGGACAGGTGCGCGGCGCGTGGCCTTCCACCCAGGCCGGTGTTGGCGGGCGAAATCGGAGTCGCGGCGCGGTCGCGCGGGGCTTGCGGTCAGGTCGCGGCACTCGCCGAAAACTCGGCGAGGTGGTCAGGCGAAGCAGGTGTGCGTCGGCGAAAGAATCCTCAGGCGAGGCCCGCGACGCGCAATGCGTACTCGCTGTACTTGTCCGCCACAGCCTCCGCCGACAGGGGCCCGTCTTCGTGGAACCAGCGAGCGATGCTGACGCACATCTCCAGGATGCCGAACGCCGCGAGCGTCGCGGATTCCTCGTCGGTGGGGCCGGCCTGTTCGATGAGGGTGCGGAAGGCCTGGGCGTGGCGGCGGCGCAGCTCGAGGACGGCCGTGCGGGCGGGATCTTCGAGGCTGGCGATGTCGCGGTTGACGATGAGGGCTTCGCGGCGGTGGGTGGCGTGGCGAAGGGCGTAGACGCGAGTGGCGCGGCGGAGGCGTTCGGCGACGTCGTCGATGCCGGCGACGGCGGACTCGTAGTCGGCCCAGACCTGTTCGGTGGTGTCGGCGACGATGTCGCGCAGGAGGTCCTGCTTGGCGCGCATGTGGTTGTACAGGCTGGGCGTGCGGATGCCGAGCGCCGCGGCGATCTGGCTGAGCGCGGTGCCGTGGTAGCCGCGTTCGGCGAACAGGGTGAGGGCGGCGTCGCGGACTGCCGCCGGGCTCACCGTGGTCTTCGTTTCCGCCATGCGGCCCATGATTCCAGCCGCGGGCTTGGCGCGTGGGGTCAGGCGGCGGCCGCGCGGCGCAGTGAACCGTAGGTGCTGCCGAAGGCGCGGTTTTCGATGGCGACGTCGACCGCGTCGAGCAGGGCCTGGCGCAGACCGGGGCGCGTGAGGTCGGCGGCGTCGATGCCGAGGCGCACCAGGCCGCCGCGGCGGGCGGCGCGGGCCGAGGCCAGCACGAGGGCGAAGCAGCGGACCGTCTCGGTGCGGTGCGACTGGCTCGTGAACTCCTGCACGCGGGCCCGGAGCACCTCGCCCGTCACGAGGTCACGGACGGAACCCGCGTCGGCGCAGAGCGTGAACCCGTGTTCCCGCAACGCTTGCAGCGTGCCCTGCGAGGCGAGCCAGCGCGGCGGCGCGAAGCCGTCGACGGCAACGCCGGTGGTGTCGAGCGCGGCCTTGGCGGCGATCAGGCGCAAGCGCGCCTCGTGCGCGGGCAGCGCGGCGAACTCCGCGCGACGGCCGAGCTGGACGGTGCGGTGCGTCGGCATGATGCGGTGGTCGTAGCCGTGCAGCAGCACCGAATCCCCCGCGGCGGCACGCGTGCGCACCCAGGCGGTCACCGGGCCGTCCTCGGTCCGCGCGACGTGCAGGATCGACAGCGGCACCCGCCGCCGCTCCAGCTCCGACGCGAGGTCGGCGCAGCGGTGCAGCGTGCGCGGGGTGGCCCCGGACAGCGATACCAGCAGGCGAGCATCCACGTGTCCCATTGCGCCTCAGCCCGGTGGCGCCTGCCTGACAACGCCGTGAACTGCGCAGAAAGGACACATGAGAGTTGCGCGGTGTCAGGCTTTGGTGGCCTCCACCAACCTGCTCACGGCCATCGCGATCCGGCCCCGCAGGTCGGGGTCGGTGATGACGCCGTCGGACACGGTGTGGCGCGGGATGGGGATGCGCGCGCAGGCGTCTTCGACGATGCGCGCGCCGGCGTAGGTGAGGACTTTGCGCAGCGATTCGTGGGCATCCGCGCCGCCGGTGGGGGCCGCGACGGACGACGCGTTGATCCACGACACGGGCTTGCCGTAGATCTCACCGCCGCCGACGGTCCAGTCCAGCACGTTCTTGAACGACCCCGGCAGGCCGCCCGCGTACTCCGGCGTGCAGATCAGCACGCCGTCGGCCGCACCGACCTCCGCGCGCAACGCCACGACGGCCGGCTGCAGGGGGTCTTGGTCGTCGTCGGGGTTGAAGTGGGGGAGGTCGCCGAGGCCCGCGTAGACCTTGGACTCGGTGAACCCCGCAGCGGTCCCGATCACCGCCGCGTTCACCGAACCGCCCCGCAGACTGCCGCAGATGAGCAGGATCACGGACGCCAGTCTGCCAGTGAAAGTCGGGTCGGCTGCCTGTTTTCTGCCTCACTCATGAAGCGATCACGACCAGACGATCTCCAAGCCCTTCCCCTGCGCCCGCCCTGCCTCGGCGGACGGGCGGCGCGTCGCCGGGTCCAGGGGGTTCTGGCCGATCGCCGCGAGGGAGGCCTCGTCGGGTTCCACCACGGCCACCGAGGAGCCGCCGGCGCGCAGCGACGCCACGACGTCCGCGAAGGGCTTCTCCGTAGGAAAGACATCGGCCGAGCCCAGGGGCATGACCACCAGCACCCGGTCGTAGCCCGCCGCGTAGTCGGCGTTGTCCGCGGACCGCACGCCGCCGTCGACGTAGCGATGGCCCTCGAGGGAGACCGGCGGCCAGATGCCCGGGACGGCGCAGCTGGCGGCCACGGCGTCGACCAGCGACACGCCCGAGTCGTTGCGGAAGACGCGGGGCTCGCCGGAGAGCGCGTCGACCGCCACGATCGCCAACGCGCGGGTGGGCCACTCGTGCGACGGGAGCCGCGCCTCGATCACCGAGCGGCGGCGCGACTCGGGCACCGTGGAGGCCGACAGCGCGAACTCGCCGACCGCGCGCCGGACCTCGAGAACCGAGCCGGCCGAAACCGCGGCGCCGAACTGCTCGCCGAACTTCTCCAGGTCCACCTCGACCGGGATCTCCGGGGACTGACGCGCGGGGTCCGTCTGCCGGACGTACAGCTCGCCCAGGCTCAACCCGCTGCCGATCTGCGCGGCGACGGTGGAGCCCGCCGACGTGCCGACGATCAGGTCCGCTCCACTGACGTCACGCCCCGCGTCGGCAAGGCCCGCCAGCAGGCCCGTCATCCACGCGATCCCCGCGACCCCGCCGCCGCCCAGTACCAAAGCCTCGCTCATGTGATCCAGTCTGCCAGCGCCCACCGACAGTTTCAGGCGCCCGGCCAGTCGGCCAGCGAAAGCCCGCTGATCCGCTCGTAGGCCTCGACGTAACGGGCACGCGTGGCGGCCACGACGTCGTCCGGCAGCGGCGGCGGCTGGGTGTTCGACGCGCGGTCCCAGCCGGACGGACCGGTGAGCCAGTCGCGCACGTACTGCTTGTCGAACGACGGCTGGGCGTGGCCGGGCTCGTAGCCGTCGGCCGGCCAGTAGCGCGACGAGTCGGGCGTGAGGACCTCGTCGGCGAGGACGAGCCGACCCTCGGCGTCGAGGCCGAACTCGAACTTCGTGTCCGCCAGCAGGATGCCGCGCTCGGCCGCGAACTCGGCGCCGCGGCGGTAGATGGCCAGCGTCGCGTCGCGGACCTCGGTCGCCCGCGCCAAGCCGATCTGCGCGGCGACCGTTTCGAACGACACGTTCTCGTCGTGCTCACCCAGCTCGGCCTTCGTGGCCGGCGTGAAAATGGGCGAGGGCAACCGTGCCGACTCGACCAGGCCGCCCGGCAGCTCGACGCCGCAGACCGAGCCGGTGCGCTGGTAGTCCGCGAAGCCGGATCCCGTGAGATACCCGCGCGCGACGGCCTCCACCGGCAGCATGTCCAGGCGCCGCACGAGCAGCGCCCGGCCCAGGACCTCGGCGGGGATGCGCGGGTCGTCCCAGGCCACGAGGTGGTTCGGGATGAGGTCGGCGAGCTGGGTGAACCAGAACACGCTCATCGCCGTGAGGACGCGCCCCTTGTCGGGGATGGGCGTGTCCAGCACGAAGTCGTAGGCCGAGATGCGGTCGGACGTGACCAGCAACAGGTGGTCGTCCCCCACGGCGTAGAGCTCCCGGACCTTGCCGGCGGCGATCTTCGGGTATTCGGCGAGCTTCGTCACGGCTGCACCCTAACCCGAGGCCCCGGGGACCGAGGATGATGCAGGTCATGCGCTACCGCTGGATCTCGTTCACCACCGACTACGGCCTGCGCGACGGCTTCGTCGCGGCCTGCCACGGGGTGATCGCGCGCCTGGCGCCCGACGTGCGCGTGCTCGACGTGACGCACCTCGTACCGCCGCAGCAGGTGCGCCCAGGCGCGGCGGTGCTGGCGCAGACCGTGCCGTCGCTGCCGGACGCCGTGCACCTGGCCGTGGTGGACCCCGGTGTGGGAACCGCAAGGCGAAGCATCGTCGTCGTCACCCACCGAGGCCCGCTGGTCGGGCCCGACAACGGCCTGCTCCTGCCCGCCGCGGCCGCGCTCGGCGGCGTGATCGAGGCCTACGAGATCGACGTGCCCGACCCGGCGTCGGCGACCTTCCACGGCCGTGACGTGTTCGCCCCCGCCGCCGCCCGCCTCGCGCTCGGGGCCGAACCCGCGAGCTTCGGGCCCGAGGTCGACGACCTGGTCCGGCTGCCTGAGCCGTTGATCGCCGCGTTCCCCGGGAAGCTCGTGTCGGACGTGCTGACGGTCGACCACTTCGGCAACGTCCAGCTGGCCGCCACCCCCGCCGACCTCGAGCTGACCGGCCTGAGGGGCGGCGTCACGGTCCACAGCGAACGCGTCGCGGTGTCGGCGACGATCGGGCGGACGTTCGGCGACGTGCCCCCGGGCACGAACCTGGTTTTCACCGACTCCGCCGGCCACCTGGCCGTCGCCGTGAACGGCGGATCCGCTGCTGCGGTGCTGAATCTGGGCGCCGCCGAGGAATGCACGATCACCGCTTCCCCCGTCGGCTGAGCAAAACCTCGCCTTGTCAACGTCCGCACCGAGAGGCGAGTGTGGACGAAAGATGGGGAGGCACAAATGGTGGCGTTGGTTTCCCACGGCAACAAGGTCATTTCCGCGGGATTCTTCCGCGACGACGAGCTCGATTTCGCCACGCGCGGAGTGCTCGGCCGCGCCGTGCGCGGGGCGAGTGAGGTCGGTGAGGTGCTGGCGACGATCGCCCGCGTCGACCGGGCGACGGACTGGGCGCCCGAATGGGAGCGGACGGCGGCCCGAGTGCAGGAAGAAGCCGCGAAGGCGCGCGAAGCCGGGCACCTGGTCAGCGCCGGCTCCCACTACCTGCGAGCGGCGACGTACTGGGCCTGCGTCGTCGACGGACTGTCCACAGGGGACGACACGGCTGCGCTGAAGGAAGCGTTCAAGTCCCACCGGGAATGCTGGGAAGCCGTCGTGGATTGCTCCGACGGCGCCTTCCTCCGCGTCCCGGTTCCCTACGAAGGCACGGAGCTGCCCGGTTACCTCCTGCGCCCCGACGCGTCCGGCACCTCGCGCCCGACGCTGGTCATCACCAACGGCAGCGACGGCGCCCTCAGTGACCTGTGGACCTCCGCCGCGGCCGGTGCGCTGGCCCGCGGCTGGAACGCGTTCCTCTACGACGGCCCCGGCCAGCAGTCGATGCTGTTCGAGCGCGAAACCTGTTTCCGTCACGACTGGGAAGCCGTGCTGACCCCGGTCGTCGACACGCTCGTCGACCGTCCGGACGTCGCCGAGCTCGCCGGCTACGGCATCAGCCAGGCCGGTTACTGGCTGCCCCGCGCGCTCGCGTTCGAGCACCGCCTGGCCGCCGCGGTGATCGACCCGGGCGTGGTCGACGTGTCGACTTCCTGGACGAGCCACCTGTCCAGGAGCATGCGGACCGCGCTGGCGCACGGCGAGCGCGACGCGTTCAACCGCGACATGGGCCTCGCCGTCCGCCTGCCCGGCCTGCGCCGCACCCTGACGTTCCGCGCGCGGCCCTACTCGCACGAAGACTGGTACGACCTCTTCAAAGCCGTCGAGAAGTACCAGCTGGACGAGGAAACCGTCGCCGCCATCAGCACGCCCCTGCTCATCACCGACCCGGACGACGAGCAGTTCTGGCCCGGCCAGTCCAGCCGGCTCGCCGAGCTCGTGCGCGGGCGCGGCGGCCGCGCCGACCTGCTGCGGTTCACCGTGGAGGAGGGCGCCAACGAGCACGTGCAGCCGATGGGCCGGCTGCTCACCGAGAACCGGATGTTCGACTGGCTCGAAGAGCTGGTGCGCCCACGGCCGGGGCGAAGCTGAACACGTCACCCGGATCCCAGACGTCCTTGAGGCGCGCGAGCTCCGCGGCCGTGGCCGGTTCGTAGCAGGACGACGCGTCGGTGTGGCTCGTCGGCAGGAACGTCCTCAGTGGACCGCCGGAGCTCCACTCCGAGACGGCTTCGTACACGTGCGACTGCGACCCGGGTGCGGCGCCGGGGTGAGCCGACGTGAACAGGTTCAGCCGCGCCGCGCGGTGCCCGACGGCGTCCGCGACCTCGGGTTCGTCGGCCAGCGCGCCGCCGAGGTGGCGCAGCTCCAGCATGAACGGCGCGCGCGGATCCACGAGCGACGGCACGACCTCCAGTGCGTCCTCGCTGGTCAGCGCGAGGCTCTCGCTGTCGACCGGCATCGGGCCCACCGGGTCGGCGTGGATCGAGCCGAGGTCGGTCATCGGCATCATCGTCACCGTGTCGAGGAACGGGCCCGCCGTGACCAGCGGCTCGACGAAGCGCCGGCCGGCGTCCGCGGCGCCGAGGTAGGCCACGCGCAGGTGGCAGCAGAACCGGCCCCGCAGCGGTTCGGGCACGCCCCGCGCGTCCGGGAAGGCAAGGAACGCGAGCGACAGGCTCAGCTCCCGCGGCGCCGTCGCCAGGCTCGACCGGAACCGCTCGATGACCACCGGGGCGCGCTCGGTGGTGAAGAACAGGCTGCCGCCGTAGAGCTCGCGCAGCGGCACCAGGCTGGTTTCCAGCGCGGTGACCGCGGCGAGGTTACCGCCACCACCGCGCAGGGCACGGAACAGCTCGGGGTGCTGCTTGGCCGTCACGGTGAGCTCGCGGCCGTCCGCCGTGACTATCTCGAAGCGGCGTACGTGGTCGGCGGCGTAACCGTGACGCCGGCCGAGCATGCCGAGGCCACCGCCGAGGCAGTAGGAGACGTAGCCGACGCCGGGTGCGGACCCGACCGGCGCGGTCAGGCCGTGTGCGGCAGTGGCGACGAGGACGTCGCGCGCCGTCGCCCCGGCCGAAACGCGCGCGACCCGCCGCCGCGGGTCGACCTCGACCCGGTTCAGGCCCCGCGTGGTGACGAGCAAGCCGCCGCCCATCGAGCGGTGCGCGCCGTGGCCGGTCGACTGCACGTCGACAGCCAACCCGTGCTCCGCGGCGAAGCGCACGCTCGCGACCAGGTCGGATTCGTCCGCGGCCGCCACCACCACCTCGGGCCGGTGGTCGAGCGCGAGGTTGAACCCGCCCCGTTCCCGGTCGTACCCCACGTCGCCTGGAAAATAGACCCCGCCCTTGACCTGCGCGGCGAGCTCCCCGGCTCCACCCATCTCGTCGTCCTCGCTCTCGCCTCGAGCGTGAATGCGATGAAGTGCGGGGCCGAGACTACGCTCACGAACTCTCCGGTCAAGTCACCGAATTTCGTGATACGCGCGATCAATTCGGGGAAATTGCCGAGAGCGCTCAGAGCACCTGCGAAAGGAACTGCTGCAACCGCGGGCTGCGCGGGTTTTCGAAGATTTGGTCCGGGCTGCCCTGCTCCACGATCCGGCCGGCGTCCATGAACGCCACTTCATCGGCGACGCTGCGCGCGAAGCCCATTTCATGCGTCACCACGATCAACGTGAGGCCGCGCGAAGCCAGGCCCGCCATCAGGTTCAGCACGCCCTTGACCAGCTCGGGGTCCAGCGCGGAGGTGGCCTCGTCGAACAGCATCACCTCGGGGTCCATCGCCAGCGCCCGCGCGATGGCCACGCGCTGCTGCTGCCCGCCCGACAGCGCCGACGGCCGATACGGCGCCTTGTCCTCCAGGCCGACCTCGGCCAGCCGCGCCTGCGCGATCGCCGTGGCCTCCTCTTTGGACAGTCGCTTCACGCTCCGCAACGGCAGCACGATGTTGTCCAGCACGCTGCGGTGCCCGAACAGGTTGAAGTGCTGGAACACCATGCCCACGCGCTGGCGCAGCGCGTCCGGGTTCGAGTGGATCACACTGGTGCCGTCGAGCAGCAGGTCGCCGCTGTCGGGTTCCTGCAGCCGGTTGACGCAGCGCAGCAGCGTGGACTTGCCCGAGCCGGACGGGCCGATGACGCACGTGGTGCGGCCGCTGGCCACATTCAGGTCCACGCCGCGCAGGACTTCGAGCGTGCCGAAGCTGACGTGGATGTCGCGCAGCTCCACACTGGACGAACGCACGGCGGTGGTCACAGGCTCACCCTTTCGGTGTTCACGAGCGTCAGGCTGCTGCCGCCGCCGTCGTCGCCGGGGTCGGCGCGGACCTTGCGGCCGGTCTGCAGGCGCTTGTCGATGTAGTTCACCAGGTGCGTGAGCGGCACGGTGATCACGAGGTACACCACGCCGGCCGCCACCAGCGGCGAGAGGTTGCCCGTGTTGGCCGCCAGGTCCTGGCCGATGCGGAACAGCTCGCGCTGCGAGGTGAGGAACCCGAGGAAGTACACCAGCGTAGAATCCTTCACCAGCGCGATGAACTGGTTCACCAGCGCGGGCAGCACGCGGCGCACGCCCTGCGGGATCACCACCAGCAGCATCGCCTTGGTGTAGGTCATGCCCAGCGCGCGGCTGGCCTCCAGCTGTCCTTTTTCGACACTCTGGATGCCCGCGCGGAAGATCTCACCGATGTAGGCCGCCGCGATCAGGCTCAGCGCGGTGATGCCCAGCGGGTACGGGTTGTGGCCGACGATCGGCCGCGCGAGCGTGCCGAGACCCTGGCCGATCACGAGGATCGTCAGGATCGCCGGCAGGCCGCGGAAGATGTCGGTGTACACGCGCGCGGGCCAGCGCAGCCAGACCTTCTTGGACAGTCCCATCACCGCCAGCACCATGCCGAGCACGGTGCCGATGACCGCCGACACCCCGGCGAGGATCAGCGTGTTGACCAGGCCTGTCTTCAGCAGGTCGGGGAAGACCTGCCAGATGTAGTCCCAGTTGAGAAACGTGTCGAGAAACTGATCCATCGTGAACTACTGCCCCGTGGCGAACTCGGTGGGCACCGGCTCGTTCGGCTCGAACTGCTGATGCACCTTCTTCCAGGTGCCGTCGGCAACGGCCTTCTTGATGCCGTCGTTGAGCTTGTTCAGCAGGTCGGTGTTGCCCTTCTTCACGGCGTACCCGTGCGGGATCGTCGTGGTGATCGTCTTGGTGACCTTCAGGCCCGGGTTCTTCGCCGAGTAGTCCTCGGCCGAGGCCGCGTCGAACACCGCGCCGTCGATCGCCGACGACTTCAGTGCGCTCAGCGCCGCGGCGTCGTTCGGGAAGCGCACCGCCTGGGCCTTGGGCGCGTTGGCCGCGAGCCAGGTGTCGGAGACGGTGCCCTGCACCACGCCGATCCGCTTGCCCGCCAAGGAGTTCTCGTCGGTGATGCCCGCCGCATCCTTCGCCTCGATCCCGAGCGACTGGTAGTTGTACGGGTCGGAGAACGCCACGGTCTGCTTGCGCGCGTCGGTCTGCGCGATGCCCGCGCTGCCGATGTCGAACGTGCCGTTGGCGACCTGGCCCAGCAGCGCGGAGAAGTCGACCGCGACGAACTCGACCTTCAGGTTCTCCTTGGCCGCGATGTCCTTCAGCAGCTCGTTGTCGAACCCGGTGAACTGGCCGTTCTCCTGGTAGGCGTTGGGCCGCGAGTCGCTCAGCGTGCCGACCCGCAGGGTGTCACCACCGCTGCCGCTGCCACCGCCGCACGCGGTGAGCGTGGCGAGCAGGGCCGCCGCCGTGACGGCTGTGACCAATGTCTTCTTCATGTCACTCCTCAGCTTCCCGGCCGGAACCGTCGATGCAGGATAGGACAGTCACGCGTTCTTCACCGGCAGACCGGGACCGCCCTTGGCGAGCTCCGCGGCCACGGGCGCCTGCTTGAAGAACTGGGCGTGCAGGCGGGCGACGGTGCCGTCCGCGATGGCCTTCGCGAGGCCATCGTTGAGCTTGTTCAGCAGGTCCGGATCGGACTTCGCCACCGCGTAGGCCGAAGGCGTGTCCTTGTCCAGCACGGTGTAGCCGAACTCGAGCGGCACGCTCGGGTTCTGGTCGAGGTACTTCTGGCCGATGTCCTTCGGCACCACCCAGCCGTCGAGGCCGCCGTCGCGCAGCTGCGCGAAACCCGCGTTGTAGTCGGGGAATCGCACGACCTCGGCGCCCGCGAGCTTGCCCGCGAACTCGTCCTGCACCGACCCCTGCACCACGCCGAGGCGCTTGCCCGAGAAAGCGCTCGCGTCGGCGAGGTTCGCGCCCTTCTTGCTGACAACGGTGGTGTAGCTGGTGTCATAGCCGTTGGAGAAAGCGACGGTCTTCTTGCGCGCGGTGGTGGCGGAGATCGTGGAGCTGCCGATGTCGAGCTGCCCGCCCGCGACCTTGGCGAGCAAGCCGGAGAACTCGGTACCGACGAACTCGACCTGGAAGCCTTCGCGCTTGGCGATGTCGCGCAGCAGCTCATTGTCGTAGCCGGTGAACTGGCCGTTTTCGAGGTAGATGCTCGGCGGCGCGTCCGTGAGGGTGCCGACGCGCAGCGTCTGGCCCGACGCGTCCGACGAGCCGCACGCGGTGAGCGTGACGGCGGAGGCGACTACGACGGCGAGAGTGCTGAGGAGCTTGCGCATGACTTCTTCCTGGCTCACGGACATGAAAAACGCCAGGCCGCGGGGTGCGGCCTGGCGCTTCCGGGTTCTGCGTCCGAGATTAGGGATTTCGCCCGATCGGGTAACTTCGTCTCAGTACGTGGACTTCGTGCCCGCGGTCACAGGAATTCGCGCCGGCGCCGGTGGAGCCGGAATCGGTTTCCCGTTAAGCGGGACTCGCCGCGCTCGTGGATGAGGTGGATCACGGCATCGGGCCGGTCTCCGCGCACTGCGCTTTGCCGCCGTCGAAAGTGGATTGCAGCCACGACAGGTACAACGCGTTCGCAGCCGGCGCGGCGAGCTCCTCCTGGATCGCGTGCCCGCTGCCGGCGACCAGGTGGGTGGCGAGGCACGCGTTCGGCAGCAGCTTCTTCTCGTAGCTCTGGAACGCGGGCGCGCCACCGCACTGCGCAGTCGGTGCCGGCGGCGCGCCCACAGGATTGCCCTCGCAGTAGTGGCGATCGAATTGGCCGACGGCGACCAGCGCCGGCACCGTGATCCGGGCCGCCTGCGCTGCCGCGGCGGCGCCCTGCGGCCGGGAGGACAGCTCGGTGTCGGAGAGGATCCCCTGGTGGGCGCCGATCACCGGCAGCGCCTTCGGGTCGGTGCCCGGGCCGTGGACGAGGCCGATCTGCTCGACCTTGTCCGGCAGCACCGTCACGTACCCGTCGTCCAGCCCTCGCCACCGAGTCCCGACGGTCCGCGCGGGCACCTGGTAGAGCTTGTCGAGCTGAAGGGTTTCCGGGGTCACGGCGGCGCCGTACCCGGTGAGGATCAGCGCGTCGAGCACTCCGGCGTGCCTCGCCGCGACGCCGGCCAGCGTGCCGGAACCCAGCGAGTGCCCGATGCCCACGACGGTGTGCCAGGTGGTGCCGAACTGCTGGATGTCGCTGTGCAACGCCGTCGCCACCTGGTCCACAGTGGACACTTGCCCGTCGTAGGTCACCGATGTGCTCGAAGCGGGCACGGTCGAGCGGCCGGTGCCGAGCCGGTCGAGCGCGTAGGTGGCGTAGCCCTTGGCCAGGGCCGCGCGGACGAGGCTGTTGGAGCGCAGCTCGGGCAGTTCCCAGTAGTCGGCGTTCTCCCCGCCCCCGGCGACGAGCAGCAGCACGGTGCCGTTGCCGCTCGGGGGCGTGCACAAATCACCGGTGAGCTGTCCCGGCGCGGCCACGCCGGGGACCGAGACGGGGGTCTTCACCACCCGGCACGCCGGCACCGGGGCGGCCGGTGCCGGCGGCGGACTGCTCGAACACGCGGCAGCCAGCACGGCGGTGAGCAGGAGAACCAGGGCACGGCAAGCGAGGGGCATCGTCGACTCTCTTCTGTCGCCAGTGCCCAGAGGCTAGGAAACGGCCTCGCTCCGCAGTAGCCGGATTTTCCGTCGGGTCCTGTCAGCTCCGCTTACAGGATCGGCCCCGGCGCGTACTGCGCCGCGTCCGGGAAGCGCTCCAGCACGGTCTCCACGCGCCGCGCCACCTCCTCGACCTGCGCCGGCGCCACGCCCGTGAACGAGATCCGGTCGGCGAGGAGTTTGTCCAGGTCGCCGCGATCCAACGGCAAGCGCGAGTCGGCCGCCAGCCGGTCGAGCAGGTCGTTCTCGGCGCCGCGCTCGCGCATCGCCAGGGCCACGCCGACGGCGTTCTCCTTGATCGCCTCATGGGCCGTCTCACGACCGACGCCGCCGCGCACGGCCGCCATCAGCACCTTCGTGGTGGCGAGGAACGGCAGGTAGCGATCGAGCTCACGCTCGATCACGGCCGGGAAGGCGCCAAACTCGGCCAGCACGGTGAGGAAGGTCTCCAGCAGGCCGTCGAGCGCGAAGAACGCGTCGGGCAGCGCGACGCGGCGCACGACCGAGTCGGACACGTCGCCCTCGTTCCACTGATCACCCGCGAGCTCGCCGATCATCGACAGGTGCCCGCGCAGCACGACGGCCAGACCGTTGACCCGCTCGCACGAGCGCGTGTTCATCTTGTGCGGCATGGCCGACGAGCCGACCTGGCCGGGCTTGAAGCCCTCGGTCACGAGCTCGTGGCCGGCCATCAGGCGAATCGTCTTGGCGAGGCTCGACGGCGCCGCCGCCAGCTGCACCAGCGTGGACAGCACGTCGAAGTCGAGCGAACGCGGGTAGACCTGCCCGACGCTCACGAAGTGGTTGCGGAACCCGAGGTGCTCGGCGATCTTGGACTCCAGGAGGTCCAAAGTGGACTCGTCGCCCAGGAGGTCGAGCATGTCCTGCGCCGTGCCGACCGGGCCCTTGATGCCCCGCAGCGGGTAGCGCTCGATGAGGTTGTCCAGGCGGGAGAACGCGACCAGCAGCTCGTCGGCGGCGGTCGCGAACCGCTTGCCGAGCGTGGTGGCCTGCGCGGCGACGTTGTGCGAGCGCCCGGCCATCACCAGGTCCGAGTGCTCCACGGCCAATGCGGCCAGCCGCGCCAGCACCGCGGCGACGCGGCTGCGCATGAGCTCCAGCGACCGCAGCTGCTGCAGCTGCTCCACGTTCTCCGTGAGGTCGCGCGAGGTCATGCCCTTGTGCACGTGCTCGTGGCCGGCGAGGGCGTTGAACTCCTCGATGCGGGCCTTCACGTCGTGGCGCGTCACACGCTCGCGCTCGGCGATCGACTCGAGGTTCACGTCGTCGATCACGCGCTCGTAGTCCGCGAGCACACCTTCGGGCACCTCGACGCCCAGCTCGTTCTGCGCGCGGAGCACGGCGAGCCACAGCTGCCGCTCCAGCACCACCTTCTGCTCGGGCGACCACAGCCGCACCAGCTCGGGCGACGCGTAGCGGGCGGCGAGCACGTTGGGAATCCGGGGCTTGTCCGTCACGCGGCCACGATACCCGTGCAGGTCAGAGGTGGGCGGGGCCGGTGGGATCCAGACGGCTCCCACCGGTTCGGCCTCGCGAAGGCCTCGGCACCCCGTGCACCGAGCCGGCGGAGAGCCTCGCACAGCCGACGGCGGGGACGCGAGGGAATTACAACGCGAAGAGCCGCTCGAAAGCCGCGGCGACCGCCTCCGGAAGCGTTTCGGGCGAACTGAACGCCTGCATGTAGCCGGCGTCGTAACACGCTGTCGCGACGTGGGCGGCCTGCCTCGCCACGAGCGGCGCCGCGCCTTGTTCGACCAGCGCCGCGTCCAGCGCGTCGGTGTACCCGCGCTCCTTGACCAAGCTGCACGCCTGCAGCTGAGGCGTCTCGGCGATCAGCTGTTCGCGCACCGGGTACCGCACGGCCTGGATCGCCTTGGAATCGGCGAGCACGAGGATGGCGGCGCGCGCCACCCGCATCACCGCGCCGAAGGAGTCGCCGAGTGGTTCTTCCGCCGCTCGCGCCGCGCCCGCCACGGCCTTCGCCAGGAGCAGATGCGAGGCCGAATCGTCCTCGAACAGGACTTCGGCTTTGTCCGGGAAGTACCGGAAGAACGTGCTCCGGGCGACGCCGGAGGCTCGGGTGATGTCGGTGACGGTGACCTGGTCGAAGCCGTGTTCAGCGAACAACGCCACGGCGGCTTGGCGGATGGCTTCGCGGGTCTCCGTTCGCTTCGCCTCGCGAACCGAGCCGGCGGCCGGGTGGGGCGTCGGGTGGGGCGCGGGCCAGCCGAGGGCTGGGTGCCGCGGCGGCCCGGCACCTCGCGGCGGTCGGCGCCGACGTCGCGTTCGCCTACGTGCAGTCGGCCGACAAGGCGAAAGCCGTTGCCGAGGAAGTGCGGGCGCTGGGCGTCGAGGCCGAGGTCTTCCAGGCCGACCAAGGCGACGTCGCGCAGGTCAACGCCATGGTCGACGCGGTCGCCGAGCGGTTCGGCCGCATCGATGTCCTGGTCAACAGCGCGGGCACGCTCATCGGCGGCACCACGGGCACCATCGCGCAGGCCGACCGCGAGCGGATCTGGGCGGTCAACGTCCTCGGCCTGGTCGCCGCCACCGAACGCGTGCTCGCCCACATGCCCGACGGCGGCCGCGTCATCAGCCTCGGCTCCATCGCCGGGGAACGCGCCTACACCGCCGGGCTCGCCGACTACAGCGCGGCCAAGGCGGCCGTGAGCGGCTACACGCGCTCGTGGGCGCACGAGCTCGCGCCGCGCCGGATCACCGTCAACACCGTCGTGTCGGGCTTCGCCGAGACGGACATGGGCATCCCGCACGACTCCCCGCTGGGGCAGCGCGTCCTCGCGGACCTGCCCTTCGGCCGCTACGCCACCGCGGACGAGGTCGCCGCCCTGATCACGTTCCTCGCCGGGCCCGCCGCCTCCTACATCACCGGCAGTGACCTGCGCGTCGACGGCGGCTGGAACGCCTGAGCCGTCAGCCCGAAACGGTTCCGGTCACGGTCAGCGATGTCGTCTCACCGGGAGCGAGCGTGGTCAGCGGGCCGAGCGCCTCCAGCTCCACGATGCGCGCCGGCGGATCGAGGTCGCCCAGGTCGGCGAGGGGTTCCGGCAGCGGGTGCTCCAGCCAGATCTCGAGCGGCGAACCCGCGTCGGGGTACTCCGCGGCCGGGTCGACGTCGAAGGACAGCGTGAGCGTGGTCTCACCGACGGTGCACGAGACCCGGCCCGCGGTGTCCGGCACTCCGAGCTTGCCGACGACGTCCTGCGGCGGCACCACGAGCGTCCCACCGTCCACTGTGTACTCGGGGTTTCCGGTGCCCGCCACGAGCTCCACGACAGCCGGCGTGCGCATGCCCGCGAGCCCGGCCGTGACGGTGCCGCCGCCAGGGAGCTGGGTGACGTTCCACAGTGCCCAGCGCACCGGCCCCTCGGAGCAGTTCGCCGCGGTGAGCCGCAGCGTGTACGAAGCGCCGGAGCCCAGCGTCAGCTCGCGCGTGAACCGCAGGCCCGTGCGGGGTTCGACGCCACTGGTCAGGGTGACCGACAGCTCGGTGAGGCCCGAGACGGAGTAGGGGCCCGAGTCCAGCACGGGGTCCGGCGGCCCCGCCCACTGGCCGGGCCCGTCCCAGCCCTGCGGCGCGGGCCAGGTCTTGTCGCCGCCGTAGTTGACCCAGTCGCCCATCCGGCCGGAGTTCGGGGCCAGGACGTGGCCGTCGAGCGGCTGCAGGTCGGGACTCAGCAACGCCGGGTTGCGCCACAGGAGCTCGATGCCTTCGTGTGTCACCGACAACAGCCGCCCGCCCAGCGCCGGGACGACGCCGAGGCGCAGCACGCCGTTGTCGAGCCACACGACGTCGGTCACCATTCGGCGAGCCCGCCGTCGTCCAGGCGCCACACGGGCGAACGCCAGTGGTGGCCGACCTCGTCGGCGCGGCGCACGGCTTGCTCGTCGACCTCGATGCCGAGGCCGGGCGCGGTCGGCCGCGCGGCGTAGCCGTCGGTGAAGCGGAACAGTGCGGAGTCCGTCAGGTAGCTCAGCGCCTCGGTGCCCTGGTGGTAGTGCATGCCCAGACTCTGTTCCTGGATCAGGAAGTTCGGCGTCGCGAAGGCCACCTGCATCGACGCCGCCAGCGAGATCGGGCCGAGCGGACAGTGCGGCGCCATGCTCGCGCCGTAGACCTCGGCCAGCGCGGCGATGCGCCGCAGCTCCGAGATGCCGCCGGCGTGCGACGGGTCGGGCTGCACCACCGCGACGCCCGCGTCGAGCACCGGCTTGAACTCCCAGCGCGAATACAGCCGTTCGCCGACCGCGATCGGCACCGTCGACGCGGCGACGACCGACGCCAACGCGCCACCCTGCGTCTCCGGCAGTACCGGCTCCTCGACGAACATCGGCTGGACCTCTTCGAGCATCTTCACCAGCCGGCGCGCCATCGCGGGCGAGACGCGGCCGTGGAAGTCGATGGCGAGATCGCGCTCCGGGCCCAGCGCCTCACGCGCCTCACGCGCCCGGGCCAGCGCCGCGTTGGCTTCCGCGGGTGACGCGATGGGCGCGAGCGGTCCCGCCACATTCATCTTCACTGCCGTGAAACCGGCCTCCACCTGCGCGGACACGGCGTCGAAAATGCCCGAAGGACGGTCGCCGCCCACCCACGAATACACGCGCACGCGGTCGCGCACGGGCCCGCCGAGCAGCTCGTGCACCGGCACCCCGTGCACCTTGCCGGCGATGTCCCACAGCGCGTGGTCGAAGCCCGCGAGCGCGCTGGAGAGCACGGGCCCGCCGCGGTAGAACCCGCCGCGGCGCAAGGTCTGCCAGTGGTCCTCGATGCGCAGCGGGTCCTGGCCGACGACGAGCTCGGCCATCTCGTGCACCGCCGCGCGCACCGTCTCGGCGCGGCCCTCGACCACGGGCTCGCCCCAGCCGGAGATGCCCTCGTCGGTGTTCACCTTCAGGAACAACCAACGTGGTGCGACGAGGAACGTCTCGATACCGGTGATCTTCACCTGGCCCCCATTTCCTATGAGACGCGGTCTAAGCGGAATCCTTGGCGGCCGACCAGCCGCCGTCGACGGTCAGGTCGGCGCCCGTGACGAACGAGGCCGCCGGCGAGAGGAGGAACGCGATCACGGCGGCGACCTCGGCCGGGTCGCCGAGGCGTCCGGCGGGGGTCGCCCGCGCGCTGCGTTCGATGTCCTCTTCGGTGAGCCGGTCCCACGCCTGCGTGCGCACGGGTCCGGGCAGCACCGAGTTCACGCGCACCTCGGGCGCGTACTCCACGGCGAGCTGGCGCGCCAGCGAAACCAGCGCGCCCTTGCTCGCCGCGTACGCCGGGTGGCCCGGCAGGCCGAACCGCGCGTGCACCGAAGACACCAGTACGACGGAACCCCGCCGGGCTCGAAGCGTTGGCAGGCACGCCTTCACCGCGAGGTAGGAACCGGTGAGGTTCACGTCGAGCTGGTGCTGCCACTGCTCCCGCGGCATCTCGTGCAGCGGGCCGGTCGTCGGCACGTACGCGTTGCTGACCAGGGCGTCTACCTCGCCGGCCAGCTCGACGACCTGCGCCCAGGTCTCGTCGGCGGTCACGTCGCCGCGCACGCCGGCGAGGTCGTCGGGGAGGGGGGCGAGGTCCACACCCACGACGCGGTAGCCGTCGGCCTGCAGCCGCCGCGCTGTCGCCGCGCCGATGCCTGACGCGGCACCGGTCACCACGGCCGTCGGGTTGTCTGGTGTGGACATCGCCAAATCCTCCTCGTGCTCAGAGCCTGGTGCTCAGAGCTTGTCTACGCGGACATGGTCGTCCGGACCACGCACTCCGAGCCAGACGCCATTCGCGTCAGCCGCACCGCCGAGGGTGCCCACGACGTTGCCGGACGGGTACTTCGGCTGCTTGAACCAGCCGGCCCACGTGGTGCCGTTGCGGTCGTTCTGCCACAGCGTGTAGTCGCTGGCCAGCGCGAACACCGAGACCTTGTCGCCCTGCGCCACGAGCGTGGGGCTGCTGGAGATGGTGCCGCCGATGTTCGTCCAGTCCGACCACGCGCCGCCGGCGTCGCGGGTGCGGACCCACACGCCGTCGTCCGGGGTGCGAACGGCGACCGTGGTGCCGGTCGTCGAGGTCGCGGCGCCGGGGCGGCCGTAGATCTGCGCGTCGTTGGGCGAGCCGAGCGAGGACCAGCGACCGTCGGTGGTGCGGGTCCAGACCTTTCCGTCGGTGCCGCGGGTGTAGAGCGTGCCGTCGGCCGTCACGGACGGCGAGTCGGTGAGGTTCCCGCCGAGCCGGTGCCAGGCGCCCCAGCGCTTTCCGTCGTAGGTCAGCTGCCACACGGCGTTGTCCAGACCACGGACGTAGACGTCGATGTTCGAGCCGTGCGCGTTGGCGGCCGGCTGGCCGAGGAACGGGCCGCCGATGACCGAGGCGCCCTTGCCGAGGCCCTGCGTCTGCAGCACGCCGAGCGGGCCACGGGTGAACGTGACGGTCTTGTCGCCGGTGCGCACCACGGCCGGGCTGGCCGAAGCGCCGCTCGCGACGCTGGTGCCGGGCACCAGGTCCGTGCCGTGCAGCTTCAGGAACGCCGTGCCGTGCGCGGGAACCGTGACGGTGTACGTGCCGGTCGCCGTGCCACGGTCGGCGCGGGCGCGCAGGTCGCGGATCGAGACGTTGCCGGTGAGGCCGGCGTCGGCGAAGTTCAGCGTCATCTGCGTGTCCGCGTCACCGCGGTTGAGCAGCACGACCGCCCGGTCGCCGTCCTTCGACAGGCGCTTGCTGTAGGTGTCCGTGGAGCCGTTGTTGGCCACCCGGACACCCTGGATTCCGAGCTTGTCCTGGTCGACGGCGATGATCTCGGGGTTCTTCAGCGTGTCGATCATCGACTGCGGCAGCGTGCGCGGGTCGGAGCCGATGATGAGCGGGGAAGCCATTTCCGCCCACAGCACGAGCTGGGTGGTCGACTCCTCCTCGTTCATCTCGAGGGTGCCCTGCTCCGTCTTGCGCATCGGGATCAGGAAGTCGGGGTCGTTCCAGTGCCCCGGCCCGTTGGCCTCGGGGTGCGCCGCGTTGACGTCGGCGTTGCGCAGCATGTCCTTGTAGATCCCCTCGTACGGGGTTCCGAAGGCCACGTCGGTGTTGGTGCGCCACGAATCGGCCACGAGCGGGCCGAAGGTGTAGGACACGCCGGCCGTCTGACTCGGCGTGTGCGGCACGCCCCAGTCGTCGGTCACCGGGTTGCAGATGTTCAGGATCATCTTGCGGCCCGCCTTCTGCAGGGCCGCGCTGAACTCGGTGTACGCCTTCGCCGGGTCGAGGTTGTTCGCGATGCCGCAGAGGAAGTCGACCTTGATCGCGTCGAACTTCCACGTGGCGAAGCGTTTCGTGTCCTGCTCGTAGTAGCCCTGGCTGCCCGCGGCGCAGTTCTTGCCGTCGGACGGGCCGGCGTCGGTGTAGATGCCGGCGAGCAGGCCGCGGTCGTGGATGTACTTGACCAGCGCGTCCATGCCGGAGGGGAAGCGCGCGGGGTCGGGCACGAGGTTGCCCTGCGCGTCACGCGGGACCTTGGCGTTCCAGCCGCCGTCGATCCAGACGTACTTGTAGCCGGCCTTGGCCAGGCCGCTGGAGACGAGGTAGTCGGCGACGCCCTTCACGCCGGCCTCGGTCACGGTCGGCATGCCGAAGTAGTTGTTCCAGCCCATGTACGGCGTCTGCGCCAGACCGGAGTTGTAGTAGTCCGGGGCGCCCTGGTCGGCCGCGGTGGTCTGCTGCGGGAAGAGCGAGGCCGGGGCCGCGGAAGCGGGGGTCGCGAGCCCGAGCACGGTGGCGGCGGCAGCGACCACCGCCGTGATCGTGAGTGCTCTGCGGGATCTGCGTGGGGAGCGCGGGAGCATTGTGGCGACACCTTTCGTCGTCGAAACAGCGCCGAAGGGGGCCGTGATCTTCCGGCCCGCGAGCAGCATGCCGGGGCCGCGGAGGTCGCGTCAAGAATAAATCCTAAATTAAGATTTCACGCGGTATGCTTCCCGCGATGAACGACATCGAAGTCCTCACCCTGGGCGAAGCGATGCGGCTGCTGCTCGCGGAACCCGGCGTCGCGCTGCGGCGCGCGCACACCTTCCAGGCTTCCGTGGCCGGGGCCGAAGCCAACGTGTCGGTCGGCCTCGCGCGCCTCGGCCACCGCGTGCGCTGGCTCAGCCGCGTCGGCGACGACTCGTCGGGCGCGGCCGTGCTGAGCGCGCTGCGGGCCGAGGGCGTGGACGTCTCGGGCGTCGAGGTGGACCCGGCCGGGTTCACGGGACTGCTGCTGCGCGACGACACCCCGGGCCGCGGCATCGACGTGCAGTACCACCGTGCGGGTTCGGCGGCGTGCTCGCTCTCCGCCGACTACGTCCGGGCCGCGGGCCTCGGTGGTGCGCGGCTCGTGCTGGTCTCGGGGATCACGGCGATGCTGTCGCTGTCCGCGCGCGACGCCGTGCTGGCCTTGTTCGAGCTGGCGCGCGCGGAGGGGGCGACGATCGCGTTCGACCCCAACGTGCGGCTCAAGCTCGCGTCGCCGGCGCAGTGGCGCGAGACCGTGGGACCGCTGCTGCACCAGGCGGATCTGGTGTTCGCCGGCGAAGACGAGCTGGAATTGCTCGACGCGACGTCGCCCGAGCTGATCGCCAAGGGCGTCGGCACTGTTGTAGTGAAGCAGCGCGACAAGGTGGCGCGCGCGGTCACGGCCGAGTACGAGTGGAGCCAGGAAACCCTGGTCACGCACGTCGTCGACCCGGTGGGCGCGGGCGACGCGCTCACGTCCGGCTACCTGTCGTCCTGGCTGCGCGGCGGTTCGCCCGCCGAGGCGCTGCTGGCCGGTGCGGTGTCGGCGGCGCTGGTCGTCGGCACGCGGACGGATCTGGAAGGACTGCCCGACCGGGCCGAACTGGCCCGCACGAGCGCCGCCCTCGGTGGCGGCGAGGAGGTACACCGATGAGCTACCGCTGGGAGATCACGCACGCGGCCCTGCGCCAGGGAGTGGTGGGCATCGTGCGGACCGCGGATGCCGCGTCCGCCGTGGTCGCCGCTCGTGCGGCCTTGGACGCGGGCCTGCGGTCGATCGAGGTCCCGCTCACCAACTCCGGTGCACTGGCGGCGATCGAGGAGCTCACTGCCGCGTACCCCGACGCCACGATCGGGGCGGGCACGGTGCTCGACGAGGCCTCGGCCGTGCTCGCGATCCGCGCGGGGGCGCGGTTCCTGGTGTCGCCCAACGTCGAGGCCGCCGTGATCCGCACCGGTCACCGGTACGGCGCGGCCGCGTTCCCGGGCGCGGGCTCCGTCACGGAAATCGTGCGGGCGCTCGAAGAAGGCGCCGACGCGGTGAAGGTCTTCCCGGCCACTGCGCTGGGCCCGCGGTGGGTCAAGGACGTGCGCGCGGCGCTGCCCCAGGCGCCGCTCGTGCCGACAGGTGGAATCGCTCCCGAGGACGTGCCAGAGTGGCTCGCGGCGGGCGCGGTCGCGGTCGGCATGGGTTCGGCGCTCACGCGCGGGACCGCCGAGGACATCCGCGCCCGGGTGGCCGCGATGGTGAGGGAGGGCTCGTGACGGACGTCGTACTGGTCGGCTGCTACACCGCCGAGATGGGCGGGAAGGGCGGCGGGATCTCCACGTTCCGCCGCGATTCCGCCGGTCTTGTTCTCGACTCCACGCTGGAGCTGCGGTCGCCGTCGTGGCTGGTCAAGCACCCGACGTTGCCGGTGCTGTACACGACCAACGAGACCGACTCCGGCGCCGTCTCGTCAGTGTCGCTTGTGGACGGTGCGCTGACCGTGCTGGATTCCGAGGTGCCGAGCGGCGGCGCGCACCCGTGCCACCTCGCGGTGACACCGGACGGCCGGTTCCTGTTGTGCGCCAACTACACCGGGGGCAGTCTCGCGGTGTTCGGGCTGTCGGCCGAAGGGCGGATCACGGGCCGGACGGATCTGGTGCAGCACAGTGGGACCGGGCCGAACGAGGTGCGCCAGGAAGCCGCTCACGTCCACATGGCGGTGCCGAGCGCCGACGGGTCCATCGTGAGTGCCGTCGACCTGGGGACGGACGAGATCCGCAGCTACACGCTGTCCGATGCCGGTGAGCTGACGCCGCTCGCCGTGTCGAAGCTACCGGCGGGCAGTGGTCCGCGGCAGCTCGTGCGGATTCCGGGCTCTGACCTGGCCTACGTGGCCTGTGAGCTGTCCAGTGCGGTGCTGACGGTCCGGGAGACGTCGCCGGGCGCGTTCGAGGTGGTCTCTTCTACACCGGCCACGCACGGTGCGCTTGAGGGCGAGAACATCGTGGCGCACCTGGAGATCCTGGACTCGGGCGTGTACCTGTCGAACCGTGGCGCGGACTGCGTCACGTCGTTCTCTGGCTCTCCGCTCGCGGCCGTCGCGGACCAGGCTTGTGGTGCGCACCCTCGGCACTTCGCCGTGGTGGACGGGGTTTGTTACGTCGCGGCGCAGTTCGACGACGTGCTGACCGCGTTCCCGCTCGACGAGCTGGGCAAGGCCGAGGTCGCGAAGATCCCGACGGGGTCGCCGAGCTTCGTGCTGCCGCTGAGTTTCTGATCCGGACGCGGAAAACGCCCTGCCGGCCCAGTGAAGCCGGCAGGGCGTTTCGCTGTGTTCAGACCTGGGTGAGGACGAACGCGTCCGCGTCGTGCTGAGCGGTCCACTCGACGGGCAGACCCACGTGCATGAGGTGCGCACCGGAGTACTCCACGCCGGCCTCGTCGCGGTAGGTGGCAGCCGCGTCGAACCCGTGCAGCTTGATGCGCGACGAGCGGCCCGGCACGAGCGGCGTCCCCACGAGCTGACCGGTGTTCCAGGCGAGCACCACGGTCTGGTCGCCGAGCGTGTACTGGCTGGCCGCCGTGGGTGCCGCAGGTCCGGAAAGGACGCGGCACCGTCCGGTGTGGAGGATCGGCCGCAACTCCTTGTACCGCGCGATCAGCTCCGCGGCTTCTGCCCGCTGGTCGGCATTCCAGTGCGACAGGTCGGCCCCGATGCCCAGCACGCCCGCCATCGCGAGCACGAACCGGAACCGCAGCGAGCGCGGCCGCGGGTCGAACACGCCGGGTGCGTCGGTGACCCACGAGCTCATCAGGTGCGGCGCGTGCATCAGCAGGAACCCGTCCTGGATCCGCAGCCGATCCAGCGGCGCGGTGTTGTCGCTGGGCCACACGACATCGCTGCGCGACACCGTCGCCAGGTCCGTGCGGCCACCGCCGCCGGCGCACGACTCGACGATGAGGTCGGGGTACGTCGTGCGCAAGTGGTCGAGCAGCCGGTGGTAGTTGGCGACGTGCTCGGCGTCGAGGTCCGCCGCCGGCGCGCCGGGTCGGCCGCGTTCGGTCGGCGGGCGGTTCATGTCCCACTTGAGATAGGAGATCGGGTACGCGGTGAGCAGCTCGTCGAGCACTCCGCGCACGTACTCGAACACCTCGGTCTTGCCGAGGTCGAGCAGGAGCTGGTTGCGGATCAGCGTCGCGGGGCGGCCGTCGAGGCGGTAGACCCAGTCGGGGTGTTCCGCGTAGAGCTTCGACTTCGGACTGATCGCCTCGGGCTCCACCCACAGGCCGAAGTCCAGGCCCAGCGCGCGCACGGAGTCGACGAACGCGCCGAAGCCGCCCTCGAACGACGACTGCTCCGGCGTCCAGTCGCCCAGGCCGCCGGTGTCGTCGTCGCGGCCGACGAACCAGCCGTCGTCCACCACGAACAGCTCCACGCCCAGGTCCGCGGCCTGCTTGGCGAGGTCGAGCTGCCGCGCGCCGTTGACCTCGAAACCGGTGGCTTCCCAGGAGTTGTAGAGCACCGGCCGGCGCTTCTCGAGCCGCGGCCCGGCAAGCGTGCGCGAGTACGCGTGCCACACGTCGGCCAGCCCGGCGAGTCCGTCCACACTGGACGCCAGTGCCAGCTCCGGAGTGGACAGT
Source organism: Amycolatopsis sp. NPDC050768 (assembly GCF_040654155.1). Classification (NCBI taxonomy): domain Bacteria; kingdom Bacillati; phylum Actinomycetota; class Actinomycetes; order Pseudonocardiales; family Pseudonocardiaceae; genus Amycolatopsis; species Amycolatopsis sp. NPDC050768. The sequence goes on from NZ_JBFAHL010000003.1 coordinate 315,619, forward strand.
TCGGCACCGGGCTGGAGCAGGATCGGGCCGGGATTGGCCAGCCGGCCCGCGCGCACGCGCGTGAGCCCACTCGGCTCGATCTCGGCGTCGAGCTCCCACGAACCCGACCAGGCCAGGGAAACGCCGTACGCTGGGCCGTCCGGCGAGCCCGCGTCCTCCACCGCGAGCCACGGCACGTACTGGTGACCCGGCACGCCGAAGCGGCTCTCCATGCGGAATCCGCCCGCTTCGAGCACGGTCGAGCGGCGCGTGAACTCCTGCGCCCACTGCCCGGTCAGGTAGGTCAGCCGCGCGCCGTCAGGCCCGGTCGGCACGCACACGCCCGCCGAACCGAGCCGGTCGACCTCGATGGCCGCGCCGCCGGTGTTCGTGAACTCGACCCACCGGCACAGCACATCGGTACCCGGTTCCGCGCGGTAACACTGCACCGCCCGCAGCCCGGTCACCTCGTCGACAAAAGCCAGCCGCAGCAACGTTTCCGTGGACTCGTCGGCGTCGAAGCGCCACCACGAATCCCCCGCCACGACGAGGTCCGCGCCCGAGAACGGTCGCAGCCCGCGCGGCGCGTACTCCACCGGAGCCGCGTCCGCGTCGGTGATGAAGTGCACGTCACCGCGGTTGGCCAGCGGCGACGGACCACGCTCGACGCCGCGCGGACCCCACGCGACGAGCTCCAGCCACCGGTTACCCGGCTCCAGCGTGACGGTGTACGAAGTGGACTCGAGTTCGAGCGTCCACTGTTGGTTCACTTGATCGCCCCGATCGCGAGCCCGGAGATGAAGTGCTTCTGGAACCGCAGGAACACGGCCACGGTCGGCACGGCGGCGATCACCGAACCCGCCGCGATCACGTTCCAGTTGGACACGTACTGGCCCTGCAGGCCGAGCAACGCCGGCGTCACCGGCATCACGGTTTCGGTGCGCAGCACGGTGATCGACCACAGCAGGTCGTTGAACGTCCAGGTGAACGCCAGCGCGCCGAGCGCCGCCAGCGCCGGACGCGTCATCGGCAGGATGATGCGCCAGAAGATGGTGATCGGCCCGGCGCCGTCGATCAGCGCCGCCTGCTGGATCTCGTCCGGGATGGACCGCATGAAACCCTGCAACACGAACGTGTAGAAGCCTAGCCCGAAGCCGACCTGCACGATGATCAGCGCGGTGAGCGTGTCGTAAATACCGAGCAGCTCGGACAGCTTCGACACCGGCACCAGCAGAATCTGCGGCGGCAGCAGATTGCCCGACAGCATCACGAGGATGATCGTGCGCCGGAACGGGATCTGGAACCGGCTCAGCGCGAACGCCGCGGCCGACGCGAGCAGCAGCGACAGCAGCACGGTCGGGATCGTGACGATGAAGCTGTTGAGCATCGCGTGGCCACCGCCGCCGACGCCCCACGCCTCACCGAACGAGCTGAGGTCGAACGAGTGCGGCAGCGCGCCGAGGCCGTTGCTCGCGATGTCCGAAAAGGACCGGACGCTGGTCGTGATGACCAGCACGATCGGTAGCAGCCACAGGACGGACAGGCCGCCGGCCAGCAGGTGGAAGCCGAACGTGCGGCGTGCGCGCTGGTGGTTGGGCTTGGCGGGAACTCGTTCCTCCGGCGCGGCAGGGGGTGCCGGCCGGGTCGTGGTCACGCTCACTGGTCCTCCCGGAACGCTCGCACGAGGTAGGTCACGATCACACCGAAGGCGAGGACGAAGATCACCACGGCCAGCGCGGACGCGTAACCGAGCCGCAGCGACTGGAACGCGGTCGAGTACATGTAGGTGCTCAGCAGCTCGGACGAGTGGTACGGCCCACCCTTCGTCATCGACCACACCACGTCGAACGACCGCAGCGAGTCGATGATGATCACCGACAGGACCACGGAGTTGACGCTGCGCAGCTGCGGCCACGTCACGTGGCGGAACTGCTGCCACCCCGTGGCACCGTCCAATTTGGCCGCCTCGTACAGCGCGGGGTCGATGCCCTTGAGGCCGGCCAGGTACAGCACCATCACGTAACCGAGCTGGCGCCACAACGCCGGCACGAGCACCGCGTAAAGCGCGGTGTCGGGATCGGCGAGCCACGAGTGTTTCCAGCTGTCCAGACCGATCGCGCCGAGGACGTTGTTGAACACGCCGTCCGGCTGGTAGATCGCCTGCCAGATCAGAGCCGTGGCGACGAGCGAGAACACCACGGGCGTGAACAGCGCGGCCCGGTAGAACCCGACGCCCTTGCGCTCGCGGTTGAGCAGCATGGCGAGCCCGAGCCCGCCCGCAGCCGACAACCCGCCGAACAGCACGATCCAGATCACCGTGTCGAGCGCGGCCGTGCCGAAAATGTCATCGGACAACATCTCGGCGTAGTTGTCGAGCCCCACGAACGTCGGCGCGGAGACCCCGTCCCAGTTGGTCAGCGACAGGTAGAACCCCTGCAGCGCCGGCCAGAAGACCCAGAAGCCCTCGACGGCCACGGGCACGAGCACGAACAGGAGCAGCGTCGGCGGCACGCGGCGGACCGCGCGCCGTCGACGCTTCACCGGGGCAGCGAGCACCGCCATGTCAGGATTGCCCCTGCCAGACCTTCGCCGCGGCCGTCTGCCAGTCGCTCAGGATCGAGTCGAGCTCGTTGGGCTTCTGGATGAAGCGGATCAGGGCGGCGTCGGCCGTCGGCTGCAGCGCGTCGGAGGAGTCGCGGTTGAAGAACTGCGTGAGCTCCTTGGCCTCGTCGAGCATCTTCTTGCCCTTCACGACCAGCGGCGTGCCGTTGTTCTTCGCCGACGGGTTCGCGGGCAGCACCGTGCCGGAGGAGTTCTTGATGTAGAGCTCCTGCGCCTCGGCCGTGGCCACGTACTTGAACCACTCCTTGACCTCGGCCACGTGCGGCGAGCGGGCGCTGGCGAAGAAGCCGTCGGTCGGGCCCTCCTCGGCGACGGGCACGCTCGGGTCGAGGATCGGGAACTGGAAGAAGTCGAGGTCGTCCAGCGCGTCCTTCGGAGCGGCGTCGGCGAAGAAGGTGCCGGTGAGCACCATGCCGGTCTTGCCCTGCAGCAGCACGGTGGTGGCGTCCTGGAACGCGAGCGCCGTGCCGTTCGGGTCGGTGTAGGGCAGCGCCTGACGCCACGGGTCGAAGATCTTCTTGACCTTCGGGTCGTCGAAGCGGCCGCGGCCGGCGAGCAGGTCCCGGTGGAACTGCGCGCCGTTGATGCGGATGTTGAGATAGTCGAACCACGCCGAGGCGGTCCACTGGGTACCGCCGCCCGCGCCGAGGCCGATGGGCGAGATGCCCTTGCCCTTCAACGTCTCGCACAGCGCGAGGAACTCAGTCCAGGTGCTCGGCGGCGTCACGCCCCACTTGGCGAAGTTGGACTTGCGGTAGAAGAAGCCCCAGAAGTAGTAGCTCGTGGGCACGAACACCTGGTGGCCCGCGCCGTCGCCGGAGAGGCTGCGCATGGCCGGGGTGTAGTTGCCCATCGTCTGCCACACGTCGCCGACGTCGAGCAGCAGGCCCTTCTTGGCGTAGCCCGACAGCAGCGAACCCGGGTACCAGGTGAAGCTGTCGGGCGGGTTCGCCGAGGTCAGGTAGCTCGGCAGCTGCGTGCGGAAGGTTTCCGACGCGACGGTGTTGACCGTCGCGGTCGCGCCGCCCTTGTCGCCGAACGCCTTGGCGAGCGCCTCGATCGCGACCTTCGCCTGCGGCGAGGAGAGGTTCGACTGGACGGTGACCGCACCGGCGGCCTGTTTCACCGGGCCGTTGGAGGCCGAAGTGGCGCATGCGGCGAGAAAGCTGCTCGAACCGAGCGCGCCCAGGCCGACGATGCCGGCGTTGCGCAGGAAATGACGGCGGGACAGGCCTTCTGCAGTCGTCATCGCTGTGACCCCTTTGTCTGAATGGAGCGTCGCTCCCCTGCGGGGGAGTGACTGCTGGCACAGACTTGCAACCGGGCTGGCGGCTGTCAAGATGTATTCATAATTTATGACGTAATCGCGTCCGAGGTAGGATGACTCCGCACTGCCGACTGAGGGGACCTCCATTGTCCGAACACCGGCCCCGCGGTCTGCACGGACAGACCGTGGAGACGCTCGCCGCGCGGATCCTGTCCGACGAGTGGGGCGAGGGCACCGTGCTCGACCTGCCCGCGCTTCGCGAAGAGCTCGACATCAGCCTCACCGCCCTGCGCGAGGCGCTGAAAGTGCTGGCAGCCAAGGGAATGATCGACGCCCGCCAGAAGCGCGGCACCTTCGTCCAGCCGCGCGAGCAGTGGAACATGCTCGACACCGACGTCATGCGCTGGCAAACCGCGGCCAGCGACGATCCGGGCCTGCTCGACGAGCTGACCGAGGTCCGCACCGTCGTCGAACCCGCCGCCGCGCGCATCGCCGCCGAACGCGCGGATCCCGCCGACCTGGCCGCCCTGCAAGCCGCCCTCGACGACATGACCACCGCCGGCGACGACCCCGAAGCCAGCGTCCGCGCCGATCTGACCTTCCACCGCGCCCTGATGACCGCGACGCACAACAACTTCCTCCTTCAGGTGGAACGCGTCATCGCGATCGGCCTGGCGGAGCGGGACAAGCTGGTGCACGGGTCGGGACCGTCGGACAACCCCGTGCCGTCACACCGCAAGGTCCTGGACGCGATCCTGGCGCGCGATCCGGGGGCGGCGGAGAGTGCGATGTTCGCGTTGGTGACGAAGTCCCGGGACGACTTGGACAAGGCGAAGAAGTCGCGGCGCTAGGGGTCAGCTTTCGGCGAGCGCGGCCTGCAACATCCTCGCCGCCGCAGCACGAGGAGCCGGGTCCACCGCGATCAAGGCGTTCACCACCGCGCCGTCGACGAGGGCCACCAGCTTCTCCAGCTCCAGGCCGTCCACCGGCGTCCCCGAGCGGGTGAAGATCTCTACCAGCAGCTCGTTCAACTGGTCCGACAACGTCCGCATCAACGGCCTCAAGTACGGCCGCCGCCCGGTGGCCACCAGGCGCTCGTACCGCAGCAGCACCGCCTCCGCGTCGGCCTCCGGGTCACCGGAAGGCGGGCCCAGCAGGAGGTCCAGCACCAGCTCCACCGTCGCCGAGACGCCGCGGTTGCGGGTCGCCAGCTCCTCCAGCTGCTGCCGCCCGTTGGCCAGCTCCATCTGCGAGTGGTGCTCGACCGCCGCGGTCACCAGGTCCTCGAGCGAGTCGAAGTAGTACGTCGTGGACGCGAGCGGCAGGCCGGCCCGCTCGGCGACGGCCCGGTGGCGCACCGCGTCGAACCCGCCTTCGGCCAGCAGCTCCGCCGCGGCTTCGACGAGGGTGGCTCGCCGGCGCTCGCCCTTCGGGGTGGTTGCTGCTGCCGTCATGGCCGGTCATTCTGCCAGCCGCCCCATCAACCGCCCGTCAGAACCGGGGGGCCAGCGATGCGGCGAAGCGCGCCAGGTCACCGGCGTACGGCGCGGGGTGCCCGAACATCCCCGGCACACTCACCAGCACGAGGGTCCCGCCCGTACCGGTGGCGGCACGCTCAGTCACCGCACCCGCCGACTGCACCGGGTAGGTCACCGGCGCCCCGCGCGGGAACACGGCCGCAGAGATCGAGCCGTCCGGCAGGGGGAACCCGGCTCCGCGGGCACCCGTCGTACAGATGCTGCCCTGGGAGGCTTCCGTGGCGGTGAAGTGACCTGGGAGCTCGCCAGCGAGGGCTGTGGCGAGCTCCCAGTCCACCTTTTCGCACCCAGAGGCGCCTTCGACCCGAGGGCCGGTCCTCCCGTCTCCACTGCCTCCCTGCTGAGGTGGCAGAGCCGGGAAGTTCCCCTCCCCAGTACCCAAAGGACGCGCAGCCGACGCACCGGGTTGCGCGGGAGCTTCGGCCGAATTCATGACAGCGGCGGAATCGGGCTTACCGCCCGTTCCGGTCACGAGCCCGTAGGCGCCGAAGCCCACCAAAGCCAGTACAACGGCGCTCCCACCAGCGGCAATGCGGTTGCGGCGGCGCAGCGTCAGCCGGCGCGACTCGCGGACGACGTCGTCCTTCGTGAAAGACGGAGGCGGCACCGCACCGGGCAGGCCGGAGAACAACGACTCCGCGTCATGCTCATCCATTGGCCTCCACCTCCCGTTCCAGCACCTGTCGCAGGTTCGCCAGGCCCCGTGCGGTCTGGCTCTTCACGTTGCCCTCGCTGCAGCCCAGCGCCTTCGCCGCGGCAGTCACGTCCAGGCCCTCGAAGAACCGCAGCACGAGCACCGCGCGTTGCTTCGGCGGCACTTCCTTCAGCGCCGCCAGCAGGTCTTCCCTCGTCGCGACGCGCTCGGCCAGGCCGGGCGTGTCCGGCATCGGTTCCGGCATGACGTCGGCCTGCCACTCCCGGCGCCACGGCCGGCGCGACTCGTCGATGACGGCGCGCACGAGCGTTTTGCGCACATACGCGTCGGTCGCGGCGCGGTCCCTGATCTTCTTCCACCTCCGGTGCAGGGCGACGAACGCCGTCTGGGCGAGGTCGTCGGCCTTGTGCCAATCGCCACAGAGCAAGTACGCGGTCCGGCGCACGGCGTCCCGCTTCGCGGAGAAGTACTCCGCGAACTCGTCTTCGTCGCGCTGGTCCACGCGGTCCGCTGCTCCGCTCTTCTGCTCATCCGTCCTCAAGGACGGAACCGGGGGCGTCCACGGTTGCACGAGACTGCCGATTCCTTCCACCCCCCGCCGCATTGATCGCGCGGGTGGCGGTGTGATGTGATCGCGGCGTGACCTCGACTCCGCTCGATTTCCGCTCCGACACCGTCACCCGCCCGGATCGGCGCATGCGGGCCGCCATGGCCGAGGCCGAGGTCGACGACAACGTGATCGGCACCGACCCGACCATCGCCCAGCTCGAAGAGCGCGCCGCCGCGACGCTCGGCATGCCCGCCGCGCTGTGGACGCCGAGCGGGACCATGGCGAACCTCATCGCGCTGTCCGTGCACCTCAAGCGCGGCGACCGCTTCCTCGCGACGCGCGGCGCCCACGTGCTCACCAACGAGCTCGGCTCCGCCGCGTGGCTCGCCGGCGGCATGCCCGACATCCTGGAGCACGACGCCGGCCCCGGCCGCCCGACGCCCGAGCTGTTGCGCGCCTCCATCGGCAACCCCGGCCCGTATTTCACGCTGCGCACCACGCTGCTGTGCCTGGAGAACACGCACAATGCGGCCGGCGGCGCCGTCACCCCGCCCGAGGAGCACGCGCGGCTGGTCGCCGTCGCGAAGGAGGCCGGGCTCAACGTCCACCTCGACGGCGCCCGCATCTGGCACGCGGCCGTCGCGCTGGGTGTGCCGCCGGCGACGCTGACCGTCGGCGTCGACAGCGTGAGCGCGTGCTTCAGCAAGGGCCTCGGCGCGCCGGTCGGCTCGGTCGTCGCGGGCAGCGTCGAGTTCGTGGAGCAGGCGCGCCGGATGCGCCAGATGCTCGGCGGCGGCGTGCGCCAGGGCGGCATTCTCGCCGCGGCCTGCCTGGTCGCGCTGGAGAACGTCGGTGAGCTGGCCGAGACCCACGAGCGGGCCCGGCGCCTGGCCGCGGGCCTGGCCGAGCACGGCTGGGGCGTCGCCACGCCGGACACCAACATCGTGCTCGCCGAGGTCCCCGACCTGGGCGTGGCCCTGGAGTGGCTCGGTTCGCTCGGCATCCAGGCGCTGCCGATGGCCGGCAAGGTGCGCTTCGTGCTGCACCGCGATCTCGAACCCACCGCCGTCGAAGACGCGCTGCAGCGCATCAAGGCGGGCGCGCGATGAACTGGATCGTCTTCGATTACGGCGAGGTCCTCTGCACGCGCACCACCGCGCTGCCGAAGCTCGCGGCCACGATGGGCGTGCCCGCCGAGGAGTTCGAGCCCGTGTACTGGGCGGTGCGCGAGCCGTACGACCGCGGGTCGAGCGACCTCGCGTACTGGACGTCGATCGGCGACCGCCTGGGTGCCCACGTGGACGACACGATGTCGGAGGAGCTCACGGCCATCGACGTCGCAGGCTGGTCGAACCTGGCGCCGTCGTCGCTGGAGCTGCTCGAAGCGCTGTCGGAGGCCGGGGCCGCGCTGGCGCTGCTGTCGAACGCGCCTTCGTCGTTCGGCAAGTGGGTGCGCGAGCAGGAGTGGGCGAAGCTGTTCCGCGTCACGCTGTTCTCGGGTGACGTGAAACTCGCCAAGCCCGACGCCGAGATCTTCCGGCTGCTGCTGGAAAAACTCGACGCGAAGCCGGAGGAGTGCCTGTTCTTCGACGACCGCGAGTCCAATGTGGAGGGAGCGCGCGCCGTCGGCATCCGGGCGCAGCTGTGGGACGGCGCCGAGGCCGCCCGCGCCGCGCTCGACTGAGGCCTCACCTTCGCGACCCGGCCGCCCACTCGGCGTCAACTCGATCACCTAAGCTATGCGCGTCCTGACCGATCTTCTCCGGTAGGTGCACTGTGGCCGACCACCTCGCGCCGGTCGACTTCGACCGGCCGAGCAACGCGCGGGTGTACGACGCCCTGATGGGCGGCCGTGACCACTACGCCGCCGACCGCGCCGTGCTGCGCCAGATCCTGGAGCTCGCGCCGGCCGCGCAGACGATGGCGCAGGAAGTGCGGCAGTGGCTGGTGCGCGCGGTGCGGATGCTCACCGACCGCCTGGGTATCGACCAGTTCCTCGACCTCGGTTCGGGCTTTCCGACGGTGGAGAACACGCACCAGGTCGCCCAGCGCGTGAACCCCGAGGCGCACGTGGTCTACGTCGACCACGACCCGGTGGTGCAGGCCCACGGCCGCGCGGTGCTGGCGGAGAACGACTACACCCACATGGTCGGCGCCGACCTGCTCGACCACGAGCGCACGCTGGCGCACCCGGACGTGACGGCTCACCTGGACTTCGAGCGTCCGCTGGGCCTCATCCTGTGCGCGGTGGTGCACCACATCCCCGACTTCGCCGTGGCGCAGGCGGTGGTGAAGGCCTACGTCGACGCGCTCGCGCCCGGCTCGTACCTCGTGCTGCTGCACCAGTACAACCCCGCGGACGGCAGTGCGGCCGCCGAGCTGGCGACCTCACTGCAAGCCCGCTTCGCCACCACCGGCCTCGACACGCTCTACCGCACGCGCGAGCAGATCACGTCGCTGTTCGACGGGCTGGAGCTCCTGCCGCCCGGCCTGACCCACCCGCACCTGTGGTGGCCGGGCGGCCCGCGCCTGGCGCCGCTCACGCCGACGAACTTCACGACGCTGGCCGGGGTGGCGCGGGTTCCTTAGTCCACTGTGGAGCGTCAGGCTCGCCGGAAACACGAGTCGACGAAGTCGAAGATCAGCTTTTCCACCTGGTCCTTGGTTTTGGGGTCCCGCAGCATGTCCGTGCCGTGGGTCCCGCCGGGCAGGATCTCCAGGTGCTTGTCGGCCGCGGGCGCTCCGGACGCTTCGTAGAGCTTCTTCACCTCGCCGATCATGTTGCCGCTGTAGTCGTCCGGCTCGACGGCGAAGAACGCCGGCTTGGTGACCTTGCGGATGGCCGCCACCGAGTCACCACCGCAGTTGCTCGGCGAGGACAGGATCAGCAGGCCCACGAGCTGCGGTTCCTTGGCCGCGAGCCGCGCGGCCGAGCTGCCGCCGCAAGAAGCGCCGCCCAGCAGCATCGACTTCGCGCCGCAGCGGTGCAGCTCGGCGAGCGCGGCGCTGGTGTCGGTGTCGAAGTTGCCGGTTATGGAGCCGTTGTTCTTCTGCGCCGCGCCGTGGCCGCGGTACTCGAACACCATCACGTGGTAGCCCTTGGCGGCGAGCTTCTCCGCGGTGCCCAGCCACGAGCAGATGTAGTAGCCGGACTCGTGGTCGAGGAGGATCCCGCGGTCACCGGACCCCAGCTCGATCGCCGGCAGGTGGAAGCCGTCCGAGGTGGTGAGGCTGAGCACCTGCGGGTCGAACCGGTCGGGCACACAGGTGTTGACGGGGAAACCCTGCGCGGTCTTGCGCGTACGCTCCGGCACGGTGACCTCGTACGGCGGCGGCGGGGTGGCGGGCAGCCGTTGCGTGGAGGTGACCGGCGCTGTTGTTGAGGCCTGCTGCGTCGAGGTCTGCTGCGCCGACTGGTCAGGGGCGTTGGCGGTGGCGTTGGTGTTGGCCGAGCAGGCCGTGACGGCGAGCGCACACAGCAGAGCCAGCAGCGACCCGGCGGTTCGAGTGGTGGTCATCGGTCCTTCTTCGGCGGAGCGGTACGCGCTCCACGGTGGCGGACCGATGTGAGGAAGCGATGAGGATCACGTCAGGGTGCGAACACGCCGATGCGGCGCCCAGCCGTCGTGGCCGGTCGCCGCACCGAAGGTCGGGGCCCCCTGAAGTCCGAGCTGTCAGCGCCCGATGCGCTTCGCGTCCTTCTTGCCGCTGATCGCGCCGTAGGCCGCGGTGCCCAGGAACACCACGCCGCCGATGATCGCGATCCACAGCACGGCCTTGAACACGAAGCCGATCACCGCGCCGAGGACCATGAAGGCGATCCAGGCGACGATGAGCCCTCCGACGATCTTCCAGAACATGGCTCCTCCATGACGTTTCCGCGCCACGCCGGCCCGGTGCTGTCCAGCGTGCCACCCGCGGCGCGAAAACTCTCTCGTCCAGGCCAACGTTCAGGGGGATATCCGGGTTCCCCCTGACCGGTTCACCTGAGCCATTCCCCCAGGCGGCGGACCCCTTCGTCGACGTCCTCGGTGGCCCCCGCGAACGAGAACCGCACGAACTTCCCGCCGTCCACCGGGTCGAAGTCCACCCCCGGCGCGATGGCCACACCCGTGTCGGCGAGCAGGCGCTGGCACCAGCTGAGGCTGTCGTTGGTGTACGCGGAGACGTCGGCGTACGCGTAGAAGGCCCCTTCGGCGGGGGCGAGCTTGTCGAGACCGATTTTCTTGAGCCCGGCGAACAGCCGATCCCGGTTGCGGCGGTAGTGCTCCACGTGCGCGTCGGCCTCCGCGTACGACTCCGGCGTGAACGCCGCGACGGCCGCGTGCTGCGCGATCGCGGGCGGGCAGATCGTGAAGTTGCCCGTGAGCACGTCCACCGCCCGGTGCAACCGCTGCGGCACGAGCATCCAGCCCAGCCGCCAGCCCGTCATGGCGAAGTACTTCGAGAACGAGCCCAGCACGAGCGCTTCGCGGCCGTACTGCCACGCGCAGTCGAGCTGCTTCTCGTAGGAAATGCCGTGGTAGATCTCGTCACTGACCAGCTGCACCCCGTGGGACGCGCACCAGCCGGAGATGGCCGCCAGCTCCCCGGGCGGCAGGACCGTGCCCGTCGGGTTGCTGGGGCTCGCCACGATCAGCCCGTCGAGCGGCCCCAGCTCGTCGAGGAGATCGACGGTGGGCTGGAAGTTGGTCTCCACGGTCGTCGCGAACTCCACGACCTCGCAGCCCAGGACCTTCAGCAGGTTCCGGTACGCCGGGTAGCCCGGCCGCGCCATCGCCACGCGCGCCCCGGGGTCGAACGCGCTGAGGAAGCTCAGCAGGAAGCCACCAGAGGAGCCGGTGGTCATCACCACGTCCTGCGCGGTCACGTCGACGTCGTACATCCTGCGGTAATGCCCCGCGACGGCCTCACGCAGCTCCGGAATGCCGAGCTGCTCGGTGTAGCCCAGCGTGTGCTCGTCCAACGCCGCCTTCGCCGCCCGCCTCACCGCTCCCGGCGCGGCCGCCGACGGCTGCCCCGCCGCCAGCGACACCAGGTCCCCGTGACTGCGCTGCCTCGCCTGCGCCGCGGACAGCACGTCCATCACGTGGAACGGGGGAACACCGGCCCGCAGCGCGGGCCCACCGAAAGCACCGATGTCGACCATGCGGCCAGGCTAACCTGGGGCGGCGATGCCGTGCCTATCGCTGGTCAGTACCCGCGGTACGCCCCACCGTGCGCCATCGCCGCGATACCGGGCACGTTGCCCATCGACCCGTACCGGTCGAGCGAGTACCGCACCCCGGCGATGATGTTGTCGACCGGGTTGTAGATGTTGTCGTGCCCCGGCAGCTTGTGCGCCTGGAACGTCGAGTCGATGCACTGCATCAGGCCCTTGGACGGGTGCCCGGCGGCCGCGTTGGAGTTCCCGGTGAGGAACACGTGGTCGCCCTCGCGCGCGGTCCAGGTGCCGAGCTCGGTCGTCACGCACCAGACGTCGGCGCGCCCGGCCGGCTCACGGTGCAGGAACGCCCCGGTGACCACCGGGTTGTTCGCCCGCACGGCAGCCTCGCGGCGCCACGTCTCATGCTCACCCGTGCGATCGGTGACCGACACACGCGGCCGAGCGCCGGAGAGGTAGACGGCCAGCGTGATCGCCTCGAGCACCTCGCCCGGCGCCTGGTAGATCGTGACCTTCGGCTTGGTGTACCCGGGGCGCAGGTGCCGCGTGCCCTCCGCGTCGGTCACGGCCTCCAGCCACGCTTCACGCTGCGCGGTCGACATCGCCAGAACCTGTCGCACAGCCTCGGACTTCGGATTTCCCGCGCGGTGCAACAGGTCCTGCGCGTAGTCGTAGTCGATCCGGAACTGGTGCCGGGGTCCGCAGCCACCGCGGTCGTCGACGTACACCGCGTGCGGCACGCCGTCGAGCAGCTCATGCAGCTTCGCCACCATGTCCTTTTTGGACTGTACGATCGAGATCGTCGGCCGGTGGCGGCGCGTCTCGACGTGGCCGTCACCCGCGATCCAGCCGAGGATCGCCGCCTCGCGCACCGTCACGTCGAGCGCCGAGTCCGTGTCGGCGGGTGCCGCGAGCAGGATCCGGTCACGACTGCCGACCTCGTCGGTCGTCACGAAGCGAGCTTCGTCGGCGTGGACGTTGCGCTGCGCTGCCGCGACCACACCGTGGATCTTGCTGCGGTGCACAGCCACCCCGTTCGCGGGCGCGGTGCTCGCGCGCGGTTCCCACCCGCATTCCGGGCAGACAACCAGACCGTCGTTGGCGACCGCGACCCGCGGCAGGTTCAGCCAGCGGTGGTTCGGCGTGGTGGTCGCCGCCCAGCGCGAGTTGGCCAGGGTGACGAGCGACGCGTTCTCGTGGTGGACCACGCGCGTGACACGGGTCCACTCGCTGCGCCGGGTCTGCGGGTTGTAGCCGATGGTCTCGTCGCCGACCTCGACGTCGTGGTGCTTCAGCAGCCCACGCCGCGTGAGGATGGCCGTGTCCAGCGGCACGCAGTCCCAGTTGTTGATCGCGTTGGGGTTACCGCCCGATTCGTGCTGGATGATCGCCCAGATGTTCTTGACGTCGGCTTCCGTGACGTTCACGCCGTTGGCCTGAAGGATCTTGATGGCCTCGTCGATCCACTCCTGCACGTTGCCCGGAGGCGGGGACCCGGGCGGGCCGCCACTGGGGCCGAGGCCGCCGCCCCCACCGCCACCGCCGCCTCCTCCGCCGCCCCCACCGCCGTGGTGGGAGGGGGTGTGGAGGCCGCCGGTGCTCTGGGGGACGGTGCCGTCCTTGCCGGGCAGGGGGACCTTGTCGTAACCGCCCTCGATCTGGGTTTTCATGAGGGTCTGCGACTGGCCGATCATGGTGTTGGCCTGGGTCAGCAGTCCCTGCACTTCGCCGTCGTACTGCGTCGTCAGGTTGTTGATGTCCGTCTTCGCCGTCGCCTTGATCTGCTCGACGGTCGGGCTCGGTCCGGGCTTCTTCTCGTCTGCCGCGGTCTTGGCCGCGGCTGCCGCGGCGTTCATGTCCGTCTGGGCCTTCTGGTTGCGGGCGTTGACCGCCTTCTCCGCATCCCCGAGCTTGCCCTGAGTGACCTTGGACTTGATGTCGGCGAGGTTCTTCGCCAGGTTCGTCAGGTCGGTCGCCACGTCGCCGAGGTGGGCCTCGACCTTGGCGCCCGCGCTGCGGACGGTGCGGACGTAGTCGAAGAAACTGTCGGCCGCGCCGCCGGACCAGACGCTGCTGTCGAGCGCCTTCGTGGTGTTGTCCAGTGCCTGCGAGTGGTCGGCCGCGTCGGTGGCGGCGCCGCGGAACTGATCGGCCGCCTTGTTGATGGCGTCCACGTTGAGTTTGGCGACTTGGTCTACCTTGTCCGTGAACGCTTTCCAATTGTCCGGAGTCCCGGCACCGACCCCATCCAAAGCCACTTGACGCTCCCCCTGCTTTTGTTCCCGCGAGCCTGCTTTGTCCTATTTGCGGCAGTGCCTCAGCTGTCGACGTGAACGGTGAGGTCGCTCTTGCCGACCTCGTCCATTTCGGTCATCAGACCGGCGGCCTTGCGCATGGCGAACGCAAGCGCGTCCATGTGCTGGCCCGCGGCGTCGAACTGGCTGTGCACACCGTTCTTGAACTCACCGACTGCGCTGTGGGCGTCCTGCGAGCCGGGCATCCCGCCGAACGGGCTGTCCTTTTCGTGGTCCATGCCGGTGAGCTTTTCCTTGGACTTCTGGTATTCGTCCTTCAGCTTCTCGACCTGTCGCGCCGCGATGGCCATCGAGTCGACGTCGTAGACAGCCACGGTCCGCTCTCCCCTTCACGAAAACCAACATCCGACCGATCAGACGTGGGCATGACCAGGTCGGTTCCCGGCCCACTTTAAGACCTCGGCCGCACTCCCGGTACGGATCTTCGACGAATCCACCCCGGCGTGCCAGGAACGGTTCACAAACCCGCCTGCAGCTCGTGCACCCGCTCCACAAGCACCGCGTTGTCCGCCGGCGTGACCGTGGCCCACGTGTGGCCGTCGGAGTCGTCGGTGAGCTGGAAGAGGTAGCGGCCCGCGTCGGTGTCGAAGAAGGCCGTGGGGTGGGGCGAGCGGCGGATAGTGCCGTCGCGGAGGGTGCGTTCGGCGGTGAACTGGCCGCGGGCTTCCTGGCCGAGCAGCATGCCGGCGAGCTCCTGGGCTTCCCACAGGGCGAGGCCGTGGTCCTCCAGCACCGTGACCAGGGCTTTCGGGTCGCCGCCGGCTTTGGTGTCGGCGGCGACCAGGGTCGCGTGGGGCACGGACACGCTCTGGCCGACGCCTTCGGACAGCTCCCCGGCGACGGGCACGGCGGCTTCGGCCAGCGCGCCCTCGTCGGCGGGGATGAGCCAGACCTCGTCGCGGTCGACGACGGCGAGCACGGCCTGGCTGCCGCGGCTGACGGCGCGCCCGTGGATCTCGCGGTCGGCCCAGACCCAGACGTCGAGGGCGTACTGCGGGCGTGACAGCAGGTGCAGCTGGTCGAACAGCTCGCCCGACGCGCGGCGCCCGCGCGCGAGGCGGCGGCGCGAAAGTCCCTCCCATACCTGTTCGATCAACGCAGCGCGTTCGGAATGGGTGCGGCCCGGTGAGGGCACGCCGAGCGCGGCCGGGCGGCGGCCCAGCTCGAGCGACTCCCACAGGACGTCGAACTCGAGCGTCGAGAGGACGAGGTTCACGCGTCGTCGCCGATCACGTCGTCGGAGACCAGGCGGGGGTCGGTGAAGAGGTCCTTGTCGTCGACGCCGAAGCGGCGCACGTGGTCCGCGTCGTCCTCGTTCTGCGTGGCCGCGGGGGCGAGGAACTTCGCGTCGCCCGAGGGCTGCTTGGGCTCGATCTGCTCGGTCTTGCGGAGCGCGATCGCCTCTTCCTCCGGCAACTCCACCGGAAGCGGACGCACGGGGCCCTTCGATGGTGCACCACCGAAACCCCGGCCCTGCCGTTCGCGATCGCCGGCCAGCGCACCGCCGGCCACGCCCGCGCCGAGCGCCGCGGCACCCGCGCCGAGCTCACCGGCCGACGCACCCGGCCGCGGCGGCGCGGCGGGACCGCCGACGCTCTCCTCCGGCACGACGGGTGACTGCGGACCACTGCCGACCATCCGGCCCCGGCTCAACGCCGGGTCGCCACCACCGGTCCCGCCGCCAGTCCCGCCGGCCGGACCGCGGCCGAGCACAGCGTCAGGCCCGGTCGACGAACCACCCGGCGCAGCACCACCAGAACCAGCACCACCGCCAAAACCAGGGCCGGCACCAGGCCGGCCCTCGAAACCAGCACCGAAACCGGGCCCACCACCCCGAACCGGCCCACCGAACCCGGGCCGTCCAGGCGCCTCCGGCTGACCGCCACCCCGCGGCATTTCCCAACCAGGCGGAGGCGGTGGCGTCGAAGGCCGGCCAGAGACGGGCCGAGAAACAGGCCGACCGGGAGCCGAAGCCGGCGCTGTGTACCCAGCCGACCCACCCGATCCTCCCGAACCGGCCGACCCACCAGCGCGCGGCGGCACCGCGATCCCGTACGCCGGCGTCGGCGGATCCACCGCCACCCGGTTCGCCACGGGCTGCACCACCGACGGATCCACGTGCCGCGACTGCACCGACGCCGAAGCCGGCCGCACGCCACCGTCCGGCGTCACGTCGACCGCCGAACCCGCCAGGTCGAGCACGCTTTTGCGCCCGTCCGGCTGCGTCATCGACAGCGACTGCGGCTGGCTCAACGGCTCCGACGACAGCAGGTTCTCGCCGCTCTGCTGCGCGTACGCGTTCAACGCCTCGAGCGCCTGGCTTCGTGCGTTCTGCGCGGTGTCGACCGCCGTCGCGTGGTCGGTCTCGAAGCCGATGAGGCTCAGCACGGAGTCGCCGAGCGTGTAGCCGCCGGCGCCCTTCATCAGGGTGGCGGGGTCGGGCAGCTTGAACTTGGTGCGGTTGAAGGCCTCGCCCTGGGCGAAGAGCAGCTCGGCGGTGTTCGACACCTTCCGCATGGCGTCCTGGGAGAACCCGGCCTGGTCGGTGAACACCTGCCCGGCCGCACCGCCCGCCTGGCTCTGCCACTCGACGCCGAGCTGCGTCAGCTGCGTGCGCAGCGCCTGGTCGGTCTCGGCGAGCGCGGTCGCGACGGCCTTCAGCGCGTCCACGGCCGTGCCGATGCTGCCGATGCCGTCGCCGTCGGAGAACTTCCGGATCTCGTCCGCGAGGGACGTGTCCGTCCACCCGTCGAAGCGCTGGTCGCGGATCTTGCCCGCGAGGTCGGAGATCTCCACGCGCCCTCCTAGGTCCGTGTCTTGAGGTACTGCAGCGCGAGGTCGGCCGCCTGCGTCGCCTGATCGCACAGCTGCTGCTGGGTGAACGCGCCGGCGGTGACCGCAAACGCTTGCGCCGCCAGCGTCTGGCCCTTCGCGACGCCGACGAGCGCCTCGCAGTCCGACGGCGTGCCGGCCGCGCGGTAGTTCGTGAGCGCCGGGTAGCCCTCGACCGCGAACGGCGCCGTGGTCATGCTGTTCTTCCGCCGCGCGCCGGTGAGCCACTCCTGCAGGTCGGCGGTGACGGTGCGCAGGTGGTACGCGTGGAACGGCTCGGTCTTGTCCGCGTCGAACACGCACGTGGGGCCGTCCTGCGGATCCGCGGCCTTGCGCGGCACGGCGTTGACCTGCAGCTCGTCGAGCTGCGCCTGGCCCAGCAGGTCGCACGGGTCCACGCCGGTGAGCGAGAGGTCGGCCGGGCGCGACGGCAACTGGGAAGCCTTCGCTGCCTGCGAAGCCGAGCTCACCGCGGTCTGCACCGGCACAGCCGTGCCGGCATCGCCGGACGAACACCCGGCCACGCCGAGCGCGAGCACCGCGGCCGCGCTGAAAGACAGAGCGCTAGTGGATGCCGTGCGCACCACGGTCCCCGAACGCCGCGGCCTTGTCGTCCTCGCTCGCCTGGTACGTCTGCGCCGCGCCCCGCAGCTGTTCGCCGAGGCGGCGCAGGTTGGCGACGTACGCCCGCGCTTCGGCCGCGTAGGAGTGATCACCTTCCGCGACGATCATGTTCCACGCCGCCACGGAGTTCACGCTCACCGCGTCGGCCGAGGGCGTGTCGATGCGCAGCTCGCCCAGGCGGGTGAGCAGCTTGTCCTCGAGCGCGTTGGCCTGCTCGTC
This sequence comes from Amycolatopsis sp. NPDC050768, assembly GCF_040654155.1. Lineage (NCBI taxonomy): Bacteria > Bacillati > Actinomycetota > Actinomycetes > Pseudonocardiales > Pseudonocardiaceae > Amycolatopsis > Amycolatopsis sp. NPDC050768. The sequence continues at coordinate 333,384 of NZ_JBFAHL010000003.1, forward strand.
GACGGCCTTCGCCACGTCCAGCAGCTTCTCCGGCGCCACGATGAGGTCCGCGACGCCGGGCGCGGCCGGGACGGACGACGCCAAGTCGGACAGCGGACTGCTTCCCGCCATAACGCTCCCCCTCGGTGATGTCTACGGACAGTGACCGTTCGGCCCCGCTACGAGGCTACCAACCGCCGGGTGATCGGGAAGCGAAAACTCAGGCGTTCACCGGCATGGTGATGTCACCGTTGGCCGCTTTGAGCGCGATGTCGGTGCGGTGGTGCGAGCCCGCGAGGTGCACGCGCTCCACCGTCTCGTACGCGTGCTTGCGCGCCGACTTGAGCGACTTGCCCGTGCCGACCACGGACAACACGCGCCCGCCCGCCGACACCACGGCGCCGTCCTCGCGCCGCCGCGTGCCCGCGTGGAGCACGCCTTCGAACTCGCCGCCGGTGATCACGTCGCCGGTGCGCGGCTTGCCGGGGTAGCCGTCGGCCGCGATCACGACCGTCACGGCCGCGCCGCCCGACCACTCCAGCGGCGGCTGCTGCGCGAGCTTGCCGGTCGCCGTCGCGTGCATCAGGCCGGCCAGCGGCGTGCGCAGCAGCGCCAGCACGACCTGGGTCTCCGGGTCGCCGAAGCGGCAGTTGAACTCGATGACCTGCGGGCCCTCGGACGTCAGCGCGAGGCCGGCGTAGAGCAGGCCGGAGAAGGTGGCGCCGCGCGCGTCGAGCTCGTCGACCACGGGCTGCACGATGCGGGCGACCACGTCGTCCACCAGGTCTTCCGGGGCCCACGGCAGCGGGGCGTACGCGCCCATGCCGCCGGTGTTCGGGCCCGCGTCGTCGTCGCCGACGCGCTTGAAGTCCTGCGCGGGCAGCAGCGGGACCACGGTGCGGCCGTCGACGAAGCAGAACAGCGAGGCCTCCGGGCCGTCCAGAAAGGACTCCAGGAGGACGGGGTGGCCACCGTCGAGGAGCATCAGGGCGTGCTTGCGCGCGACCTCGACGTCCTGCGTGACGACCACGCCCTTGCCGGCCGCGAGGCCGTCGTCCTTCACGACCCAGGTGGGGCCGAAGCGCTGCAGCGCGGCGTCGAGGCGCGCCGGCGTGTCCACGACCTCGCTGCGCGCGGTGGGGACGTTCGCGGCGGCCATCACGTCCTTGGCGAACGCCTTCGAGCCCTCGATGCGCGCGGCGGTGGCCGACGGTCCGAAGCAGGCGATGCCCGCCTTCCGCACCGCGTCGGCGACGCCCGCGACCAGCGGGACCTCGGGGCCGACCACCACGAGGTCGGCCTTCCACTCACTCGCCAGGGCAGCGACCGCTTCGGGATCAGCCGGTTCGACACCCATCTGCTCGGCGACCGCGGCTGTCCCGGCGTTGCCGGGCGCGCAGGCGAGCGCAGTGACGGCGGGATCGCCGGACACCGCGAGGACAAGTGCATGCTCCCGGGCGCCGGACCCGATTACCAGTACGCGCACGCCGAACAGGGTAACGGGCTCGGGTGGGCGTGGGCATTTCGCCGTCCGCGAGCGGTCTGCGCAGCACTGTCCGAAAGCGGATTCCATGCACCGTTTACCGGCTTGTCAGCCCCTTGTCCGTCCTGTGCCGCCCGCCCGACGCTTGCGGCCGTGAGGGTGGCGCGGTAGTCGTGGCAAACCCGTCGTAAAGGACGGATGCCCGGTAGAGAAAGGTCCTCCATGAAGCGCAAACGCGTGGGTGTGCTCGCCCTGTCCGGACTCGCCCTGCTCGGGGTCGCGAGCCTGGCGATCGGTCCCGCCACGGCGGCCCCGCAGCAGGTGGCGGGCACGGCGGCGCACGGGCACGATGACCCCGTGATCGTCGGACACCGGGGCGCGCCCGGCTACCGCCCGGAGCACACGCTCGCCTCCTACGAACTGGCGTTCCGCATGGGCGTGGACTTCGTCGACGTCGACCTCGTGCCGACCAAGGACGGCCAGCTCGTCGCGCGGCACGAGCCGGAGATCGGCGGCACCACTGACGTCGCGGACCACAAGGAGTTCGCCTCGCGCAAGGCCACCAAGGTCATCGACGGCGTCACGATGACCGGCTGGTTCACCGAGGACTTCACGCTCGCGGAGCTCAAGACGCTGCGCGCGAAGGAGCGGATCCCGGAGAACCGCCCGAACAACCAGCTCTACAACGGCCGCTTCCAGATCGCGACCTACCAGGAGGTCATCGACCTCACGCGGCGGCTCGGCAAGGAGCTGCACCGCACGCTGGGCACCTACCCCGAGGTGAAGCACTCGACGTACTTCAAGTCGATCGGCAACCCGACCGAGCCGAAGCTCGTCGCGTTCCTCAACCGCAACGGCCTCAACCGCTCCGACGCGCCGGTGATCATCCAGTCGTTCGAGGTGACGAACCTCAAGGAGCTGCACAAGCAGGTGCGGGTGCCGCTGCTGCAGCTGACCGAGGCCTCCGGTGCGCCGGCCGACTTCGTGGCCGCCGGTGACAAGCGCACGTACGCCGACATCGTGACGCCGGCCGGTCTGCGTGAGGTCGCGAAGTACGCGAAGTACCTCGGCCCGGACAAGGCGCAGATCATCCCGCGCGACGCTTCGGACAACCTGGGCAAGCCGACCTCGCTGGTCGCCGACGCGCATCGCGTTGGCCTGAAGGTGCAGCCGTACACCTTCCGCAACGAGAACCCGTTCCTGCCGGCGAACCTGCGTTCGTCCGCCAGCCCGACGGCGTTCGGCAACGTGTTCGCGGAGGAGGCGGCGTTCTTCAAGGCCGGCGTGGACGGCTTCTTCGCCGACCAGGCGGACACGGCGCTGGAGTCGCTGCACGATTTCCTGGGTCACTGATTTTTCTTTTGCAGCAAAGCTTTCAGCAGGCCCGTTCACCCGATGGTGGACGGGCCTGCTGTTTTTTGTCGGTACGGGTTCCTAGTGTTGTCGGCATGGTTGTTGGGGAGGAGATCGACCGGTTGGCGCGCGACACCGGGTTTTCCGGCGTCGTGTCCGTCAGCCGAGGCAGCGAGGTGGTGCTCGCGCGTGCGTACGGCTTGGCGCACCGCGGGTACGGCGTACCGAACACAGTGGACACACGGTTCGCGATCGCCAGTGGTACCAAGGGTTTGACGGCTCTTGTCGTGGTGATCTTGATCGTCGAGGGCAAGCTGGCTTTGGGCACTCGAGTGCGCGCCCTGCTGGGCGCGGACTTGCCGTTGATCGACTCTTCGGTCACGGTGGAGCACCTGCTCGCCCACCGCTCGGGCATCGGCGACTACTGCGACGAGGACGCCTTGCCACCGGCGCAACCACAGTCGTTCACGTCGGCGGCGGCGTATTTGCCTGCGCTGGAGGGGTTCCCGCAACGGTTTCCGCCGGGGTCGCAGTTCTGCTACAACAACGGCGGGTTCGCGGTACTGGCTCTCGTGGCGGAACGGGCCGCGGGTGTGCCATTCGCGGATCTGGTTGCTTCGCGTGTCACCGCTCGCGCCGGGATGGCGCACACGTCGTTCCTCCGGTCGGACCAGCTGCCCGGCGATGCGGCCACGGGGTACCTGGAAGACGGGCGCACCAACGTGTTCAGCCTCCCCGCGGTGGGCAGTGGTGATGGCGGGATCTACTCGTCGGCCGGAGATTTCGCCGCGTTCTGGGCCGCGCTGCATGCCGGCCGGATCGCGCCGCCGGAGTGGGTGGCCCGGATGACGGCCGTGGTCAGCGCCGAAACCTCGACCCGCGAACAGCTCCGCTACGGGCTCGGCTTCTGGCTCCCACCCGACGACACCACGGTGATGCTGGAGGGCTACGACTACGGCGTCTCGTTCCGCAGCGTCTCGCGCCCGTCCGACGGCCTGGTGTTCACCGTTGTTTCCAACACTTCCGAGGGTGCGTGGCCGCTGACCAGGTGGCTCGGAGGGCAGTTGGTGGCGGAACCTTGACACCCGTAGACGCGCCGGGCTAGCTTCTCCGGAACTTCAAAGGTCTGTCCACATACCTTTCAGGTGGGGTGCCCGATGGATGTCTCCGACCAGCAGACCGCCGAACCCGACCGCCACGACGAGGACAGCGCCCGGCTGCACGCGCTGGGGTATGCGCAGGAGCTCAAGCGCACGATGTCGTCGTTCTCGAACTTCGCGGTGTCGTTCACGATCATCTCGATCCTGTCCGGATGTCTTACGCTGTACGGCTTCGGCATGAAGACCGGCGGGCCCGTGGCGATGATCTGGGGGTGGCCGCTCGTCGGCCTCTTCGTGATCCTCGTGGGGCTCGGCATGGCGGAGGTGTGCTCCAGCTACCCGACGGCCGGTGGTCTGTACTACTGGGCGGCGAAGCTGGCGACGCGCAACGGGCCGGCGTGGTCGTGGTTCACAGGGTGGTTCAACCTGATCGGCCAGATCGCCGTGACGGCGGGCATCGACTTCGGGGCGGCGCTGTTCCTGAACGCGTTCCTCGACCTGCAGTGGGGCTACTCCGCGACGCCGGGGCACACGATCCTGCTGCTGGCGATCATCCTGGTGGTACACGGGGCGCTCAACACGTTCGGTGTGCGCGTGGTGGCGATCCTCAACAGCGTGAGCGTGTGGTGGCACCTGATCGGGGTGCTGGTGATCGTCGGCGTGCTCGTGTTCGTGCCGGCGAAGCACCAGGAAGCGTCGTTCGTGTTCGGGCACTTCGCCAACGAGACGGGCTGGAGCTCGTCGGTGTACGTGTTCGCGCTCGGGTTGCTGCTGGCGCAGTACACGCTGACCGGCTACGACGCGTCGGCGCACATGACGGAGGAGACCAAGAACGCCGCGAAGGCCGGGCCGCGCGGGATCATCAACTCGATCCTTGTGTCGCTCGTCGCGGGGTGGGTGCTGCTGATCGGGCTCACGTTCGCCATCCAGGACTACGACGGCGCCGTCAACTCGGCCACGGGTGTGCCGCCGGCGCAGATCTTCATCGACGCCACCGGCGCGGTCACGGGCAAGTTCCTGCTGCTGATCTGCATCGGCGCGCAGCTGTTCTGCGGCATGGCCTCGGTGACGGCCAACTCGCGGATGATCTACGCGTTCGCCCGCGACGGCGCCATCCCCGGCTCGAAGATCTGGCACCGCATCAACAAGCGCACGCAGACGCCGACCAACGCCGTGTGGCTCGCGGCAGGCGGCGCGCTGATCCTCGCGCTGCCGTACCTGTGGAGCGCCACGGCGTACGCGGCGGTCACGTCGATCGCGACCGTCGGGCTGTACGTGGCGTACGTGATCCCCGTGTTCCTGCGGGTACGACGCGGCGACAGCTTCGAGAAGGGGCCGTGGAACCTCGGGCGCTGGGGCAAGCCGATCGGCATCGTCGCGACGGCGTGGGTCGTGGTGATCTTCGTGCTGTTCATGCTGCCGCAGGGCTCACCCGTCACGGTCGACTCGTTCAACTACACGCCGATCGCGTTCCTGATCGTGCTCGGCGGCGCGGCCCTGTGGTGGGTCGTGTCGGCGCGCAAGTGGTTCACGGGCCCGAAGGTGCAGGGATCCGCAGCGGAACTGGAAGCCGTCGAACGGGAGCTCAAAGAACTGGGATAGACCCGGTATCAACCCGGGAAAACCATCACCCTCACGATCTCGCGCATCGCCGGCACGAAACACCAACCGCTGGCCATCGGCCCGGGTGGGCCCGGCGGATCCGGCCTCGACCAGCCGAGCGGGTGGTCGACCACGGCCGTCGGGAAGCGGCTGCTGAGCCAGTACGACCTCATCGGCTTCGACGACCGCGGCATCGGCAACTCAACTCCAGTCCTCTGTGGACTGTCCGCGCCGACCGCGCCCCCACCCTCGCCGACCCGTACCCGGCGCCCGGCGGCGACATCGGCACCAACGTCGCCTACGCCCGCCGCGTCGCCGACACCTGTGCGAAGAACGCCGTCGCCTACCTGCCGTACCTCGACACCAAGAGCGTCGCCCAGGACATGGACCGCATCCGCCAAGCCCTGGGCGCGCGGCAGCTGAACTACTACCGCACGTCCTACGGCACCTACCGCGGCGCCGTCTACGCGTCGATGTTCCCGCGAAACACCGGCAAGATCGTGCTCGACAGCAGCACGCTCTGCCGCCGTTCCTCGAGAAGCCGGCGACCTACCCCGTCATCGCTACCCTGATGGCCCTCGGCGACGGCCAGGACCTGCCGTTCGGCACCACCTTCGCCCAGCCGATCCCGGACAACTTCGCCAGCAACCAGTACGCCCTCCTCTGCGGTGACGCGCCCGTCTCCCGCAACCCGGCGTCGTACGCCGCCGTCCGGAAGGAACGCCAGGCCCACACCCTCACCAACGGCATGCCCGCCGACATCTGGCCGTGCGCCTTCTGGCCGCGCGACGCCGTGCACCAGCCCGTGCCCATCACGGCGAACGGCCCGCGCAACGTCCTGATGCTCCAGAACCACGCCGACCCCTCCAGGGCCTACTCCGGCGCCCTGCGGATGCGCGCCGCCCTCGGCCACCGCGCGGAGCTGACCCACGATCGACGACGTCGGCCACGGCGTCGACCTCAGCAACGCGTGCACCGCCGGGCGGCTTACCGAATTCCTCCTCGAAGATCACCTGCCCGGGCGCGACACGACCTGCCCGTGACACCGTCATCCGAGATCAACCTGGGTGGAGATGCGGGCATGGAGACCCTCACGCTGGTCGGAGTCCTCGCCGGCTCGCTCGGCCTGACCGCGCTCGCCCGGCGCTACAACGTGTCGGCGCCGCTGCTGATCGTCGTGGTCGCGCTGGGGGTCGCGCTGATTCCCGGCGTGCCACGGATCGAGCTGGAGCCCGAGCTGATCCTCACGGTGGTGCTGCCGCCGCTGCTCTACTCGACGTCGCTCGACAGCTCGCTCACGCACTTCCGCGCGAACCTGCGCCCGATCATCGGGCTGGGGGTGGTGCTGGTGGTGGTCACGGCCGTGGTCGTCGCGTTCGTGGTGCACCTGCTGCTGCCCGACCTGCCGTGGGCGTCGGCGCTGGTGCTCGGGGCCGTCGTGGCGCCACCGGACGCCGTGACCGCCGTGGCGATCGGGCGCAAGCTCGGCCTGCCGCGCGGGATCATGACCGTGCTGACCGGCGAAAGCCTGGTCAACGACGCCGCCGCGCTCACGCTGTACAAGGTCGCGCTCGCCGCCGTCGCGGGCACGGCCGGGTCGATCGGCCACGGCCTGGGCGTGTTCGCGGTGGCGACGGTGCTGGGTATCGCCGTGGGCCTCGTGGCCGGGTTCGTGGTGGTGTTCATCCGCTCGCGGCTCGAAGACCCGCTGCTGGAGTCGGCGTTCGGAATCATCGTGCCGTTCGCGGCCTACGTGACGGCCGAGCACCTGCACCCGTTCGGCTCGGAGTTCAGCGGCTCGGGCGTGCTCGCCGTGGTCACGGCCGGCCTGTACCTCGGGCAACGGTCGTTGCGCGCGTCCCCGGCCACGCGCATGCAGGACCGGTCCGTGTGGACGTCGATCGACGTGCTGCTCGAAGCGCTGGTGTTCGCGTTGATGGGCCTGCAGCTGCCGTTCGTGCTCGACGGCGCCGACCGCGCGGCGCGCGACAACGGCACCCTCACGATCGTCGCCATCGTGGTGCTGCTGGTGACGATGGCCGTGCGGATCCCCGCGGTGTTCCTGTCGAGCTACCTGCCGAGAACACTGCGGCTGTTCGGCCGCACGCGAGACTCGGCTTCGTGGCAGGCGCTGGCCGTGGTGTCGTGGACCGGGATGCGCGGCGTGGTCACGCTCGCCGCGGCGTCGGCCGTGCCGTTCGGCACGCCGGGGCGCCCGGAGATCCAGCTGTTCGCGTTCACGGTCGCCGTCGGCACGGTGCTGATCCAGGGCCTCACGTTGCCGCCGTTGATCCGCTGGCTCAAGGTGCAGGACCCGGCCGAGGCCGCACGCGACCAGGCCGAGGAGCTGGCCGCGCGGGAAGTCGCGCAGAAGGCGGCGCACGCGCGGTTGAAGGAGATCACGCAGGCGGCGATGTCGAAAGCGGACCTGCCACCGGACCGCATGAAGCGGCTCGAAGAACGTCTGGAACGGCTCGTCGACACCCGCTACCGCTTCGCGCGGGCCGCGATCACGCTGTCCGGCGAGGAACGCAGCGCCAGCCCGCAGGCCAAGTTCGCGCAGGCCCGGCGTGAGCTGCTGATCACCCAGCGCGCGGCGATGATCACGGAGAACCGCGCCGGGCGCCTCGACGACGAGGTGCTGCGCAAGGTCCTCGTCGAGCTGGACCTCGAAGAGCTCTCCGCCACCAACACCCTCACCAACCGGATGGGCATGGGCTGACGGGCGTTCGGTCGAGAACGCCCGTCAGCTCAGCGAAGACTCCGTCAGACGAACTCGTGCCGCACGATCGTCTGCTCGCGACCCGGACCCACGCCGATCGCCGAGATCCGCGCACCCGAGAGCTCCTCGAGACGCTCCACATAGGACCGGGCGTTGGCCGGCAGCTCGTCGAACGTCCGGCAGCTCGAGATGTCCTCGAACCAGCCCGGCAGCTCTTCGTACACCGGCACGGCGTGGTGCACGTCGGTCTGCGTCATCGGCATGTCGTGGGTGCGGCGGCCGTCCACGTCGTAGCCGACGCACACCGGCACCTTCTCCAGGCCCGACAGCACGTCGAGCTTGGTGAGGAAGTAGTCGGTGATCCCGTTGACGCGCACGGCGTAGCGGGCGATCACGGCGTCGAACCAGCCGGTGCGCCGCGAACGGCCGGTGGTCACGCCGAACTCGCCGCCCTGCTTGCGCAGGTACTCGCCGGCCTCGTCGTCGAGCTCCGTCGGGAACGGCCCCGAGCCGACGCGCGTCGTGTAGGCCTTCAGGATGCCCAGCACGGTGGTGATGCGGCCCGGGCCGATGCCCGAACCCGCGCTCGCGCCGCCCGACGTCGGGTTCGACGACGTGACGAACGGGTACGTGCCGTGGTCCACGTCGAGCAGCGTGCCCTGCGAACCCTCCAGCAGCACGGTCTCGCCGCGCTCGAGGGCCTGGTTGAGCTGCAGCCGCGTGTCGGCGATCCGGTGCGCGAACTTCTCGCCGGCGGCGAGCACCTCGTCGGCGACCTGGTTCGCGTCGAGCGCCTTGCGGTTGTAGACCTTCACCAGAACCTGGTTCTTGAACTCCAGGGCGGCTTCGACCTTCTGGCGGAAGATCTTCTCGTCGAGCAGGTCCTGCACGCGGACGCCGACTCGGGCGATCTTGTCCTGGTAGCACGGCCCGATGCCACGGCCGGTGGTGCCGATCTTGCGGCTGCCCAAGTAGCGCTCGGTGACTTTGTCGATGGCCACGTGGTACGGCATGATCAAGTGCGCGTCGGCCGAGATCCGCAGCCCGCTCGTGTCGACGCCGCGTTCCTCCAGACCCGCGAGCTCGTCGAGCAGCACGCCCGGGTCGACCACCACACCGTTGCCGATGACGTTGGTCACCCCCGGCGTGAGGATCCCGGACGGGATGAGGTGGAGGGCGAAGTTCTCGCCGTTGGGAAGGACGACGGTGTGGCCGGCGTTGTTGCCGCCCTGGTACCGGACGACCCACTGCACACGGTCACCGAGCAGGTCGGTCGCCTTGCCCTTGCCTTCGTCCCCCCACTGGGCACCGATCAGCACGATCGCCGGCATGTGACACTCCAGGTGTTCGGCAACAGGGAAAGTGTCCCGATGGGACACGGGGTGGCGCTGGGAAATGCCGGTGCATGACTGTAACGGAGGACGTGCGCGTGCGCGGAATCGTGGTGGCCTGCGGTGATGATCCGCACTCGTTCACGGGCCTCCCGAACGTCTCCATCGTGCGCGTTTCAGCGCTTCCGGGCAAGACGGAAATCGATCCCTTGCTGGGGAAACACGAGCGCCTGATCGTCGCGGGGACCGACGCCGACCTCTCGGCGGTGCTCGTGCGATTGCTGCGTACCGATCGGGTGTCGGGCGTGTCGGTCGGGTTCGTGCCGTCCGAGTCCGGTTCGGCCGTCGCGGCGCTCTGGGGACTGCCCACAGACCCCGTCAAAGCGCTCGAAATCGCCCTCGACGGTTCGGCCTCCGACGTGCCGCTCGTGCGCGATGACACCGGCGGGATCCTGGCCGGGCTCGCCACTCTACGTAACGTCCAGGGTCAGGCGTACTGCGACGAGCACCTGGCGTTCGACGGCGCCGCGGCCGCCGTGGAGGTGTCCTCGGACGAGAACGGCCTGGTCGCGCGGGTGACGCGCGGGAAGCTCGTGAAGCGCACCACGGTGTTCCACGGCCGCGCCTTCCAGCTCGGCTGCCTGCCGACCACTTCGCTCGTGAGCGACGGCGTCGCGCACCCGCGCGAGGTCACCAAGCGGACCTGGTACCGGCACACCGAGGACCTGCGCCTGATCCGCCCGTGACCGGTTTCATCCGATAGTTCTGCGCCAGGTGGCCTAACAGCACTTTCTGTTCACTGAAGGTCTGTTACATGTCACCCGTAAGTGTTGCTTGCGCCACTTCCGTGGTCGAAGGTGAATCAGTCCCACACTCGACACGGAGGCAGCAATATGCCCACAGCGCGTAGTGTCCGAAACTACTTGGCCGTCCTCGTCGGCGTGACGCTGCTCGGCGGCACGATGGTCGGCATCGCCGACGCGACCCCGCCCGGCATCCCGTCGGCCGCGACGGCCAAGAGCGAGCTCGCCGGCCTCACCGTGAAGGCCGACGGCTCACTGACCGGCTACAGCCGCGACAAGTTCCCGCACTGGATCCAGCAGGGGAACAACTGCGACACCCGTGAGGTCGTGCTCAAGCGCGACGGCACGAACGTCGTCACCAACTCCAGCTGCACCGCCACCTCGGGCACGTGGGTCTCGCCCTACGACGGCGCGACCTGGACCGCGGCGTCCGATGTGGACATCGACCACGTCGTGCCGCTGGCCGACGCGTGGCGCACCGGTGCTTCGTCGTGGACCACGGCGCAGCGCCAGGCCTACGCCAACGACCTGTCCGACCCGCAGCTGATCGCCGTGACGGACAACGTCAACCAGCAGAAGGGCGACAAGTCGCCGGACCAGTGGAAGCCGCCGTCCACGGGCTACTGGTGCACCTACGCCCGCATGTGGGTTGCGGTGAAGTCGAAGTTCGACCTCACGGTGAACTCCGCCGAGAAGTCCGCGCTGACGGACATGCTCGGCCGCTGCTGAGGTCTTTGTCGAGGTGTTTCGCGCGGGGCCGGGATCGGTTCTGGGTCTGGGGTTCAACGACCGATCACCCCGGCCCCGCCCCGCGCGGAACCCTACGGACGGTGGTAGTGCGAGCACGTTCTGCCGGCACCGTCACCAACCCGGCCAACTGCGGCGGCTACGTCGACATGCCGCGCCTGCAGTCGACGATCCGCTCGCTCACCGCGAAGTACCCGGACTTCGGCGGCGTCGACGGGTCGGAGTACTTCAACTCTTTGCCGGGCGGCACGGGTGCGCGTTGGCAGTGGGCGCAGCAGGTCGCGCCGGTTGTGAAGGGCTGATCTGGGGGCCGGTCGCTGGTGGCTGTGTCTGGTTTTCGGGTTGTGCCCGAGTAAGTCTGGCTGATCTCCGCGGTTACCCCTACGCCTCGGAGGTCGAGCAGCTTCAAGGACTTCGGCTTCGGCTTCACTCGCGCCGACCCCACGGGCTTCCGCTTCGCCACGCGGTGGTTGATGGTGCTCGGCCCCCCGGTCTTTCCCGTCGCCTCGGCGAAGGCCGGTCCGACTTCTGGGGCCCATACGCCAGTTCGTGGCCCACCCGCTGGCACATCAAGGGCCGTGCAGGGCCTGCACTTGGGCGAGATGGCGCGGACGCACGCCTTCTGCTGGCTGATGCCCCTGGCGTGCTCGGGGCTGATGCTCCTGGAACTCTCGCAGGCCGACTACTTGCCCATCTGGCACACCCTGGCGACCACCTTCGCCTGGCCCCTCGCGGCAATCTACGCGGCGGCCAAGGTGCTGGAGTACTACCGGAAACACTGGGGCCCTCCGTGTGAGGTGGGGTGGCGGGGTTGCCACCGCGGCCGGCCAGCTATGCGGAGCACCACAGGAGCGGCCTGATCAATCAGCGCCCGGTGAACAAGCTGTCCCGCCCGGCCGCGGATCGTGCAGTCCTCCCAGCGCCCTTGACGCCGGAGCCACACAGGCGTGTAATTGGTGTCACGACATACATGTCACAACACCGAACGAAGGAGGCCAAGTGCGAAGGGCCGAGCAACTCCGCTACCTCATCCTCGCGGCACAGCGGGAAGGGAACCGACAGCTGACAGTGCGGCTGGGGGAGATCGGGGTGACGCCGGCGCAGTCGGAGGTGTTGCGGATCCTCGCGGGGCACGGGCCGATGGCGTTGCGGGAGCTCGGGGAGATGCTCGTGTGCGACACCGGGGCGAGTCCGAGCCGGATCGTGGACAGGTTGGTGGGGGCGGGGCTCGTGGAGCGGGCCGCGAGTGAGCGGGATCGGCGGCAGGTGCGGTTGGAGCTCACCAAAACGGGGCGCGACAAGGCTGAGCGCGTCGCCGAGATCGAGGATCAGCTGTACGACCAGCTCGACAGGGCGGCCAAAGGAACTGACGTCGAAGCGTTTCTCGAGTTCCTCAAGAAGTTTACCCAGGAATCACCGGCAGGGCGAGCGTTCGAGAACCGCCTTGCCGCCGAAGGAAGGAAAACGAAATGACTTTCGAGCTAACCATAAATATAAACGCATCACCCAAAGAGGTATTCGAGTTCGTAGCTGATTTCACGACCATGCCGCAGTGGTATTCAGCTGTGCAGCGGGTCGACCGGACAGGAGAGAACACAGGGATCGGGACACGCTACGAGGTCCACCGGAACCTGCCCGGAGGGCCTGCCCGAAACGAGGTGGAAATAACCGAACTCACCCCCGAAAAGGAAGTCACGTTCACGTCGCTCAGCGGCCCGACTCCGTTCGTCTACCGCTACAAAGTCGAGCCCGCACAGAACAGGACCAAGCTCACCCTGGAAGGAACCATCAGCGGAGCCGGACTCCCCGGCCCGGCCGCGCTACTCGGGCCCCTGGCCGAAAAGCTGTTCAAACGAGGAATGCAAGACAACCTCGGCACCCTCGCCAAAATCCTGCAAAAATAACTCACCAGCCGGCCAGATCCAAGATCTGAAAAGCGATCCGCGACTGCAGCAGACAATCCAGCGCACCCGGATCCTGCCCGATGAGTTTCCCGATCTTCCCCAGCCGGTACCGGATCGTGTTCTCGTGCACGCCCAGCTCCAACGCCGTGCCCTGAACGCGCCCCTCCGCGGCCACAAAAGCCCGCCACGTCTCCAGCAACGACGAGTCCGCCTCCCGCAACGGGCGGATCGTCTCGTGCGCGAACTGCACGGCCTCCTTCACCCGCCCGCTGGACGCGACGAGCCGGAACAACCCCAGCTCAGTCACCGTCACCACGCCGCCGGACCAGCCGAACGACGTGGCCAGCTCATCGATCTCCCGCAATTCCCTGTGCGCCAAAGGGAAATCTTCCGGCGAACGGCACACCCCCGAGATCACCGCGGTCCGCACCCGCAGGCGTGGGCCCACAGCCAAGCGCACCTCGTCGACGGCGGCGCGCAAGTCCCGAGGTTCGGAGCCGTCGGGCAGCGAAAGCAACGCCACCACCGCGCCCGGCAAACTCACCGCGGCAGGTTCCGACACCGACAAAACCGTGGCCAGAGAACGGATCACCAGCTTCCGCCCCACCGAAACACTCACGTTCTGGCTCGCGTTGTCCAACGCGAACCGCACCAGCACGTGCGGCTGAGCCAGATTCACCCCGAACTGCGGACCCCGCCGTGCCAGCTGCTCGGCATCGCGGGTGCGGTGCAGCAAATCCGACAGGAAGTCCTCCCGTGCCTGCCCCTCCGCCTCCGCCTGGCGCCGTTCGGACAGCACCTGCAACGACAGCACCGTCGCCCCGTGTTCGGCGAGCTTCGTGTCCAGCTCCTCCAGCCCGCGCCCGACCTCGACGATCCCGAGGTACCCGCTGGGCTGACCCTCGATGATCAGCCGGCACATCAGGTGCCGGCGCCCGACCCACACGGCGGGCGTCGGCGGCACGATCGTCGACGGGCAGCTCGCGCTGAGTGACGCCAGCGCCTGCTTCACCGACGGCAGCTCGCGGATTCGCTGAGCCAGCTCCGGCGGCTGAGTCATCTTCAACCCCGCAGGTGCGGACCACGCCAGCACCTGGAAATCCTCGTTGTACAGCACCACGGGCTTCGCCGAGAGCTCACCGAGCAGCGTCACCACGGTCTGGATGCTCGCGCCGTCGAGCACGGCGTTGGTCAGCTTCTGGTGCACGTCCGCCAGATAGGCCAAGGTGTTCTTCTGCCGCACGACCTCGGCGGCCTTGTTCTTCAGGTGCGCGTTCAGCATGGCCTGCCGCAGGAACAACGCGCCCAGCCGGGCGAACAGCTCCGCGAGCGCCACGTCTTCGTCGGCGTACACGTGGTCCTTCTGCACGTTGTCGACGAAGATCAGGCCGATCACCTTGCCGTCGAACACGAGCGGCACGCCGAGCATCGCGCGCACGTGCCAGTGCTCCATGGTGCGGCGGTGCGGGCGCGGGTCGCGCGGCACGTCGGAGATCAGCACGGGCGCGGCGGACTCGATGACCTCGCGGCTGAACCGGTCGCCCCGGATGCCGGCCTCCTGCGCCTGCACGGCGGCCGAGATGTCGCCCTCGCTCTCGCAGTAGCCGGCGGCGCCGCGGAACCGGCCGTCACCGTCGCGCAGGTACACCGAACAGCGCGTGACACCCAGCAGGTGGCACAGCTGCTTGCCGAGCAGGCCCAGCAGATCCTCGAGCCGCGTGGTGGTGATGGCCTCGGTCGTGATCTCGCTGAACGCGGCGATGACCTCACGCTCACGGTGCGACGGGTCCACGGGGCGCGCCAGGGACCGAACCGAAGCATCGCGCATGGGATCCGCCTTCACCGTTGAAATCCGGACTCCGTCTGAGGGTGCCTTACCTCACCCGCTCCCGTCCATGCCCGAAGCGAGTACGCCCAGGTCATGGCCCATGCGCTCCTGCTTGGTCCGCAGGTAACGCACGTTGTGTGGCGTCTGCGTCACGGGCAGGCGCACCCGCCCGACGATGTCGAGCGCGTAGCCCTCGAGCCCGCCGTACTTGGCCGGGTTGTTCGTGATGAGCCGCATCCGGCGGACGCCGAGGTCGGTCAGGATCCGGGCCCCGATGCCGTAGCTGCGCGAATCGACCGGCAGGCCTTGCGCGAGGTTGGCCTCGACGGTGTCCAGACCCTGCTCCTGCAGCGCGTACGCGTGGATCTTGTGCGCCAGCCCGATCCCGCGGCCCTCGTGGCCACGCAGGTAGATGACCGCCCCGGCGCCCTCGGCGGCGATCTCCCGCAGCGCGTACTCCAGCTGTGCGCCGCAGTCGCATCGCAGCGAGCCCAGGATGTCGCCGGTGAGGCATTCGCTGTGCACCCTGACCAGGGCACCGGCAGACGACTGCCCGGCCGCCGCGACGTCGCCGCGCACCAACGCGAGGTGCTCCGTGCCGTCGAGCACGGACCGGTACGCGACCGCGCGGAAGTCACCGAACGCCGTCGGCATGGCCGCGCTCGCCACGGGCTCCACCAGGCGTTCCGTCGCCCCGCGGTAGCGCACGAGGTCGGCGATCCGCAGCAACGGCAGGTCGAACCGCCGAGCGAACTCCTCCACCGCGGTGCCGCGCAACATCGACCCGTCGTCGGCCACGAGCTCGCTGATCACGCCGACGTCACCCGCGCCGGCCATCGCCAGCAGGTCGACGGCCGCCTCCGTGTGCCCGGCCCGCACCAGCACGCCGCCTTCGCGCGCCCGCAGCGGGAACACGTGGCCGGGCCGGCGCAGCTCACCGGGTTTCGTGGCCGGGTCCGCCAGCGCCCGCACGGTCGTGGTCCGGTCCGCGGCCGACACGCCCGTGCCGCTCGCCAGGTGGTCGACGCTCACCGTGAACGCCGTGCCGTGCGCGTCGGTGTTGTCCGCGACCATCTGCCGCAGCCGCAACGCGTCCGCGCGCTCGCCGGGCATCGGCGCGCAGACGATGCCCGTGGTGTGCCGCACGAGGAACGCCATCTGCTCAGCGGTCATCGTCCGCGCGGCACCGACGAGGTCACCCTCGTTCTCGCGGTCGGCGTCGTCGACGACCACGACCAGCCGGCCCTGCGCCAACGCCGCGACGGCGTGCTGCACTTGCTCGCCGGGCGCCATCAGTCGTCTGTCCGCGTGTGGGTGCCGAAGGTGCGCGCGTGGTAGGTCAACGGCGCGAGCGGCCGCGAGTCTGCCGCCTCCACCAGGCCGAGCGCGACCACGTGGTCACCACCTTCGATGAACTTCTCGACGGTGCACGCCACCCAGCCGGACGAGCCCGCGAGCCGCGGCAGGTCGTCCTCGAGCTCCCAGGTGACGCCGTCGAACTTGGCCATTCCCTTGCGGGCGAAGCGTTTCGCGAGCTTCGCCTGGCGGCTTTCCAACACGTTCAACCCGAAGCGCCCGGCTCGCCGCACCACCGTCAGCAGGTCCGACGTGCGGTCGAGCGACACGAGCACCATCGGCGGGTCCATCGAGAGCGACGCGAACGCGCTCACCGTCGTGCCGTGCGGCCGCGTGCCGTCGAGGGCGGTCACCACCGAAACCGGGGTGCACACGCCCGACATCACTTCGCGGAACTGCTCGGCGAATGCCGGTCTGGTCACGGTTTCCATCCAGCTCCAGTCCGAAAGCCCGAAGGTCCGAAAAGCGATCAGCCGTGGCCCGGGCGGAACCCGGGCCACGGCCCGGCCTCACACCCCCGCGGGCGCGCGCGAGGACATCTTGTGCAGCTGCGGCACCACCTTCTCGCCGAACAGCCGCATGCTCGCCTCCGCCTTGTCCAGCGGCAGGCCGCCGAAGCAGAACGCGGCGTTGGCCATCAACTCGCCGCCCTGCGCGCGCCGAGCGGCGTACTTCTCCACGATCTCCTCGGGTGTGCCCCAGATGTTCGCGTCGACGTACGCGCTCGCCGCCGTTTCCATGCCCGCCTCGCGGATCATGTCGGCGCCGGCCTGGTAGGCCTCGTAGCCCTTCGTCTCACGCCAGTGCGAGCCGGCGAAGTCGTAGTGCTTGATCACCGACAGGAAGTAGCGCGAGATGTGCTCGTGCGCGATGCGTTTCGCCTCTTCAGGGTCTTCGTGGCAGTACACGAAGTCCTGGATCAGCGGCGCGCCCGGCTCGGTGCCGTGCTTCTCGCGGTGCAGGCCGCGCCAGCGGTCGATCGCCTCGAGGTGCTGGGCGAAGTCGTACTGCATGAACGTCATCATCTGCGCGCCCAGCTCCGCGACGGCCGGGATCGAGTCGGGCGACATCGCGACGCCGAAGATCCGGCCTTCCCACGAGTGCCCGGCCAGTCCGGGGCGGACGGTGACGCGCGGCTGCTTGTAATACTTGCCGTCGTTCTCGACATACCCGTTCTGCAGCCCGCGGATGATCATCGCGGCGGCCTCGTCGAAGCGCTCGCGCGACTCGTTCATGTCGACGCGGAAGCCCTCGTACTCCATCTTCGCCAGGCCGCGGCCCATGCCGAGCAGCAGGCGCCCGTTGGACATGTGGTCGAGCATGATGGCCTTCTCCACCACGCGGAGCGGGTCGTTCCAGGGCAGGATGACCGCGCCCGTGCCGAGCTTGATCTTCGACGTGCGCCCGGCGAGATAGGCCATGATCTGGAGGTTGTCCGGGCACATCGAGTAGTCGTCGAAGTGGTGCTCGGCCGACCAGACGGAGTCGAAGCCGTACTGCTCGCCCAGCACGCCCATCTCGAGCTCGCGCGTGAAGACCTCGTGGTCGCTGACGTCCTCGAACCAGTTCTGGAAGACCAGCAGCATTCCGACGTCCATGGGTGGTTCTCCTTCTTCGTGGGGTGGTCGGTGTTCTCCGTCTACGGGTGGGGCGTGCCCTGGTTCGTTTTCCGACGCTAACCAGGACCGGGCGCGGGAAGAACGCTCTTCACGTGCGGCTGTTGGAGGTCCACACAAAACGCGCGGGTCAGCCGCCGCCGAATGTGGCGAGCAGACCGCCGTCGACGGGCACGGTCGCGCCCGTCATGTACGTCGAGCGCGCCACGGCCACGATGACCTCGGCGATCTCGGCCGTCGTCCCGATGCGTCCGGCGGGAATCTTGTCGACGATGCTCTTGCGGGCCCGATCGCTGAGCCCCGCGGTCATGTCGGTGTCCACAAAGCCCGGGACCACGAGGTTCACGCGCACACCTCGCGGAGCGAGCTCCACGGCGAGCACCTGCGTCAGCCCCGACAGCCCCGCCTTCGCCGAGCCGTACGCGACGTCGCCGGGAAAACCACGCAACCCGACGACCGCGCCGACGTTGACGATCGCCGAACCGCGCGCCAGTTTGGGCACCACCGCGCGGCAGACCTCGAACGCGCCGGTGAGGTTCGTGGCGAGCACCTCGTCCCACGCGGATCTGGCGAGCGCGTCGATGCGGCGGCCGCGGTGCACGCCGGCGCTGTTGACCACCACGTCGATCGAGCCGAACCGCTCGGTCACGGCCTCGACGCAGCGGTGGATCGAGTCCTCGTCGGTCACGTCGCCCTTGACCTCGAGCACGCGGTTCGGCACCGCCGGCGGCGAGGAGCCGGCCGAACGCGCCAGCGACGCCACGTTGTCACCCGCGGCGGCGACGTGGTCGACGACGGCGCGGCCGATTCCGCGCGAACCGCCGGTGACGAGCCAGGTGGTCATCGGTTCAGGAAGCCGGTGAGCTCGGCGAGGTAGGTGTCGCGGTCCTCCAGGAACGGCGCGTGGCCGGCGTTGGGGAATTCCACAAGCCGCGCGTCGGAGCACAGGTCACGCGCGGCTTCGGCGCCGGAGAAGGGCACGAAGGCGTCCTTGCGCCCGTGCAGGAACAGCACGGGAACGCCGAGCCCGCCGAGGATCTTGCGCTGGTCGAGCTCGGCCAAGTCCAGCAGGGATTCGTCGCCGATCGGGCCCATCTCCATGAACATCCCCCACAGCCAGGTGAGCGTGTCGGCCGTTTGCGGCTCGGCGCACACGGCTTCGGCGACGCCCTTGAACGTGTTAGAGCGGTCGGCGGCAGCCGCGCCCAGCACGGCCTTGACGTCGTCGACCCCACCACCGTGCGGCCAGTCCGAAGTGGACGTGTAACGCGGGGTGGCACCACCGGTCAAGACCACGCCAGAGCAGTTCGAGCCCAGCTTCGCCGCGGCGTCGACGGCGACTGCGCCGCCGAGGGACCAGCCGTCGACCACGGGCGCACGCAGGCCGAGGTGCTCCACGAGCCGCACGACGTCGGAGCCGAGCGCGGAGATCGTCACGTCGGAGAAATCGTTGTCCGAGCGGCCGCACGCGCGCTGGTCCAGCAACACGACCTCGTTACCGTTGGCGCGCAAGGCCGGCGCGGTCGTGTCCCAGCAGCGTGCGGTCGCGCCCCAGCCGTGGATCAGCACGATCGGGCGGCCCGAGCCCCGGTGGTGCTCGAAGTACACCCGCCGGCCGTCTTCGACCTCTAGGTAGCCCATGGGATCTCGCCTCTCTCCTCGATGAAAATCAATGGATGGCAGCGACTTCTGCGCGCAACGCCCGCGGCACGACCGGCGGCCGGTCGCGGAAGCGGGGCAGCACGTGCTCGGCGAACAGTTCCAGCGAGTGCAGCACCTTTTCGTGCGCGAGGCCACCGATGCGCATCCAGCAGATGAGGTGCTGCAGCCCGGTTTCCTCGTACAGCGTCTCGATCTCGGCGACCAGCCCCGCCGGGTCACCCACGTAGACCACGCCGCTCTCCCGCAGCCCGTCGAGCGTCGGCCCGCCCGCTTCCTCCGACGCGGCAACGAGTTCCGCGTAACGCTCGTAGGTATGCGGTGCCCGGGGCCCGCTCGGCACGAGGTCGAGCACGTGGCGGTAGTACCAGGACAGCGGTTCGGCGACGTTCGCCAGTGCTTCCTCGGTGGTGTCGGCGAGGTGGACCTGCCAGTTCATCGGGAAGTCGAGCGACAGCGGGTCGCGGCCGCCGGTGATGAGCGAACGCTTGATGTCCACCACCAGCCGGTTCAGCTCCGGCAACGTCATCAACGTCGGCGTCACCAGCAGGTTGTACCCCTGCGCGGCCGCCAGGTGGAACGTCTCGGGGCTGATCGACGCGACGTAGATCGGCGGGGTCGGGCGCTGCACCGGCGTGGGCCGGCAGTCGACCTCGGTCAGGTCGAAGTGCTTGCCGTGAAAGGAGAACGGCTCGCCCGCGCGTTTGCTCCACAGGCCGCGCACGATTTCCAGCGCCTCGTCGAACACCTCGCGGCTCACGTCCTGGCGGTCGCCGACGCCCATGTTGTGGAACTCGCCCGGCTGGTAGCCGCGGCCGGCGCCGAAATCGAGCCGACCGTTCGACAGCACGTCGACCATCGCGTAGTCCTCGGCCACGCGCACCGGCCAATCGAAGGTCAGGTTGCTGACGGCGATGCCGATGCGCATCCGGCTCGTGCGCTCGGCCACCGCGGCGGCCGCGACCTGCGGCGACGGCATCGAGCCGTAGTCGCTGCCGTGGTGCTCGGCGAGCCACACCTCGTCGAACCCGAGCTGCTCGGCGTACGCGATCTGCGCGAGCATCTCCTCGTACGCGCGGCGGAAGTCGTGGTCGCGGCACTCGAGGACATAGAAGACGCCGAACTTCATCCGGCACCCCCCGCGGCCACTTTCGCGCGCAGCACCTTCTTGTCGATCTTGCCGACGCTCGTGCGCGGCAGTTCCCCGACCACGAGCACGCCCTCGGGCAGCCACCAGCGCGGCACGCGTTCACGCAGGTCAGCGAGGATTTCCGCCGACGTGTCCGCACGGCCGGGTTCGAGCACGACGAGCGCGTACGGCCGTTCCTGCCAACGCTCGTGCGCCACAGCGACCACAGCGGCCTCGGCCACGGCGGGGTTGGCCGTGAGCGCCTGCTCCAGCGCGACGGAACTGATCCACTCACCACCGCTCTTGATCAGGTCCTTGGCGCGGTCGACGATTTCCAGGTACCCGTCGGCGTCGATGGTCGCGATGTCACCGGTGCGCAGCCAGCCGTCGGCGAAGCTGTCGGGGTGCTCGTCGCGGAAGTACTGCGTGGCGACCCACGGCCCGCGGATCAGCAGCTCACCGCGCGAAACGCCGTCGTGGGGCCGGTCGGTGCCGTCTTCGCCGACGAGCCGCCAGCGCAGGCCGGGCAGCAGCCGGCCCTGCTTGCGGACGCTGCGGCGCCGTTCGGCCGGATCCGTCACGGTCGGCAGCGGCCGCGAGAACGTGCCCATCGGCGAGATCTCCGTCATCCCCCAACCCTGGAACGACGGGATGCCGAGCTCGTCGAGGGCGCGCAGCAGCTCGTCGTCCGGGGGCGAGCCACCGAGCACGAGCGCGCGCAGACTGCTCAGGTCGGCGCCGGTCGCGGCGACGTGACGGACGAGGTCGGCCGCGACGGTCGGCACCATGCCGGTGTAGGTCACGCGCTCGGCCTCGACGATTTTCGCGATCTCGGCCGGCACCGGGTGGGGACCGGGCAGCACCTGCTTCGCGCCCGTCATGAGCGCGGCGAACGGGATTCCCCACGCGTTGGCGTGGAACATCGGCACGACGTGGAGCACGGTGTCGCGCTCGCTGATCGCGTGGCCGTCGGCGAGGCAGGCGGCGAAGGTGTGCAGGTAGAGCGACCGGTGCGAGTAGCCGACGCCCTTCGGCGGGCCCGTGGTGCCGGAGGTGTAGCAGAGCGCGGCGAGATCGTTTTCGTTGATCCGCGGCGGGTTCTCGAAGGGCAGCCCCTCGGATACGAGGTCCTCGTAGGTGAGTACCCCAGGCGCGGAGCCGTCGGTGGCGACAACGAGCATCGCCGGCCGCTCCGCCCGCGCCACCTCCAGCCGGGGCAGCAGCGACAGATCGGCGAACACCACGACGTCCTCGGCGTGGCCCAGCACGTACGCGATCTCCGTCGGCTCGAGCCGCAGGTTCACCGTGTGCAGCACGGCGCCCGCGAGCGGCACGGCGAAGTACAGCTCGAGGTGGCGGTGGTGGTTCCAGGCGAGGGTGGCGACCCGGTCACCGGGCCGCACCCCCAGCCTGACCAGGGCGCCGGCGAGCGCGACGACGCGTTCGTGGAAGTCCCGGTTGGTGTACCGGTGCGTCTCGGCACCGCCGCCGTACTCCACGATCTCCTGGGCGGGGAAGAACTCCCGCGCGCGGTGCAGGAGGTCGGTGAGCACGAGCGGCTGGTTCACCCCGCCACCCCCGCCTTCTCGCCCAGCCGCTCCCGAACCTGCGGCACGACCTTCGTGGCCAGCAGCTCGATGCGCGCCGAACCGCTGTCCACCGGCTCGCCGGGCAGCTGCGCCCAGAAGTGCACGTCCTTGATCTGCGGCTTGTCCTTCAGCAGCGCCGTCAGCTCGTCGACGGCCGTGGCCACGTCCCACAGCTGGAACGCGCCACCTTCGACGATCTGGTCCGCGTTCTCGAACTTCGGCACCACGTCGGGCGGGCCGAAGGCGCCCCACTCGATGTAGTTGTTGAGCTGGTACAACGCGTACTGCCCGATCCGCGCCCACTCGCGCTCCGGGTCCTCGGCGATCACAGCCCACTGGCCGGCGAAGATCTGGCCGTCGGCCGAGGACTTGCCCACGCGGTCCAGCGCGTCCAAATAGGACTGCTGGTGCACGTTCTGGGTGCTGAGGAACCCGTCGGAGATGCGGGCCGCGCGCTCGATCGCCGGGTCGGCCATCGCGCCCACGAGCAGCTTCGGGAG
The DNA here is from genome assembly GCF_040654155.1 of Amycolatopsis sp. NPDC050768. Taxonomy (NCBI): domain Bacteria; kingdom Bacillati; phylum Actinomycetota; class Actinomycetes; order Pseudonocardiales; family Pseudonocardiaceae; genus Amycolatopsis; species Amycolatopsis sp. NPDC050768. The sequence goes on from NZ_JBFAHL010000003.1 coordinate 356,085, forward strand.
GACCTCCGGCTTCGGCGTGATCCGCACCGACGGCAGCGAGAACCGCTTGCCCTCGAACGGTTTCTCCTCACCCGACCACGCCTGGCGGATCACCGCCACGCTCTCTTCGAGCAGGCTCGGCCGGTGCTTGAGGTTGCGGTCGAACGCCGCGAACTCCGGCGCCCAGTAACCCTGGCCGAGCCCGAGGTCGAAGCGACCGCCGGTGAGCAGCGACAGCGTCGCGGCGTCCTCGGCGAGGCGCACGGGGTTGTGCAGCGGCGCGATCACGAGGTTCGTGCCGATGCGCATGGTCTTCGTGCGCTCGCCGATCGCCGCGGCCAACGTGTACGGCGAGGGCGTGTAGCCGTCCTCGCAGAAGTGGTGCTCGGTCAGCCAGACCGAGCCGATCCCGACGCTCTCCGCCCACGCGAGCTGGTCCAGCGCTTCGCGGTACAGCGTGGAAAAGGGCCGGAACCACTGCTCGGGGTTGCGGAAGTCGTACCAGAGCCCGAAATTGACGCTTTGCTCGGTCACGCCGTCTCCTTTGTCGACGTAGCGGCTGGTTGTCTCCCACCGTGCTCAGCCGGCCGGCGGCAGGCCAGCCCCGATCGCGCGGGCCGTTGTGGCTCGCTCCAACGTCAGGGCGTCACCCCCGCCGTGTCGAGGGCCTCGTCGAGGAGCGCGGGCACGTCGTGCTCCAGCGCGGCGGCGTAGGCGCTGGTGAGATCTCCAGTGAGGAACTGCGACCACGCGGCCTCGACGATCGCGGCGAGCTTGAACAGCGCGAGGCACTGGTAGTAGCGGATCTGCGGGAGCTCGCGGCCGACGAGCTGCTCGTAGCGCTGGACCAGGTGCTCGCGCGGCGGCGCGCCGGGGGCCCGGGACACGCCCTGGACGGCGGGCATCGCACTGCCTCGGCCACCCCACAACGCGAGCAGCAACCCCAGGTCGAGCAGGGGATCGCCGATCGTGGCCATCTCCCAGTCGATCACGGCTTTCAGGCGCGGTTCGTGCACGGAGAACAGGCAGTTGTCGAGGTGGAAATCGCCGTGCAACAGCGCGGGTTCGCTCGGCTCCGGCTTGTTCTGCTCCAGCCACGCGGCGATCTTCGGCATCGCCGGCAGCGGCCGTCGCGCGATGCCTTCCCACTGCCGGTACCAGCGCTCGACCTGCCGATCGAGGAAGTTCTCCGGCCGCCCGAACCCGGTCAGCCCGGCGGCTTGCCAGTCGAGCGTGTGGACGGTGGCGAGCGCGTCGACGACCTCGTCGGCCACCTGCGTCATGTCCTGCGCGGGGTAGGGCAGCGTGTCCGTGATCGACACCGAGTCGGCCACGTGCTCCATGATCAGGAACGGCGCCAGCGTCTGCTCGGGGTCCTCGCACAACGCGATGGGCTTCGGCGCGGGGACTTTCGTGGGAGCCAACGCGGTCAGCAGCCGGTGCTCCCGCGCAACGCTGTGCGCCGACGCCGACAACGCGTGATCGGGCGGCCGGCGCAGGACGTAACTGGTGCCGTCGCCGGTGAGCAGGCACGTCTCGTTGGAGTTCCCGCCGGTCAGTTTCCGCAGCTCCCACGGCCCGGGGTCGCCCGTGTGCGCGGTGAGCCAGCCGGCCGGCGACCGGTCCAGCAGCCGCGTGCTCACTGGGCCGCCGTGAACTCTTCGAGCCGGTCACGGAACTTCTCCAGCGCCGCGGCCCGCCGCGTCGGGATGTGCTCCGTCGGCACCTTCGCCGGCTGGTACTTCTTGAGCAGCCGCCGCGCGACGGTCACCCGGTGCACCTCGTCGGGCCCGTCGTAGATGCGCGCCGCGCGGGCCCAGCGGTACATCTGCTCCAACGGCATGTCCGTGGAGAAGCCGAGCGAGCCGTGGACCTGGATGGCGCGGTCGATCACGTCGTGCAGCACCGTGGCGCCGTGGTACTTGATCATCGCGATCTCGGTGCGCGCGGCCTGCGCGCCGACCTGGTCGATCCGCCACGCCGTCTGCAGCGTCAGCAGCCGCGTGGACTCGATCTGCGCGGCGCTGTCGGCGACCCAGTTCTGCACCGTCTGCTTGTCCGCGAGCGGTCCACCGTGGACGTCGATGCTCACCGCGCGTTCGCACAACATGTCGAACGCCCGCCGGCACACGCCCACCCACCGCATGCAGTGGTGGATCCGCCCGGGCCCGAGCCGCTTCTGCGCCAACGCGAACGCCTCACCGCGCTCACCCAGCAGGTTCTCCTTCGGCACGCGGACGCCTTCGTACCCGACCTCGCAGTGCGACCAGATGGCGTTCTTGTGGTCCGGGTCGTTCATCAGCCCGATCTCGCGCGTCGTGATCCCCCGCGCGGTGGTGGGCACGATCAGCATCGACATCCGGTGGTACGGGTCGGCGTCGGGCTCCGTCACGGCCATCACGATGTGGAAATCCGCCCGCGAGGCGTTGCCGACGAACCACTTCGCGCCGTCGAGCACCCACTCGTCGCCCTCGAGCCGCGCCGCGGTGGTGAACTGCCGCGGGTCGGACCCGGTGCCCTGCTCCGTCATGGAGAAGGCGGAGAGCAGCTCGCCGTCGAGCAGGGGCCGCATCCAGCGCGTCTTCTGGTCTTCAGTGCCCGCGATCGCCAGCAGCTCCGCGTTGCCCGAGTCCGGCGCCTGGCACCCGAAGACGTAGGGCGCGTACTCGCTGGTCCCGAGGATCTCGTGCAACAGGCCGAGCTTCAGCTGCCCGTAGCCCTGGCCGCCCAGCTCGGGCCCCAGGTGCGCGGCCCAGAGGCCGTTGTCCTTCACGGCCTGCTGCAACGGCGTCGCGACCCGCCGGAACCCCGCGTGGTCCAGCCCCAGCACCTCCAGCGGGTAGATCTCGGCGCGTACGAACTCCCGCGCCCAGTCCAGCTTCGCCGCGAACTCCGGTTCCGTGGAGAAGTCCCAGGTCATCTGCCGCCCTTCCGGTTCGCCGTACGCCCCTCACGCTAGGAAGGGCGCGCCGGGCGAACCAGCCGCGCGACGGCGGGCCGTTGTGGATTTCCACAGCGGCTGCTCCACCCGGCGCAACCGGGCGTCACCCGACGGGAGCCGGTACCCGACCGTGGAGTGGCTCGTCCCGGTGACCGGGACACCGCGACCTTAAAGTCGGCGACCATGATCCCCGCACAACTTCGCCCTTCGTCCGGATTGGACACCGTCGCCGCCGCGCTCCTGGACCTCCGGTCCGGCCGGCCGGTGATCGTCGTCGACGACGAGGACCGCGAAAACGAGGGCGACCTCATCATGGCCGCCGAACACGCCACTCCCCAGGCCCTCGCCTTTTACCTGCGCCACACCAGCGGACTGGTCTGCGCGCCGATGACTCCGGAGATCGCGGACCGGTTGCGGCTGCCGCCGATGGTGCAGGCGAACGAAGACCCCGCGGGCACTGCCTACACCGTGTCGGTCGACGCCGCGGCAGGCATCGAATCCGGCATCTCCGCGGCAGACCGCGCACACACCCTGCGCCTGCTCGCCGACCCCGCCACCACGCCCGGCGCGCTGTGCCGGCCGGGGCACGTGTTCCCCCTGCGCGCGCGGGCCGGTGGCCTCGCCGAACGCCGCGGCCACACCGAGGCGTCCGTCGAACTGATGCGGCTGGCCGGGCTCGCGCCGGTGGCCGTGATCAGCGAAGTGTGCAACGACGACGGCAGCGTCGCCCGCCTGCCTCAGCTGCGCGCGCTCGCCGACCGGCTGTGGCTCAAGGTCACATCGATCGAGCGGATCTGCGCCTTCGCGCCCCAGCCCGCGGCGGCCCGGTGACGCTCACCGCCACGGTCTTCGACCTCGACGAGACGCTGGTCGACAGCGCCACCACTTGGAACCGGGTCTTCGCCGCGGTCGCCACCCGCCACGGGGAGGCGTGGACCCCCGCCGACTGGGCCGCGATCCAGGGCAAGAGCACCGCGCACTGGGCCGCGTACCTCGCTTCTCGCTGCGCCGGCCTCACGCCGGAGTCCGCCGTCGCCGAATGCGTCGACGGCATGGTCTCGGCTGTTCGGCGCGGCGAGTTCGGCCTGGTCCCCGACGCCGCCGACCTCGTCGCCACGGCGGCTGAACTGGGCCCGGTCGCCCTGGTCTCCGCCTCACCCCGCCCCTACGTCGAGGCCGCGATCACCACGTTCGGCCTCCCTTTCCGCACCACGGTGACGGGCGACGACGTCACCCGCGGCAAACCCGCGCCCGACCCGTACCTGCTCGCCGCACAGCGCCTCGGCCTGGCTCCGGCGCAGTGCCTCGCCGTCGAGGACTCGAGCTCCGGCATCCGCTCGGCCCACGCGGCCGGCATGACCGTGCTCGCCATCCCCAACCCGACCGCCGCGCGCGACTGCGCGGCGCTCGCCCTCGCCGCCCACCACGCCACCGACGCCTACATCGCGGCGAAGACCGTGGACCAGCTGCTGCGGGCGGCCGGCCGGTAGTCCGGCTCGGCGCTCAGTCGGTGACGAACCACTGGCCGCCGCGGTACTCCAGCGTGACGTCGCCCAGGTCGCTGTCGGTGAACTTCACCGCGGCCCGCACCGCGGCGGCCGGGATCTCCACCTTCGTCGAGCTGTCCTCCGTGACACGGGCCCGGTCGACGGTCGCGCTCTGCAGGGCCTTCTTCTGCGCGGGGGAGATCATCTGGAACATCATCGGGAACGTCTGCTCGCACGGTCCCCACCCTTCGTCCTGCGCCTTCTTGGCGGCCGGCGCCGCGATCTCGCACGCCGTCGCGAGGTCCTGCTCGCCGACCGCGTGCAGATAGGTCTCGTAGCGCGCGACCGCGCCGGCCGCGGACTTCTCCGAGGTAGCCGACTGCGACGACGTGGCCGGCGACGACGAGGTGGCCGGCTGCGTCGAGGTCGACGGCGGCGCGGACGAGGTGGCCGTGGACGGTGGCGCCGGGCTGCTCGACGCAGCCGGCGCCGCCGAGCCGGCGACGCCGCTCGAGCATCCGGCGATCAGCAGGGCAGCGCCCGTGGTCAGGACGAGGAGTGCGCGAGCGGACATGGGGGCACCTTTCGGATCAGGAAGAACATCCGGAGGGTAAGGGACCGCGGATGGCCTGTGGGGCGGAACCGGAAAGCCCGACGATTCGTCACACGGAGGCGGGTTTCACCGCGAGATCTTCGCCGACACACCGCCCTGATCAGGAAATAGTGACACATTCGTATGAACTGCCACATTGCGCGCATCCGCTCGGCTATGGTGCGGCGGTCGAAGCAGTTGACCTTGGGGGAAGGCAGGCGCACATGCGACGAGCTTTGGTCATCGTGGCGTGTTTGGGGACAGCGATCACGGTCGCCGGCTGCGGCGGCGGCACGAACGACGGCACCGCTTCGGCGCCGTCCGGATCAGCACCCGCCGCGCAGCAACCGGCATCCACCGAGCCCGCGGCCACGACCGCCGATCCGCCGACCGCGTTCGACGCCGGCGCCGGCGTCGGCCTGCCCGCCGAGGCACTGCGCGCCAACGTGGCCGGCAGCGTCGTGTCGACGTTCACGACCTTGCGCGACCGCACCGCCTACATCATCACGCCGACCGCGCTCAACGCGGTGGACGTGCTGACCGGCCGGCAGAAGTGGACCGTCGCGGTCGCCGGCAAGCCCGGCGACCCGTACAACCAGAGCACGCCGTTCGTGAACGAGACCGGACCGCGCCCGCCGGCCGTCGGCGACAAGCTCGCGGTCGGCGCCGTTCCGGTCCTCATGCCGGAACAAGGCACCACCCCGTCCTACATCACGCTGTCGGTGGTCGCCGCCGACAAGGAAACCGGCACCAAGGCCTGGCAGGCGGACATCAAGGTGTCCGACGACCAGTACGCCGACGCCGGCAACGCCGTCACCCAGGTCGTCGCCGTCACCGACAAGGCCGTCGTCGCGAGCTACAGCCAGGACGAGGACCACGTGACTGCCGCGCTCGACCCGGCCACCGGCAAAACCCTGTGGCAGCGCAAGGACTACGTGGCCGGCAGCCTCCACGGCGACATCCTCGTCGGCACCGACTTCAACGTGCCCGAGAACTCCTCGATGACCCAGGCCACCGCGCTCGACCTGCTCACCGGACAGCAGAAGTGGATCGGCGCGCGCGAGTCCTACGGGCTCACAATGGTCCAGGCCGATCCGGCGCTCGTCGTGGCCAACCGCACCGACTACGGCTCCGGCCATTCCTTCCTGCTGTTCCTCGACCCCGCCACCGGCGCCGAGAAGGCCAAGATCGAAGGCGCGCACGGCTTCGGCTCCCAGGCCTACGGCGACTGCCTCTACGACCAGCAGTCCGTGCTGACGTGTGAGGAAGACGGCGTGCTCACCGGCTACGACGCCAAGACCGCCGCCAAGCTGTGGAGCCTGCCGGACCAGGCCACCAACCGCGTCGCACCGAGCGTCACCGTCGCCTGGCACGGCGCCCTGTACGGCAAAACCCAAGGCGGCCAGCCGATCGTGCTGGACGCCAAAACCGGCAAGGACTTGTCCACGGAGAACGTCGGCGCCGCCCCGGTCTTGGTCAGCGAGTACGCCGGCATCGGGGCCGACCAGGACGGAGCGCCCAAGGCTTATCCGGTCAAGAAGTGAGCTGACCGCCTGGTTGTTGCCGGCCAACAGGTTGTTGACCACGCAACGCTGACTCCGTGCCTTACGCCTGGGTGAGTGCGTAGAGGAGGTGGCGGAGCGCGTTCGCGTCCTCGTGGTCTTCGCGCCAGATGAGTCGCAGCTGCAGCGGAGGTGCGTGCACGTCGAGCTTTGCGAGCCGTCGCGAGCCGAAGTCAGCGTGGACTGCGAACTCGGGCAGTAGCGCGATCCCGCGACCGGTGGCGACCCATTCACGGACCTGCGCAAGTCCGCCGACGGCGGTCAGATCGACGTCGGGGCCGAGCCATCGCTTGGTGGCCATCCAGAACGAGCAGCGGGCTTCCCTGCCGATCAGACCTCCTGTCTGCTGGATCTCCTGCATCGTGACCGGATGCCCGAGGAGTGGATGATCTGGCGGGACCACCACAGTCATGGGGACCTCACGGACGTCGAGATACTCCAGGGCTGAGGCAGGTTGGGCGAACCCAAGATCCCCAACGCGTTCCCCGGCGTCGAGGAGTACCGCGACGTCGATCTCGTCGCGATCGAGCGCGTCGAGGAGCCGAGCGCGGTCGGGATCGGGGCGTAGGTGCACTTGGAGGTCCGGCCGCGCTCGGCGAAGGTCGTCCAAGACAGCGGGTAGGAGTTCGTCCGCGATCGAGGCCTGGGCTCCCACGGTGAGTCCTGGAGCGGCATGAAGTTGCTCGGCCGCGACATCGAGTGCCTCAAGCGCTTCGCCTGCGCAGATGAGATAGGCACGGCCGGCTGTGGTCGGATTCATGCCGGTCCGATCGCGTGTGAACAACGGGACCCCGAGCTCGCCTTCGAGCCGGCGTATCCGATCAGAGATCGAGGACGGCGCAAGGCCCAGGACTGCTGCCGTCTGGTTGACCGTTCGATGCTGGACTAGCGCGATCGCCGTGCGCAGTTGGTCGAAGTCCACACGCTCACTCTAGGCGGGTGTTCGGATATTCCGAATGCCGATGCGGTGGTGGCGGTCGAACCGAACCCTGCGAAAGCGGACTCTCCTCTCTCGACGAATCATTCTCGCCGGACCAAGGAGATCCATGCCAGAAGTATCAGCCAAGTCCGCCAGGCGCCAGCAGCGTCGGCCAATACCGCAGCTCGTGGGCATCTCGCTGGCTTACTTCATGGTGCTGCTGGACACCACGGTGCTTGCCGTGGCCGAGCCCAGCATCATGGCCTCACTACACATCGACGTCGTTGGCGTTGGGTGGGCAACCACGATCTACACCATGGCGCTGGCATCCGCCTTGGTCTTCGGCGGCAGCCTGGCCGACCGCTGGGGGGCCCACCGACTCTTCATCGGCGGTGTAATGGGCTTCGGCGCGACGTCCTTGGGCTGCGCGCTCGCGCCCACGCTGTCGGTTCTCCTGGTGTTCCGGGCCATGTTGGGGCTGTTCGCCGCAGCCATCATCCCGAGCTCACTGAGTCTGATCGCCAGCCTGTACCTCGACCCAGTGCGCCGCGGGAGCGCCATCAGCGCGTGGGCCGCGATCAGCGGCGTAGCGATGGCTGCCGGGCCCGTACTCGGCGGGTGGCTCATCGCCGTCGATGGTTGGCGGGCAGTCTTCGTGATCAACGCTCCGATGGCCCTTGTCGTCTTGGCACTCTGCCGGACGTCCATCGCGCGCACGCGGCACGCACGCGCCATCTCCTGGCTACCGCACCTCGGACTGGCAGCAACGTTGGCCACCGCAACGCTCTCATTCACCCAGGCAGGGCAACGCTCCTGGCTTCTGGCCGCGGTATTCGGTCTCATCGCCGTGGGGCTTGCGTATGGCACGACTGTGGTAGATCGAACCTCGCCCGCACCGCTGGTCCCGGCGGCACTGCGCGGTAACCGTCCGGTGTGGACGGCCTTCGGATGGGGCGCCGCGGTCAACTACGCCCTGACCACGGTGATCTTCTCTATCCCGCTCCTCCTGCACACGAGCGCAGAGGCAGCCGGAGCAACGCTGCTGCCGATGACCTTGCTGGTCGCCCTGAACCCGCTGCTCACCGGGCGCATCGTCGCCGCCTACGGACCCCTACGGCCGATCCGGATGGGCTTTGTCGCCTTCCCAGTGGGGCTGTGTCTAGTCGCGGTTGCAACGGCAGTCCAGCATCAACCGGTCGTCCTCGCCCTCGGGCTCTTGCTATCCGGGCTCGGAGTGTCCTGGACACTGCCCGCCTTGGTCGGCTTCGCTGTCAACCACGCCGCCCCCGAAGCCGCCGGCTCAATCGGCGGCATCCTCAACTCCACCCGACAAGCCGGCGCCACCATCGCCGCCGCCCTCGCTAGCGCCATGCTGACTCAGCACCACAGCAACACCGCCTCGGCCATGCCGTTCCTGATCGCGGCGGCAGTCTGCGCGCTCGGCCTCCTCACCGCCACGACGCAGCGCGTTGCCCGCACAGGAGCGCCATCCGTCGTCCGGACGAACGCAGCGGACAACCAGACATGACCCACGCCAACGCACCTTTGTCCACTGAAGGCCGCCGGCGGCTCGTTGTCCGCTGTCGCACCGACCGATCACTCACGTCGCCGCCGAGATGGGCATCTCGCGGGCATGCGCGTCGAAGTGGGTCAACCGCTACCGCCGCTACGGCGAACTCGGTCTCCTGGATCGCCCCTCGACGCCGAACCGTCAGCCGGCAGCCATCCCAAGCGAGGTGGTTAGCCGGATCGAAGAGATGCGGCATACTCACAAGTGGTCGGCTGCCCGCATCACCCACGAACTCGCCGCCGACGGAATCGTCATCTCCCGACGAACAGTCACACGCCACCTTGCGGCACTCGGGCTGAACCAGCGCCGCTTCATCGACCCGAACGGCGAGAACAACCGCGAGATCCGCAAGATCATCGCCCGCCGTCCCGGGCACATGGTCCATATCGATGTGAAGAAGGTAGGCCGGATTCCCGATGGCAGCGGCTGACGCGCTCATGGTCGGGAAGTGATCGAACTAAGGCTGCGGAGCGCATGAAGGCGAAGACGAAACGGCGTGGATACGTCTATCTGCGCTCCGCGATCGATGGCTACTCACGCCTCGCCTACACCGAAGCCCTCGCGGACGAGAAGGCCGCCACCGCGATCGAGTTCATGCACCGGGCCCGGGTCCGGTTCGCCGCGCACGGCATCACCCGGATCGAACGGATCGTCACCGACAACGGAGCCTGCTACCGCTCAGAGGCCTTCGCTCGGGCGTTGCTCGGCTCGCGAGAGCAGCGGATCACGCCGTACACGCCGCGGCACAACGGGAAGCTGGAACGCTACAACCGGATCATCTCCGAGGAGTTCCTCTACGCCCGCACCCGGACCTCAGAAGACCAACGCGCAGAAGCCCTCAAGATCTGGAACGTCCACTACAGCTACCACCGACCCCGCGGCTCTGCCGACGGAGAGCCGCCAGCCTCGCGGCTACGCGAAGGCGTCAGCAAGGTCCTGGCCTCCTACACCTGGTCCTCCGGTGACAGCCGGAGCAATTCCCGTGCCAGTGCGTCGTTCTGACGGAACATGATCGCGTTCGTCCGGGGCCGCGTGAACGCCCCGGGCGAACGGATGCTCGTGTGCACGCCCATGGCGAACCGGCGCGGGTGCGGGGTGCCCGCGGCGTCGACCAGGCGCGAATCCGTGATGCGCGTGGCGATCCGGCCCGACGGCTGGTCGTCGCCCGCCGCGTCGGGAACGGTTTCCTCGACCAACGCGCCGGCGTCGCGCATCTGGCGGAGCAAGGTGTCGAATACGCGCGGCACACTCGCTTCCGGCAGCCGCGCCTCGATCAACGTCCGGGCCCGGACCACGTCGGGGAAACTCGAACTCGACGCGGCGAAAACCCCCGCCGATTCGTCCGCCGTCACCAGTAAATCCGCGCCCAGGAACGAAATCAGCCCCGCGTCGGCCAGGGCCAGCAATTCCTCCAACCGGCGCGGCGGCGGCCCGCTCGCGTAGTAGGAAAAGAACCCGCGGAACCAGCCGTCCATGTCCGAGACCTGCGACGCCGCCGAAAGCCGGCCCGTCATCAGCAAGGCCGGCAGCTGTCCGACCACCGACAACAACGCCATGAACGCCCCGAGATCCGCGCTGAACCGCTGATCCGTGCGCCGCGCGAGATCGGCCTCCACGTACTCCCGGACGACCTTTCCGAATTCCTCCGGGGATTCGAAATGCGCGCCACCGAACGGCCGATCCAACCGCTCCAGGTCAAGCCGGTCCTGTTCGGCCGGCACTGCGGAGACAACCAGCGCGTCCATTTCGGACGCCCCCCAGTCCAGATCCGCGAACCGATCCGCGAACACCGCGAAATCCATCAGGACCCGCGAGGGATGACCGGTGAACAGCTCCGTGTAATACGCCCACGCCAGTTCCTTGGCGATCAACGGCCACACATCCGCGCGGAAGTCGATCGGCCCCGGCTTCGCGCACAGCGCCTCGATCGCGTAGGAATCGAAGAACCTGGGCAGCTGCAACGGTTTCCCGCGCAACCGGTACCCCGTCTTCGCGTGATACGGGACCCCGCGCCGCGAGCCGACGTGGAGCACCGGCTCGGCGCCGCTGGGGTGGTAACGCAGGCCGCCGCCGGGCAGGTCCTCGAAGCGGCCGCCGCGGCCCTCGGTGAGCAGGAGCATGAGGTCGACGAACGCGAGCCCGAACCCGCGCACCAGCACGGACTCACCCGCCGGCACGCCGGAGTAGTCGACGTCGGCGGTGTAGCCGGCCGGGTAATACGCCAGGTCGTGTCGCTCGGCGAACGACTCCAGCGCGCTCTCGGCCGGGTCCGGCGTCGCGTCGAGGTGGCCGACGGTTAGGAGCACGGCGTCGGCTGTCACTACCTCACCGTTGTCGAGGCGCACGCGCTGCGGCGGCCCGTCGTCGATCGCGACGGCCGAGCCGGCGTGCTCCACCACCTCGATGCCCTCGGGCAGCTCGGCGAGCACCTTCTCGTAGAACCACCTCAAGTACAGGCTCTGCAGCCGCCGCGTCGGGAAGTCCGTGCTGGCGAGCGCGTCGAACTCCGCACGCAGGTCTTCGGGCACGGGGAAGGACAAAGAGCCCGAACGGACCTCGCGGGCCCACTCGATGAGCGACGGCCCGGGCGCGACCGGTCCCGCCATGCGCACCGAGTCGTCCGTGTACATCGTGACGTCCTCGGGCATGGAGTTCATGCGCAGCAGCGGCGACTGCTCGTAGCGCCACACGCGGCCCGGCCCCACGGGGAACGGGTCGATCAGGTGCACCACGAAGCGCCGGTCGCCGAGCAGTTCGGGTGCGTTGACGGAGAGCCGCTCCAGGACGCCGACCCCGCGAGGTCCGGCGCCCACGACGGCGAGCGTGAACGTCGGGTGATCGGCCACGGACTCGAAGCTACGCCGTAAGGCGGCCACGAAGTGGCGCTCCCACAGTGCGGACACCGGTGCAACTGCACTATGCAGGGCGGCATCCGGCCGAGTGTGGCGCAGGCCACATCTCGCTACCCTCGTGATCTTGCCGGTGCTCGGCGCTATGGTCTGGACACTCGGAGAACTGTCTGTGACCCGTTGGATACCGGCGAAAGAACCTAGAGATTCACCAACAGTCACGAGACACTGACCTTGGCAACTCACGTTTTGTGATTGGCTCGTGACCACGAGGTCCTAAAGTCACCGCCTGATCACCGTGCGGAACCGTCCGCACACGAATGTCGGGGAGAAGCACGCATGACGGCAGCACCGGGACGGGTGACGTTCCGCGAGGTCTTCGGGGTCGCCGAGTTCCGCGCGATGTGGTTCGGCGAGCTGCTGTCGATCGCCGGCGACCAGCTGGCCCGCGTCGCGCTGTCCGTGCTCGTCTACGCCACCACGCAGTCGGCCACGCTCACCGGCCTCACCTACGCGCTGACGTTCTTCCCGTCCCTGCTCGGCGGCATCTTCCTCACCGGCATCGCCGACCGCTTCTCCCGGCGCACGGTGATGGTGGCCGTCGACTCCGCGCGGGCCGCGCTGATCCTGCTGGTGGCCATCCCCGGGCTGCCGTTCTGGGTCCTGTGCGTGCTCGTCGGCTGCGTCTCACTGCTGAACCCGCCGTTCAAGGCGTCCCAGCTGGCTCTCCTGCCGCAGGTGCTCGAAGGCGACCGGTTCGTTGTCGGCATGGGCATCCGCAGCATGACGGTGCAGTCGGCCCAGCTGCTCGGTTTCGCCGGCGGTGGCGCGCTGCTGCTGGCGGTCGACCCGCGCCTGGCGCTGGTCCTCGACGCCGGCACGTTCGTGCTCTCGGCCCTGTTCATCCGCTTCGGCGTCAAGGCTCGCCCGGCGGCCGCGACCGGGGAGAAGCGCAAGCCGTTCCTCGCGTCGCTGAGCGCGGGCGGCAAGGTCGGCTTCGCGACCTCGGCGCTGCGTTCGCTGATGCTGTTCACCTGGCTGGCCGGCCTGATGCCGGTGTACGAGGGCATCGCGGCGCCCTACGTCGCGTCGTCCGGCGGCGGCCCCGAGGTGATCGGCCTGCTGCTGGCCGCCGACCCGGTGGGCAGCGTGATCTTCACCTTCATCTACACGCGCTGGGTGCCCGCCGAGGTGCGGCCGAAGCTGATCGGGCCGATGACGGCGCTCGCCGCGATCCCGCTCCTGCTCTGCTTCCTGCAGCCGGGGCCCGTCGCGTCGATCATCCTGTTCGTGATCTCCGGCGGGTTCGGCACGATCGCGTTGCTGCAGGCCACGGCCTCGCTGACCGTCGCGGTGCCCGACGAGACCCGGGCGCAGACGATGGGCCTGTCCAACACGGGCCTGACGACCACGATGGGCGTGGTTCCCCTGATCGGCGGAGTGATCGCCGACCACCTGACCGCCCAGACGACTGTCGGGATCTTCGGGTTCGTCGGACTTCTGATTACGATTCCGCTAACGATCATGTGGCAGAGGACGTTCTCCGCCCGGACGAGCGAGGGTACGGCGAAGGAAGCCACACGCGCCGAGCATGCGTGACATGCTCCGCGCGTGGGCTCTGACCTGCGCGACCTTGCGGTGCTGCTACGCGGTCACTGGTCCTTGCTGCGCATAGCTGGTCACCCTTCATCCGGCGTGTTCGGGAAAAAGGTACACACCTAAGGCCCTTGTGGACAGGCGGCAAACGGCCTGAAACTGTGCGTGAGGAGAGTGTCACCGGACATTCGCGCAAGGGTTTGGGGGAAAAATGGTCACATCGGGGGAATGGTCTGGACGGGGCCTGATCGGTTCCGTGGCGGGCTGGGCGCTGTGGTCGCGGCCGCGACGGTGGATCGCCGTCACGCTCACGAGCATGGTCGTCGCCGTGGTCCTGGCGGTCGTGAGCAGCGTGCTGGTCCCGGTCACCGCGGCTCAGCTGGAGCTGTTCGCGCTGATCACAGGCCTGGCCGTCGCCCAGACCGAGATCACCCGGCAGATCGAGCGCCAGCGCCGGATGCTCAGCCGGGGCCCGCACATCAACGTGACCTCCGTGTGGCTGCTGCCCGCCGCGCTGCTGGTGCCGCCGCAGCTCGTGGCCGCGCTGGCCGTTCTGCTCTACGTCTACCTCGCGTTCCGGAGCTGGAATGGCACCCGTCCGGGTGAGGCGCACCGCGTCGCGGCGAACGCGACGACCATGATCCTGTCCGGTTTCGGCGCCGCGCTCGCCGGTCACCTCACGGGCAGCCAGGGTGTCGCGATGGTCGCCGCCGCCGCGCTCGGCTACTTCGTCGTGAACACCGCGCTGACCGGCCTCGGCCTGTACCTCGCCGACCCGGCGAAGGCAACCCCCGCGTCCTGCCTCGGCACCATGGACGACAACGTCCTCGAGGCGTCGATCCTGTGCGTCGGCGGTCTGCTGACCATGGTGCTCACCAACGAGCCGCTGCTGTCGGTGCTGGTGATCCTGCCCCTGTACGTGCTGCAGCGCTCGGTGCTGATCAAGCGCCTCGAGGAGCTCGCGACCACGGACCAGAAGACGCAGCTGCTCAACGCCACCACCTGGCAGGACGGCGCACAGCGCGAGGTCTCCCGCGCCGAGCGCGAGAACGGCAGCTTCGGCGCGCTGATGATCGACCTCGACCACTTCAAGTCCATCAACGACACCTTCGGCCACCTCGCGGGCGACGACGTGCTCAAGGCCGTCGCCGCCGCCGTCAAGCAGGAGACACGCGCCCACGACCTGGTCGGCCGCTTCGGCGGCGAGGAGTTCGTGGCGCTGCTGCCCTCGACGTCGAAGGAAGACGCGATCGTCACGGCGGAACGCATCCGCCGGCGCATCAGCGAGCTCGTGATCCAGACGCGCACCAACGAAGGCGAGGCCGTCGCGATCTCCGAACGCACGGCGTCGATCGGCGTCGCGTCGTTCCCCATGGACGGCACGAGCGTCGATGAAGTCATGGCTTCCGCGGACGCCGCCGTGTACGCGGCGAAACATGGCGGCCGCAACCGGGTGATCGGCGCGGTTTCTTCGCCGGTCCGGGAGCTCGCGGCCGTCGCGTAGCTCGGCATGGGGTCCGGCCGGCTTCCTCCCCCGAGCCGGCCGGACTACCGCAGCCTTTCGATCACATCCGCCGCCTGGGTCTGCAGCCTCAGCACCCCACCGACGGTGAACTCCGTGAGCAGGTCCACCAACGCGTCCTGGGCCGGCGGGTCACCTTCCCAGGACACTTGGACCAACGCTTCGGTCATCGCGAAGTACAGCGTCACCAGCGCTTTGTCGGCCCGCCCCGAGTCCACGCCGTACGCCGCCCAACGCTTGCGGCTCGCCTCCGCGTAGATCACGGCCAGCCGCTCCCGCAGCCTCGTCAGCGCCGGATTCCCCGCCCGCTCGGCCTCTCTGAGGACGGGAAACGAGTGTGGGTCCTCCTCGACGAACCGGAACATGTTCGCGTAGTTCGCCCTCGCCCATGCCCGCAGATCCGGCTCGGACGCATCCCTCGCCGGCGCCCCGATCGCTTCGAACGCCCTCTCTTCAGCGGCCCCGACCACCTCGGCGAACAGATTCTTCCGTTCCCCGAACTGCTCGTAGACCGCTTGCCGCGACACCCCCGCGGCCCTCGCGATCTCCTCGATCGTCGCCGCCTCGAACCCATGCCGCGCCACGGCCTCCGTGGCCGCCCGCACGACGCGGCCGCGCTGCTCCGCCACGGGCAACTTCCGCGGCCTCCCACGCTGCGCGGGGCTCGACATCGGTGCGCTCACCTCGCGTGCTTCCCCCCTGCGCTCTCGTCCTGGTTCAAGCATGCTGCACCACACCCGGCGACCATCACACCAGATAGGCCTGCGCCTGCAACGTGAACAGCTCCGCGTACCCCGCTTGAGCCGCCATCAGCTCCTCGTGCGTGCCGTACTCGGCGACCTTGCCGTGGTCCAGCAGGAGAATGCGTTCGGCCTGGCGGACGGTGGAGAAGCGGTGCGAGATGTACAGCGTCGTGCGGCCGGCCGCGAGGGACCGCAGGCGCGTGAACAGATCGTGTTCGGCCTGGGCGTCGAGGGCGGATGTCGGTTCGTCGAGGATCAGGATCGGGGCCTCGCGCTGGAAGGCGCGGGCGAGGGCGATCTTCTGCCACTCACCGCCGGACAGCGAGACGCCCTGGTCGAACCATCGGCCCAGAGGCGAGTCGTAGCCGGACGGCAGGCGTTCGATGCGTTCGTCGGCGCCGGCGCGACGGGCGGAGTCCTCGATGTGGGGGCGGTCCTCCAGCCGGTGGAGGTCGCCGAGGCCGATGTTCTCGGCCGCCGTTCCTTGGTACGTCACGTAGTCCTGGAACATCGCGCTGATCTGGGTGCGCAGCTCGTCCGGGTCGTACGAGCGGATGTCGACGCCGTCGAGCAGGATGCGGCCGCCGGTGGGGTCGTAGAGCCGGCACAACAGCTTGAACAGGGTCGACTTGCCCGCGCCGTTGCGGCCGACCACCGCCACCGTCTCGCCCGGCCGGATGTCGAACGAAACCCCGTCCAGGGCCGGTTCCTCGGCGCCCGGGTAGCTGAAGCTCACCGACTCGAAGGTGATGTGTCCCTCCACAGTGGACGGCAAGGGCCGCGGCGAGGCGGGCGCCACGATCTCCGGCTCCGTGTCCAGGAACCGGTACAGCGTGTCCAGGTAGAGATTGTTCTCGTACATCCCCGAAAACGCCGTGAACAAGCCCGAAACCGAAGCCTGCACCGAGGTCGCCGCGGCGGTGTACAGCGCCAGGTCGCCCAGCGTCAGGCGCCCGCCGACGGCCTCCAACGCGATGTACAACGCGATCGCCGAGCCGGCCAGCGTCGAGAGCAGCCCCCACGACGTCGAGCTGACGTTGCGGCGAACCGTCAGCCGCCGTTGCCGCTCGTACGACACCACGCCGAGCCGCCGGAACCTCTCAACGAAGTACGGCCCGAGGCCGAACAGCTTGGTCTCCTTCGCGTACGTGTCCGTGGTGACCAGCGACGACAGGTAATCCATCCGCCGCTTGATCGGCGACATCAGGAACGTCAGCCAGAACGCGCGCGACCCGTACTTCGACTGCGTGATGAACGCCGGGATCGGCGCGAGCAACGCCACCAGCGCCAGCACTGGGCTGACCGAAACGAGCAGCGCGATCATGCTCGAGAACGTGATCGCCGTGCGCACCAGCCCCAGCGCCGAGTTCATCATCGACAACGGCCGCGTCGGCGCCTCCTGCGCAGCCTGGCGCAGCATGTCGTACGACGTCGAACCCTCGAAGTACGCCAGCTGCAGCTTGCTCGCGTGGTCCATGACCTGGTGCCGGATCGTGAGCGTCATCCGCTCTTGCAGGAGCGTCTGCGCGATCGACGTGATCGCGCTGCTGATCGCGGTCGCGGCCAGCACGCCGAACTGGAACAGCGTGATCCGCACGATGTCGCCGGTCGAGCCCTTGTGCTGGATGGCGGCGACCACGGCGTCCAGCAGCAGCTTCGCGATGTACGCCGTGGCCGTCGGCAGGAGGCCGGACAGCAGCGTGACCAGCGCCAGCAGGATGGTGAGCGTCGGGCTGGCCTGCCAGGTCAGCCGCACGACCTTCGGCAGGCCGCGGACAGTGCCGGACACCGATGTCTTCATCCGCTTGAACCGCGACTTCAGGTCTTTGGGTTGGTCCGGCTGCGGGGGTTCCGGGATGTCGACCGGTCCCGTCAGGCCACTGTCGGGCACCGTCTGCGCCGGCCTGCGCCCCCGGCCGCCGGGCCGTCCGCCCGGGATGAACCCGCCTGGGATCACGCGGACACCGCGCCGTGCAGGAAAACGTCGATCATCTCCGTGGTTTCCGGCGAACCGGGCAACGGCCGGCTCTGCGCGAAAAGCATCGAGAGGAACAAGGAAGCGGCCTTGTTCACCGGCAGCCGCAGGCGGTCGGTGTCCGGGACGAACAGCTCACGGACGGCTCGGTGCATCGCCTCGAACGACTCGCGCCGGCTGTCGCCGGTCACCGACTTGCGGTTGCGCGCCTCCTCCGGCGGCGTCCGTCCCTTCATGGTCGCGGCCATCACGGCACCGACTCGCTGCAGGTGCGCGGTCAGTGCGTCGACGGCTTCCATCAGCCGCTTCTCCAACGGCAGCTCACTCGGGATCTCCCCGATCATCTCCAACGCCTCCCCAGGGTCGAGCGCGGCTTCCACACACGCGTCGAACAGCTCGTCCTTGTCGGTGAAAACGCGGAAGATGGTGCCCTCGCCGATGCCGGCCGCGCGGGCGATCTGCGCGGTGGTGACCCCCCGGCCGTGTTCCACGACCAGCGGGAGCACCGCGCGCACGATCATCCGGCGGCGGTCGTCGGGCGCCATCCCCGGCGCACGTTTCCTCGTCTCCATGCCGACCAAGCTACGGAGTGAGTACTCACTCCGTCAACCCGGTAACGCGGCGCGAGGTGCCGTCGACTTAGGGACGCACATCCGCCGACCCGAGGAGCGCCGGTGCGCAGCAAGCCGTTCGACGAGCCCACAGTGGGACGCCTGCGCCAGGCGCGCGAGGTCCTGTCCGCCGAGGCCGAGAAGAGCCACCACGCGCTGTACGCCAAGCTGCGCGAGATCGTCAGTGGCGTGCTGCGGCTCGACGCGTTCTTCGTCGCCCTCTTCCGCGACGCCGGCCACGTGCTCTACGCCTACCAGTACGACGGCGCCGAGTACGCGCTCCCGGGCGTCCGGCCGGTCAACCCCGAAGGCCCCACGGGCTGGGTGCGCGCCCACAACCGCTCCTACGCCTACCGCACCGACGCCGGCGCCATCCTCAACCGCGGCATCCCTTGGGGCGACAAGGAACGCCGTTCGGCCGACGCGCTCGTCGTCCCGATGCGCCGCACGCACACCGGCGAGGTGATCGGCGTCGTCTCGGCCCAGACCTACACCGCCGGCAGCTACGGCGACGCCCGCCGCGGTGCGGCTGCGGCAGCTGCTGGCCGAAGGACTCATCACCGCGTCCGACCGTGACCTGTTCCTGGTGTCGGCTCAGAAGTACCGGGAAGCCGCGTTCGCGCAGCGATGCTCAGCGCCACGCGGAGTTCCTGACGCTTGACCACGACCTTGCGGTGCGCGGTCGCGGCGAGCTCCACCGCCTTCTCCAGCGGCCGGCGCTCGACCTCGGCCCCGGTCCTCCTGATCAGTTTGGACATCGCAGTTCCTCTCTAGCTTCGGAGCAGCCTGGCGATTTCCTGCTTCATCTCCGCCGCCAGGGCCTCGGCGAGGGTCGCTTTCGCTTCCGGGTGCCAGTAGGGATCGGCGTCCACGCGCGCCATGGCGGTGTAGAACCGCTCGATGGTCATCGTTTGCAGCTTGATCCGCCGGTCCACCCGCTGCCCCTGCAGCTCCACCTTGATCTCGGAGTAGGTTCGCGCGACCACCACCACGACCGAACGCACGAGTGCGGCCGTCGGGAAGCCGAGAGCATGGGCGATCGCGCTGACCACGACCTCCGCGAGATCGGCACTGCCGCTCGCCGGCAGATTCCCATTCGCGTCCTGAACCTCGAACGGCACATTCAGGCCGCTCGGCGCCAGCTCGTCGCCCGCCAAGATTCACCCCTCCGTTCAGAAGATCAGAAAACAAAGAACGACCACCACGATGGTCGACACCGCGGTCAGCAGGATCCCCTGGAGAAAACCGCTCACGACCACACCGAAAACCAAGTCCACGGTGAACAGATCGAGCCGGCTGTCCCGGTGGCCACCGCGCGCTTTGCGTTGCCTATTCAGCAAACCCGTGATGGGAAAGGCGAGCAGCCGGCGTACGCCGACTTCGATCCGGCGGTCCGCCACGAGCTGGTGAAGACGCTGCTCGTCGACTACCAGCAGGAACTCGGCCGCCTGCTGGACGAAATGGCGGCGCGGCGGCGTCCGCCGACGGCGATCGAAGCGAGGGGTGGGGTCCTGCGCGGCCTGTGGCGCAGGACCCGGTGAACCGGTTGCGGCCCGGAAACCACCGGGCCGCAACCGTGCCGGAACGGCTCAGTACGTGATCGCCACGGCCGGGTCGGCGAGCAGCGCGCCGACGTCGGCGAGGAACTCCGAGCCCTGCTGGCCGTCGACCACGCGGTGGTCGAAGCTCAGCGACAGCTGCATCACCTTGCGGACCTTGATTTCGCCGTCCACGACCCACGGGGTGTCGCGGATCGCGCCGACCGCCAGGATCGCCGACTCGCCCGGGTTGATGATGGGCGTGCCGGTGTCGACGCCGAAGACGCCGACGTTGGTGATCGTGAACGTGCCCTTGGCCATCGCCGCGGGCGTGGTCTTGCCCTCGCGCGCGACGTCGGTGAGCTCGGTCAGCGCGACGGCCAACTGCTTGAGCGACATCGCGTCGGCGTCGAAGATCTTCGGCACCACGAGCCCGCGCGGGGTCGCCGCGGCGATGCCCAGGTGCACGTAGTCCTTGTAGACGATCTCTTGCGCCGCCTCGTCCCACACCGCGTTGACGTCGGGCGTGCGCTTCGCCGCGAGGCACACGGCCTTGGCGGCGAACGCGAGCGGCGTCAGCTTTACGCCGCTGAACTCACGCGACTTCTTGAGCTTCTCGCGCAGCTCCATCATCGGCGTGACGTCGACGGTCAGGAACTCCGTGACGTGCGGTGCCGTGTAGGCGCTCTGGACCATCGCGGCGGCGGTGGCCTTGCGGACGCCCTTGATCGGTACGCGACGTTCGCGGGTGGCGGCGTCGTAACTGATGTCCACAGTGGACGCCACAGCGGCTGCCGGGGCAGAGCCGTTTGCCGCGCGCTCGACGTCTTCACGCGTGATGACGCCACCGTCGGCGGTGCCGGTGACCGCGTAGAGGTCGATGCCGAGGTCCTTGGCGAGCTTGCGCACCGGCGGCTTGGCCAGCGGCACGTAACCACCAGCCGGAGCCACCGGAGCCACCGGAGCCACGGCCACCGGAGCCACGACCACGGGAGCAGGAGCCACCGGCGCAGGGGCCGGCGGAGCAGCAACAGCCACCGGAGCGGCCTTGCGCGCCCGCCGTTTCGTCTCCACCGCCTTGGAGCCGTAGCCGACCAGCGGCTTCATCTCCTCCTCGGCCGCAGCTTCCGGAGCAGCAGCCGGCGCCGCCTTCCCGCCCGGATCGACGTCCAAGGTCAGCAACGGAGCCCCGACCTCGACCGTCTGCCCCACCTCGACGAGCAGCTCGGTGATCACCCCGGCCCACGGGATCGGCAGCTCGACGGCGGCCTTCGCGGTCTCGACCTCGACCACGATCTGGTTGACCGTGACCGCGTCGCCCGGCTTCACGTGCCAGGCGAGGATGTCGGCCTCGGTCAGCCCCTCTGCCGTGTCCGACAGGGGGAACTGTTTGTACTCAGGCATTTCAGCGAGTTCCCCCTTACCAGTTCAGCGAGCGGTCGACGGCGTGCAGCACCCGGTCCAGGTCGGGGAGGTAGTACTCCTCGAGCTTGGCCGGCGGGTACGGCGTGTCGAAACCGGCGACGCGCAGGACGGGGGACTCCAGGGAGTAGAAACACTCCTGCTGCACGCGGGCCGCGATCTCCGAGGTCAGCGACGACTCGGACGGCGCCTCGCTCACGGCGATCAGCCGGCCGGTTTTGCGCACCGACTCGAACACCGGACCCAGGTCGAGCGGCGAGAGCGTGCGCAGGTCGATGACCTCGAGCGACTTGCCCTCGTCCTCGGCGGCCCCGGCGGCGTCGAGCGCCACCTTCACCGACGGACCGTAGGCGACGACGGTCGCGGTGGTCCCCTCGCGCACCACGCGCGAGCCGAACACCCGGCCCGGCGACGCGTCGGTGTCGACCTCCATCTTCAGCGCGCCCGAGTGGTAGAGCTTCTTGGGCTCGAAGAAGAGGATCGGGTCGTCGGAGCGGATGGCCTCCTGGATGCCCCAGTAGGCGTCGACCGCGTTGGACACCGAGACGACCTTCAGGCCGGCGATGTGCGAGAACAGCGACTCGGGCGACTCCGAGTGGTGCTCCACCGCGCCGATCCCGCCGCCGAACGGCACGCGGATCACCACGGGCATCTTGATCTTGCCCTGCGTGCGGTAGTGCAGCTTCGCCAGCTGCGAGGAGATCTGGTCGAACCCGGGGAAGATGAACCCCTCGAACTGGATCTCGCACACGGGCCGGAACCCGCGCACGGCCAGGCCCACGGCGGTGCCGATGATGCCCGACTCGGCCAGCGGCGTGTCGAGCACGCGCTGCTCGCCGAAGTCCTTCTGCAGGCCGTCGGTGATGCGGAAGACGCCGCCGAGCTTGCCCACGTCCTCACCCATGATCAGGACCTTCGGGTCCTCTTCCATCGCTCGGCGCAGGCCGAGGTTGATGGCCTTGCCGATCGTGAGCTTCTGCGGTTCGGCCATCAGTGCTCACCCGCCGTCGCGAAACCGTCCAAGTAGGACAGGAACTCTTTTTGCTGCGCTTCGAGAGCCGGTGAGGACTCGGCGTAGACGTTGGCGAAGATCCGCTCGGGCGGCGGCTCCGGCATGTTGAACGTGTAGTCGCGAAGCTGCGTCGCGAACTCGTCGGCTTCGGCCTGCACCTGGTCGAAGAAGTCGTGGTCCGCACCGCCGCCGCGCGCGAGGTAGGCGCGCACGCGCTCGATCGGGTCCTTGAGCTTCCACTCCTCCAGCTCGTCCGAGAGCCGGTAGCGGGTGGGGTCGTCGGTGGTGGTGTGGGCGTCCATCCGGTAGGTGAAGGCCTCGATCAGCACCGGACCGTTGCCGTGCCGGCACTCCTCCAGCGCCCACCGGGTGACGGCGAGGCAGGCGAGCACGTCGTTGCCGTCCACGCGGATGCCGGGGAAGCCGTAGCCGCGGGCGCGCTGGTACAGCGGCAGGCGCGACTGGCGCTCGGTCGGCTCGGAGATGGCCCACTGGTTGTTCTGGCAGAAGAAGACGAGCGGCGCATCGTAGACGGCGGCCCAGACGAAGCCTTCGTGCACGTCGCCCTGCGAAGTGGCGCCGTCGCCGAAGTAGCAGATCGTGGCTTCACCGTCGTCGTCGCCGACTTTGCCCTCGAACTTCTGGCCCATCGCGTAACCGGCGGCGTTGAGCACCTGGTTGCCGATGACGATCGTGTACGGGTGGAAACGGTGTGCGGCGAAGTCCCAGCCACCCTGGTCGGTGCACCGGAAGATGCCGAGCAGCTCACGCAGGTCCACGCCACGCGTGTACGCGACACCGTGCTCGCGGTAGCTCGGGAACGCCATGTCCGTGGGCTTCAGCGCGCGGCCGGAGCCGATCTGCGCGGCCTCCTGGCCCAGCAGCGGGACCCAGATCCCCAGCTGCCCCTGGCGCTGCATCGCGTTGGCCTCGCGGTCGGCGCGGCGCACCAGCACCATGTCGCGGTACAGGTTGCGCAGCGCCTCGTCGTCGACGTCCGCGACGTACTTGTCGAACCGCGGCGACGGGATTCGCTGACCTTCGGGGGTGAGCAGCTGAGTCAGCTCAGCGCCACCTTCGCTCGTTGCTCGCAGACCCGCGATCACCTGTTCGGGCGAGGGCTTGGCCGCTACGGCGGCGGGCCCGTCTCCAGGTTCGGGGTGCGTCCACTGTTCGGACGGCATGCGCAGTATCTCCTCGGTGTCGGCGCCGCGGTGGCCGCTTGTGGCGGCCACAGCGACTGCACCGGCGGGGACCTACGCCCCGGATTCGGGGCGTCTGGCCACCGTCGGCGTTGACGGTTCTCGTCGCCATCCTGGCACGAAGCCGCGCGCGATGGTGAACCGCGGATGCTGATTTGTTGCTGAGATCCGGGCGCCTGAACAGGCAAAACGCTGGGAAATCCGAGTATGGGACGAACGATGATCGGGAATCCGCACCGCTGCCCACCAGGCGTCACCGGTCGGGCACCGGTCGCGTCCGGGTGGCGGGTTTCACCGACTCGGCAGCGGTCGTGACGTCGGTCACCGTGGCAGGATGGCCGGCGTGGAACAGAAATCCGTACGTGAAACCGTCGTCTCGACGTGGATCAACGACGTCGTGCCGAGCCTGTCCGGTCTCGTCGCGATCCCGGCGTTGTCCCCGGCGTTCGACGCGGACTGGGCCGCGAGCGGTCACCTCGCCGCGGCCGTCGAACACGTGAAGACGTTCATCGCCGGGCGTGACCTGCCGGGTGTGTCGATCGAGGTCGTGCAGCTCGAGGGGCGTTCCCCGCTGCTGTTCGTGGACGTGCCCGCCACCGCGGGCGCCACGGACAAGCCGACCGTGCTGATGTACGGCCACCTCGACAAGCAGCCCCCGGTCGGCGGCTGGTCCGAGGGCCTCGACCCGTGGACGCCGGTGATCCGCGACGGCCGCCTCTACGGCCGCGGCTCCGTCGACGACGGCTACTCCGGCTACGCGGCCGTGTCCGCGCTGGAGGCCGTGCGCGCGGCCGGCGGCGAGCACGCGCACACCGTGGTGCTGCTGGAGACGGGTGAGGAGTCGGGCAGCCCCGACCTGCCCGCGTACGTCGAGCACCTGAGCTCGCGTCTTGGCGAGGTCGGCCTCGTCGTCTGCCTCGACGCGGGTGGCATGGACTACGAGCGGCTGTGGCTGACCACGAGCCTGCGCGGCATGCTGCACCTCACTGTCACCGTGCAGCTGCTCGCGACGGCCCAGCACTCCGGCCTGGCCAGCGGCGTGGTCGCTTCGTCGTTCCGCGTGCTGCGGCAGCTGCTGGAGCGCATCGAGAGCGGCGAGACGGGCGAGATCAAGCTCGCGGAGCTCAACGTCGAGGTGCCGGCGAGCCGACTGGCCGAGATCGAGGCCGTGGCCGAGGTGGCGCCGGAGAAGCTGCAGACCGCGTTCCCGCTGGTCAGCGGCGGTCGGACGATGTCGGAAGACGCGCTGGAGCTGTTGCTGAACAACTACTGGCGGCCCACGTTGTCGATCATCGGCGCCGACGGCTTCCCGCTGCCCGCCAACGCCGGCAACGTGCTGCGCGAGAGCACCACGCTCACGCTGAGCTTCCGCCTGCCGCCCACGGCTGAGGCGGCTCCTGCGTTGGCCGCCGTGAAGCGCGTGCTGACCACGGACGTGCCGTACGGCGCTTCGGTGACCATCCACGAAGACGCGCAGGCCGAGAACGGCTGGAACGCGCCCGAGGAGGCGCCGTGGCTCTCGGCCGCGCTGCGCCGCGTCAGCGACGAGGTGTTCGGCCGCCCCCACCGCGCCGCCGGCATGGGCGGGTCGATCCCCTTCATGGGCCTGCTCGGCGAGAAGTACCCGCAGGCCCAGTTCCTGGTCACGGGCGCGTGCGGCGCCGACTCGAACATCCACGTGCCGGACGAGTGGCTGAACCTGGACTACGCGCAGCAGGTCACGGAGGCCGTCGCGCACATCTTGGACGCGCACGCACGGAGCTGAGGTTGTGGTGAAAAGTCCCGGCGCCGGTTGGTCGGTGCCGGGACTTTCCCAACCGTGGGTGCTCCACAGTAGACGCCCTGTGGTTTGGACCACACACTGTTCGCGTCTCAGCTGGTACCGGGAGTCACGACTGCATAGGGTGAAACTGCGCCGTAACGTACGGGTGCTGTGCTTACCCGCTTTCGAGTGGCAATATGCGTGCTCTCGACAGTTGAGAACTACGAGGAGTGACGAAGTGGCCCGAGGACACCAGATGAAGGCGCTCGCCCTTCTCCCGGCTTTCGCGCTGGTCGGCCTGACCATGGCCTGCGGCGCGGGCGGCAGTGGCGCGGGCGATGCGGGAAGTGCAAGCTCGTCGGCGGCGGCCCCTGGGGGCTCGTCGGACATCCCAGCCGTGGCCAAGGACGACAAGCTCGCCGCGATGGTGCCGGCTTCGGTCACCAGCGACGGCAAGATCCTGGTCGGTCAGGACCAGAGCTATCCGCCAAACGAATTCCAGGACGAGAGCGGCAAGGTCACCGGCTTCGACGTCGACCTGGGCACCGCGATCGGGCAGAAGCTGGGGCTGCAGATGGAGTTCCAGAACTCCGCCTTCGACGGCATCATCCCCGGCATCCAGGCCGGCAAGTACGAGCTCGCGATGTCGTCGTTCAGCATCAACCCGGAGCGGCTGCAGACGGTCGACATGGTCAGCTACTACAAGGCCGGCACGTCGCTCGCCGTCCTGAAGGGCAACCCGGACGGCCTGAACCTCGACGACCTGTGTGGCAAGAAGATGGGCGTGCAGAAGGGCACCACGCAGGTCGACGACCTGCAGACGCGCTCCGACGCCTGCGTCAAGGCGGGCAAGCCGGCCATCGACGTCACGCAGCTGCAGGCGCAGACGGACGTCAACCTGGCGCTGACGGCCAAGCGCGTGCAGGGCGAGCTGGCCGACTCCCCGGTGATCGACTACGCCGTGAAGCAGACCGGCGGGGCTCTGGAGGTCGTCGGCGCGCCGTACGACACCGCGCCCTACGGCATCGTGCTCAAAAAGGACAGCGGCGACTACACGAAGGCCGTGCAGCAGGCCGTGCAGGCGCTGATCGACGACGGCACGTACAAGAAGATCCTCGACAAGTGGGGCCTGTCCGGTGCGGGCGCCGTGACCACGTCGGAGATCAACCCGGCTTCCTGAAGCCGTAGATAGGACGTAGTTCTCGTGCCCAGTAACTTCGAGGCTCCTCCGACCGTGGAGGCGCCGGCCGACACGACACCCATCAAGGCCGTCCCAGTGCGCCACTACGGGCGCTGGGTGGCCGGGGTGATCATTCTGTTCCTGGCGTTCATCGTCGTGCGCAGCGTTGTCACCAACGTCAACCTGGACTGGCCGACGGTGTGGGCCTACATGTTCAACGACCGTGTGCTGCGCGGTCTGCAGAACACGTTGATCCTCACGGTCATCTCGATGGCCATCGGCATCGTCGGTGGCGTACTGCTCGCGGTGATGCGCCTTTCGCCGAACCCGTTGATGAAGGGTGCGGCGGGAATCTACGTCTGGTTGTTCCGCGGCACCCCGCTGATCACGCAGCTGGTGTTCTGGAACTTCCTGGCGTTCGCGTACCCGCGGCTCGGCCTCGGCATCCCGTTCGGCCCCGAGTTCGTTTCGTGGGACACCAACACGCTGATCAACCAGTTCACGGCTTCGCTGCTCGGCCTCGGCCTGAACGAGGCCGCGTACATGGCGGAGATCGTGCGCGGTGGCATCCAGTCGATCGACGCCGGCCAGCTCGAAGCGTCGTCGGCCCTGGGGATGAAGCGCACGACCACGTTGCGGCGCATCATCCTTCCCCAGGCGATGCGCGTGATCATCCCGCCGACGGGCAACGAGACGATCTCGATGCTCAAGACCACATCGCTGGTCGTCGTGATCGGGTACTTCGAGCTGATGGTCGCGGTGCAGACCATCTACGCGCAGAACTTCAAGACCATTCCGCTGCTGCTGGTGGCGGTGATCTGGTACCTGATCATGACGTCGATCCTCACGATCATCCAGCTGCAGATCGAAAAGCGGTTTGCACGAGGAACATCGCGCGCGGTCGCCGAAAAGAACAAATGGGGTTCACGAATGCTCGGTTTCCGGTTCGGCCAGGGCGGAGGCGGCCAGGGTGGCGGCGGTGGTGCCGCATGACCGCGGTCGTTTCCGCACAGAAGATCTGCAAGAGCTTCGGTAGCCTGAATGTGCTCAAGGGCATCGACCTCGAGGTCCACGAACGTGAAGTGTTGTGCCTCATCGGCCCGTCGGGCTCCGGCAAATCGACACTTCTGCGCTGCATCAACCACCTCGAGAAAATCGACGCAGGACGTTTGTACGTCGACGGCGTCCTCGTCGGCTACCGGCAACGAGGCGACAAACTCCACGAACTGCGGGAAAAAGAGGTCGCCTTCCAGCGCAAGGACATCGGCATGGTGTTCCAGCGCTTCAACCTCTTCCCCCACATGACCGCGCTCGAGAACGTCATGGAGGCCCCGGTCCAGGTCCGCCGCGAACCCCGCTCCGAGGTCCGCCAGCGCGCCCTGGAACTCCTCGAGCGCGTCGGCCTGGGTGACAAAGCGGCTTCGTACCCGGCTCAGCTCTCCGGCGGCCAGCAACAACGCGTCGCCATCGCCCGCGCGCTGGCCATGCAACCCAAACTGATGCTCTTCGACGAACCCACGTCCGCCCTGGACCCGGAACTCGTCGGCGACGTCCTGGGCGTCATGCGCCAACTGGCCAAAGACGGCATGACCATGGTCGTGGTCACCCACGAAATGCAATTCGCCCGCGAGGTGGCCGACAAGGTCCTCTTCATGGACGGCGGCGTGGTCGTCGAGGCCGGCCCACCCGCCCAGGTAATCGGCGCCCCGCAACACCAGCGCACGAAGGAATTCTTGGCCCGGGTCCTGAGCCCGAACGCTTGATCGCCGGTGTGGCCGCTTCCCCACGGGGAGGCGGCCACACTGCTGTTCCGGGGTCAGCGCGCGGGAACCTTCAGCGTCCGCTGCGCAGCTCGTTCTCCAGCTGCCGCACCTTCTTCACGAGGTCCTGCGGCCCCGCCCCGGCCAGGCTGATCCACCCGGACTTGTCCACCCCGAACAGAATCCGCCCCTGCTCGGTGTCAATCCATCCCGGCGGATTCTCATTCCGCAAGCGCTTTCCCCGACTGTCCCTGACCGCGACGTACAGCCGCCCGAAATACGTCTTCGGCGCCCGCAGCCACTGCACCACCTGCTTGGCGTCGCGGATACTCGGACTGGTGCCACTCGGAATCACACCGCTCTTGATCATGTTCAGATCCGCGTCGGAACAGTTCAGCGACGCGATCCGCGCCGCCGGCGCCTCAGGCAGCAGCAGCGCGAACTCCCGCGCCAACGCCTCCGCCGACACAGGCGCGATGTAGAGCACCTGGTTCACCGTCACCACGCTCACCGCGTCCCGCCCACTCGCCGCGGCGCGCACGGTCCGCTCGCCCTTGTCCGACTTCACCCACGAGTAGTACTCGACCCCCGGACGCTGCAGCAGCTGCAGCACCTCGACGAAGTCGTCGTCCAGCCGGCCGCCGCGGGTCAGCCCCCGCTGGTTCAGCTCCGCGTCCGTGTCGGCCGCGAGCCGCTTCCGCTCGTCCGGCGAGTACCACAGCGCGCCCCGCACCAGCGTCGGGTGGATGTCGCCAAGGTTGAGCCGCTCGAGCAGCACCTCGTACGTCTGCAGGCTCAACTCCACCGGCTTGCGCAGCACTTTCTCACTCCCCTTTGTCAGACTTCGGCAGCCGGCGTCGACGGGATGACCACGTCGTTCCTGTTGCTTGCCTGCGGAAAGCGGCCGCTCGCCACTTCGTCCGTCTGGCATCGCTGCCGTGCCTCCCCGCACGGGCCGCTCCAGCTCGGGTGCGACCTACCCTCTGTTCATGTCCCGCTTCGCTAGGTGACTTTAACAGGATTCAACCGCTCCGAAGCGCGCTTCCCTCAAGATCACCCGCCTCAGTGGGGCGGTCGGCCACCCGCCGTCCGCCCCTGGCGCTTTCCTACGCCCCGATCACCGGCGGAGTGGGCTTGTTGCCGTCGTACCCGCCGAAGATGGAGTCCGGATCCTCTTCGGACAGGAGGATCTTGCGCTGGTGCTCCTCGTCCTCGGTCCCCTTGCCGCCCTTGGCACCGCCGGCACCCATGCCGCCGCCCATGCCGGGCTGGCCCTTGGCACCGGCCGCACCCATCCCGCCGGGCCTCGCGGCACCTGCACCTTCGCCCATTGCGCCGGCACCAGTGCCGGCACCTGCACCGACGCCACGTCCGGCTCCGGCCGCGCCACCGGATGCCCCACCACCGCCGGGTCCGAAGCCACTGCCGCTGCCGCTGCCACCGGGACCGAAGCCGCCCCGGCCGCCGCCCGGCCCGAAGCCGCCCCCGCCGCCGAATCCGCCGACCGGCCCGAAGCCGGGACCGAAGCCGTTGCTGTTGCCACCGCCGGGCCCGTTGACCCCAACCCCACCGGGCCCCTGCCACGACGATGATCCGGGTCCACCCTGCGTCTGCGTCGGCCCTGCGAACGCGGCACTCGTGGTGTCATTCGCCGCCGGCGTGTTCACACCGGCTGTCGAGTGCCCCGGCGGGGGCGGCGCGTGGTAGCCAGCCGCTCCGGGAGGCGCCGAGTAGGTGCTGGGGCCGGGCCTGTAGCCGCCGGAATGCCCGGACGAGTGGCCGCCGCTGCCGGAACTGTGGGGACCACCGGACGTCACCGGAGTGACTTGAGCAGGCGTGATCCCCCCGGCGGAGACGTTGGGGTCGTGGGCTGCTGGATAGTCCGGTGCGAGTGTCGTCCGGCGCGGCTGGGTGCTCTGGTAGTACGGCTCGTAGAGGTCGACGTTGAATTTAGTGTCGGCATCGAACTTCGCTGCCGTCTTCTCGTCGTCGCTCGCGCCGAACGACAGCCAGTCTTCCGGCGTGTTGTCGTTGGCCCTGTCCTTCGGCACGTCCCTCGCGTTGTCGCGAACGTAGACGAATGCCGAAGATTGCTCCTGCATCGAGCGCTGAGCTCGATCGAGGTTCTCAGCAGTGATCTGTGAGGACTGGATCAACGGGGACAAACCCGCAGTCCCG
Source organism: Amycolatopsis sp. NPDC050768 (assembly GCF_040654155.1). NCBI lineage: Bacteria > Bacillati > Actinomycetota > Actinomycetes > Pseudonocardiales > Pseudonocardiaceae > Amycolatopsis > Amycolatopsis sp. NPDC050768. Next base: position 386,485 of record NZ_JBFAHL010000003.1, read on the forward strand.
CTGTCGGCGGCTTGCCCTTTCCAGAACGCACTCAATGCGGTCTGACCTTGGACCATTGTTTGGCTGATGTTCTCGTGAATGGTCTTCAACTTCGAGGAAGCGCCTTGAGCGCGGTCGAGCGTGTCAGTCTTCCCGGGGTCGTGAATCAGCGTGAAGATGTCGAAGCCACTGTAAGTCATGGCCTACATACCCTTCAGATGTCCGATAAGGATGCCGGCGAACTTCGTCGCCGTTGCACACGGGTTGTCGATCTGCGGGTTTCCCGTATCCAAGCGGGCGATGATCGTGTAGACAAGGTCGTTCCGCACGCCCACGGCGAGCGTGCACTTACCCGAAGTCTCGCCGCCGTTCGTGTAAACGACCGCCGGGTAGCCTTCGACGCTCGGCTGGGGCTCGAAGGTGGTGAGACCACCGTGGCCTTGCTGGTAGTAGATTCCACTGAGACCGTTGGTGTTTCCGGTAGCGAGACCGGCGGCGATGTTGCCGTACTGGTTCGTGTACACCCAGACGCATTCTTTGCCGAGGCCGTCGAGGTCATCTACTCGACTGCTCGCCACTTTGCCACCAAGAGATTCGACCTCCGCCTGAGTGGCGGCACCGCACGGATCCGACTCGACCTTGGAGGTATCGGTGATCGGGTTGGCGACGTTCGGGGCTCCGTTCGCCGGAAGATTACTTCCTGAAGGGGCAGCCGACGAGGGCGCCGGCGTCGTGGCGTTTCCCGACTTCTCGCCGCTGCACCCGGTCAAGAGCAGTGCTGCGACACCCAGTGCGACGGCGCCAATTCGGGTCCGGTAGTGCATGGTTCAGTCGGCCTTTCCGCTGCTCTTCAGGGCGTCGATCGCTGCTTGGTCCTGATTTTGATAAGCTTTTTGAATATCGATCAGCGTGTCGCGGTACGCCTTAGTGTATTCGAGCGCTGATGCCAAAAACTGTTGATAGGATCGTCCGGACTCGTTTGCCGTAGCCGCATACTGCGTGCTGCCGATCTCTTTTCCGGGAGGCTGGATGCCTGCCAAGTAATCAGCCTCATTGGCGGCGGTCGTGTAGTCACCCTGGACGGTGTCGTCGAGTTGCTGGATCACCTTGTCCATCGCCTCGGGATCAAACTCCCAGCTGCCGTTACCGGATGCGGCGGCGAAGTCGGCCTTGGCCTGTCCGGCACCGAGCGCCTTGTAGTCCGGAGGCTGGGCAGGTGTCGGTGCCGCCGTCGAGCCTGGCAGCAGTCCGGAGTTCGAGGGCGGGGCCTGCTGCCCCGGCGTCAAGTTCTCGTTGTAGACGCCCTGCAGTCCGCCCTGGTTTCCGTCTGGCATGTCGTGCCTCCCCGCACGGGCCGCTCCGGTCCGGGGTGCGGCCTACCCTCTGTTCAGCTCTAGCTCCAGTTAGTGACCTTAACAGGGACGACTCGTCCACAGGATCGGTTCCCGCAAGATCACCCCGGCGATGGCAGGAGCTCGTCCGGCGTTGAAAAAGGCCACCAAGGGTGATCAACAACCAACAACCGGTCAGCAGCCGTCCGGGCTACTCCGTTAGGCCGCTTGCGCCCCCGGGCGGGTTCCGATTCGCTGGGACACGACACCGCGGCGATGAAGGGGGCACGTGCCGACCGACACGACGCTGCCGCCGCTGGATCCGTTTGCCGGGGTGCCCGACAAGAGGTACGAGGTGAAGGCCGCGGACCTGCTGAAACCCGGCACGGGCGGGATTCTCAGGTGGCGCAGGCAGGCGACCAACGCGCCGATCGTGCAGGTCGAGGACGCGTACATCACCGGGACGTTCGACCTGCGGGCCGCCGAGCTGGGGTACCTGTTCCGTTTCGAGCGGTGCCGGTTCGAGTTTCCGCCGGACGTGCGGGAGGCGAACGTGCTCGGGCTCGTCTTCCGGAAGTGCTGGTTGCCGGGGCTCAAGGCGCGCAACCTTCGTAGCCGCAACGACGTTCGGCTCATCCGGAGTGTGGTGGAGGTCGGGCCGGAGGACAGTGAGATCCCCGAGACCACGATCATGCGCGGCGACGACCGCGAGCGCGGCATGCCCAACGCCGCCGTGAACCTCACCGACGCCGTGATCGAGGGCTCGGTCGTGCTCACGCGCACGACCATCAAGCACCCCCACGGCAAAGCGATCCAGGCCGACCGCCTCGTGATCACGGGCGCGCTGCTCGCGTACCGCATGGTGGCGCGCGGCGAGGTGCGCGTGCCGGGCATGCGCACGGGCGGCAACGTGAACTTCTCCGGCGCGACGTTCGACAACCCCGACGGCTTCGCGTTCAACGGCAACGGCATCCACATCGGCGGCAGTCTGCTGTGCGAAGTGGACAACTACGGTCCGGCCGCCGAGCGGAAACGGTTCTCCGCCAAGGGGATCATGTACTTCCCTAGCGCCACTGTGGACAGTGACATCGTGCTGCGGGAGGCCAAACTCACCGTGGACCAGCGCGGGCCGGTCGCCGTGGACGCGTGGAAGTCGAACGACCCGTACCTCGACCCGCGGCCCGCGCTCGTCGCCGATCGGCTGAAGGTCGACGGCAACCTGGAGCTGTCCGACGGGTTGCAGGCGTTCGGCACCCTGCGCATGGTCAACGCGCGCATCGGCGGCTCGCTCAGGCTGGCCGGCGCGGAGATCAAGATGGCGCGCGGCCGCGCGACGCCGTACTACGACCGCGCGCTGCACCTCGACGGGTCGACCATCGGCGGCGACGTCGAGGCCACCAGCCTGCGCGTGCCCGTGGGGCAGCTGCGCATGGCCGACGTGCAGATCGGCGGCAACTTCCTCGCGTGGAACTCGATGTTCCTGCATCCCGGACGCGACGTCTTCTCCGCGCGCCGCGCCAAGATCGCCGGCAACTTCCAGCTCACCGACGCGACGTTGCAGGGCACTGTGCGCCTGCAGGGCGTCGTGGTGGGCGGCAGCGTGAACCTCTACGGCAGCAAGCTCACCGAGCCGGGGCAGCGCACGTCGTCGAGCTTTTCGCTGGACGTCCGGACCGCGCGAATCGGCCGTGACCTGGTGCTGACGGAGAACAAGGACCGCGCGTTCGTCGCGGAGGGTGGCGTCAACCTCGACGGCGCGCAGATCGCGCGGCGCCTCGAGCTCGGCGGCGCACAGCTCGGATCCCTTCCGTCGCACGGGATCGCGCTCGACGCGAGCGACGTGACGGCCGACGAGTTCCTTTTCGGCTTCCGCACGCCGCCCGCGGGACGCGTCGTGCTGCGGCGCGCGCACTGCGGGACCCTCGGCGACACGGAGGAGTTCTGGGCCGCCGAGGATGGCATCGAGCTCGACGACTTCCGTTACGACGCCCTGAAACGCGGCATCCCCCTCGACGACGACCGCGCGCTGGACCATCGCATCGCGTTGCTGAGCAAAGCCATGCGCGGCTACCGCCCAGGCCCGTACGACCAGCTCGCCGCGACCCTGCGCGCGGCCGGCAACGAAGAACACGCCTCGACGGTCGGGTTGCGCAAGCAGCAGTTCCGCTACGAAGCGCTCGCGAAGGGGTTCAAGATCTTCGGCCCCGGCGTGCGGCTGTGGAGCTTCCTGCAACGCTCGATGGTCGGCTACGGCTACCGGCCCGTTCGCGCGCTCGGCTGGCTGCTGACGTTGCTGGTGCTCGGCAGCCTGTGGTTCGGCCTCGGCAGCGACGACTGCGTGCAGAACCCCGGCCGCTACGCAGTGAGCGGGCCGCGCTGCCTGGTCAACCAGCAGGACACGGGGCTGCAGTGGAACCCGGTGATCTACACGGCCGACCTGCTGGTGCCGATCGTCGACTTCGGCAACAAGTCGCGCTGGTACATGCACGGCGCGGACAACTGGGTGGCCGCCGGCTTCACCGTCTCTGGCTGGCTGCTCGCGACGACCGTCGCGGCCGGCTTCGGCCGCATGGTGCGCCGCGACAGCTGAACAAACCTCACTCCGACAGCCCCGACCAGAACGCCACCTCGCGCGCGTCGGCCGGCTCTTCGGCCAACGGCGCGCCGCCGAACTCGTGGCGCAGGTAACCGCGCAGGTCCCAGCCGTAAACCACCACGTCAGCGTGGTAAACGGACAGCACCGGATACCCCGACGCGCCCGCGATCGCCGGCAGGTAGCGGTGTCCGCAGACCGGCACCAGCTGCGGCACGGCGGCGAGACATCGCTGGGCGCAGGCCAGCGCGTTGGAGAGCACCCTGGGCCGTTCGCCCCACGACGGGTGCCAGAAGCCGTTGTGCTCGACCTCGTACAGCAGCCCGTCGACGGGCCAGTCGAGGCGTTTGCGCAGGTGGTCGGGGTTACCGTGCAGCCAATCGGGCCACCGGTCGCCCACCGGCACGCCCGCGGTGAGGAACGCCCGGTGGTCCAGGGAGAACCGGAAGCCGAACTGGGCTTCGACGTCGGTGAGCTCGGCTTCCGACAAGCCCGGACGCAGGGGTTCCCCGAGGCTTTCCTGCAGCGTGCGGGCCTCCTCCACCGTGAGGACTTGCTGGACGTGTGACATACGAAGAAGCGTACGTACCGCCCACACAGCCTCGCGCGTCCTTTTCCGCCGCTTTGACGGTTGGACAACAACCCTCCCTCGGCGGGGTGAGGTTCTTCTCTCAGACCGTGGTTGACGGAACACACCACAGCCACTTGTAGTTCACTCGTCGCGTGAGTTCCGCACAGGCGCGAGTACGCGCACCCGAACTGACCGGCGACGTCTGGCTCAACACCGGCGGCCGGCGACTCTCCCTCGCGGAGTTGCGCGGGCGGATCGTGCTGCTCGACTTCTGGACCAGTGGCTGCGTCAACTGCCTGCACGTGCTCGATGAGCTGCGCCCGCTCGAGGAGGAGTACGTCGACGTCCTGGTCACCGTGGGGGTGCACTCGCCGAAGTTCCTGCACGAGGGCGAGCGCGCGTCGATCGAGGCGGCCGTACGCCGCTACGAGGTGCACCACCCCGTGGTGAACGACCCGAAGATGGAGCTGTGGTCGCAGTACGCCGTGCGCGCGTGGCCGACGCTGGTGGTCGTCGACCCCGAGGGCTATGTCGTGCACGTCGCCGCGGGGGAGGGGCACGGCGAAGCGCTGCGACGCGTCGTGGCGGACCTCGTGGCGAAGCACGCCGCGAAGGGCACGCTGCGCCGGGGCGGCAACCCGTACGTGCCGGTCGAAGAGCAACAGACGGAGCTGCGGTTCCCGAGCAAAGCCGTCGCCACGGCGGAGGGCCGCATCCTCGTCGCCGACACCGGGCACCACTCCGTGGTCGAGTTCGCGTCCGACGGCGAGACCGTGATCCGCCGCTTCGGCAGCGGCGAGCGCGGCGCGCAGGACGGGCCGTTCGACCTCGCCACCTTCACCGAACCGTCCGGTATCGCGCTGCTGCCCAACGAGGTCGCCCAGCGCGCCGGCTACCACGCCGTCGTCGCCGACACCGCGGGTCATCGGCTGCGCGGCATCGACCTCAACACCGGCGAGGTCACCACCGTCGCCGGCACCGGCAACCAGTGGCGCAACGGCACCGACACCGGCAAAGCCCTCGACACCGACCTCACGAGCCCGTGGGACGTCGCGTGGTGGGCGCCCGCCGGCGGCGTCGTGGTCGCCATGGCCGGCAACCACACGCTCAGCGTTTTCGACCCGATCTCCGGCGGCATCCGCCGCTTCGCCGGGACGACCGTTGAAGGCCTCAAAGACGGCGAAGTGAGCGAAGCGTTCTTCGCGCAGACGTCCGGCCTCGCGCCCGACGGCGACAAGCTGTGGCTCGTCGACGCGGAAACCTCGGCGCTGCGGTGGATCGAGCCCGAGGGCGAGACGTTCACCGTGCACACCGCCGTCGGCACCGACCTGTTCTCCTTCGGCCACGCCGACGGCTCGGCCGAAGAAGCGCTGCTGCAGCACCCGCTGGGCCTGGCCGTGCTGCCCGGCGACCGCATCGCGATCGCCGACACCTACAACGGCGCCGTCCGCCGCTACGACCCGTTCACGCGCGAGGTCACCACGCTCGCCACCGGCCTCGCCGAGCCGCAGGGCCTGCTGCTGCACGACGGTGAGCTGCTCGTCGTCGAGTCGGCCGGCAACCGTCTCGCGCCGGTCGGAGCCCAGGTCACGACCGTGGCCGGCGAGAAGAACGCGGTCCGCCGCCCGCCGACGGTGCTCGCGACCGGCGATGTCGAGTTCGCCGTGGTCTTCACGCCGCCGCCGGGGGAGAAGCTCGACGACCGCTACGGGCCGTCCACGCGGCTGGAGGTCAGCGCGTCGCCGCCCGAGCTGCTCGCCGGCGGCGCCGGAATCGGCACCGACCTCACCCGCCGCATCCGGTTCGCCGACGGCGTAACGGAAGGCGTGCTGCAGGTCGTCGCCCAGGCGGCGAGCTGTGACGACGGCGGCGAGCACCCCGCGTGCCGCATCACGCGGCAGGACTGGGGTGTGCCGGTGCGCTTCGAGAACGGTGGTGAGCGCACGCTCAGCCTGGTCATGGCGGGTGAGCCGAAGGCGGTGGCACCCGGTCAGTAGCATGGGGGACGTGCCCGACAAGCCCAAGCTCCAGATCCAGATGCTGCAGGACCGCGTGCTCGTGCGCCTGTCGCCGGAGGAGGGCGAACGCCGCAGCAGCGGCGGAATCGTGATCCCGGCGACCGCGCAGGTGGCGCGCAGGCTCGCTTGGGGTGATGTACTGGGCGTCGGCAACAGCGTGCGCAACGTCAAGCAGGGCGATCGCGTGCTCTTCAACCCGGAGGACCAGCTCGAGGTCGAGATCCAGGGTGAGGGCCATTTCGTGCTGCGCGAGCGGGATGTCCACGCCGTCGCCACCGAGCGGACCGAACACGGCACGGGGCTCTACCTGTAGCTCCCGGCCACGGGAGGGCAGGCGTGCGCGAAGACGACACACCGCAGGACCTCTTCATCGACGACCTGCTGCCCCAACGCGACGAAGACGACCTCGCCACGGAGATCTTCGCCGTCGTCGACGGACCCCGGCCACGGGAAACCCCGCACAAGAAGCTGCGCAAGGGTGTCGCCCGCACGTTCATGATCGTCGGCTGCCTGCTCGGGCTCTTCGTGCTGCTGTACGCGATCGATCTGGTCACCAGCGCCGGCGACGTGCCGCGCGGCGTGCTCGTGGCGGGCGTCGACGTCGGGGGCCTCTCCCACACTGACGCCGAGGCCAAGCTGCGCGCGGACCTGCAGCCGAGGCTGACGGCGCCGGTCACCGTGCACGCGGGCGACGTCACGACGTCGATGGTGCCCGCGGAATCCGGCCTCGGCCTCGACTGGCCGGGCACGCTCGCCCAGGCCGGGCACCAGCCGTTGAGCCCCATCACGCGGTTCCTGTCGTTCTTCACCACGCGCGACGTCGGCGTGGTCACGAGGTCGGACCAGGAGCAGGTGGCGCAGGCGCTGACCGGGCTCGCGGCCGACAAGCTCAACCATCCGCTGGTCGAAGGCAGTATCGGGTTCCAGCCGGGAGCCGACGGCACTGTCACGCCGTACCCCGTGGAGCCGCGCCAGGGCCAGGAGCTCACCGACGTGCGCGCGGCCGCGCAGACCGTGGCCGACCAGTGGCTCGTACCGGGTGGCGTCACGTTGGGGATGGCCGTGACGCCGGCGAAGGCGACGTCGAACGGCGTCCACGCGCTGCTCGACCAGGTCGTCGCCCCGGCCGTCGCGGCGCCGGTGATGCTGCACGGACAGGGCAAGGACGTCGCGCTGAAACCGGCGGCCATCGCGTCGTCGTTCCAGTTCGCGCCGCGCGACGGCGGCTCGCTCGAGCTGCGCATCGACCAGCGCAAGCTGCAGCAGGCCGTGGAGAAGGACCTCACGACGACCGAGACCGACGGGCGCAACGCGGAGATCGTGTTCAGCTCGGGCGCGCCGACGGTCGAGCCGTCCGAAGACGCCCGGAAGATCAACTGGGCCAACACTTTCAAGTCGCTCACGGCCGTGCTCGCCAAGCCGACGGGGCGCGACCTGCCGGTGGCCTACGACGCCACGAAGCCGAGCCTCTCCACCGACGCGGCCGACGCGCTGGGCATCAAGGAGGTGATCGGCGAGTTCACGACGAGCGGGTTCTCCGGCCCCGCGGCCACGAACATCCAGACGCTCGCCGAACGCGTCTCCGGCGCCATCGTGAAACCCGGCGACACGTTCAGCCTCGGCGCCCGCTCGGGCGCGCGGACCGCGGCCGACGGGTACGTCAGCGCGCCCGCGAACGAAGACGGCACCGGTCCTTCCGTGGTGGGCGGCGGGGTTTCTCAGCTCGCGTCCACTTTGTACAACGCGGCGTACCTCGCCGGCCTCGGCGACGGCGGCCACCTCGCCCACGACCATTACTTCGACCGCTACCCCGCCGGCCGCGACGCGAAAGCCATCGACGACGCGGGGAACCCGGTGGAGCTGAAGATCACCGACAACGACGACACGGGCTTCGCGATCCAGGCCAGCGTCAGCGGGGATTCCGTCACCGTGCGGATCTGGGGCACGAAGCACTACCTCGTCGAGGGCCGCACCGGGGGCACGTCCGACGAGGTCTCGCCGACCGTCCAGTTCGGACCCGGTGCCGACGGCGCGTGCCGGCCGTCCATCGGCGCGCCGGGCTTCAGCGTGTCCGACACGCGCGTGTTCCACGACCTGGCGACGGGCAACGAGGTCCGCGAGGAAACGCGCAACACCACGTACTCACCGCAGCCGATCGTCATCTGCTGACAGCGTCCACACCGGACGGAACGGCCCGGCCCCCAGAAGGGGCCGGGCCGCGAAGTCACCTGTTGATACTTCGCCTGCTCCACAGGCTCGCGACCAAGGCCACGCCGAGTGCGGCGACACCGACCTGAGTGATGATTTCGAGCCAGTCGATACCGCTCGTGTCGGCGTATCCGATGCCGCGCGCGATGGCGCTGCCGACGAAGGCGGCTGCGATGCCCACGAGGAGCATCAGCCAGATCGGGATGTTCTGTTTGCCGGGCACGACCAAGCGGCCGAGCAGGCCGAGGATCAAGCCGATCACGATGGCGCTGATGATGCCTGAGACGGTCATCGAAACTCCTCTGCCAGATGGGTTCCGGGCCGAGCCGCGGACTCGGCGTCCGGATGCCCTGGGAACGGACGGCCGAAACTTGAGACCACGGCGAAATCACCCACCTGGCACCAGCGTGCCGTGACCCGCGGCGGGAGCTATCACCCGCAGCGGGCGAAGTCACCCGAAGAAACACGGATGCCCCCTGCCCGAGATGGGCCGAGGGCATCCGCAGGGGAACGGGAAGAGCTTAGAAAGCCGCCTCGTCCAGCTCCATCAGCGCGTTGTCGGCGCCTTCGACGATCGTGCGGCGCGAGGACAGCTCCGGCAGCACGGACTTCGCGAAGAACGACGCCACGGCCACCTTGCCCTCGTAGAAGGCCACGTCCTTGGCCGCCGCGCCCGCGTCGAGCTTGGCGATCGCGACCTCGGCCTGCTTGAGCAGCTGCCAGCCCACCAGCAGGTCGCCCATCGACATCAGCAGCCGCACGGTGTGCTGGCCGACCTTGTTGATGCTCTGCGGGTCTTCCTGCGAAGCGGTGAGGAAGCCGATCATCGCGCCGAGCATGCCCTGCGAGTCTTCGAGAGCCTGCTTCAGCAGCGCGCGCTCGTTCTTGAGCCGGCCGTTGCCCGCCTCGGACTCGATGAACTTCGTGATCTCACCGGCGAGGAACGCGAGCGCCTGACCCTTGTCGCGCACGATCTTCCGGAAGAAGAAGTCGAGCGACTGGATGGCCGTGGTGCCCTCGTAGAGCGAGTCGATCTTCGCGTCGCGGATGTACTGCTCGATGGGGTAGTCCTGCAGGAAGCCGGACCCGCCGAGCGTCTGCAGCGACTGCACGAGCTGCTCGGTGGCGCGCTCGGATCCGACGCCCTTGACGACCGGCAGCAGCAGGTCGTTGATGCCGTGCGCCAGCTTCAGTGCGGCCTCATCACCGTCCTGCGTCCACAGCTGGTCCTGGAACGACGCCGTGTACAGGTAGACGGCGCGCAGGCCCTCCGCGTACGCCTTCTGCAGCATCAGCGAACGGCGCACGTCCGGGTGGTGCGTGGTGGTGACGCGCGGCGCGGCCTTGTTGAGCATGTTCGGCAGGTCGGCGCCCTGCACGCGCTCCTTGGCGTAGCCGAGCGCGTTGAGGTAACCGGTCGACAGCGTGGCGATGGCCTTGGTGCCCACCATCATCCGGGCGTACTCGATGACCTGGAACATCTGCGCGATGCCGTTGTGCACCTCGCCGAGCAGCCAGCCCTTGGCCGGGGTGCCGTGCTGGCCGAAGGTCAGCTCGCACGTGGTGGACGCCTTGATGCCCATCTTGTGCTCGACGTTCGTCACGAAGGCGCCGTTGCGCTCGCCCAGCTCACCGGTCTCGGAGTCGAAATGGAACTTCGGCACGAGGAACAGCGACAGGCCCTTGGTGCCCGGCTTGGTCTCGATGCCGGGACCCTCGGGGCGCGCCAGCACCAGGTGCATGATGTTTTCGCTCATGTCGTGCTCGGCGGAGGTGATGAACCGCTTCACGCCGTCGATGTGCCAGGAGCCGTCCTCCTGCTTGACGGCCTTGGTGCGGCCGGCGCCGACGTCGGAGCCCGCGTCGGGCTCGGTCAGCACCATCGTGGCGCCCCACTGGCGGTCGATCATGAGCTGCGCCCAGCGCTTCTGCTCTTCGGTGCCGTTGTTGTTCACGATCATGGCGAAGTTCGGGCCCGCCATGTACATGAACAGCGGTGCGTTGGCGCCGAGGATCAGCTCGGACGCGGCCCACTGCACCGTGGGGGGCAGGCCGAAGCCGCCGAGGTCGTTGGTGAGGCCGAGGCGCCACCACTCGCCGTCCAGGAGCTGCTTGTAGCTCTTCTTGAACGGCTCGGGGATCTTCACGCTGAAGGTCTTGGGGTCGTACACCGGCGGGTTGCGGTCCGCGTCGGCGTAGGACTCGGCGAGCGGGCCGGTGGCGAGCTTGTTCAGCTCCGAGAGCACGCCGCGCGCGGTCTCCTCGTCCGACTCGGCCAGCACGCCCTTGCCAAGGCGGTCCTGCACGCCGAGTACCTCGAAGAGGTTGAACTCCAGGTCTCGGACGTTGCTCTTGTAGTGGCCCATGTCGTCACTCCGTGTCGTGTTCGGCTTTCCGGCCGGGCACATGTTCCCTTACTCGCCGGTAACTTCAGGATATTACCTACGAGTAACTGGAGCAAGCGGTTCCCCTCTTCCAGGGGTGTGGATTCAGCCGAAAAACCGACATCGACCAGGAAGCCGACCTCAGGGCGTGCCGCGCGCCACGGCGCGGTCGGCGGGCACGGGCGTGTGGGCGTCGTCAGTGTGAGGCACGAGGATGCCGCTGCGGAACGCGATGGTCACGGCGTGTGTGCGATCGCGCGCGGTCAGCTTGCGCAGGATGCTCTTCACGTGCGTCCGGACCGTTTCGACGGAGAGGAACAGCAGCTTCGCGATCGCCGAGTTCTCCAGGCCCTCGGCCACGAGCTGCAGCACCTGGTACTCGCGGCGCGACAGCGGCATCGCGCCCTTCGGCTGAGTGAGGTGCTCCTCGGCCGGCGCCGCCCTGGGGGACGGCTGCCGCTTGGGCCGCGCGGTGAGCGCGGCCAGCGCCGGGTCGATGTAGCGCCGGTCGGTGTGCGCGCGCCGGACGGCTTCCGCCAGCCGCCGCGGATCCACCGCCCGCGGCACGATCGCGTGCACGCCCGCCGCGATGGCCGTGGCGAGGTACTGCTGCGTGCGGTTGACGTCGCGCACCAGCGTCACCAGCACCACGGCGGGGTCGCCGGAGTTGAGCAGCTTCGTGAGGTGGCAGTGGGGATCCAGCGCCGAGTCGAGGATCACGACGTCGGGACGCACCTGCTCGCACAGCTGCATCGCGGCGTGGTGGCTGGCCGCCTGGCCCGCCCAGTGCAGCCCCGGCGTCCGGTGGACCATCGACGCGAGCCCCTCGCGGAAGATCGGGATGGGATCGACGACAGCCACCCCCAGGCTGCGGTTCGCGGTCGGCTGTCCGGGCACAGCCGGCGTTCGGTGGGGCTCGATGCCGCGCATCTCGGGCCTCCGTCTTCCAGGTCGTTCCCGGGTCGCCGGACGCCCGCGCACGCCCCCCGGCGTGCCGTCCTGGCACCACCCGATCCCCCCTGCTGGGATCGGACAGGAATGACACCTTGTCCTTGATTCGACTCCTTCCGAAGGCGGTTGTGACGCGGTTTCCCCCTCATGGCCGTATCGGCCGGTTGCAGCAAACTCTCCGTAGAAAAAGGTTCGTGATCTGCGGCTTTTTGGCTCTGTACTGCAGCGGTGGCTCGCCCGTTTACTACTGAGGGTGTAGCCGAAAGATGGTCGCTACGTGACTACCCGTGCACGCAACGCGGCGAACTCGCTCGCGAGGCCGGCGGGCGTCCAGTGGGCGTTGAGGCCGCTCGGGTTGGGCAGGACCCAGACGCCGGTCTCGCCGATCACGCGCTCTTGGGGGCCGACTTTGGCTTTCTTCTCGCCGAACGCGGTGCGGTAGGCGGTGATCCCCAGCACGGCCAGCCAGCGGGGTTTGTTCTCGAGGACTTTGTCGACCAGCGTCTTGCCACCTTCGCGCAGCTCGTCGCCGGTCAGCTCGTCCGCCCTGGCGGTGGTCCGTGCGACGACGTTGGTGATCCCGAGGTCGAGGTCGAGGAGCTCGTGCTGCTCACTCGGGTCCAGCAGCCGCGGCGTGAAGCCCCCGGCGTGCAGAGCGGGCCAGAAGCGGTTGCCGGGCCTCGCGAAGTGCAGCCCCAGCGCGCCCGAGTAGAGCCCGGGGTTGATCCCGCAGAACAGCACGTCCAACCCGGGCGCGATGACGTCGGGGATGACCGCGTCTTGCGCGGCGGCGAGCTGGTCTTTGGTTGGTCGGATGGGCATGGGTCCAGTTTCGGGCACGCTGTTCGGCATGACGCCCGACGGTTGCCCGGCCGACCTCCACCTGCGGCCGCCTGCGGCGGGTGAACCCGAGATCGTGCACGGCGCGGTGCCCACCAGCGCGGGACAGACCCCCGCCCTCCTCTGGGGGGCTGCCCTGTCCCAGTTTACCCAGGTCAGGGGCCTGAAACCGGCGAGCGCGAAATCTGTGGACAACTCGGGGTGTGCGGAGCCAAGTGTGGATAACCCTTGCCCGGCGGCCAGTCGGGTCTATCTCCTGGCCGGCGACCGGCCGGGGCTGACTCCCTGGCCAGCCGTCAGCCGAATCTGCCCCTGGCCAACGGGCCTGCTCGCGGCGGCCCGGCGGCACCTCGCGCCCGGGGGCCGGCTGCTCGTCGAGTGGCACCCGCCGGAGTGGTTCGACCACGTGGCCGACGGGCCGGGCGGGCTCCTCGGGGAGGTCGCCGTTTCGCTGCACGACGTCGTCCGCGAGGGCGATCTGCTGTCCGTGGCGGTGCGCTACCGAGCCGCCGAACGCGTGTGGCACCAAGAATTCACCTGCCGGCGGCTGGGTTTTCCCGAGCTGTCCGAGGCGCTGACCTCGGCCGATCTGACCTTCGGCGAGTGGCTGACCGCTGACCGGGATTGGTTCTCGGCACGCGGGGTAGCGGATCAGGTACCGATCTAGGTAGCCTGTGTGATCTCTCGCACAACGTCGTAGGGAGGAGCCCGCGTGCAGCTTTGGGTTGTCCTCGCACTGGTGGCCCTCATTCTGGCAGCCGCCTCGCTGATCGTGGTTCTGGAAGACCGGCGCGCCGCCAAGCGGGCGGCGCTGCGGCGCAAGGCGCGGCTAGCGCGTCTGGGCGAAGTCGATCCGCTCGCGCCCGGCCGGCTGAGCGTGGATCGCTGAAGGGATTCCGCGCAGGGCGAGCAGCAGGGCGCCGAAGAGCCAGCCGAGGCCGGCGCCGAAGGTGTTGGTCATGAGGTCGTCGACGTCGAAGATGCGGTAGACGAACGGCGCCGTCCCGAAGTTCGCGGTGAGCTGCGTGATCTCGATGGCCAGTGACACCGCCGCGCCCACGGCCAGCGCGCCGACGAGGCCGCGGCGCCACAGGATGCGGGCGAAGATCCCGAGCGGCACGAAGAGCAGCACGTTGAGCGCGGCCTGCTGGAACGTCTGCGTGCTGAACCAGTGCGCCGCCGAAAGACCGTGCTTCACCAGCTCCGTGTGGATGTCGGCGATCCACTGGAACGGCCGCAGCTGCACCGTCTGCTCGAGGTGCCGGCCGTTCGCGCTCGGCAGCGGCAGGAAGACGACCGCGAGCGCCATGCACGCGTAGAAGACGACCGCCGCCGTGGTCACGAGGCCGCGCAGCCGCGGGCGGCCGTAGCGCGCCAGCTGTAGCACGAGCTGCGGGACGAGCAGCGTGCCCCACAGCGCGAGGAATCCGATGAATCCGTACTGCAGAGCCGTGACCTGTGCGTTCGTCATGCCGAGAACGTTATGGATCTTGGGGGTCACGCCACTTCGGTCGAAGAGCCGGACGGAATCCGGCCGGATCGGCCATCTGGCCGAGGGCGACTTAAGCCGATCGGTCAGGCTCCTCGTCGCGCTGCTCGTCCTCGGCTCGCTCCGACCGCCACGCCGCGAAGACCGTGCCGCCGACGAGCAGGGCGACGACCACGATCACGGTCACGACGATCTGCAGTTCCACTGTGACTCCCGGGGTTCGGCCGGTTGATCGCTGCCTGGGGGCTGCGCGTTACGCCGGGCAGCCCCGGTGCACCGAACCGGACACCCGAGCGAAAACGCCGGGTGACATTTGCCCTTCACCCTCCTTTTTCCTCTGGTGAGGTCTCTCCCGTTTGGGCAGACTGCACCGCCGTGTGCCCGTTCCAGGGGACGACGGGCGCGAAATCGGAGGAAACATGAGGCTCTTCACCCGGCTCGCGGTCACTGCCGCGGCCGCATTGGCCACTGTGGCCGTCACGAGCGTGCCGGCGTCGGCCGCGCAGACCACGGACGTCCGGATCATCACGCTGAACGACCTGCACGGCAACCTCGAGCCGCCGGCGGGTTCGGCCGGCAAGGTGTTCATGTCCGACGGGACCAGTGTGGACGCGGGCGGCGCGGCGTACGTGGCGACGCACGTGAAGCAGCTCGAGTCGCAGGTGCGCAACTCGATGGTGCTCTCGGCGGGCGACAACGTGGGTGCGTCGCCGGTGATCTCGGCGCTGTTCCACGACGAGCCGACCATCGACTTCCTCAACGAGCTGGGCGTGAAGGCCTCCGCGGTCGGCAACCACGAGTTCGACGAGGGTTACCAGGAACTGCTGCGCATGCAGTTCGGCGGCTGCAACAAGACCGACGGCTGCCAGTTCCACCCGACGTACCAGGGCGCGAACTTCCCGATCCTCGGGTCCAATGTGTACTTCACGAACGGCCTGCCCGCACTGCTGCCGTTCTCGGTGCAGTTCTCCGGCGGCGTGCCGATCGGCATCATCGGCGCCACGCTGAAGGACCTGCCCTCGGTCGTCACGCCCGACGCCATCAAGGGCCTGAAGTTCGGCGACGAGGCGCAGGCCATCAACCGCACGGCCAATCTGCTCGACTTGCTGGGCATCAAGGCCCAGGTCGTGCTGCTGCACCAGGGTGACGAGACGCTGCCGGGCTCCGGCCCCAACGACTGCAAGGTGGCGCCGGGCGGCGAGGCCGACGTCATCGCCAAGAACGTGAGCCCGAAGGTCGACGCGATCTTCACCGGCCACAGCCACCAGCAGTACAACTGCGTGATCAACGACCCCGCGGGCCAGCCGCGCCCGGTGATCCAGGGCGCGTCGTTCGGCCGGCTGCTGTCCGTCGTGGACCTGAAGATCGACCTGCGCACGCGCGACGTCATCCGGTCGCAGACCAAGGCGCACAACGAGATCGTGACCCGCGACGTGACGCCGGACCCGGCCGTGACCAAGCTCGTGGACGAGGCCAAGACCAAGTCGGGCCCGATCGCCAACAAGCAGGTCGGCACGATCACCGCGGACCTCACCGCGTCCGGCGCGCCCTCGGGTGAGTCGACGATGGGCGACGTGATCGCCGATGCGCAGCTCGAAGGCACCAAGTCCAACAACGCGGTCGTCGCCATCACCAACCCCGGCGGCATCCGCGCGGACCTGAACTACGCGTCTTCGCCCAACGGCGAGGGCGACGGCGTGGTCACCTACGGCGAGGCGTTCACCGTGCAGCCGTTCGCGAACATCATGCAGACGATCACGCTCACCGGCGCGAACCTGAAGAGCGTGCTGGAACAGCAGTGGGGCCAGCCGGGCGGCACCAAGATCCTGCAGATCTCGAGCAGCCTGCACTACACCTACTCGGCCTCGGCGCCGATCGGTTCGCGCGTCTCGAACATCACCGTGAACGGCACGCCGGTGGACCCGGCCGCGACGTTCCGCGTGTCGGTGAACAACTTCCTCGCCGCGGGCGGCGACGGGTTCACCGAGTTCACGAAGGGCACCGACCTCGCGGGCGGTCCGGTGGACCTCGACGCGCTGATCGCGTACCTCGGCGCGCACCCGGGCGTCACCCCGCCGCCGGCGGACCGGATCACGATGGTTCCGTAGTCGGATGTTTCGAGTAGCCCCGCCCCTCGCTCGTTGAGGGGCGGGGCTCTCGTTCTTCCAAGCTTTCGTGCGTTCGGAAGCGCACGATGGGACCCATGACGACCTGGGAAGACGTGGTGGCACTCGCGGCGGAGCTGCCGGAGACCGAGGAGTCCACCTGGTACCGCACGCCCGCGTTGAAGGTCGCGGGCAAGGGCTTCGCGCGCCTGCGCAGCGAAGCCGAGGGCGGCGTGGTCCTGTTCTGCGGCCTCGACGAGAAGGAAGCCCTCCTCGCGTCCGGCGACCCGGCGTATTTCACGACGCCGCACTACGACGGTTACGGCTCGATCCTCGTCGACCTGGAACGGGTGGATCCGGTGCAGCTGAAGGAACTCCTGGTGGAGTCGTGGCGACGGAAGGCACCGCACAAGCTGCTGTGAATCAGTCGACCAGTTCGGGTTCCAGCAGGCTCATCAGGTACATGTCGTAGTACTTGCCGTCGCTGCCGCGGAAGCATTCGCGGTGCCTGCCGTCCTCGACGAAGCCGGCCTTGCGGTAGACGTGGCGCGCGCGCTCGTTCTCCGCGACGACCCACAGGGCGATGAGGTGCAGGCGCATCACGTTGAAGCCGTAGCGGCACATCAGCCGCAGCGCTTCGGTGCCGTAACCGCCGTTCCAGTGGTCCTTCTCGCCGATGTAGATGTCCAGCTCCGCGCGCCCGGTCTCCGGCGTGGCGTCGCGCAGGTCGGTCACGCCGATCAACGCGCCCGACGCCACGGATTCGATGCCGCACACCACGTGGGCGTAGGTGTTGACCGGGCGTTCCTCGCAACGCTTGCGCACCTGGTCGAGCGAACGCGGGTACGAGCTGTCCATCCACTGCCCGACCTCGGGGTCGTGGATCCAGCGGTAGAGCGACTCCGCGTCCGTCGTCTCGAGCGCCCGCAGCCGCACCAGCTTGCCCGTGAGCACCGCTCCCCCTCACTCCCGCCGCAGCAGCAGGAAGTCCTCGACCCCGACGAGCCCGAGGAACTGGCGCACCCCGGGCGGCATCGGACGGCGGGACCCATCATGCACGAGCCGTGGATCACTGACGCGCCATTTTCGGCCGCGCGTGACGATCTCCGCGTGGCCCGCGGCCAGCACGTTCTTGACCCAGTCGGTGTCGGGGCCATAGGTGAGGGCGACGACGAACCCGTTATCGGTGCGGAACACGTTGAGCGGAGTGCGGAACTCCTTGCCGGACCGGCGGCCCTGGTGCACGACCATCCCGAAGCCGGGCAGCCACCCGACGAACGGTCCCGTGACGCGGTTGGTCACCACGCGGTTGAAGTGGGCGAGACGTTCTGGCAGCACCATCCGTCCAGCGTAATCCAACGTCCGTGGAATTAGCGCGTTTTCGGGCCGGTGCGAGGCCGTTTCGCACATCTGGTGGGATGTTCGCGGACGCAGGCACGACGCGGGGAGAAGAACATGTCGAACGACTGGCCGCTGCGACAGGACCCTGAGTCGCCCGTGATCTTCGCGCGGGCGTTGCTGGAGGACCCCTCGCAGCTCGCGTTCGTGGTCCTCGACGATGACGACGACTGGTTCATCAGCGACGGCGCCGAGTTCGACGAGGACATGGACGTCAACCGCGAGCAGTTCGGCGCGGTCTCGCTGCGCGAAGCCGTGGAGCTGGTCCCGCAGCTCACGGCGCTGGCGTCGCTGCCAACGGGCATGGCGGCCGACTGGGACCCCGAGCGTTCGGCGTGGCTGCTGAGCTCCGTCGCCGACTCCGACGACGAGGCCGAGGACCGCGAGATCCGCGACGCGCGCATCGCCGCGTGGCAGCACCCGGGCTCGCCGGTGGACGAGGTTCAGTTGTCGACCGGGCTCACCGAGATCGTGACCGGTGGTGACGCGCCCGTTCGCGCCGTGCGCCAGGTGGTGCGCGAGGGTGACGGCACGTGGCTCTTCGTGGGCTTCGAGGTGCCGGAAGCCGAAGACTTCGAGGTCGAGGGCCTGGAGCTGGAGCACGTGGTGAGCCTGTACCCGGACGTCGTGAACGTGCTTCAGGCCGCGCCCGGCCAGGTCTTCGACCGCGCCGAGCCGGGTGCCGAGTGGGAGCTCGTCGAGGGCTGAAAGAGGGCTGAAAGTTTTTCCGCGGCGATTGTCCTGGCGCGGCGGGGGCCATTCGTCCTTAGAGTGTTAGCCGGCGAACGGCGCCGGTCCGGACACTCACCAGGAGCAGCCATGCCCACCTATGCCGCGCTCATCTACTCCGCCGACGTGGACCCGACGCAGCCCGAAGCCGCGTCGATGATGAAGGACTACAACGAGTTCGGTGCGGCGGCCGCCGCCGTCATCCGTGGCGGCAACGCCCTGTACCCGACCGCGACGGCCACCACCGTCCGCGTGAACGGCGGCAAGGGCGGCGACATCGTGACCAGTGACGGCCCGTACGCCGAGACGAAGGAAGCCCTCACCGGCTTCTACCTCATCGAATGCGCCGACCTCGACGAAGCCGTCAAGGTCGCCGCCCAGATCCCGGCCGCGTGGGACGGCGCCGTCGAGGTGCGCCCGATCGTCGAGTTCTCGTGACGTTCGCCGGTGACACGCTGGCGCGGCTCATCCGGGATGAGGGGACCCGGGTGCTCGCCACGCTCGTGCGGGTCATCGGCAGCGTGGACCTGGCCGAGGACGCGGTGCAGGACGCCGTCGTGCGGGCGCTCGAAACGTGGCCGCGCGACGGCGTCCCGGACAACCCGCGGGCCTGGCTGCTCGTGACGGCGCGGCGACGCGCCGTCGACGTGCTGCGCCGCGAGGCCAAGCGCGTCGGGAAGGAGGCGGACGCGATGCCGCTCGCCGACGAAGATCCGCCGCCTTCCGTGATCCGCGACGACTTGCTGCGCCTCGTGTTCACCTGCTGCCACCCGTGTCTGTCGGTGGACGCGCAAGTCGCTTTGTCACTGCGGACGCTCGGCGGTTTGTCGACCGCCGAGGTCGCGCGCGGCCTGCGCCTGCCCGAGGCGACGGCGGCGAAGCGGCTGACGCGGGCGAAGCAGAAGATCGCGACGGCAGGGATCCCGTACCGCGTGCCGGCGGCCGAGGAGCTGCCTGAGCGGCTTTCCGGTGTGGCGGCGACCGTGTACCTGATCTTCAACGAGGGGTACGCGGGCGTGCGCGCTCCGCTGGTCGACGAGGCCGTGCGGCTGGCGCGGCTGCTCGCGTCGCTGATGCCGGACGAGCCGACGGTGCTGGGGCTGCTGGCGTTGCTGTTGCTGCACGACGCGCGCCGGTGCACGCGCGTCGCCGACGACGGTTTGCCCGTGCTGCTGGCCGATCAGGACCGTTCGCTGTGGGACGCCGTGCTGATCCAGGAGGGCGTTTTGCTGGTGGGGCGCGCTTTGCGGCGGACGCCTTCCGTGCCCAATCCTTACGTGGTGGAAGCGGCGATCGCGGCCTGTCACGCCTTGGCGCCGACGTACGAGTCGACCAACTGGGACGCCGTGATCTCTTGGTATGACGTGCTTTTCACCGTCCGCCCGAGCCCGGTGGTGTCACTGAACCGCGCCGCCGCGATCGCCGAACGTGACGGCGCCGCCGTGGCCCTGCCGCTCGTGGACGCGCTGGACGTCCTGGCGGACTACCCCTGGTGGCACGCGACGCGCGCGGAACTGTTGCACCGCTTGGGGAATCGCTCTGCGGCTCTGACTGCTGTGGCCAGCGCCGAAGCGGCGGGCCTTGGTGCCGGCCACGCGGCCTTGCTGCGTCGCCGAGCAGGTGAATAGGGCGGCCTTGACACGTTCGCGGCGCGGCGCGTTCGATGGTGACACGCCCTGCGGCCGGTGAGCACGCCCGCACCCAGGGCGCCCAGCTTTTTCTTTGCAGAGGGGGCCCCACGATGGCCGAACACCCCAACGCGACACTCATCCGCCGCGGCTACGCGGCCTTCTCCGCCGGCGACGTCGAGGCCCTGTCCGAGCTCATCGCCGCCGACGCCGTGCAACACATGCCGGGCCACAACGTCTTTTCCGGCGAGCACGAGGGCCGCGACGCGATCCTGTCGATGTACGGCGAGCTCGCCACCCGCAGCGACGGCACCCTCCGCGTGGCCCTCGAGGAGGTCTACGCGAACGACGACGAGATCGTCACGGTCTACCACTCCACCGGCACCCGCGGCGACAAACACCTCGACACCCGTCATGCGCTGGTGTTCAGGATGCGCGACGGCCAAGCGGTCGACCTGCTGGACGTCTCCCAGGACGAATCCTCCGACGACGCCTTCTGGGCGTGATCACGATGTCCGTGCTGATGCTCCTACGCGTCCCCGGCAACGGCGCCCAGTTCGAGAAGGCCGCCGCCTCCGACCCCGCCCGCATGTCGACCATCATCGCCTCCGCTCGCGCCCACGGCCTGCAGTCCCACCACTTCTGGGCCGACGACAAGGACCTCCTGGTCGTCGACGTCTGGCCCGACGAGGCCTCGTTCCAGGCCTTCTTCTCCTCCGAAAGCGACCGCATCGGCGCCTTGATGGCGGCGGCCGGCATCACCACCCAGCCGGAGATCACCTTCTACCGCAAACTCGACGTCGGCGACGACGTGTGAGTCTGTCTATTGTGGATCGATCTTCTTGGTGAGCCCGACCCACGTCCCGCTCCACCCACTCGAGACGGCGATTTCTTCGAGGGCGCCGGTGGGGAGGAAGAGTTCTCTGAGCCGTTGTTCTGCTTTTGGGTCACGTTGTCGGATGCGCTCTTTGAGCTGTTCCAACTCGACTATGGCGTCGTCCACGGAGCGATAGCTGCTCCAGGACGTGTCGTGCTCGCCGGTGCGGAGGATGTGCAGGAGGTCGTTGATGACTTCGCAGAGCTGCTCGCCACGCGTCATGGGTGGGATTATCCCCTTGCGGTGGGTGGCGGTGAAATAGCAGTGAGGGTGTTTTCCGATAATCGGAAAACACCCTCACTGCATTTATGGAGCGGATGACGGGAATCGAACCCGCGTATTCAGCTTGGGAAGCTGATGTTCTACCATTGAACTACATCCGCAGTGCCTCGTCAGCTTACACGGGAGCGTGGTCGGCGTGTCCAGTGGGGCGTGGGTTGACGGCGCCGGGGGCAAGTGACAACACTTGTTGTCGGACGGGGTGGCGGCGCCGGAGGTGGATGTGGTGGACGACCCGGTGTTGTTCCGGCAAGGCGGGTTTCGGCTGGTCGCGCGGTTGCGCGGGGTCGAGGGGCTGCGCGCCGGGGACGAGCAGGTGCAGCGGCTGAGGGAGTTCGCGCAGCGGCAGGACGCGCCGGCGGATGCGTTGGTGGAGTGGTTCGGGCGGGATGCCGGGAATCGGGCGCGGTTCGAGCAGGCGTTGGTGCATGGGGTAGGCCCGGAGAGCGACGCTGAGCTGCGGGAGTTCATGGCGGGCGTCGAGGCGACGCCGTATTGGGTGGATCGCGCGAGGCTGGAGCGTGGAGCGCGGGCGATCACGCGCGCGGGGTTGCTGGGGCTGTTTCCGCTGGGCGACATGTCGTTGATGGGCGGATATCTGGCGTCGCGGGCGACGAAGGCGTTGGTGGGGACCGGGGAGATCGAGAACCGGGCTCCGAAGCGGCTGGTGGAGACGGCCGCGTGGTGGATCGACGTCACCACGCCCGGGGCGATGGACCGGACCGCGGCCGGGTTCCGGGCGGCGGTGCGGATCCGCGTGGTGCACGCGCACGTGCGGCGGGCGATGAACCAGCGCGAGGACTGGGACTACGAGCAGTGGGACCGGCCCGTCAACCAGGTCCAGACCGCGGGCACGTTGCTGCTGTTTTCGCTGGTCTACGTCTTCGGCACACAGCTGCTCGGCCTCCGCTACACCGAACGCGAGCGCGCGGACATCCTGCACCTGTGGCGCTACATCGGCTGGCTGATGGGCGTCGACGAGGAACTCCTCCCCGCCGACGAGGGCGACGCCTGGCGCCTGCTCTGGCTCCTCGCCGCGACCGAGTTCATCCCCGACGACGACTCGAAACGCCTGGCCAAGGCCCTCGTCGACAGCCACGCCGCGATCGGTGAGGGGCGCGGGGCGGCGGGCAAGGTGCTGGCGCACGTGAACGTCTCGGTGCACTCCGCGATCAGCCGGCTGGTGCTCGGCAAGGAGAACGCCGATTTCCTGGAGCTGCCGGACGACCCGGTCGCCCAGGCCGCGGTCGTGGCGGTGGCCGGGGTGAACTTCGCGGCGGAGACGGCCCGGCGGTTCATCCCGGGAGCGACGGCGCTGCAGGAGCTGCTCGGCGGGCTGGGGCGTCGGCGGTATCTGAAGCGGGTGCACGAGGTGTTCAAGGCGGATACGTCGTACGGGAGCGATGAGCGCGCGGCCTGAGTTCAGTTACCGTCTGAACCGGAATAGTTATCATCTGAACCAGCCTGATCCCACCTGGTTCAAAGCAGACGTTAGGCTGCGTCCGTGCTGCTCAGTGACCGTGACCTCCGCAAAGAGCTCGACGCCGGCCGGCTCGGGATTGATCCGTTTGATGCCGCGATGGTCCAGCCGTCGAGCATCGATGTGCGGTTGGATCGGTTCTTCCGGGTGTTCGACAACAGCAAGTACACGCACATCGACCCGCAGTTGCAGCAGGACGAGCTGACCTCGCTGGTCG
Source organism: Amycolatopsis sp. NPDC050768 (assembly GCF_040654155.1). NCBI lineage: Bacteria > Bacillati > Actinomycetota > Actinomycetes > Pseudonocardiales > Pseudonocardiaceae > Amycolatopsis > Amycolatopsis sp. NPDC050768. Next base: position 409,562 of record NZ_JBFAHL010000003.1, read on the forward strand.
AGAAGGAGGGCGAGGAGCCCTTCGTGCTGCACCCGGGCGAGTTCGTGCTCGGGTCGACGTACGAGATGGTCACGTTGGCCGACGACCTCGCCGGACGGCTCGAAGGCAAGTCGTCGCTGGGGCGGTTGGGGTTGCTGACGCACTCGACCGCGGGGTTCATCGACCCCGGCTTCTCGGGGCACATCACGCTCGAGCTGTCGAACGTCGCGAACCTGCCGATCACGCTGTGGCCCGGCATGAAGATCGGCCAGCTGTGCATCTTCCGCCTGTCCAGCTCGGCGGAGTTCCCGTACGGCTCGAAGGAAGCGGGCTCCCGCTACCAGGGCCAGCGCGGCCCGACGCCGAGCCGGGCGTACAAGAACTTCCACCGCGTGGATACCTGGCGCTAGACCGACACCGGGGCCGCCCAGTCGATGCGGTGGTTCCACATGAACGCGTTGGGGTCGTCGCCACCGGCGGTCTTCATCGCGCGCCGGATGAAGAAGTCGCGGACGACGCGGCCGAAGAAGCCCGGTGATTTGTCGTCGCCGTTGCGTTTTCCCTGGGCCACCACCGCTTCCACGCGTGAGCGGCGCAAGGTCTCGACCGTCGACAGCGCGGCGGCCGGAGCGACGTCGCGCAGGCATTGCGCCAGCGTGACGGCGTCCTCGATCGCCATCGACGCGCCCTGGCCGGCGGCCGGTGAAGTCGCGTGGGCGGCGTCGCCGATGATGCCGATGCGGCCGCGGTGCCAGACCGGCACGGACGGGAAGTCGTAGGTCGACCACGGGGCGTAGAGGTGCTCTGTGGCGCCGATGATCTCGGCGGCGCGAGTGCGGTCACCGCGCACCAGGTCCAGCAGTTCGGCGCGCCAGTGAGCACCGCTCGGGACCGGCGACGACGGCGTCGGCTCGGTCGCGCGCGGCACGTTGGCGAACCACCACACCGAACCGTCCGGGTGCACCACGTGCGCGAAGAACACCTTGCGGCCGAACACCATGTGCATCACGCCCGGTTCGTCGTCGAGCCGCACACCCGTGGTGAAGCCGCCGGTGTTGAGCAGCGGGACGTACCGCGGCGCGGGCGCGGCCGGGTCGAGGATCCGGCGCACGGTGGACCGCAGGCCGTCCGCGCCGATCAGCAGGTCGCCGGACTCCGACGAGCCGTCGGCGAACACCGCGGTGACCTCGGCCGACGTCTGCGAGGCGTCCGTGAGCCGCCGGCCGAACTCCGTGCGCACCCCGCGCCTGGCGGCCTCGTCGCGCAGCGCGACGTAGAGGTCCGAGCGGCGCACGGTCTGGCTCACCGTGCCGTCCGGCAGCGGCCCGCCCAACGGGAACTCGGCCAGCCGCTTGCCGTCGCCGAGCCCGATGCTCATCCTCGGCGTGTCGAACCCCAGGCCCTTGACCAGGTCTTTCAGCCCGAACGGCGCCAGCGCGTCGAGCCCGTTCACGGCCAGCGTGAGGAACGCGCCGACCCCCTCGGCCGTGCGGTCGTACGCCTCGAACAGCACCGGCTCGTGGCCCACCTCGTGCAGCGCGATCGCCGTGATCGTGCCCGCGATACCCCCGCCCGCGATCAACACCCGTGACATCCTTCGCCCCCTCGTATAGTTCATGGTCTCGAATATTTCGATACTTCGAATAATACTGCCGACCGAAGGATGCGCTAGGCTGCCCGTCGTGTCAAGCGAGCACGAGAAACTGGTCGACCAGCTGCTGCTCAAGTCGCGGGAGCTGTCCACGGAGACGGTCATGTTCCACACCGCGATCGCGATCCTGCGCGACCTCTCCGCGGTCGAGAGCAAGGTGCTCGACTACGTCGCGCGCCTCGGCCCGCTCACGCCGAAGGAGCTCGCGGAGTACGCGGGCCTGGCGCCGGCGTCGATCACCGCGCTGATCGACCGGCTCGAGCGCAAGCAGATGGTCACCCGCTCGCCGCACCCCGACGATCGGCGGAAGGTGCTCGTCGGCGTGGAGGAGGAGACGATCGAGCGAGCCGTGTCCCTGTGGGACCACATCGTGGCCGCGACGCGCGAGCTCGCGAACGACTACTCCGAAGGTGAACTCCGAACGGTGATCGGGTTCCTCGAAAGAGCCGCGGCGGTCACCCACGAGTCGACCTTGCGCCTCACCAGTCGCTCGCTGGAGTGAGTTGCGGCCACGGCCGGGTTGGAAAACGCGATTCGTTCACCGGTTCGTGGAAAGCTCGCGAACATGGGCTCGGCCGGGAAACGTCTGCTCGCGGTACTCGGCCTCCTGGCCACCTTTGTCATGCCCGCGCAGGCGGACACCGTCAAGGGATTGCAGCAGAATTACCACCAAGTGGTGTACGGCGATTTCCTCTACGCCGGCAACAGCGTGGTCGAGTGCACGCCGAGTGACGCCGACTGCGCGAAAGCCGCCAGTCGCGAGACGAAGAAGCCCGCCGGCGATTTCGCGTTGCGATGGTCCGATGCGGACTCCGACGCGAGAACGTTCGACTCCTCCACCGCGTCGGTCACGATCCCACCGGGCGCGAAGGTCGCGTTCGCGCGGCTGAGCTGGGGTGGCACGAGGACAGCGTGCGCGAGTCCCGCCGGCGCGCCGAAGACGCAGGCCGTGCAGTTTTCCGTTGGCGCAGCCAAGGCCGACGTCACGCCCGGGTCCTACGCCGAGGACGCCAAGTTCTACTCCGCCTACGCCGACGTGACCGGTCAGTTCGCGACAGCCCCGACCGGCGCGCCGCTCACCCTCACCGCCGCCAACGTCTGGACCACCGCCGGCCGCGAGTGCGGCGGGGGCTGGTCGGTGGCGATCGTCTTCTCCTACCCCGCGCGCGATCCGCAGTACGCGCCGGCCAAGCGCGCGATTTACGTCTACGACGGTCACGTGCCGCAGGGCGCGAACGGTCCCGCCACGACCACCACCGTCACCGGTTTTCGCGCGGCCTCGGCCGACGCTCACGTCGGCGTGACCGCCGAAGGCGGCGACTGGGGCACGACGGGTGACCGCTTCCTCATCAACGACAAACCCGTCGCCGAACCCGGCACCGGCGCGTCGGACAACTTCTTCGTCGCCAGCACCGACAACGCCGCGAAGCCCGATGTCAAAAACACCTTCGGAATCGACGCGAAAGCGTTCAGCAGCGACGCCGTGCCCAGCGGTGCGACCAGTGCGAAGGTCGCTTTCAGCACTACCGGCGACGATTTCGTCGCGCAGAACCTCGTGTTCTCCGTGCCCGTGCCGGATCTACAGCTCGTGACCCACGCCGATCCGCCGCGCGCGCACGCGGGCGACCAGGTCACCGTGACGGTCGGTGTCACCAACCCGAACGACACCGCGGCCACCGGCGTCGAGGTGACCGACGAGCGCTTTCCCGCCTGTGCCAAGAAGATCGGCGAGCTCGCCGCGGGCGCGACCACGGGTTACCAGTGCACGGTGACCGCCCCGGACGGCGACGTCACGAGCGCCGCGAAGGTCACCGGCACCAGCACGCTCGGTGACGCACTCGACGGCAGCGCGACCACTCGCGTCGACGTCGTGCATCCGGCGATCACGCTCGCGCAGCAGGCCGACAAGGCGGCTTATCGCACCGGCGACCCCGTGACGTTCACGGTCACCGCCACCAACACCGGTGACGTGCCGCTCCACGACGTCGCCGTGACGGACGCGAAGGTCGGCGCGTGCGCGCGCACGATCGGGACACTCGCGCCGGGCCAGCACACCACCGGTACCTGCACGGCGAAGGCGCCGGTGCCCGACACCAGCGCTTCGGTTGCCGGAACCGATCCGCTGGGCAAGACGGTGTCGGCCAACGCCGACGCCGACGTCCCCCTCATCGCGCCCGCGCTGGACGTCACCAAGACGGTGGACCCCGCCGTCGTCCACGCCGGTGAGCCGGTGACCTGGACGATCACCGTGCGCAACACCGGCGACAGCCCGCTGAACCCCGTGGTCGTCACCGACGCCACCACGCCGGCGTGCTCGCGGACGTTCGGCGCGCTCGCCGCCGGCGCCCAGCAGAGCTTCCCGTGCGTGGCGAACCCCGCATTGACCACGACGAACACCGTGACGGCGACCGGCACCGACCTGTCCGGCCAGCCCGTCACCGACACCGCGTCGGCCACGGCGAAGGTGATCCACCCGGCGTTGTCGCTCACGAAGACGGCCGCGCCGGCGCAGGTGCGCGAGGGGGACCGCGTGACCTTCACCGTCACGCTGAAGAACACCGGTGACGCGCCGCTCGACGGCGTCGCGGTGGCCGACGACCGCACACCCGGCTGTGTGCGGAAGTTCGCCACGCTCGCCCCGCAGGCCACGCAGACCTACCAGTGCGATTTGCTCGCGCCGGGCGACGACTTCACCGACCCCGCTGTCGCGACTGGCAAGGACGAGCTGGGCAAACAGCTCAGCGTGACGGCCGATGCGCCAGTCGACGTCATCCACCCCGCCGTCGCGGTCACGGAATCCGCCACACCCGCGCAGGTACGCGAAGGGGACCGCGTGACCTTCAGCGTCACGGTGAGCAACACCGGTGACGTCCCGCTGGAGAAGCTCGCCGTGATCAGCAGCAAGGTTCCCGACTGCGCCAAGCAGCTCGGAATCCTGGCACCGCAAGCGAAACAGACCTTTACCTGCACCACGGTGGCCGGAACGGACGGCTTCCCCAACTCCGTCAGCGCCACGGGAACAGATCCGACCGCCCGCACGGTCGCGGCGTCGGCCGAAGCGAAGTTCACCGTCCAGCACCCGGCCGTCACGCTCGCCACCACCGTCCAAGGTGGACCCTTCCGCGAGCACGACAGCGTGCCGATCCAGGTCACCGTCAAGAACACCGGCGACACCCCCCTCACGAAGCCGCACGTCACCACCGCGGCCCGCGCCGACGCGTGCACGCAGGACCACGACACCCTGACACCCGGTGCCACCTGGACCTTCAGCTGCACCACCACCGCACCCGCCGACGACGTCACCGAATCGCTCACCGTCACCGCCACCCCACCGGTGGGACCGCTCGTGACGGCGAGCGCCGAGGCCGCCGTCGACGTGATCCACCCGGCCATCGCCGTCACGCAGACGGTCACGCCGACGGTCGTGCGGCCCGGCGAGCCGGCGACGTTCACGATCACCGCCACCAACACGGGCGACGCCGAACTACACGACGCCACCATCGAAGACCCAGCAGCACCCGAATGCGCCCACCGCCTCGGAACCCTGGCCCCGCAGGCGAAACAGAACTACACCTGCACCCACTCCGCCGGCGACGACCTCACCAGCACCGCGAAAGTCACCGGCACCGATCCGTCGAACCGCCCGGTCACCGCGACCGCCGGCGCGCACCTCGACGTGATCCACCCCGCCGTCACGATCACCCAGTCGGCAAAGCCGCAGCAAGTGCGTGAAGGGGACCAAGTCACCTTCACGGTCACAGCGAGCAACACCGGCGACGTTCCGCTCACCAACGTGTCCATTGTGGACGACAAGACCCCGGCCTGCGCCCGCCCGGACGGCAACACCCTCGCCCCCGGCGCCACCGACCACTACACCTGCACGACCGATGCCGGCTCCGACGGCTACACCAACACCGCGAAAGTCACCGCCACCGACCCGCTCGGCGGCACCGTCACCGCGACAGCCGACGCCGCATTCACCGTCGTCCACCCCGGCCTGTCGCTCACCCGCACTGTGCACGGCGGTCCCTTTCGCGCCGGCGACTCCGTGACCACAACACTCACCGTCACCAACACCGGCGACTCACCGGTCACCGCCGTGCAAGTAACCGACGCCCGAGTACCGGCGTGCGCCAAGACCTTCGACACCCTCGCCCCCGGTGCGACCCAGTCCTACGATTGCACCTCACCCGCCCCCGCCGACGACGCCGTGTTCACCGCACGAGTCACCGGCACCCCCACCACCGGCCCCGCACTCACCGCGGCCGCCGACGCGAAGATCGACGTGATCCACCCGGCGATCACCGTGAAACCCGTTGCCGCACAAGCACAAGCGCGGCCCGGCGACGACGTCACGATCACCGTCACCGTCGCCAACACCGGTGACACCCCGCTGACGAAAATCACCCTCACCGGCTGCGCCCACACCCTCGACCAGTTGGCCACCGGCGCCGCCGCCACCTACACCTGCACCGTCAAAGCCGCGCCCGACGACTTCACCACCACCGTCAACGCCACGGCCAACGACCCGACGACCCGCCCCGTGACCGCGTCCGGCACCACGAACGTCGACGTGATCCACCCCGAGCTCGCGATCATGGCCGACGCCGAGCCGTACCAGGTCCGCGAAGGCGACACCGTCACATTCTCCTTGCTGGTTAAGAACGTCAGCGACGTACCGCTGACCAAGGTGTCCGTTGTGGACGATCACACCGCCGCCTGCGCCCGCGACTTCGCCACCCTCGCGCCCGACGCCGAGGAGACCTACACCTGCACGACGGTCGCGGGCAAGACCGGTTTCACCAGCACCACCAAGGCCACCGGCACCGATCCGACCCAACGCACGGTGACGTCATCGGCGCAAGCGTCGTTCGAGGTGCTGCAACCGAAACTCACCGTCACGAAAACCAGCGCCGAAGGTCCCTTCGCCCCCGACGACTCCGTGCGCTTCGACCTCGTACTCACCAACACCGGCGACACCGAACTGCACGACGTCCACGTCACCGACCCCCAGGCTCCCGAATGCACGCGGACCTTCTCGACGCTGCCCGTCAACGGCATCCAGCGCTACCCGTGCACCACCACCGCGACCGGCACGACCACCGACACCACTCAGGTCACCGCCACCCCGACCCGCGGCGCCCCCATCACCACCACCGCGAACGCGCCCGTCCCCGTGATCCACCCCGGACTCACCGTCAGGACCGATCACCTCGACCAGCCCATCCGTTCCGGTGACCCCGTGACGTACCTGACGACCGTCCGCAACACCGGAGACGCAGCACTGCACGACGTGACCGTTCGCGCCACCGACGCGGCCTGCGCGTTCACGCTGCCCAGACTCGAGCCCGACGCCGAAACCCTCCGCGCCTGCACCCTCACAGCCCAAACGACCGCCGTCACCGACACCACCGCCACCGCTCACGACCCCGCCGGCCGCGAGCTCACGGCGACCACCACCACGACCACCAACGTCGAGAACTCCGCTGCCCCCAAGCGGACCCGACCCACCCCACGCTCAGCCCTCAACCTCACCGAACAAGCCGACCCCACCGCGAACCCCGGCGACACCGTCACGTTCCTCGTCACCGCCGCCAACACCGGCACCACCCCGCTCACACTCGACGGCCACCACCTCGACCCCGGCAGCCGGCGCGAATGGACCCGCACCGCCACCGCACCCCGCGCAGGCACGCTCACCGACGCCGTCGAAGTCACGGCCCAACCCGACGCCGAAAAACCGCTCACCGTCCGAGCCGCCGCGACGGTCCGGATCCTCGACCCCCACGCCCGAACGACCGCACAAACGCAGCCGATCCCCGGCCCCGATCCGGACCGAACCACCGACGCGTTGGTCAGCCTCGCCCTCCTCGCCGCAGGTGCGCTCCTCCTGCGCGTCACCCGCAGGCCACGAGCGTGAGTTGAGTCTCCCCAAGCTCTTCAGACCCGAGCGCGCACCGGGAGATCACCATCCCCCTGCACCAGGAAACCCCCGCACCACGTGATCATTTCCCAGGCTTGATCAAATAAAGCACTGCGCCTTTCGGGGGTAACGGTCGTAATCGGTTCGTGATATTTTCTCGCCCGTGTCCCCCATTGGTGCGCGTGGTCGAGTGGTTTTGGTGTCACTGAGTGTTCTTCTCGGCGGTTTCTCCGCCGCCGGAGGGACAGCGTGGCTCCACGCCAGACCCAGCGTGGCGACGCTCAGTAGCGCCGCCACAGGTCAGTCCGACCCGCTGTCCGGCGTACCGCCGGTCGATCCCTACGCGAAGCAGCCGTCGTCGTCCACTCCGGGCGGCACCCCGGCCGCGGGCGGCGCGGGCGGCACCCCGACGTCCGGTTCGACCGCCCCCACGACGCCGACCTCCGCCGGCCCCGGCCCGACGTCGACGCCCGCGTCCGGCACCCCGGGCACCGGCACCCCCGCGCCGCCCAAGCCGAATCCCAAGACCACCCCGACGTCGACGACCCCGGCCCGCACCACGAACCCCTCGATGGCAGGCCAGATTGTGGACCTCGTGAACGACGAGCGCGCCAAGGCCGGCTGCGACCCCGTCGCCGAGGAGTCCCACCTCGACCAGGCCGCGCAGGACCACAGCGACGACATGTCGGCCCGCAACTACTTCTCGCACGACACGCCTGAGGGCAAGCACTTCGACGAGCGCATCCGCGACTCCGGCTACAACAAGCCGGGTGCCGAGAACATCGCGAAGGGCGCGACGAGCGCGAAGCAGGTGATGCAGCTGTGGATGAACTCCAGCGGCCACCGCGCGAACATCCTCAACTGCTCGCTGACCAAGCTCGGCGTCGGCGTGACCACCGCCGGCTGGTACTGGACACAGGACTTCGGGTACTGAAAACCCGGCAAGACCTACTGCGAATCCTCGATCGGCTGCGTGGTCAAGTCGCCGTAGCGCGCCAGCACCGCCGCCCGCAGGTTCGGATCCGACCGCGGCACCGGCTCGATGAACACCTCGGTGACATCGTGGAAGCCCTCGGTCAGCTCGCCCGCGATCCGCACGCAGGCGACCTCGACGTCGGCCGCACCCAGTGAATCGTCGAAGTCCACGCGGGCACACACCAGCACCTGGTCGGTACCCATCAGCATCGTCTGCAAGTCCACCAGCGCCTCGATCTCCGGCGCCGACACGAGGTGGTCGCGCACTCCGCGCACGATCCGCGGGTCCGCCTGCCGGCCGACAAGCAGGCCCCGGTTGGTTCGCCCCAGCAGGTACGCGACGCACGCGAGCAGCAGTCCGATGAGGATCGACGCGATGCCGTCCCACACCGACGAGCCCGTGAGCTGGTGCAACCCGATGCCGGCGAACGCGAGCAGCAGACCGATCAACGCGGCCGAGTCCTCGAACAGCACGGTCTTCGGCGCAGGGTCGTCGATCATGCGCAGGTAGGTGAAGAACGAACGCCGCTCCTGCCGGGACTCCTTGCGCACCTGCCGGATCGCCTGCAGCCACGACACGCCTTCGAGGACGAACGCGATGCCCAGCACCACGTAGCCGACGATCGGGTTCGTCTGGTCTTCGCTTTCGCCGAACACGGTGGTGAAGCCCTCGTACAGCGCGAACATCGCGCCCGAGGCGAAGATCGAGACGGCCGCCAGCAGCGACCAGAAGTAGCGCTCCTTGCCGTAGCCGAACGGGTGGACCCGGTCGGCGGGGCGCTCCGAACGCTTGAGCGCGGTGAGCAGCAGGACCTCGGTGATGGTGTCGGCGAAGGAGTGCGCGGCCTCCGACAGCATCGCGCCCGAGCCGGTGATGATCCCGGCGATCAACTTCAGGATGGCGATGGCCAGGTTCACGCCGCCGGCCAGCAGCACCGTGAGGGTGCTCTCACCGCCCGATTCCTCTTGCTCGCTCACGCGCAGAAGACTAGCCGCGCGGGTGGGTCAGAGTCGGTTGAGACCCGAAAGCACTCGCTCCATGAGCGCGATCGCCGGCCGGCCGTCCTCTTTGCGCTGCGGCGCGTGGATCGTCACGAGGCCGAGCTCGGCCAGGTCGTCGAGCAGAACCCGGGCGACGCCGAGGGGAACGCTCAACGTGGCGGCGACCTCCGCCACCGACCGCGGGTACAGGCACAGCGACCGCACGATCCGAAACTCGCCCTTCACCTGAGGCGAGTTCCAGCGCGGGTCCCGGGCGTTGGCCTTCACGAGCGCCTCGATGGCGAGGTTGCGGCGGGAGTGCGTGCGACCGCGGGTGAGGACGTACGGCCGGACGAGTGTCCGCGGGCCGGGGACCGGCGATGGGTCGGAGACCCATCCGTCGCCCACCACGGGCTCGCCCGCGAACTCCTCGGGCACTTCGCTCGGCCAAACGGGTTCGGGGGTCCGGCCCGGCGCGACGCTGACTCGCCCGGAAGGCGAAAAGGGGGTGCCCGAGTGGCCGGTGTAACCAGGTCCGCTGTACCCGTTCGCCACGTCGCGCCCCCTTATATCGGTAGCCGAATTCGCTTCCCGCAAGCGGCGTCGATCGCGAGGAACCGTAGATTACGCCCGTTGTCCTGTCTGTCATCGGCAATGTGACGAAGCCGGACCAGAGGTGCAGAAATTGTGCACGGTAAACGTTTTCGTGGCATTCCGGTACGCCCGTGCCTCTTGTGTCAAACGTTTACCGGAATTCGCCGACGGGCCGTGAGCGCGAGTACCGAAAGCGTCGCGGCCACGAGGACCACCTGTTCGATCAGCGCGACCGGGTTGCCCGCGGCGGTCAGCAGACCGACCCAGCAGTACGTGACAATCGCGCCTGCTGCCAGGGAAAACGCGGACGGACGGCAGCGCACGGCGTACGCGACCACGGCCGCTTCGAGCGCCAGCATCAACGCGACCGTGCCCCACGAATGGAGCAGCGCGGTCTTGTCCACCAGGTGGAACAGCGTGCTCGCCCCCAGTCCGACGGCGAACCCGGCCCACGCCGAGCCCCGCGTGTCAAGGGTTCGGACGGGCAGGCGCAAGGCAAACACTACGAGCGCCACGGCCACCACGGCCGCGCCGACCAGCTGTCCGGGCGCCGCGAGGAACGCCGGAGTTCCCATCATGCGAGACACCAGGAACGTCCCCGCCGCGCCGACGAGCAGCGCGCAGGTCCACGCCACCGTGCCCGGCCGGCGCAGCCACGGCTCGCGCCCGAAGAACGCCTCCCCGATCGCGATCGGCGAAGCGATGCTCCAGACCACGTGCAGCGTCAGCACGAACACCGTCCACTGGCCACCGATGCCGAGCACCGGCACGTGCGCGGGGCTCAGGAGGTCGAGGCCGAGGTAGTGCGGGTTGAACAACGTTTGCGTGAGCAGGCCTTCTTCGACGACGCCGAAGGCCAGCGCGAGCGTGAGGATCGTCGGCCAGCCCCGGCCGCGGCGGCGCGCGACCTCGCGGATCAGCACCGCGGCCGAGCCGTAGAGCGCCACGAACATCGCGAACATGCCGAGCTGCTGGGTGATCAAAACCTCGCCAGGCCGCCTGGCCAGGTATTGATCACCGAGCAGGAATTCGGCGACGAACGGGGAGAACAGAGCGAGCGCGGCGACCGCCGTCTTGCGAAATGGCATGAAGTGATCGTGTCGCTCTGCGAGCATTCGTACACGGGCCGTTAATCACGACTGTTCCCGTGACAAATGATCGAGAAACGCCCCTTTCATGATGGCGAACCATCACGAAAGGGGCGTTCATTCCAGTTTGGGATCGGCTATTCGGCCGAAGCCGGCTGCTCCTCGTCCGCCCCTTCTGCCGGGGTGTCCTCAAGTGACGGCGCCCCTGTCGCCACCAAGGCGGTCTCCGGCTTGCGCTTCACGGACGTGAGCAGCAGCTGAGCGACGTCCACGACCTCGACCCGCTCGCTCGCGAGGCCGTCGCTCTGTCGCGCGGTCACGCCGTCGGTGAGCATCACGCGGCAGAACGGGCAGCCGGTCGCGATCTTCGACGGCGCGGTGCCGAGCGCCTCGTCCACGCGCTCGACGTTGATCCGCTTGCCGATCTTCTCCTCCATCCACATCCGCGCGCCGCCGGCGCCGCAGCACATGGACCGGTCGCCGTGGCGCGGCATCTCGCGCAGCTTCGCGCCCGAGGCCCCGACGAGCTCACGCGGAGCGTCGTAGACCTTGTTGTGGCGGCCCAGGTAGCACGGGTCGTGGTAGGTGACGTCCTCCGCGACGGGCGCGACCGGCGTCAGGTACTTCTCCCGCACCAGGCGGTTGAGCAGCTGCGTGTGGTGCACGACGTCGAACTGGCCTCCCAGCTCCGGGTACTCGTTGGCGAGCGTGTTGAAGCAGTGGGCGCAGGTCACCACGACCTTGCGCGCCTTGCGCTCGCGGCCCTCGAACACCGAGTTGAGGACCTCGACGTTCTGCTGGGCCAGCATCTGGAACAGGAACTCGTTGCCCGCGCGCCGCGCCGGGTCACCGGTGCACGACTCCTCCGAGCCGAGCACGGTGTACTTCACGCCCGCGATGTGCAGCAGCTCGGCCACGGCACGCGTGGTCTTCTTCGCGCGGTCCTCGAACGCGCCGGCGCAGCCGACCCAGAACAGGTACTCCGCGTCGCCCAGATCGCCCTCGAACACCGGCACCTCGAAGTCGAGGTCCTCCGTCCACTGGAGACGGTCCTTGGCGTTCTGGCCCCACGGGTTGCCCTTGTTCTCCAGGTTCTTGAACATGCCGTTGAGCTCGGTGGGGAACGACGACTCGATCATCACCTGGTAGCGGCGCATGTCCACGATGTGGTCCACGTGCTCGATGTCTACCGGGCACTGCTCGACGCACGCGCCACAGGAAGTGCAGGACCACAGCATGTCGGGGTCGATCACGCCACCGTCTTCGGCGCCGCCGATCAGCGGCCGCTCCGATTCGGCCAGCGCCAGCACGTCGATCCCGGCATGCGGGTTGTCGCCGGTCAGGCCGATCTCATCACCGGCCATGTCCCGCTTGCCACCGGCCAGCAGGTACGGCGCCTTCGCGTACGCATGGTCGCGCAGCTGTGTGATCAGCAGCTTCGGCGACAGCGGCTTGCCCGTGTTCCACGCGGGGCACTGCGACTGGCAACGGCCGCACTCGGTGCAGGTGGAGAAGTCGAGCCAGCCCTTCCAGCTGAAGTCCTCGACCTTGCCGACGCCGAACGTGTCCTCGTCCGGATCGGCTTCCTCGAGGTCGAGCACCTTGCCCTTGCTCATCATCGGCTTCACCGCGCCGAGCGCGACGCCGCCGTCGTCCTCGCGCTTGAAGTAGATGTTGAAGAACGCGCTGAAGCGGTGCCACGCGATACCCATGGTCATCGTGCGGGCCACCACGATCAGCCACACCGTGGCGCTCATCAGCTTGATGAACGCGAACACCGACACGAGCGCGGCGCTGGCAGGCAGCGCGTGCGACAGCGGGTTCGACACGAAGGCGGCCCACGTCGGCGTCTCGTGCACGCCCATCGCGGCCTTCGCCGCGCGCACGCCGATGATGCCGATGCCCTCGATGATCACCACGGCCTCGACGAAGTAGGCCCACTTGAAGTTCGAGCCCGCGAAGCGCGACTGCCGGTCGGCGCGGCGCGGGTGGTTGGCCTGGCGGATGATCACCAGGCCGATGCCGCCGACGATCGTGGCCACGCCGAGCAGCTCCATGAGCAGGCTCCACAGCGACCAGTCCTCGAGGACCGGCCAGCCCCACGTCGGCACGAACACCTCGCCGTAGGCCTCGAACAGCGCGAGCGACCCGATGAGGAATCCCCACATCACCATCCAGTGCCAGGGCGCGACCTGACGGAACTTCGCCATGCGCGTGTGCGCGGCGAACTCCTTGATCAGGGTGCCGAGCCGCGGCATGAACGGGCCGTTGCGCGTCGGGTCGGGCTGGCCCAGCCGGATCACCCGCACGAAGCGGGCGATGGTGGCGATGAACAGTCCCCAGGCGAAGATGCCCAGGAGGACCGAGATCCCCCCGAGCGTCAGCTCTACAGCGCCCATCGTCGGGTGCCTTTCGTCCGGTGTGGTGGTGCCGGTGCCTGTGCGTTTCTCACAGCGCCGGTGCCGAGCAGGGTAACGCTTCTTACTGATGGGTAACTGGTTGGCAGCGCCCAAGTCCCACCGATGTGGTGCACGCCTCGCTGGCTAGTGAGACGATCGTTCAGGTAGTTTTGTCCTCATGGGTGCTTACTTGTACCTCGCTTTGGCGATCGCCGCAGAAGTGACGGCCACCGTTTCCCTGAAGCTCTCCGAGGGCTTCACGAAAGTCGTGCCGTCCGCGCTGGTCGCCGTCGGGTACGGCGTAGCGTTCTTCGCACTTTCCCGCGTGCTGAAGTCGGGGTTGCCGCTCGGCATCGCGTACGCGGTGTGGGCCGCCGTCGGCGTGGCGCTCGTGGCGATCATCGGGGTCCTGTTCCTCAAGGAACCGATCAACCTGGTGATGGCCGGCGGGCTCGTGCTCGTGATCGGCGGGGTGGTGCTGATCGAGGTCGGGAGCAACCAGTGAAGATCCAAGTCGACGGCCGCAAGGCGCGCGGCGAGAAGCGGCGCGCGGAGATCATCGCGGCCACCCTGCGGGTGATCGAGCGCAACGGCGTCGCCGGCGTCACGCACCGCACGGTGGCGGTGGAGGCCGACGTGCCCACCGCGTCGACCACGTACCACTTCGCCTCGCTCGACGACCTGCTCGTGGCCACTCTCATCTCCTGCGCGCGCGACATGGCCACCGAGGTCTACTGGATGATCGACCGCGCCCGATCGCGCGGCAGCCGCGGCGCCGAAGAGGTCGCCGGCCTGCTCGCGGAGGCACTCGGGCCGCGCCGCGGCCGCACGATGGCCGAGTACGAGCTGTACCTGCTGGCCGCGCGCAAACCCGAGCTGCGCCCGGCCGCGCGGCGCTGGCTCGACGTCCTCACGTCCATGGTCCGCCACGACAACGAGGTCGCGTTCCGGGTTTTCCTCGCCGGCATCGACGGCCTGCTGATCCAGGGCCTGATCGACGACGAACCGCCGTCGGCCGACGAGCTGCGGCCTGTGGTCGACTACTTGCTCAAACCGCGTTGACTGTGCTGTTGGTTACCAATCCGACCACAGTCACGGCGGGAACAGTCGCCGGCCGCGGTCACGTCCGGTTGCGTGCCCGCCTCCTTTTGGCCGGATTGGTAACTTGCGGGTATGCGGATCGCAGGCGAATACGAACTCGACGACGACCCCGGCCGGGTCGACCTCGACGTGCTGTGGAAGTTCCTCTCCACCGAGGCCTACTGGGGCCGCTGGCGCACGCGTGATCAGGTCGAGGCGGCCGTCGCCGGGTCGTGGCGTGTGGTCGGCGCGTACGAGCGCGCCACCGGCCGCCAGGTCGGCTTCGCGCGGGCGATCTCCGACGGCGTGACGTCGGCCTACCTCGCCGACGTGTTCGTGGTCGAGGACGCACGTGGTTCGGGGCTGGGCAAGGAGATCGTGCGCGAGATGATCGACAACGGCCCGGGCGCCGGCATGCGCTGGATGCTGCACACAGCCGACGCGCACGGGCTGTACCGGCAGTTCGGGTTCGGCGAGCACACCAAGGGGCGGTTCCTCGAACGCGAGGGGGCCAACCGGGAAGCACTACGGTAGACCGGTCGGTCGAATTTTCAGTTGTCCTTGGCGGACAACAACTTCGAGAAGTGCGCCGCCCCGGCACGCGCGGCGCGTTCGAGGTCCGAGCGGCGGTCGGCGAACTGGTGCACCGGCACAGAGAACGCGACCGCGCCCGTCACGCGTTGCTCGGTGTCGAGCACCGGCGCGGACAAGCACGCGAGCTGGGGCTGGAACTCCTCGATCTCCAGCGCGATCCCCGAGCGCGCCACGGTTTCGAGCTCCGTCTCGAGGTCGCGTGACGTCACGCGGGTGCGGTCGGTGAGGCGAGGCATGCCCGCGCCGGCGAGGTAGTCGCGGCGCTGGCGCGCGGGCAGCGACGCGAGCATCACCTTGCCGAACGCGGTGGCGTGCGCGGCTTCGTGGAAACCGAAGTCGAGCGGCTGGGCGCGCGGGAACTCCGGCGAGTCGGCGACGGCCGCGACGACGACGTCGGTGTCGCGAAAGACCGTGTAGTACGCGGGCGCGCTCACGCGCAGGTGCAGCTGGTGGAGGCCGTCGCGCAACTGGTGGTCGACGTCGAGCTCGCCGAGCAGGCTGTGGTAGAGGCCGCCGACCTTGTAGCCGAGGCCGAACCCGCGGCCGTGACCGAGGCGGATCAAATAGCCTTCGTGGACCAGCGTGTTGAGCAGGTGGTAGGTGGTCGAGAGCTTGTAACCGGCGCGCCGGGCCACGGCTTTGGCCGCGATGCCGTCGCCGGCGCCGGCCACGATCTCGAGCACGCGCAGCGCCCGCTGCGCCGAACCGATCAGCCCGCTGGGTTCCTTCTCGGTGATGTCGTCGTCGGAAAGCGGCAGGGCGGGTTCGGACACAGCGGCACCTCCGTGAAACCGTTCGGCAGTGAACGGGCGATCACATGCGCCCACCACCATACGTGCTCCGAACGGCTCAAGTGGAGCACCCGGTCGGCAACGATTCCGACGTCGCCGCGGGTGCTCACACCGACCGGGCCTCGGCTTCACCCGGTGAGATCAGTGCAGGTCGTCCGCCGACGGGCCGTGGTGACTCCGGCGGACCGGGATCTCGGCCCGCTGGACCGAACGGGTGAGTCCCGGCGTCACACCGGTACTTTCGAGTTCGAACCGATCTCGGCCGCCGCCTCGGTGGTCCCGCAGCCGTCTGGCACCTCGAGGTCGTACAGGCGAGCCGCGTTGAGGCCGAGGATCTTCTTCTTCACGTCCGTGGTGAGCTCGCCGTACTCGTCCTGGAAGTCCTCCGGCATCTCGAAGTCCACAAAGGACTCGATTAGCCACTTCGGGTGCTGGAGCCCGTAGTCGCTGGCGAACGTGATCCGGTTCTCGTCCATCCAATAGAGCAGCTCGCCGATGATCTCGGCGAACTGGCGCGGCCGGGTGAGGATGGCGGGCAACGCGAGCGCGAGGCCGGCGTACACGTTCGGCTCCTGCGTGGCGATCCAGCAGAAGTCCTGCAGCCGCGCCAAGCCCACGTGCTCGACGATGAAGCGCAGGTCCGGGAACGCCGCGGCGACCTCGTCGAGGCCGGCGGCGTCGAAGGCCGCGGACGCGTCGGAGCCGCCCGTGCCATCCGAGCCGTCGCGGTCGAGCGGGCGGATCGAGGGGGCGGCGTGGAGGTGGATGTTGCGGATGCTGAGCTCCTGGCACTTCTCCAGGAAGCGGTAGGAGCACGGGTCCGACAGCTGCCGGCCCGCCTGTTCGGTGGTGACGAGCTTGACGCCCTTGAGGTTCCCGGCGACCGGCTCGAGGCCGGCGACGGTGAACCGGCCGGGGTACCGCTCGGTGAACGCGCTCCCGGGTGCCGCGCCGTCGGGGTCGGCGGTGGCTGCGGGCTGGAAGATCGCGTGGTCCACGTACCCGGTTTCGAACAGGTCGTGGACGATCGTTTCCTCGCTCTGGTGGCGAAACCCGACTTCCGTCGGCTTCCAGAAGTGCACGTGACCGTCGACGATGAAGTAGCGCTCGCCGTCCTTTTCGTACATCGGTGCCGGCTCCCTTGCGGTACGAGGTACGTGCTGATGTGCAGCTTCCGATCGTCTTCCCCTGCGAGGGAGCGGGTCAACGGCAGTGATTCCACCTGTCGGAAAAACACCACAGGGCCACCGCGAGCGAACCCGCGGTGGCCCTGCTATCGGCGAAACTCAGCCCTTGTTCTCGTAGACCGCCGTGATCGTGGCGCGAGCCAGGGTGTGGCCGAACAGGTTGAAGCCGAGGAACGCGGGCGTGGCGTCGCCGTCGATCTCCAGGGAGTCGACGTCGAGCGCGTGCACCACGAAGTAGTAGCGGTGCGGGCCGTGCCCGGGCGGCGGGGCGGCGCCGAGGAACTGCTTCACGCCGCCGTCACCCTTCAGAGTGACAGCGCCCTCGGGCAGGCCGGAGCCGTTCGCGTCGCCGGCGTCGGCGGCCAGCTCGGTGACCGACGCGGGGACGTTGAACACGGCCCAGTGCCAGAAGCCGCTCGCGGTCGGGGCGTCGGGGTCGTACACCGTGACCGCGAAGCTGCGCGTGCCCTCGGGGAAGCCCTCCCACGACAGCTGCGGCGACCGGTCTTCGCCACCGGCGCCGAAGATGCCGGACAGGTGCGGCGTCGTGAGCGTCTCGCCCTCGGCGATGTCTGTGCTGCGCAGCGTGAACGACGGCACGGACGGCAGGAAATCGTAGGGATTGGGCGATTGAGGCATCAATCCTCCTGAACGCGTTGATCTTGGAAGTCCAGTCGGACTCCAGGCTATGACCCTGACCCGGACCCCGGCACCTCAGGGATGTTTCGGGGGGTTTACCGGATGTCGCGGCACCCGTGCCCCTCCTACCGTTTGCGGCAGACGGATGAGCGGTACTGAGGGGACGGACACCATGGCACGCCCGCTTCTGGCACTGGGTGGCGTAGTTCTGATCGGCGTGGGAGTGGCCATCGCGCTCGGCTGGGGGCTGGGCAGCACGGTGGAGCGCAGCGCGACGGTCTCGCAGCAGATCCGCGGCGTGAAGCTCGACGCGGACTCCGGCGACATCCGGATCCGCACCGGTTCCGGCCCGATCTCTGTGCACCAGAAGCTGCACTACAACTTCCGCGGCGAGCCGGGTGACGCCTTCCGGGTGGAGGGCGACCAGCTCGTGCTCGGCGACTGCGGCCGCAACTGCACCGCCGACTTCGACGTCGTCGTGCCGGCCGGGCTGCCCGTCATGGGCAAGGCGGATTCGGGCGAGGTGGATCTCACAGGCGTCGCGAGCGTCGACGTCACCGCCGACTCCGGGAGCGCGCACGTGGCGGACGTCGCGGGGCTGGTGAACCTGCGGCTCGACAGCGGTTCGATCGACCTGCAGAACGTCGGGCCGGTGCAGCTGCACAGCGACTCCGGCCACGTGAAGGCCGAGGGGGTGCGCGGCCCGGTCGACGTCTCCGCCGACAGCGGCAGCGTCGAGCTGGCCCTGGCCACGCCCAACGACGTGAAGGTGCACGCCGACTCCGGCAGCGTCGACGTGCGGGTGCCGGACGGGTCGTACAGGGTGATCGGGGACACCGACAGCGGGCACCGAACCGTGCAGATCCCCACGTCGAACAGCGCCGGCCAGACGAACACGCTCGACCTCAACACCTCCAGCGGCAGCGTCACCGTCAAGGCCGCCTGACACTTTCGGGGGAACATTCACATGCGCAAGATCGAGAACCGGGTCCTGGCGGCCGTGCTGGCCGGGGCGGTGGGGGCGTTCGTCGTGACGGCGAGCCTGGGCCTGGCGGCCAAGCCCGAGGCGACGACGCCGGTACCCACGCCCGTCGCGGTGGTCCAGGTGACGGCGCCGGCCGGTGACGTGCGGCTGGCGGAGACGGTGATCGTGCGGGACGAGGGGTCCCACCGCGCCGCGCGGCCGGTCGTCCCGGCTCGTCCGGCATGAAGCTGATCGCTGCCGCTGTCCTGCTCTTCCTGAGCAGATTTCCTTCCACCGCAACGGAATTCACCGCGTTGGTCGAGCACAACCGGGCCGTCGGCGAGACCTGCCTGGCGAAGACCGGGCCGTTGCTCGGACACGTCGACACGCTCAGCGCGGCCGAAGACGTGGACGCGATCCGCGTCGCGCTGGGCGAGCAGCGGATCTCGTGGCTCGGCGTCTCCTACGGCACCGAGCTCGGGGCCGCGTACGCCGCGGCGCATCCGGACCGCGTGCGTGCGATGGTGCTGGACGGCGCGATCGACCACGGCCGGCCGCCGCGGCAGTCGATCGTGGCGGAGGCCGCGGCGACGGAGGACTCGCTGGTGCGGTTCGCGTCGTGGTGCCGCACCTCGACGGAATGCGCCCTGCACGGTCAGGACGTGCTGGCCTACTACGACAACCTGGTCGCCCACGGCGCCTGGTCGAGCGGGCTCGGTCGCGTGGCCGACGGTGAGGAGCTGTCCTCTGGCGTCTACGGCTACCTCTACGTAAGAGACCAGTGGCCCGAGCTCGGCCGTGCGCTGGCCGCCGCGAGCGCGGACGCCGCCCAGCTGACCTCGGCCGCGCAGTTCTTCTCGCCGAGCTACGGCATGTACCGCGCCATCGGCTGCCAGGACTTCCCGTCGCTGTTCACCGGCATCGCGGACCTTCGCGCGACCGCCGCCGTGGTCAAGACGGTCGCCCCGCACAGCTGGCGCTACTCGGGGTGGTGGAACTTCGCGAGCGGGTGCGCGGGCTGGCCGCTGCCGGCGAGGAACCCGCCGCACCCCGATCGGGTGCACGGCACTCCGCCGATCCTCGTCGTCGGCGGCGCCCACGACCCGGCGACGCCGCTGGCGTGGGCCAGGGGGCTCGCGGCGGACGTCGACGGCTCCGGCCTGCTGAACTCCGCGTGCGCGCGAGCGGCGGAGACGAAGTACCTGGTGAGCGGCCTCACACCCCCTCTCGGCACGATCTGCCGGTGAGCCCGGGAACAAGAGCCACTACCCCTTCGTTAGCCTGATACGAAGGTTGAGTGCAGCTGACTCAAGTCTGGCTTGACGAAGCTCACGAAGGACCGATAGAACTTGCCAGGGGTCCGCTCAAGGCGGACCCGAAACGTGCAGGTCACGAACATAGCAGCAGAGCTGCCAACACAGGAGGAAGCACCATGGCGCGAGCGGTCGGCATCGACCTCGGCACGACCAACTCGGTCGTAGCCGTCCTTGAGGGCGGCGAGCCGACGGTCATCGCCAACTCGGAAGGCTCCCGGACCACCCCGTCCATCGTCGCGTTCGCCAAGAACGGTGAAGTGCTCACCGGTCAGTCGGCGAAGAACCAGGCCGTCACGAACGTCGACCGCACCATCCGGTCCGTCAAGCGGCACATCGGTACCGACTGGAACACCGAGATCGACGGCAAGAACTACACGCCGCAGGAGATCAGCGCGCGCGTGCTGATGAAGCTGAAGCGCGACGCCGAGTCGTACCTGGGCGAGGAGATCACCGACGCGGTGATCACCGTCCCGGCGTACTTCGAGGACGCCCAGCGGCAGGCCACCAAGGAGGCCGGGCAGATCGCCGGCCTGAACGTGCTCCGCATCGTCAACGAGCCGACCGCCGCCGCGCTGGCGTACGGCCTGGACAAGGGCGAGAAGGAACAGACCATCCTGGTCTTCGACCTCGGTGGCGGTACGTTCGACGTGTCGCTGCTGGAGATCGGCGAGGGTGTCGTCGAGGTGCGTGCGACTTCCGGTGACAACCACCTCGGTGGTGACGACTGGGACGAGCGCATCGTCAAGTGGCTGGTCGACAAGTTCAAGGCCTCCAACGGCATCGACCTGACCAAGGACAAGATGGCCCTGCAGCGCATCCGCGAGGCGGCCGAGAAGGCGAAGATCGAGCTGTCGAGCTCCAACTCCGCCGGCATCAACCTGCCCTACATCACGGTCGACGCCGACAA
This sequence comes from Amycolatopsis sp. NPDC050768, assembly GCF_040654155.1. Lineage (NCBI taxonomy): Bacteria > Bacillati > Actinomycetota > Actinomycetes > Pseudonocardiales > Pseudonocardiaceae > Amycolatopsis > Amycolatopsis sp. NPDC050768. The sequence continues at coordinate 430,630 of NZ_JBFAHL010000003.1, forward strand.
GAACCCGCTGTTCCTCGACGAGCAGCTCTCGCGCGCCGAGTTCCAGAAGATCACCGTGGACCTGCTCGAGCGCACCCGCAACCCGTTCAACAACGTGATCCGCGACGCCGGCATCGCCGTCGGCGACATCGACCACGTCGTGCTCGTGGGTGGTTCCACCCGCATGCCGGCCGTGTCGGACCTGGTCAAGGAGCTGACCGGCGGGCGCGAGCCGAACAAGGGCGTGAACCCGGACGAGGTCGTGGCCGTGGGTGCCGCGCTGCAGGCCGGTGTCCTCAAGGGTGAGGTCAAGGACGTCCTGCTGCTGGACGTGACCCCGCTTTCGCTGGGCATCGAGACCAAGGGTGGCGTGTTCACCAAGCTCATCGAGCGCAACACCACGATCCCGACCAAGCGTTCGGAGATCTTCTCCACCGCGGACGACAACCAGCCGTCGGTGCAGATCCAGGTGTTCCAGGGTGAGCGCGAGATCGCGGCGCACAACAAGAAGCTCGGCATGTTCGAGCTGACCGGTCTCCCGCCGGCCCCGCGTGGCGTGCCGCAGATCGAGGTCACCTTCGACATCGACGCCAACGGCATCGTGCACGTGACCGCGAAGGACCTGGGCACGAACAAGGAACAGTCGATGACGATCACCGGTGGCTCCGCGCTGCCGAAGGACGACATCGACCGCATGGTCAAGGACGCCGAGGCCCACGCCGAGGAAGACAAGAAGCGCCGCGAGGAAGCGGAGACCCGCAACCAGGCGGAGACTCTCGTCTACCAGACCGAGAAGTTCGTCAAGGACAACGAGGACAAGCTGCCCGAGGACCTCAAGGGCAAGGTCAAGACCGCCATCGACGAGGCCAACGAGGCGCTCAAGGGCACCGACTCGGCCAAGATCCGCGAGTCCATCGAGAAGCTGAACACGGCTTCGCAGGAGCTGGGCACCGCGCTCTACGCCAACCAGGGTGCCAACCCCGGTGCCGACGGTGCCGCTCCGGGTGCCGACGCCGGTTCCGCCGGTGGGGCGCAGGACAAGGCCGATGACGTGGTCGACGCCGAGATCGTGGAAGAGGACGAGAAGAAGTGACCCCACGACACTCCGAAGCCGAGGGCCGGGGCCCCGAGGAACCGGTGGTCGTGCGTGACCGGCGGCGGGTCGACCCGCAGACCGGTGAGGTTCGTCCTCCTGCCCCGGAAGAAGTTCAGGTCGACGAGGCGCCCGCGCACCACGCGGGCCCCTCGCTCGGCGACTCGGTGGACGACGCGGTCACGATCGCGTCCGACGTCGAGAAGCAGCTGGCCGAGCGCACGGCCGACCTGCAGCGCCTGCAGGCGGAGTACGCCAACTACCGCAAGCGCGTGGACCGCGACCGCGAGGCCGTGGTGCTGGGCGCCAAGGCCTCGGTGGTCGGCGAGCTGCTCCCGCTGCTCGACGACCTCGAGCGGGCGGAGCAGCACGGTGACCTCACCGGTGCGTTCAAGGCGGTCGGCGACAAGCTGGTGAGCGGCTTGCAGCGCGCCGGTCTCGAGTCGTTCGGCTCGGAGGGCGAGCCCTTCGACCCGAGCGTGCACGAGGCCGTGCAGCACAACACCTCGCCGGACGTGGCTGGTCCGACGGTCACCGTGGTCATGCGCCGCGGTTACCGCTTCGGCGACCGGGTCCTGCGGGCGGCGCTGGTCGGGGTCACCGACCACGAGCCGGCCGCGGCACCGGTCGACCCGCCCGTCGGCGGCGAGCTGCCGCTGGACGGGTCGATCGATGAGCCGAACCAGCAGTAACAACCGTTTCGTAGCGAAAGGAGGAGGCACCCGATGAGTGCTCGGGAGTGGATGGGCAAGGACTTCTACAAAGAGCTGGGTGTCTCCTCCGACGCCACTGCGGACGAGATCAAGAAGGCGTATCGCAAGCTGGCCAAGGAGAATCACCCGGACGCCAACGCGGGCAACACCACGGCCGAGAACAAGTTCAAGGCCGTGTCCGAGGCGTACGGCGTGCTGTCCGACGCGGCCAAGCGCAAGGAGTACGACGAGGCCCAGCGCCTCTTCGGCTCCGGTGGTTTCGGCGGGTTCCCGGGCGGCGCCGGCGGCACGGGCGGCTTCGACATGGGCGACATCTTCGGCCAGGCCGGCGCTGCCCAGCAGGGCGGTTTCGGCGGGCTCGGCGACATCCTGGGCGGCATCTTCGGCCGTCAGGGCCGGGCCGGCGGGGCCGCGTCGGCCAACCGGCCGCAGCGTGGCGCCGACGTCGAGACCGACGTGCGGATCGACTTCACCGAGGCGGTCAAGGGCGCGACCCTGCCGCTGCGGCTGTCGAGCCCTGCGACGTGCTCAACGTGTGGCGGCAACGGCGCGAAGCCGGGCACCTCGCCGCGCCAGTGCCCGACGTGTGGCGGTTCGGGTCTCGTCAGCCGCAGCCAGGGTGCGTTCGCGTTCTCCGAGCCGTGCCGCGACTGCCGCGGCCGCGGCCAGATCATCGACGACCCGTGCCCGGAGTGCGGCGGCGAGGGCATCAGCACCCGCACCCGCACGCTGACCGTGCGCATCCCGCCGGGCGTCGACGACGACCAGCGGATCCGGTTGGCGAGCCAGGGCGAGCCCGGCCGTGGTGGCGCGCAGGCCGGTGACCTGTACGTGCGCGTGCACGTGGCACCGCACAGGCTGTTCGGGCGCAAGGACCTCGACCTGACCCTGACCGTGCCGGTCGACTTCACCGAGCTCGCGCTGGGCACCACGATCACGGTGCCGACGCTCGAGGGCAAGGTGTCACTGAAGGTGCCCGCGGGTACCGCGAGTGGCCGAGTGTTGCGCGTACGCGGAAAGGGCATTCAGAAGCGGGACGGTTCGCAGGGTGATCTGCTCGTGACCCTGCAGGCGTCGGTCCCCGCCAAACTGGACGACAAGGCGCGCGAGGCCCTCGAGGCCTACGCGGAGGCGATGAAGGGCCACGACCCGCGGCCTGAGGTGACCGAGATGCTCGAAGGCAGGTGAGGGTGATGTTCGGCGGAATCCCGGGACTCCCGCACGGCGCGGACGAGGACACCCCCGTGTTCGTGATCTCCGTGGCAGCCCAGCTCTCGGGCCTCCACGCGCAAACCCTGCGCTCCTACGACCGCCAGGGCCTGGTCTCCCCGGGCCGCACCTCCGGCGGCGGCCGGCGCTACTCCATGCGCGATATCGCCCTGCTGCGCGAGGTCCAGCGCCTCTCGCAGGAGGACGGCGTCAACCTGGCGGGCGTCAAGCGGATCATCGAGCTGGAAAACCAGGTCGACGCCCTGCGGGCGCGGGTGCACGAGCTGACCGAGGAGCTGGCGTCCGCGTACGCCGCCGCCGAACAAGCCGCCGCGGCGGTACACGCTTCGTACCGGAAGGACCTGGTGCCGATGCGGCAGCAGACGTCTTTGGTGGTGTGGAAGCCGAAGCGCCGCTGAGGTTTTGGGACAGCCCCTTCGTCACCGGGTCGGTGGTGGAGGGGCTGTTTCGCGTTCTGGCTCGGGTGGCCTTTCGTGCGGGTGGCCGCGGTGGGAGCAGTCCTCTCGTTCCGGTCCGCGGCTGGTCCCTTCGCACGCCGTCTGCGGCGCGAGTGGCCCCTCGCCACGGGGTGCGGATGCGAGTGGACCGTTGGCGCCCGTCAAACGTGCGCGAGTGGACCGTTCGCACCGAGTGCGTGGGCGTGGGCGCGAGGGGACCTTTTGTGCAGCAACGAAACCAGGCGGCGTCAGGCGTCCGAAGGCGGCTTCAGGTGCTCCCCGAAGAACGTCATCACGCGCTGCCAAGCGTCGCGGTCCGAAGGTTCGTGGTACCCGAACCCCACCACCTTCGCGAAGGCCGCCACGGGCGCCGGGCCCATCTTGTTCGCGAAGCTGTGCCCCGCGTCGGGGTATTCCTTCACGTCGTGGGGCACGTTGCGTTCCGTCAGGGCCGTGGAGAGCTTCGCGGCGGCACCACGCAGCGAGGGGTCTCGGCGGCCGAAGCTCGCCACCACCGGGCAAGCATCGTCCAAAACGGACAAATCCTTCGGCAGCTGGCCGTAGTACGGCGCCGAAACGTCGAACGACCGCGAAGCCGCCACCAGCGCGAAGCCGCCGCCCAGGCAATAGCCGGCGATGCCGACCTTTCCGGAGCAGTCCTCCCGCGAAGACACCAGCACGCGCGCTGCCTCGATGTCGTCGAAGGCGCGGCCGTTACGCGCGAACATGTCCTTGAAGACCTGCCGCACGCAGCGGAACATGCCGCCGCGCGAATACAGGTTCGGACTGAGCGCCAGGTACCCCGCCGCGGCGAAGCGGTCGGTGATGTTGCGCGCGTCCTTGGTCAGGCCGATGGCGTCGTGGATGATCACGACGGCCGGGAAGGGGCCGGGGCCGGCCGGCGTTGCCAGGTAGCCGTCGATGTCGCCGGCCGGGGTGGGGATCGTGATCTCCATGGACCAGCACATTAGTCCAAAGTGAACGGGTCATACCGGATTCGCTCGAGGTCCACTCCTGCGGCCAGCAGTTTCGCGATCGTGCCGCGGATCATGTCCGGCGAGCCCGCCACCAGCACCTCGCGGTCCTTCCAGGCGCCACGCTGCGTCACCGCCGTGGCCAGCGTTCCTCGGTCGCCGCCGGGGACGGCGCCCTGTTCGGTGACGGGGGTGACGGTGAGCCACGGCGACGTGACGGCCAGGCGGCGCAGCTCGTCGAGCGCGTACAGCTCACCCGGCTTGCGGCCGCCGAAGAACAGGTGGACGGGCGGGTTGCGCTTCCAGCGGGACAAGTCGTCGAGGATCGCCATCAGCGGCGCGACGCCGGTGCCGCCCGCGATCATCAGCAGCGGCCGCTGTTCGGCGGTCGGCACGACGGACAGCGCACCCAGCGAAGGTCCCAGCCGCCAGACGTCGCCGGCGTGCGTGTGGTTCACGATCGCCCGCGAGACCCACCCGCCGGCGACCGCGCGCACGTGGAAGGTGAGCAGGCCGTCGTCGCGCGGCGCCGTCGCCATGGACAGGTACCGCCACAGCCGCGGCCGCTGCGGCACCTCGACGCTCACGTAGCCGCCGGAGCGATACGGCAGCAGCTGCTCCGTACGCACCCGCACCAGGGCGACGTCAGCCGAGAGTTTCCGGTGCTCCAGCACCGTTCCGCTCCACGACGCGGGCCCCGTCTCCTGCGCCGCGGCTTTGCGCATCGTCTCGGAGATCAACTGGTACGCCGACGTCCACGCCGTTTCCACCTCGGGCGTCCACGATTTGCCGAGAAATCGTTTCATCGCGCTGATCAACGCGGTTCCGACGGCGTCGTAGTGACGCGTCACCACGTCGAACTTCCGGTGGTCGCGGCCCAGTTGACCGAGGAACGTGGTGAGTTCGTCAGGTCTGTCCACCATCTGCACCACGTACACGAGCGCCCGCAACAATCTGCTCCGCTGTGTGGTCATCGTCACCGGGAACAGATCACGGGCATCCGGTGCGATCACGAACAGCGCCCCGTAGAAGTACTGCGCCAGCTCCTCGGCTTTCGGCTCCACCAGTGCGAAACTCTCGCGGATCACCCGCGCCGTCTCGGAACCGGGCAGCGGTCTGCGCACCGCGGCGCGAGCAAGGTCGATCTTCACGGATTCAGCACTCATCGGGAACGGTTTTCTCCAGTCATGCCAAGCAGTTTCAGTCTTCACGCGGCTTTGCGTACGCGTGCCGCCCCCGAGGAATCCCGACTGTAGGCGCCACTGGAGAAAAACGGGTGTAGTTAACGCCGTTCCCGCTCGAACGGAGCAATTATCGACACTGCTGGTAAACCCCGTCTGGCGCTCTGTGAAAATGATCTTCCGCGGTTTCCCTTGGCAGAGAACGCTTTTCGTGGGCCGATAACCGCCCACCGCGGATCAGTCGATGGTGAACGGGTCGTATTGGATCTGGCCCAGCACGCTGCCGGCGACCAACATGCGGGAAACCGTCGCGCGAATCATCGAGGGAGAACCCGACACGAGGATGTCGTGGTCGGGCCAAGCTCCGTACCGCGTAACCGCTTCCGCCAAGGTCCCCTGCTCGCAACCGGGCAGGTGGTCGCCGCGTTCGACGACCGGAACCACGGTCAGCCACGGGTTCGTGGACGACAGCGCGCGCAGCTCCTCGAGGTCGTAGAGGTCCTCTCGCGCCGGCCCGCCGTAGAACAGCCGCGTCTTGGGGTTCTCGCCCCACATCGCCAGGTGGTCGAGGATCGAGCGCAGCGGCGCGACACCGGTTCCGCCCGCGACCATCACGACGCCGCGGGACCGTTCACGGTCCACGGCCATGCGACCCAGCGGCGGGCCGAGCCGCCAGACGTCCCCGGGCTGCGTGTGGCTGACGATCGCGCGCGAGACCCAGCCACCGTCGACGGCGCGCACGTGGAACTCGATGCCGCCGTCCTCACGCGGTGCGTTGGCCGGCGAGAGGTAGCGCCACAGCCGGGGCCGTTGCGGCACCTCCACGCTCATGTACTGCCCCGGCAGGTACGGCACGGGCTGCTCGGGCAGCAGCCGCACCAGCGCCAGGTCCCACGTCAGCCGCCGGTGCTCGACCACGGTCGCGTGCCACGACGCCGGGTTCACGTCGGCGGCCGCGGCCTCCTGCATCGCGCGCGCGACGATCGTGAACGCCTCGGCCCACGCCCGCTCCACCGGCGCGGTCCACTGCGGTCCGAGGTGGTTCTTCAGCGCGGCCAGCAACGCCGTGCCCACGGCCTCGTAGTGCCGCGGGATCACGCCGAACTTGCGGTGGTCGCGCCCGAGCTGGCGCAGAAACGGCACGAGGTCGTCGGGCCGGTCCACCATCTGCACGATGTGCACCAGCGCGCGCACGAGCCGCCCGCGCTGCACCTCCATGTTGATGGGGAAGAAGTCGCGCGTGACCGGGGCGAGCGTGAACAGCATCCCGTAGAAGAACTGCGAGATCTCCGGGATGAAGGGCTCGGACATCGCCCAGGTGTCACGGATCAGCCGCACCATCGCGGCCACGGCGGCAGGCGTCTCGCGGGGCGCCGCCGAGCGGGGGATCGGGCTGATCGAATCGGCTGTCATCGAGTGTCGTTCGCAGGTCGGGGGCGGTTCGGGGACTCGGGCGGAGCGATCACGGGCGAGTGGCGGGCCGGTGGATCCACTCCGGCTCGGGCCGGCCTCTGCGGTCGGTGCCGAGGGAATTCACCACTGTCCCACCTCGTTCCCCTCAATAGTCTTCAGGACGTTGTCGTTGCGTCCCCTGACTGCGGCTCGTCCGCAGAGTAGCCGCCCTGCGGCCCTTTGCCAGCAACGTTGCTCCGGTCGGGTTACCGGCGGGTTGACGGGCGTGGGGCAAGTCACCGGATAGATAGTTGCCCTACGCAACCATCAGTCATAAACTTGTATGGCACAACCAAGTGGGCGCTCGAACAGTGTCCGGCCCGGGAGGAAAGCCCATGAGCTCTGCCGACGACGTCAGGGTCGAACTGATGCGCGAGCTCCGGTCCGCTTCACAGCTGCAGCACCTGTGGATCATGCAGGCCTGGGAAGCCGAACCCGGCCTCCACCCGGCCGCCGGGATGCTGCTGTCGGACCTCGCGAAGCACGGTGAAGCCCGGCCCTCCGAGCTGGCCAAGCGCAAGCTCGTGGACCTCTCGGTGGTCAGCCGCCAGATTTCGCAGCTGCAGGCCGCGGGCCTGGTCGACCGCCGCCCCGCCCCGGAGGACGGGCGCGCGTCGCTGATCAGCATCTCCGAGAAGGGGCTCGCCGAGGTCGAGAAGTGGCGGCTTCGCTACATCGCGTTCTTCGAGAAGGCCCTCGGCGGTTGGGACGAAGAGCGGATCGCCGACCTGACGACCCGGCTCGCGGAATTGAACAACGGTCTTCGCGCCGTGCTCGGGCCCCCCGAGTGCGCCGTGGACCAGGCGGAAGTCGGGAAGTGACGAACGAAGTTGAGTACCAACCTCGCCGGTGAGCAGATGAGCCACCGGCAGATCATGAAGGCCTTCTCGGGCCTGCTGCTCGCTCTGCTGGTGGCAATCCTGTCGTCGACGATCGTGTCCAACGCGCTGCCGACCATCCTCGCCGACCTGCACGGTTCCCAGAGCCAGTACACGTGGGTGGTCACCGCGACGTTGCTGACGTCGACCGCGACCACCCCGATCTGGGGCAAGCTGTCCGACCTGTTCAGCAAGAAGTTGCTGTACCAGCTGGCGATCGTGATCTTCACGATCGGCTCGGCGCTTGGCGGCATCTCGCAGTCGATGCCGGAACTGATCGCGTTCCGCGCGCTGCAGGGCGTGGGCCTCGGTGGCCTCCAGGCCCTGATCCAGGTCGTGATCGCCGCGATGATCGCCCCGCGCGAACGCGGCCGCTACTCGGGCTACACGGGCGCGGTCTTCGCTGTCGCCACTGCCGCCGGGCCGCTGATCGGCGGCCTGATCGTGGACTCGCCGCTCGGCTGGCGCTGGTGCTTCTGGGTTTGCGTGCCCATCGCCGTGATCGCGTTCGTGGTCCTCGGCCGCACGCTGCACCTGCCCGTGCTCAAGCGCAAGGTGCGCATCGACTGGCTGGGCGCGACCCTGCTCGTCGGTGGCGTGGCCCTGGTGCTGATCTGGGTTTCCCTGGCCGGCTCGACCTTCGCGTGGGCTTCGTGGACGAGCGTGGCGTACGTCGGCGGCGCTGCCGTGGCGCTCGCGCTGGCGGTGCTCGTGGAATCGCGCGCCGCCGAGCCGGTGGTGCCGCTGCGCCTGTTCCGCAACCGCACCTTCACGCTTTCGGTGCTCGGCTCGCTGGCCGTGGGCACCGCGCTGTTCGGCGGTTCGGTCTTCCTCGGGCAGTACTACCAGATCTCGCGCGGCTTCTCGCCGACGCACGCGGGCCTGATGACGCTGCCACTCGTGCTCGGCCTGGCCGTCGCGTCGACGACCGCCGGACAGGTCATCTCGCGCACGGGCCGCACGAAGCCGTTCATGATTGCCGGCGGGATCTTGCTGCCGGCCGGGCTCTTCCTGCTCAGCACGGTGGATCACACGACGAACCTGACGCTGATGGGCGGGTACCTCGCCATGGTCGGCATCGGGCTCGGGTTCCTCCTGCAGAACCTGGTGCTCGTCGTGCAGAACACCGTGGCCATGAAGGACATGGGTTCCTCGTCGTCGGTGGTCACGTTCTTCCGCTCGCTCGGCGGCGCCGCCGGCGTTTCGGCGCTCGGCGCGGTGCTCTCGACGAAGGTCGCTTCGAACATCACGTCGTCGCTGACCAGCCTCGGCCTCCCGGCCGGCGACGCGGTGCACGGCGGTGGCGGCACGTTCGACATCGACGGCCTGCCCGCCGCGCTTCAGCCGATCGTCCGCGCGGCGTTCGGCGACGCGACCGGCACGGTGTTCCTGTTCGCCGGCTTCATCGCCGTGGTGACGCTGCTGGCGGTGGTTTTCATGAAGGAGGTCCCCTTGCGCCGGACTCTCGACGCCGACACCACTCCGGTCGTGGCGCCCTCGGCCTCGGCCCAGGCCGACGTGACGACGGCCCTGCGCGGCCGCGTCCTCGACGCCGACGGCCGCCCCGTCTCGGGTGTCGTGCTCACGCTCACGGACGCGTCGGGCCGCCAGGTCGACGTCGGCCGCAGCGCCCGCAACGGCGAGTTCGCCCTGGCGGCGGGCTCGACCGGCGAGTACGTGCTGCTCGCGACGGCCGGCTCGCTCCCGCCGGCCGTGTCCACGGTGCGCCTCACCGGCACACCGGCATGGCACGACCTGCTCCTCGGCGGCACGGGCGGCGTGACCGGCCGCGTCCGCACGGCCGGGCGCCACGCCGCGGTCTCCGGCGCGGCCCTGACGCTCACCGACAGCGGCGGCACGGTCGTCGGCTCCGGCCTGAGCGGCAGCGCCGGCGCGTACGACCTCGACGGCGTGCCGGCGGGCGCGTACACGCTGACGGTCACCGCGTACGGCCACGCGCCACACGCCGAGCCGCTCGCGGTGAACCTCGGCACCCCGGCCCACCACGACGTGGTGCTGGAGACCGAGCCGGAGTTCGCGCGTCACAGTGGCACGTTGAACCTCGGCTGACTCTCGGCTCCGCTGGGAGAAACGCTTGAGCCCCGGCCCCCTACGCCGGGGCCCAAGCGTTTGCAGGCGGGAGTGGCTCAGGCGTCGGGCGTGGTCTGCGTGCAGTTCCCATGCCCGGCAAGCTGGTTCGACCACGCCGGGACCCCTCCCCGGTCAACCGGACGGACGCCGTCCGCCGCTTCCGGGTAAGCCCGCTCTACCGCCAGTGGCATTCGGCGGCTCGCGAAGTCTCCTTCCGGCCCTGACCTCGGGTCCTGCCCCGGCGGTAGCGTCCAGGACGTGACGCGGAGCCGGGTCGCGTTGTTGTGCGCGCTGGGGATCGACAACTTCGGCTCTGGCCTGTTCCTGCCACTGGCGCTGGTCTACGTGACGCGCGTGGTCGGCGTCCCGCTCGCGTTGGCGGGCACGGCCGTGACGCTCGGGACGGTGGCGGGACTCGTCGTGCCGCCGCTCGCGGGCCGGCTCGTGGACCGCACGGGGCCACGCGCGGTGATCGTCGGCGCGCAGCTGCTGCAGGCGGCGGGGGCGGCGGCGTACCTGATCGCCGACGGCGTCACCGCGGTCGTCGTGGCGGCGGTCCTGCTGGCCGCCGGACAGCAGCTCTTCTACAGCTCGCTCTACGCGCTGATCGCCGACGTCGCCGGTGACGTGCCGAAGGACCGGCCGTTCGCCGAGGTCGGCATGGTGCGGGCGGGCGGTTTCGGGCTCGGCGCGCTGACGTCGTCGGGAATCCTGATGTGGATCGGCGACGGCGGGTACAGCGTGGCGCTGGCGGTGGACGTCGTGACGTTCGTGGTGGCCGCCGTGCTCATCGCGGGGGTTGTGCGGCCGCAGCGGCGAAGCACGTCGTACCCGAAGACGCGTAGCGGAGTGCTGCGCAACCGGCCGTACCTGGCGTTGATCCTGTTCAGCGGAATGTTCGGGCTGTCGCTGGACTTCTTCCTGATCGGCACGCCGGTGTTCGTGCTCGACCTGCTCCACGGCCCGCGCTGGCTGCCGGGCGCGATCCTGTTCCTGCTCACGGTGGTCACCAGCGTCGGCGGCACCGTCGCGCTGCGGCTCACGCGCCGGCTCAACCGCGTCGCGGCGATGCGCGGCGGCTCGGCACTATTCGCCGCGTGGTGCGTGGTCAGCCTTGGCGCGCTGGTCGTGCCGCGCAGCTGGCAGGTGGTGTACTTGCTGGCCGCGACGCTCGTCTACGCCGCGGGCGACCTGGTCTTCGGGCCGCGCTCGGGCGCGCTCGCCGAGGCCGCGGCCCCGCCGGAAGCGAAGGGCCGGTACCTGGCAGCGTTCCAGTACGCGTTCACCGTCGCGCAGGTGCTGGCGCCGGCGGTGGTGGCACTGTTCTCCGTGTCGGCGTGGTTACCTTGGGTGCTGGTCGGCACTTGCGCTTGCCTCGCCGTCGCGGGCCTGGGCAGGCTGGGACCGAGGCTTCCGGCGGACGCGGTGACGCCGGTTCAGAGTTGAGCGGAACAGACTCAAGTTTTCTGACGTTGTACAAGTCGATGGTCCTTGGTCAGGGCTGTCACCTGGACTTTTCACAGAGCGCATGAGGTGAGGGATGGACGCTTTCAACCCGACCACGAAGACCCAGCAGGCGATCTCGTCGGCGGCACAGGCGGCCACGATGGCCGGCAACCCGCACGTTTCGGCCGCCCACCTGCTGGGCGCCCTGCTGGCGCAGGGTGAGGGACTGACCGCACCACTGCTGACCGCGGTCGGGGCCGACCCGGAGGTGGTGCACAAGGAGCTCGACCCGATCGTCCACGCGTTGCCGTCCGCGACGGGCGCCACCGTATCGAGCCCGCAGTTCGACACGAACGGCGTGAAATCGCTGACGCAGGCGCAGAAGCTCGCCACCGAACTCGGCGACGAGTACGTGTCGACCGAGCACCTGCTCGTCGGCCTCGCCACCGAGGGTGGCCAGGTGGCCGACCTGCTCAAGCGTCACGGCGCGACGCCCGAGGCGTTGCGTGAGGCGTTCGCGAAGGTGCGCGGCTCCGCGCGCATCACGAGCCCCGACCCGGAGAGCACGTTCAAGGCGCTGGAGAAGTACGGCGTCGACCTGACCGATCGGGCCCGCGCGGGTGAGCTCGACCCGGTCATCGGGCGCGACACGGAGATCCGCCGTGTCGTGCAGGTGCTTTCGCGGCGGACCAAGAACAACCCGGTGCTGATCGGTGAGCCGGGCGTCGGCAAGACGGCGATCGTCGAGGGCCTGGCCCAGCGGATCGTCGCCGGTGACGTGCCCGAATCGTTGCGGGGCAAGCGCGTGGTTGCCCTGGACCTCGGGTCCATGGTGGCCGGCGCAAAGTACCGCGGCGAGTTCGAGGAGCGGCTGAAGGCCGTGCTCAAGGAGATCACGGACTCGGCCGGCCAGGTCATCACCTTCATCGACGAGCTGCACACGATCGTCGGCGCCGGTGCCACCGGCGAGGGCGCGATGGACGCGGGCAACATGATCAAGCCGATGCTCGCGCGCGGTGAGCTGCGGATGGTCGGCGCGACCACGCTCGACGAGTACCGCCAGCACATCGAGAAGGACGCGGCTCTGGAGCGGCGCTTCCAGCAGGTGCTGGTGGGCGAGCCGTCGCCGGAGGACACGATCGCGATCCTGCGTGGGCTCAAGGAGCGCTACGAGGTGCACCACGGTGTCCGCATCACGGACGCCGCGCTGGTGGCCGCCGCGACGCTGTCCGACCGCTACATCACCGCGCGGTTCCTGCCGGACAAGGCGATCGACCTCGTCGACGAGGCTGCCTCCAAGCTGCGCATGGAGATCGACTCGCGCCCCGTCGAGATCGACGAGGTGGAGCGCGCCGTGCGGCGCATGGAGATCGAGGAGATGGCGCTGTCCAAAGAGGACGATGCCGCCTCTCTCGAACGGTTGTCCGCGTTGCGTGCCGAGCTGGCGGAGAAGCGGGAGACGCTGACCGCGTTGACCGCGCGCTGGCAGAACGAGAAGGGTTCGATCGAGCGCGTCCGCGAGCTCAAGGAGCAGCTGGAGCAGCTGCGCGGCGAGTCGGAGCGCGCCGAGCGCGACGGTGACCTGGGCAAGGCCGCCGAGCTGCGCTACGGCCGGATCCCGGCGCTGGAGAAGGAGTTCGAGGCGGCCACGGCCGCGTCGGAGGTCAGCCAGCAGAACGTGATGCTGAAGGAAGAGGTCGGCGCGGACGACGTCGCCGACGTGGTCAGCGCGTGGACCGGCATCCCCGCCGGCCGGTTGCTCGAGGGCGAGACGGGCAAGCTGCTCCGCATGGAGGAGGAGCTCGGCCGCCGCGTGATCGGGCAGGAGCAGGCAGTGCAGGTCGTGTCCGACGCCGTGCGGCGGGCGCGGGCCGGTGTCGCCGACCCCGACCGTCCGACGGGTTCGTTCCTGTTCCTCGGGCCGACCGGCGTCGGCAAGACGGAGCTGGCGAAGGGCCTGGCCGAGTTCCTGTTCGACGACGAACGCGCGATGCAGCGCATCGACATGAGCGAGTACTCCGAGAAGCACTCGGTGGCACGGCTCGTGGGTGCCCCGCCGGGCTACGTCGGCTACGACCAGGGCGGCCAGCTCACCGAGGCCGTCCGGCGGCGCCCCTACACGGTCGTGCTGCTGGACGAGGTCGAGAAGGCGCACCCCGACGTGTTCGACGTGCTCCTGCAGGTCCTCGACGACGGCAGGCTCACCGACGGCCAGGGCCGGACGGTGGACTTCCGCAACACCATCCTCATCCTGACGTCGAACCTCGGCTCCCAGGCCATCGCCGACCCGTCGCTGGACGAGAACCAGCGTCGCGACGCGGTGCTGGAGAGCGTGCAGCGGCAGTTCAAGCCGGAGTTCCTGAACCGACTGGACGACATCGTGGTGTTCCACGCCCTCGGCACGGAACAGCTGACGTCCATTGTGGACATCCAGGTCGCACGGCTCGCGGCTCGTCTGGCCCAGCGGCGGCTGCACCTGGAGGTCACCGATGGGGCGCGCGAATGGCTGGCTTTGAACGGCTTTGACCCGATCTACGGGGCCCGGCCGTTGCGTCGGCTGGTGCAGTCCGCGATTGGTGACCAGCTGGCCAAGAAGCTGCTGTCGGGGGATATCCGCGATGGTGACACTGTGCGGGTGGACATCCCGCAGCTGGAGGCCGCAGACACGCTGACGGTTGAGCGCGTCTGACGGCTGCTGGTTCTGAACGGCCCTTCCACTTCGGTGGGAGGGCTGTTCTGCGTTTGTGGGGTGGTTCGGTTGGGTTGCGCCGGGGAGGTTCGTTTCGCCTGGGGGAGCGAGTGGACCGGTGATGCCGCGGCGCTGGGGGCGAACGGTCCTTTCGCGTGGGCTTGGCGGCGCGAGTGGTCAGCTGGTATCTCCGCCGCCGCACGAGTGGACCGCTCGCGTGGACCCGACGCCCCGTTTCTCGACAGGACCGCTCGCGCGGCGCGGACCGATTGCGCTCGGCGGCGGGACGCGAGTGGTCCTTTCGCGCGGGCTCGGCGGCGAGCGCGAGTGGACCGATCGTGCCGTGTTTCGGTGGCGAGTGGTCCTTTCGCATGGGCTTGGTGTGGTGAACGGGCCGTTCGTGCCGGAGCTACCGCACGACAAGACCGCTCGAACCGAGCCGAGGGACGTGCGCGACGGGACCGATCACGCCGCGCGGCGCGGCGAGCGGACCGGCCGCGCTCCCCGATGGGGCGCGAGTGGACCGGCCGCGCTCGGCGGCGCGGCACGAATGGACCGTTTGTGCTCAGCGGCGGGCGCGAGTGGACCCATCGTGCCGCCGTTCGGTGGCGAGTGGTCCCTTCGCGCGGGCTCGGCGTCGTGATCGGTCCGATTCCGTCACCAGGCGAGTTCGCGCCGGTCCTGGAAAGACTTGCCCGTCGGGCCGTCCGGCCCCATCGTGGCGAGCCGGATGGCTTCCACGGCGCCCTCCGCGGGCGTGCGCGTGCCACGGAAGCCGTTGAAGTCCGTGGCCACATGCCCGGGGCAGGCGGAGTTGACCTTGATCGCGGTATCGGCCAGTTCGTGGGCGTAGTGGGCGGTCAGAGCGTTCAGCGCGGTTTTCGAGCTCGAGTACGGCATCGACGGCTGCCCGACCCACGCGCCCGGCTCAGCGAGGGAGCCGCGCAAGCTCGAGACCATCACGATGCGGCCGGCGGCCGATTCGCGCAGCAGCGGCAGGAAGGCATTGGTCACGCGGACGACGCCGAACACGTTGGTCTCGTAGACCTGGCGCATCGCGGCGACGTCCTCCTGGGATGGCAGGCCATAGCCGCCGGTGTTGGTGCCGGCGTTGTTGACCAGCACGTCGAGGCGGCCGATCGTCCGCACGGCGGCGGCGACCTGCTCGTCCGAAGTCACGTCGAGCTGGACGAAGCGGCCGCCGATCTCCGCCGCGCCAGCAGTGCCGCGGGACCGGTCGCGGGCGCCGAGCCACACGTCGAAACCGCGGGCGGCCAGGCCGGCCGCGATCGCCTTGCCGATGCCTTTGCCCGCGCCGGTCACGAGAGCAGTGGGTGTTGTCATAACAACACCGTACCTCGAAGAGTGTTGTCATGACAACGTGGCAGTACAGTGACCCGCTGTGGATCGGCTGGCCGGCGACGAGCTGGAGTTCTGGCACGCGTTCAAGCACGCGGCGGAGTCGGTGCGCGCCCGCGTCGCGGAGGACATCGCGGCGGCGACGGGACTGTCCGATCCGGACTTCGGCGTGCTCACGCGCCTGGCGGACCACGCGGGGCGGCTGCGGCAGAACCAGCTCGCCGAGTCGATGGGCTGGCACCGCAGCCGGCTGTCGCACCACCTGACGCGGATGGAGCAGCGCGGGCTCGTCGAGCGGCAGCCCGCGGACGACGGCGTCGAGGTCCTGCTCACGGAGTTCGGCCGGGCGGAGGTGGAGCGGGCGCGGCCCGTGCACGCCGCCGCCGTGCGGGAGCACCTGCTCGCACCGCTGGACAAGGACGACGTCGCGACCGTGAAAGCGGCGCTCGACCGCCTGCGAACCGTGCAAAAGCCCAGAGATTAACCGATTTGTCGACCCGGCGCGGAGGGTCGTCTCGAAAGGGGCGCGCCGACACGGTGCGGGCGTTCGGGTGTAACGGCCGAGCAGCGATACCCTCACCGTCGTGGGTATCTCGGCGTGGATCTGGTTCGTCATCGCCGCCGTCGCGCTGGTGGCGGGGCTCGGCCTGCTCGCGGCCGACCGGGCCAAGGAAGGCTCGCGCAATCGCGAGCGCATGCGCTGGGCCCAGTTGCGCGGCTGGCAGTTCGTGGAGGAGGACGAGCGGCTGCCCCGGCAGTGGTCGGGCGGCGCGATCGGCTACTTCGGCGCCGACGCGGCCGTGAACGTCGTCGCGGGCTCCACCTTCACCTCCGACGGCCGCCGCCCGGTGTTCATCTTCGACATCGAGTCCGAAGGCCAGATCCCGGCGACGGTCGTGGCCGTGCGCTGCAACAAGACGCACCGCGTGCCGGTCGAGATGTGGCTGTCGAGCGTGCCGTTCCAGCGCGACAACATGCCCGAGATGCTCGGCCCGATCGGCCAGCGCTACGCCTTCGCCGACGACTCCGAAGGCGCCCGCGCGGTCATCACCCAGGAACTCGTCGACGCGGCCGACCAGCTCGGCGGCGACGTCGGCGTCGCGTGGCTCGAGAACGAATGGGTGCTGGCGAGCGTCGTGCCCAACGCCGGGCCGTCCCGGCTCGAACGCCTCCTGCGCGACCTCGGCGAGATCGCCGACATCGTCGACCCCTTCGACGAGGACTACGACACCGGCCGCACCTGGACCCCCGCCGCCGGCACACCCGCGCCCGGGGCAGCTGCCACGGCGTCTGCTTCGGAGCCCCGCTCGGCCACCCGCGCCCCGTCCCCGGCGGACACCCGCGCGACCACCCCGGTCGACACCCGCGCGACGACCCCCGTCGAAACCCGCCCGGCCGACGCCCCGACCCCGCCCGAGCCCCGCACCCCCTCCACCGGCCCGAGCACCTACGGCTCCGTCCCGGCCACCCCGTCGGCGAAACCGGACCCGGACGTCGACGAAGACTGATCACGAACGCGAAAACGGCCGCCCCGAAAGGCGGCCGTTTTTCATGTCCGGCTCAACCCAGCACCTTCAGGCCAGTCTCAACCCAACGGCGCCGTGGAAAACACCACATCCGGCACCACCGGAGTCCCGAACGCCGTCACCCCCACCGACTGCGTCTGCCCGACGCGCGGTGAAACCGAAGTCCCTGTCGAAACCGGTGCCGGAGCCACGTCCGCCGCTGCCATCTCGCCGCGGAAACCGTTGCCCGACAACGACTGCGTGGTCAGCAGGAAGCCAGAAACCGGCCCGACGTCCGCCGTGGCGAGGAGTCGCCGGCCGACGTCGGAGAAGTCCAGCGAGCCGACGAACCGACCCGTCCCGTGCTGCTCCGAATTGGCCACCAGCGAATCCAGCCCGCCGAAGTCCACGGCGTGGCCGGACGTCCGGTGCACCCCCACGCCATCGCCGAGATCGCCGGCGAAGCGCCCGGCGCCGACGTCGCCGGAGGAATCGGTGAGGACGTCGACGCCGTAGGGCAGCCAGGCGCCCTCCGCTGTGGCAGCACCAAGACCGGAGCCCGGCGAGGAAGACGTGACCCGCGACGAGTTCCCCGCCATCAGCCGCACCGGCGAGCCCGCTCGGAGTTCGTGGCGCTGTGACTGCGAAAAACCGTTTGTCGTTTTCACCGCTGTGAGTGAATCCGAAGGGCCGTAACCGGTGGTGTCGGTCGCCGCCTGCGTCGCGGAAGAAGCCGCCGGCACCGGCAACCCCCGCGTCGCCACGGAGGTGTCGCGCACGACGCCCACCGCTGCCGCCAAGGAGTGCACGGAGTGGTCGAGACTGCCGTGCTGCTGCAGGTCCAGCGGCAGGCCGTCGAGGGGAAGAGTGGGATCGGCCAGCGCGGACGCGGGGCCGGCGAGCAGCAGTGCGAGGGGTGCCGCACCGGCGGCCACCTTCGGGAGGTAGCCGGGCATTCGCTGGGTGTGCTTGCCCATGGGCCGGACCATACTTCGCCAGTGGGACAAACGCGACTGCAGGTAGGTTCGCCCCATGACCGTCACCGCCGTGATCACCGGAGCCACCGCGGGCATCGGAGCGCAGTTCGCGCGCACGCTCGCCGCCGAGAAACACGACCTCGTGCTCGTCGCCCGCGACCGGGGGCGCCTCGAGGCGTTCGCCAAGCAATTGGCAGAACGCCATCAAGTCGACACGGAGGTTCTCCCTGCCGATCTGTCCGAAGTAGACGGACGCGCGAAGGTCGAGGAGCGACTCACCGAAAAACCAGTAGACCTGCTGATCAACAACGCCGGATTCGGCCTCTCCGGCGACTTCTGGAAGATCTCCCCCGACGCGCTGCAGCGCCAGCTCGACGTGAACGTCACCGCCGTCCTGCGCCTCACCCGCGCCGCGCTGCCCGGCATGGTCGAGCGCGGCCACGGCGACATCATCAACGTCTCCAGCGTCGCCGGCTTCTTCTCCGGCCGGGGCTCGACCTACACGGCCAGCAAGAACTGGGTCACGTCGTTCACCGAAGGCGTCGCGACCTCACTGCCACCCGGCGTACGGATGATGGCCCTGTGCCCCGGCTTCACCACCACGGAGTTCCACGAGCGCGCGGGCCTGGAGAAGGAAGGCCCGAAGGCGTTCTGGCTCGGCGTCGAGCAGGTCGTGGACGAAGCGCTCACGGACCTGCGCCGCGGCAAGGTGATCTCCGTGCCGAGCCTGCAGTACAAGGCGCTGGTCGCCGTCACCGGCCTGCTGCCACGCGGGGTGCTGCGCCGGCTCTCGGCCGGGTTCGGCAACCGGAGCCGCACGTGAGGTAGGGCTGCCCCCACCCCTACCCGGCGAGCTGGCACCAGGGTGCGAACCGCCTTCGCTGCCTAGCGTTTTCCCCATGACGGATGAGGCAGTGCGGCTACAGGCCGTGCGGAAGGACTACGGCCGGGTCACCGCGCTGGCGGGCGTCGACCTGGTGTTCCCGCGCGGCGGGTTCACCGCCGTGATGGGGCCTTCGGGCTCGGGCAAGAGCACGTTCCTGCACTGCGCCGCGGGCCTCGACCGCCCCACCGCCGGCTCGGTGCACCTCGACGGCCAGGACCTCGCGAAGCTGTCGGAGACGCAGCTGACGAAGCTGCGCCGCGACCGGATCGGTTTCGTGTTCCAGGCCTTCAACCTCCTGCCCGCGCTGACGGTCGAGCAGAACGTCGTGTTCCCGCTGCGCCTGGCCGGCCGCCGCGTCGACCGCAAGGTGGTGACGCGCATGCTCACGCACGTCGGCCTCGCCGACCGGCGCCGGCACCACCCGGGCGAGCTGTCCGGCGGCCAGCAGCAGCGCGTGGCCATCGCGCGGGCGCTCGTGGCGCGCCCGGCCGTGCTCTTCGCCGACGAGCCCACCGGCGCCCTCGACACGCGCACCGCGGCCGAAGTCCTTGCCCTGCTGCGGGATTCCGTGCGCGGCGGGCTCACCGTCGTGATGGTGACGCACGACCCGGTCGCCGCCGCGCACGCCGACCGCGTGGTCTTCCTCGCCGACGGCCGCGTCGCCGGCGAGCTCGCCCACCCGACACCCGACGCCGTCGCCGCACGCATGACGCACCTCGGCGCGTGGGCCGGCGCTGTCGCGGTCGGTGGTGCGTGATGTTCCGGCTCGCGCTGCGCACGCTTCGGTTGCGCAAAGGCGGTTTCCTCGCGACGTTCGTGGCCGCGTTCCTCGGCGCGGTGATCGTGTCGGCGTGCGGTGGCCTGATGGAGACGGGCATCCGCGCCGACGCGCCCCCGCGGCGGCTGGCGGCCGCGCCGATCGTCGTGGCGGGGCAGCAGGAGATCCGGCTGCCCAAACGCGATCCGGGCGAGGGCAAGCTCAAGACCGAAGCTGTCGCGCTGCCGGAGACCGTGCGCCTGGATCCGGCGCTGGCCGACAAGATCCGCGCGACGCCCGGTGTGTCCACTGTGGTCAGTGACGTCAACGTTCCCGTTGCGCTGCCGCAAGGACCGGCAGCCGGCCACGCGTGGGATTCCGCCGTCCTCACGCCGTTCACGCTCACTTCCGGCCACGCTCCCGGCGACGGCGAGATCGTCGTCGCCGACGTGGCCGCGAAACCCGGCGACACCATCCAGCTCGCCGCCCGTGGCACCACTGGCACCTACCGGGTCGCCGGCGTCGCCACCGCGTCGACGACCACGCCCACGATCTTCTTCACCGCCGCCGAAGCCGCGCGCCTGGCCGGAAACCAGGTCGCCGACTTCGGCGTGTTCACCAACGAAGACCCCGCCACCGTCGCCGCGCGCCTGAATCTCGGCGACGGGGTCGTCGCGCTCACCGGCGACGACCGCGGCCACGCCGAGTTCCCGCAGGCCGACGCCAGCGGCACCAACCTCGTGGTCCTCTCCGCCGTCTCCGGTGGCCTCTCCGTGCTCGTCGCCCTCTTCGTCGTCGCCAGCACCTTGGGCCTCGCGACGCAGCAGCGCCGCCGGGAATTGGCTCTGCTGCGTGCAATCGGCACGACTCCGCGTCAGCTGCGCCGGATGGTGCTCGGCGAAGCCGTGGCGATCGGCATGCTCGCGATCGCCGTGGCCGCCGCGCTCGGCCCGCTGCTCGGCCGCTGGCTCTTCGGCCGTCTGACGAACGCCGGCGTCGTACCCGACGTCGTGCGCTTCCACCAAGGCTGGCTGCCGACGGTCGTCGCCGCCGGCGCGACACTGCTCGCCGTGGTGCTCGCGGCCGTGGTCGCGGCCCGGCGCGTGAGCCGGATCCGGCCGACGGAGGCGCTGGCCGAGGCCGCTGTCGAACGCCGGTGGCTCACGCCGTTGCGGCTGATCGTCGCCGTGCTCTGCTTCGGTGGTGGGACGGCGCTCGGAATCGTGACGCTCGCGGTGATGACCGGTCCCATCGCGGCGAGCACGGCGGGACCCGCGGTGATGCTGTGGGCGATCGGCGTCGCGGCGATCAGCCCCGGCGTCACGAAGCTCATGGCGATGCTGCTGCACGCGCCGGTCCGCCTGCTCGGCGGCGTCACCGGCTGGCTGGCGATGGCCAACACCCGGGCCGCGGCCACGAAGGTGTCGGGCGCGGTCACGCCGATCATGCTGGCCGTCGGCATCGCGACCGCCAACATCTACCTGCAGACGACCACACAAGCCGTGTCGCAGCAGGCCTTCACCGAAGACCTGCGCGCCGACGCCGTGGTCGCCGCCCCGGCCGGCGTCAGCCCCGAGCTCCTCCGGCGCGTGCAGGACGCACCGGGCGTCGTCGCCGCGTCGGAGTACGTGACCAGCACGGTCTTCGTCACCGCGCCCTACGACGACAGCCAGGACGACGACGGCCACGCAGCCCTCGGCCTCACTGCCGGCAGCGCCGCGCAGACGACGTCGGCGAAGGTCGCCGCAGGCAGCCTCGACGCGCTCACCGGCGACGCCGTCGCGTTGCCCGCGAGCGTGGCCACGGAGCTGCACCGCGGAGTCGGCGACGTCGTCACGCTCCGCCTCGGAGACGGGCACGAGGTGACCGTTCGCGTCGTCGCGCTCGTCGACCAGCGCGCCGGCTTCGAGACGCTGCTGTTCCCCGCCGGCCTGCTCGCCGCCCACACCACCGCGGGCCTCGCGCCGCAGGTGCTCGTGCGCGCCGCACCCGGCGTCGACCAGGCGCGGCTCACGACGAGCCTCACCACGGCCACCGCCGGCCAACCCGTGTCCGTCGGCGACCGCGAGTCGCTGCTCGCCGCCCACGCGACCGGTGACGCGGTTGGCGCGTGGGTCAACTACCTGATGATCGGGATGATCATCGGCTACACCGTGATCTCCGTGGTGAACACGCTCGTGATGGCCACCGCGCGCCGTCGCCGCGAGTTCGGTCTGCAGCGCCTCGGCGGTTTCACGCGTACACAAGTGCTGCGCATGGCGGGCGTCGAAGGCGGACTGATCGCGACGATCGGCGTGGTGCTCGGCACGGTCGTCTCCGCGGGTGCGATCGTGCCGTTCTGCCTGGTGGCCACGGGTTCGCCGCTGCCGACCGGGCCGATCGGGATCTACCTCACCGTGGTCGCGACCGCCGCCGTGCTCGCGCTGGTGGCGTCGCTGGTGCCCGCCTGGGTGGCCACGCGGGCGCGGCCCGTGACGGCCGTCGCGCTCGGCGAGTGACGAGCGGGCTTGTCGGTGGCGTGTGTAAGACTCTCGGCCGTGGCGTACCCCGGGTTGGATCAAAGTGCGAAGCTCGAACTGGCCAGGCTGGTCAGCGAACTGGCCGTGGTGCACGGCAAGGTGACCCTATCGTCGGGCAAGGAAGCCGACTACTACGTCGATCTCCGCCGGGCGACCCTGCACCACGCGGCGGCGCCGCTCATCGGGAAGCTGCTGCGGCAGCTCACGGCCGACTGGGACTACGTCGCCGCCGGCGGCCTCACCCTCGGCGCCGACCCGGTCGCGCTGGCGATGCTGCACTCCGCCGCGAGCGACGGGATGGTGCTCGACGCCTTCGTCGTCCGCAAGGCGGTGAAGGAGCACGGCATGCAGCGCCGCATCGAGGGCGTGGAGGTGCGCGGGCAGCGCGTGCTGGCCGTCGAGGACACCTCGACCACGGGCGGCAGCGTGCTCACGGCCATCGAGGCGCTGCGCGAGGCCGGGGCGGTCGTCGCGGGCGTCGCCACGGTGGTCGACCGCGACACGGGTGCACGCGAGGCCATCGAGAAGGAAGGCCTCGAGTACCGCTACCTGCTGAACAAGGACGACCTCGGCCTGAACTGAGCGCGGTTCTCGGAGATCACCGAGAATGCGTGCGTGACGAACACCCCCTCGCCGGTGTCCCCCTGGTGGAAGGGGGTGCCGTGACCACGACGGAGCTCGACGACGCGACGCTGGTCGGCCGCGCCCGCGACGGCGACGTGCGGGCGTACGAACAGCTCGTGCTGCGCTACCAGGCGCCCATGTTCCGGCTCGCGGTGAAGATGCTCAACCACCGCGGCGACGCCGAGGACGTGGTGCAGGAGGTGTTCCTCGGCGCGTGGCGCAAGCTCGCGCAACTGCAGGACGACAGCGCGTTCGTCGGCTGGCTCTACCGCAGCACGGCGAACCGCTGCCTCAACGTGATCCGCGCGCGCCGTCCGCAGGCCGACGTCGACCTCGAGCTGGCGGAGTCGCCGCGCACCGACGGGCAGCCCGAGCACGCGGCGCAGGTCAGCGGGCAGCTCGAGGCGCTCAACGCGGCGTTGCAGCAGCTCACGCCGCCGCAACGCGTGTGCTGGCTCCTGCGTGAGGTCCACGGCCGCTCCTACGACGGGATCGCCGAGGTCGTCGGGGTGAACGCCGCGGCCGTCCGGGGCCGCATCGCCCGGGCTCGGGCGCAGCTGGCGGAGGTGATGAAGCCGTGGCGGTGAACGAGACCGGCACAGATTACGAACTGCCGTGCGGCCGGGACCTGGACGCACTCTGGGACCGGCTCGACTCGGTCGACGCGCACGAGGCGACCTGCCCGCACTGCGGAACCGCGCGCGAGAGCCTGCTGGCCCTGCGTTCGGCGACGGCCGAGCTCGTCGCCGAGCCCGATCCGGTGCCACCGGGCCTGGTGGGACGCATCATGTCGGCCGTGCGGGCCGAGGCGCGGCGCGGGCAGATGCTCGACCTGCCGACGCCGGAGCCGGGCCGGGTGGAGGTGAGCGAGGCGGCTGTGGCCGTGGTGCTGCGCTACGCCGCCGACTCCGCGGGTGACGTCCGGGCCCGCCGCTGCCGCGTGCGCACGGTCGGGATCGCTTCCGACGGGGGTGGGATCGTCGAGGTCGAGCTCACGCTCGCGGTGCGGCTGGGGAACGTCGACGGTGCCGAGACGTTGGCCCGGGTGCGCGAACGCGTCACGGCCGCGGCCGCGGCGCGCGTCGGGCTGACGCTCGCGAAGCTGGACCTGCTGGTCGAGGACGTGTACGAGGACGGGGAATGACGGGCGATGCCGAGTACGTGATCGCGGACCCGGTGGTCGCGAGCGTCGCGGCCCGGGCCGCGCTCGACACCCCCGGCGTCGTGCGGCTGGAGCCGGGCCTGCGCGGCCTCGTCACGGCGTGGACGCGGGCGGCGCGCGGGCGGTGGCAGGGGCTGGATCCGGCGCCGATCGACGGCGTGCGCGTGCGCGGCGTCGAGGGTGGGCTGTCGGTGGAAGTAGACGTGGTGACGTCGGCGTTCGACCAGGCCGCCGCCGTGGGGCGGGCGGTGCAGCGGTCGGTGACGCGCGTCGTGGCCGAGCAGACGGGGCTGGCTGTCGACACCGTGGTGGTGTCCATTGTGGATATCGAGCTGGAGCGCCGGTGAGCGTCGCCGACGGCATCGTCGCGGCGCTCGCCGACGTGGAGGGGCTGCGGCCGGCGGTCCAGCGGAGTTGGGGTTCTGCGGTGGATCTGACGCCGGGCGCGGTGCAGGTCCGGCTGATCGCCACGCGCCTGCCGCTGCCGCCGTTGCTGGCGCGCGCGGCGGCCGTGGTGCGGCCGGCGCTGGTGGACACGGAGTGGGCGGGCGCGACGCTGCGGCTGATCGTCACCGACGTCGACGCCGGCGCGTTTTCCTGAGCGCTGTGCTTTCCTGAGCCCCGCGTCACACGATCGGGTCGTGACGATCACCGGGCCGTTGTGTCGAAGCGGTGACGGGGCAGGAAAGCCTTGTCCCGCCTCGCTTCCCAACCTACTGAGGGAGAAGTTCGATGACTGCCGCAGAGAAGACCGTTGACCTCGTGGTGGCTCCTGGCCTCGTGACCGACCAGGGCACTACGACGATCGCCGACGTGGTCGTGCAGAAGATCGCCGGCCTCGCCACGCGTGAGGTGCCGGGCGTCCACGCGCTGGGCGGCGGCGCGGCGCGGGCGCTGGGCGCGCTGCGCGACCGCATCCCGGGCGCGTCCGCGAGTGCGGGCCAGGGCGTGGCCGTGGAGGTCGGCGAGAAGCAGGCGGCGGTGGACCTGGAGATCGTCGTCGAGTACGGCGTGCCGATCGCGGACCTCTCGCGCCAGGTGCGACGCAGCGTGATCGGCGCGATCGAGCGCATGACGGGCCTGGAGGTCGTCGAGGTGAACATCAACGTCGGCGATGTGTACATCCCGAGTGCGGACGAAGAGCCCATCACGAGTGATCGGGTGCGCTGAGGGACCTTTCCGGCGCGGGGCTCGTACCCGGAGTGACCACTCCGTTACCCCTCGGGTGAACGCGTTGCTCCCCTGGGTGGAACATCACAGCGAGTGAGGAATTTTCGCCCGCCGGGGCACGGTTACCGGAGTAACGTCGCTGGTAGAAGCCGGGGGAAAGGGGGCGGTGGTGAGCGCTTCGGTTGCGCATTTCCTCGCCGACGTGACGGTGGCGGTGCACATCCTCGCCCTCTTGTTCATCGGACTCGGCGGTTTCCTCGCGTGGCGCTGGCCGCGGGTCGCTCTCGTGCACGTGTTTTTCGCGGCCTGGGGCGTGCTGGTGAACGTCACCCCGGTCCCGTGTCCCCTGACCGCGGCGGAGAACTTCTTCCGTCACCAGCAAGGACTTGGTGACCTGCCGGGCGGGTTCAACGCCTACTACCTGTACGACACGGTCGTACCGCGCTCGCTGCTGCCGGCCGTCGCCGTGATTGCCTTGGCCCTGGTGATCTTCTCGTACGTCGGCGCCTACCACCGCTGGCGCCACCGCCACGACGACACTCCGGCTCACCGCGTCCGCCTGGGCTGAGCGAGAATCGTCACTCGTGACGGAAGATCCCGAGGCCGGGCCCACCGAGTGGGTGGGTCGTGAGCCGGTTGGTGTGGGTCCGTGGGTGGGCGAGTGGCCTTCGGATCCGCGGTACGACCCTGAGCTGCTGGAGCACGGCGATCGTCGGAACGTGGTGGATGCGTACCGGTATTGGCGCCGTTCGGCCATCGTGTCCGATGTGGATGCTCGGCGGCATCCGTTCCACGTGGCGATCGAGAACTTCCAGCATGACCACAACATCGGGACGGTTGTTCGGACGGCCAATGCCTTCGCCGCTGCCGAGGTGCACATCGTGGGGCGCCGGCGGTGGAACCGTCGCGGGGCGATGGTGACGGATCGGTATCAGCATTTGCGGCATCATGAGGATGTTGCGGGGTTGGTGTCTTTCGCTGCTTCTGCCGGGTTGGCCGTGGTGGCGGTGGACAACACGCCTGGGTCGGTGCCGGTGGAGGTGGCTTCGCTGCCGCGGGAGTGTGTGCTGCTGTTCGGGCAGGAGGGGCCTGGGCTGTCAGAGGAGGCTCAGGCTGCTGCTTCGATGGTGGTGTCGATTGCGCAGTTCGGTAGTACGCGGTCGATTAATGCCGGAGTTGCGGCGGGGATTGTCATGCATGCTTGGGTGAGGGAGCATGCGGATTTGTCTCGGTCTTGGTGATTCCGGCGGAAAACTCCGATTTCAGTGTTACGACGGTCTGGACCACGTGGCAGGGCGGAAGACTCGCCTTGACGCGTGGTCCAGACCGATAGCCGCCGGCGCTGCGAACGGGGCCGCGGCGGCGCCGGCTGGTCAGCTGGCTGGGCTCAGTTTGTCAGCGCTGGGCCGGAGCCGGAGCGGAGACACCAGTGCGGCGCTGAGCGGGAGCCGGTGCGGAGACGCCGGTCCGACGCGTGGGAGTAGCCGCACTGCCGCGCTGCGCCGGAGCGGTGACGCCGGTGCGGCGGGTGGCCTCCGGTGCGGTGCCGCGCTGAGCGGGAGCCGGTGCGGCGACGCCGGCCCGACGCGCGGGAGCAGCCGCGCTGGCGCGCTGGGCCGGGGCGGAGACGCCGGTGCGGCCGGCAGGGGCCGGTGCCGCCCGGCGCTGGACCGGAGCAGCCGTGCCACGCGGGGCGGGGGCGGTGCCGCGTTCGGCGGGCGCGGGGGCGGCGGTGCGCTGAGCGGCAACCGGAGCCGGAGCGCCGGCGGGCGCCGCGTTGGCGGCCGGGCCGAACAGCGCGAGCCCGCCGCAGGCGGCGGCCAGGCCGATGAGACCGGAAACGGTGAGCTTCTTGGCGTTCATGATGTTCTCCCCGACTGTCGAGTGGATCTTGCGCACCACCGAACGTAGGGGCGGGTTGTCAGGAACCGGTTTCAATCGGGTCAGGCCGGGATCAGGGGGCGCCATCCTGCGCGAACGGGCAGAATCGCGGGTATGAGCGTCGACCGGGTTGGGCGGGCGGCTGCGGCGGAGCGCGCCGTGCGGGGGCGGCACCTGCGGCGCGTCTGGGGTGTGCCCGGGACGGTGCTGGGGCGCAGCGGCTGGCCGCCGACCGCCGGGCAGCGGCTGCACTGGCACTGGAACTACTGGTGGCAGGCGCATTTGCTGGACAGCCTCGTCGACGCCCAGCTGCGCGACCCGCAGCCCGAGCGCGCGAAGGTGATCGCGCAGTTCGTGAAGGCCGTGCACTTGCGCAACTTCGGCAAGTGGATCAACGACTACTACGACGACATCGCCTGGCTCGGCCTTGCCCTGCAACGCGTCCGCGCGCTGGGCCTGTCCGATGTGGACCGCGCCATCTCGGACATCGACGCCCAGCTCCACGAAGGCTGGACCGACGACGCCGGCGGCGGCATCTGGTGGCGCCGCGGCGACACGTTCAAGAACACCCCCGCCAACGGTCCCGCTGCCATCTTCCACGCCCGCGAAGGCGACATCACCCGCGCGCGCGACCTGACGAAATGGCTCACCGACACCCTCGTCGACCCCACAACCGGCCTCGTCTGGGACGGCCTCCGCGTCGACACCGGCGAACTCGCCAAGCACATCTTCACCTACTGCCAAGGCGTCTACCTGGGCGCGTGCCTCGAACAGTCCGATGTGGAATCCGCCTCGCGCACCGTCCGCGCCATCGCCGGCCACCTCGCCCCCGGCGGCATCCTCCGCGGCCAAAATGGCGGCGACGGCGGTCTCTTCGCCGCCATCGCCGCCCGCTACCTCGCCCTCGCCGTGCCGCACCTGCCCACCCCGGAAGCCGCCACCGCCCGCACCCTCGTCCTCACCACCGCGGACGCCTGCTGGTCCGGCGCCACCCCGACGCCCTCCGGCCCCCTGTTCAGCGCCGAATGGGCCAACCCCGCACCTTCAAACCCGCCACCCCCCGACGCCCCCGAACGCGACCTGTCCGTCCAAACCGGAGCCTGGATGCTCCTCGAAGCCGCCGCGACGCTCGCGTAACCGCCGTCGTGCTGCACAGACTGCTGTGACCCCGCCGCTGGAGGCCGGCTCTTGGGCGGAGCGATCATCGATCGAACGTCTGACGATGGCCTTCCTTCCACCACAACTTTCCGCGACCTGCGGCAACGCTGATCTCGCCCTTGAACCTGACTACGGCAACTCGCTCCTAGCCATGCCTCTCTCCCTTGTGTGCAGCCACTTTCAGCGAGTTGGCCCCAGTTGCCCACAGGCGCCCTGAGTTGTGGACAACTAGCACCCTTTGGGCCCTGACCAGCCGTTTTCGTCCGGTTGCCCCGGTAGAATGGGCATGGGAGCGCCCCCCAGGGAGGGTGGGGGTTGTCTGTCGGGGGTGGGCCCTGCTGCAGCAAGGGAAAGGGGTCTGGCAGGAGCTTGTGGAGCGCAGTGCCGGGGCGGTCGGGTGCGGCCGCGGCGGCGTGGAAAGCGAAGTGCGGTGGGGGCGAGGGTAAAGCCGTCGACGCCGGCAAGTGTCGTTCGAACCCGGAAGTCCTAAGCAGAAGCGAAAGCGGAGAAGCTGGAAGAACTGCATGCGAGAGCCGCGCCGCCGATGCGATCGGGCGCGGAGACCCCCAGGAGCTCAGGAACCGCAAGAGGGCCGGTCGAAGAGCCGGCCGGCCAGCGCGCTCGGAGCTACCTGACGGAAGCCCGGAGGCTCGGCAGCTGGTGTGATAACCGGGCTGTGCAAGCGCGAGGGCAGAACGTGAAGCTCAGCAACCGCACGAAGCGCGGTGCAGGAACCGCGGCGCCAGCCGCACCGCTTCAGGACGGCGGTCCGGCTCCTGCACCCGCGCCATCAACAGCTGCACCGCCCGCCGGCCGATTTCCGAGATGGGCTGGGCCATCGTGGTGATGGCGGGGGAGACCGTGCGGGCCCAAGCCATGTCGCCGAAGCCGACGATGGCGAGTTCGGCGCCGATGCGGATGCCGCGGCGGTGGGCTTCCCATTGGACGCCCATGAGCATGGACTCGCCGGCGACCACCACGGCGCTGGGGGAGGGCCAGCCGTCCAGGAGTTTGGCGGCGGCGCGGGCCGCGCCGCCCGGGGAGGACATGCCGCAGGCGACGAGTTCGGGGTTGTAGCGCAGGCCGGTGCGGTCGAGGCCGAGGCGGTAGCCCAGAGTGCGCTCTTCGCTGACGGCCGAGTCGGCGGCGCCGGTGATCATGGCGATGCGGCGGTGCCGACGCGAAGCCAGGTGCTCGACCAGCGAAGACACCGCCTGGATGTTCTCCGAGCCCACCTGGTCGACGTCGTTGCGGCCGGCGATGCGATCAACCAGCACTGTGGGGACGCCCATGCGCACGAGACCGTTGATGACCGCGTCGTCGCCGGGGGCCGGAACCAGCAAGACCCCGTCGACTCGGTCGGCCCGCAGCGCACGCACCACGGCCGCCTCTTCGGCCACCGAATCGTGCGTGTCGGCGAGCATCAGGTCGCAGCCGGCGCGCGCGGCGGCGCCGCGGATCGCGCGCAGCAGATCGCCCGTGTACGGGTTCGCGTGCATGCCCAGGGCAACACCGAACCGGTGGGTGACCGGCGTGTCCCAAACAGGGATCTCCGGCGCCAGAGCGGTCATGTCCGTGGCCCTCGTCGTCGTGCTTACCCAACGGTAACCGCTCGGGGGGCCCCGCCGAGCTGCGCGAGAGGCGATCCACCCCAAGAATCACCAGTGTGAGTGAACGGTCAGGCCGCCCCGGGGCACCCGCACGACTGTCGGTGGCGCAGCGTGGGCGGCAGCCGGACGGTCTCGGCCGCGCGCGTGGGCTCGGCGAGGCGGGCCAGCAGCAGCTGCACGGCGCGGCGGCCGATCTCCTCGATCGGCTGCGCCATGGTGGTCAGCGGGGGGTCCACCAGGTCGGCCCACTCGACGTCGTCGTAAACGACCACCGGCAGGTCACGGCCGATGCGCAGGCCGCGCCGGCGGGCCTCGTGCAGGACGCCGACCATCATGCTGTCGTTGGCCACCACCAGCGCCGTCGGCGGTTCCGGCAGCGCCAGCAACGTGCTCAGCGCCAGGGCGCCACCGTCGCGGTGCGAGTTCCCGCAGGCCACGAGGTCAGGCGACCACGCGAGCCCCGAACGGCCCAAGCCCAGCCGGTAGCCGAGCACGCGCTCGTCGCTGGTCGTGAGGCCCGGCGCGCCGGAGATCATGCCGATCCGCCGGTGTCCGAGCGACGCCAGGTGAGCGGTCAAAGCCGACGTCGCCTGAATGTTCTCCGCCCCGACCTGGTCGACGTCGGTGCGGGTCGAGAGCCGGTCGATGAGCACCGTCGGCACGTCCAGCGACACCAGTTCACCAATCACAGGACCGTCGCCCGGGGAGGGAGTCACCAGCAGGCCGTCGACGCGACGGGATCGCAGGGCCCGCACCACGTCACGCTCGGTCGCCGCCGTGTCGTGCGTGTCGGCGAGCAGCACCGTGTAGCCGTTGGCCGAAGCCTCCCGTTCGATCGCCTGCATCAGGGCCGCGAAGTACGGGTTGGCCACCAGCGAGACCGCCATGCCGATCGAGCGCGTACCGCCCGTGACCAGGGAACGAGCGATCGCGTCACCGGTGTAGCCGGTGGTCTCGATGGCCCGCAGCACCGCGGCCTTCGTGTCCTCCGCGACGGCGCGCGTGCCGTTGACGACGTGGGAAACCGTCGTGATCGACACCCCGGCGAGCTCCGCGATATCGCGCTGGGTGGGCCGGGAGGAGCGGGTTTGTGGCATGTCAGTCCTTAACCAGGTTCACTCGCAAGCGTTTGCGCAAACGCTTGCGACGTGACATGAGTCTGTCTACCTTGCCGACCATCGGCAACCTCGCAGGAGGGTATTCATCCATGAGACAGCGCAGTCTCACCGCGCTGGCGTTGGCCGCCGTGGTCGGCACCGTGCTAGGCACCACCGGCTGCACGGTCGAGCGCCACTGGGGCGGCAACACGACGCCGGCCGGCAGCGGTAAGGCCAAGGTCGGGCTGGTCACCAAGACCGACACCAACCCGTACTTCGTCGAACTGCGCAACGCGGCAAGCGCGGCCGCGAAGGCCAACGGCGCCGACTTCAGCGCGCTCGCCGGCCAGTTCGACGGCGACAACGACGGCCAGGTCCGGGCCATCGAGAACCTCATGCAGCAGGGCGTGAACACGATCCTGATCACCCCGAGCTCGTCCACCGGCGTGCTCAAGGCGATCAAGGACGCGCGCGACGCCGGCGTGCTCGTGATCGCGCTCGACACCGCCACCGAGCCGGCCGACGCCGTCGACGCCACCTTCGCCACCGACAACTTCGCGGCCGGCCAGCAGCAAGGGGCTTACGTGAAAGCCGCGCTCAAGGGCGTCGACCCCAAGCTGCTGATGGTCGACGGGACCGCCGGCTCCTCCGTCGACACCGAGCGTCACGGCGGTTTCCTCAAGGGCATCGGCCTCACGGACTCCTCGCCCGAGATCAAGGGCCACACCCCCGCCAACGGCGACCAGAGCCTGGCGCAACAGGGCATGGAGAACCTGTTGCAGCGCAGCACGGACATCAACGCCGTCTACTCCATGAACGAACCCATGGGCCGCGGCGCGTACGCCGCGCTGAAGGCCCGCGGCCTCACCGACCGCATCGTGATGGGCTCGATCGACGGCGGCTGCGAAGGCGTCCAGAACGTCAAGGACGGCCTCTACGCGGCCACCGTGATGCAGTTCCCGAAGAAGATGGCCGAACAGGGCGTGCTCGCCGCCGTCGACTACGCGAAGACCGGCAAGAAGCCCACGGGCTTC
Organism: Amycolatopsis sp. NPDC050768; assembly: GCF_040654155.1. NCBI lineage: Bacteria > Bacillati > Actinomycetota > Actinomycetes > Pseudonocardiales > Pseudonocardiaceae > Amycolatopsis > Amycolatopsis sp. NPDC050768. Next base: position 462,532 of record NZ_JBFAHL010000003.1, read on the forward strand.
GTGAACACCGGCTCCACCGTGATCACCGACAAGCCGATGCCGGGCGTCCCCAGCCAGAACACCACGTGGGGCCTGCAGAACTGCTGGGGAGGCGCGAAATGACCACCGCGACGGTGAACGGGACCCGTGAGCGCGAGTCGCTCGGCGAGTTCCTCCTGCGCGCGCCCGCGGTCGGCCCCGCGCTCGCGCTGATCGTGGCAATCGTGGTCTTCTCACTGGCCACGGACACGTTCTTCGACCTCGACAACCTGTCCACAGTGGTCCAGCAGTCACTGGTCGTCGGCACGCTCGCGCTCGGCCAGACGCTGATCATCCTCATCGCCGGCATCGACCTGTCCAACGCGTCGTCGATGGTCGTGGCCACGCTGATCATGGCGAAGCTCGCCGCGGCGGGCACCAACGGCTTCGTCGCGCTGCTCGCCGGAATCGCGCTGACGGTGCTCGTCGGTCTGTTCATCGGCACTCTCGCCACGCGGATCAAACTGCCCGCCTTCATCATCACGCTCGGCACGTTCACCGGCCTGACCGCCGTGGCGAAGCTGATCGCGGGCGGCCAGGCCGTGCCGGTCACCGACGGGCTCCTGCAGTGGCTCGGCACGAAGCGTTACCTCTTCGGCGGCATCCCGATCACCTACGGCATGACGCTCGCGCTGCTCATGTTCCTCATCGTCTGGTACTCGCTCACGAAAACCGCGTGGGGCAAGCACGTCTACGCGGTGGGCAACGCGCCGGAGTCCGCGCGCCTGTCCGGCATCAAGGTCAACCGCACGGTGATCTCCGTGTACCTGGTCGCGGGTTTCTGCTTCGGCATCGCCGCGTGGCAGGCGCTCGGCCGCACACCCAACGCCGACCCGAACCAGTTCCAGCTCGGCAACCTCGACTCGATCACCGCCGTGGTCCTGGGCGGCACGAGCCTCTTCGGTGGCCGCGGTTCGGTGCTCGGCACGCTGTTCGGCGCGCTCGTCGTGGCGGTGCTGCGCTCGGGCCTCACGCAGATGGGTGTGGACGGCAACTACCAGGACCTGGCGACCGGCGCGCTGCTCATCGCCGCCGTGGTCGTCGACCGGATCGCACGGAGGCAGCAGCAGTCATGACTTCCACAGAGCAGTCCGTAGAGCACAACGGGCAGCAGACCACGCTTTCCGCGCGCGGCCTCGTGAAGCGCTACGGCCGCGTGACCGCCATCAACGGCGCCGACTTCGACCTCTACCCCGGCGAGGTGCTCGCCGTCGTCGGCGACAACGGCGCCGGGAAATCCAGCCTGATCAAGGCGTTGTCCGGTGCGCTGATCCCCGACGAGGGCGAGATCCGCGTCGACGGCCAGGTCGTGCACTTCAAGTCCCCTTTGGACGCTCGCCACCACGGGATCGAGACGGTGTACCAGGACCTGGCCGTGGCTCCGGCGCTCGACATCGCGTCGAACATGTTCCTGGGCCGGGAAAAGCGCCTGCGCGGGCCCTTCGGCGGGCTGGCGCGCAAGCTCGACACGGGCGAGATGCGCAAGGAGGCGCAGCGGATCCTCGACGAGCTGGGCATCAACGTCAAGTCCATCTCGCAGCTCGTGGAGACGCTCTCGGGCGGCCAGCGCCAGGGGGTCGCGGTGGCGCGCGCGGCGGCGTTCGGCACGAAGGCCGTGATCATGGACGAACCGACGGCCGCGCTCGGCGTCGCGGAGTCGGCGAAGGTGCTGGAGCTGATCGGGCGCATCCGCGACCGTGGGCTGCCGGTGGTGCTGATCAGCCACAACATGCCGCACGTGTTCGACATCGCCGACCGGATCCACGTGCACCGGCTCGGCAAGCGCGTGGCCGTGGTGTCGCCGAAAACGCACACGATGAACCAGGTCGTCGGCCTGCTCACCGGTGCGCTGCAACTCGACGACGGTGGCGAGGTCGTGGAGGTCGCGGCCGCCACGCACGCCGGGCTGACCTGACGTGCGCGTGCTGCTGGCGGGGCTGTGCACCGTCGACGTCGTGCAACGGGTGTCGCACTTCCCGGCGCCGGGCGAGAAGGTGCAGTCGCTGCGGGTGGACGTCGCGGCCGGTGGGCCGGCGACCAACGCCGCGGTGACCGTGGCCGCGCTCGGGGCCGCCGCGACGCTCGTGACGGTCGTCGGCGCCCACCCGCTGGCAGCGCTCGCGCACACCGACCTGATCGCGTACGGCGTCGATGTCGTGGACCTCGATCCGGCCCGCACCGATTCGCCGCCGGTGAGCGCCGTGGTCGTGCGCGATTCCGACGGGGAGCGAACGGTCGTCTCGCGCAACGCGGCTTCCGGTGCGCCGGTGGCGGTTCCGGATCTCACGGACCGCACACGGCTCGTGCGCGAAGCGAATGCGGTGCTCGTCGACGGTCACCACCCCGAGCTCGCGCTGGCCGTCGCGCGGGCCGCGCGATCACTCGGCGTGCCCGTCGTGCTCGACGCCGGCAGCTGGAAACCCGTGTTGGAAGACCTGTTGCCGCTGGTGGATGTCGCCGCGTGCTCCGCGCACTTCGCCATGCCCGGGCCGGGCCTGCGTGAACGCGGAGTACCCGTCGTGATCAGGACCGCGGGGCCGGATCCCGTTCGCTGGAGCACTGCGGAAGACTCAGGCCAGGTGCCTGTCAACGATGTCGAGGCGCGGGACACACTGGCGGCCGGTGACGTGTGGCACGGCGCGCTCGCGCACGCAGTCGCGGCCGGTGGAAGCTCAGTGGACGGGTGGATCCGGCACGCGAACGCGGTGGCCGGCGAGCGCGTCCGCCACGTGGGGCCGCGGTCTTGGACGGCGGCGATCTCGAAGTTGGGACAAGGAGTGCGATGACGGCGTTCGAAGACCTCCTGGCACGGGCCGAAGGGCTCGCCAAGCCGCGGCAGCGCAGCGTGCTCGGCATCATCGGCGCGCCCGCGTCCGGCAAGACCACGCTGGCCTGGGCGATCGCCAACGCGCTCGGCTCCCGCGCGGCCGTCGTCGGGATGGACGGGTTCCACCTCGCGCAGGTGGAGCTGCGCCGGCTCGGGCGAGCCGAGCGCAAAGGCGCGCCCGACACGTTCGACGCGGCGGGCTACGTCCACCTCATCCGCCGGCTCGCGAAGGGCAAGGAAACCGTTTACGCACCGGAGTTCCGCCGCGAGATCGAGGAGCCCATCGCCGGTGCGGTCGCGGTGGCACCCGAGGTGCAGCTCCTGATCACGGAGGGCAACTACCTGCTGCTGCCCGACGACCCGTGGAGCGGCCTGCGCCAGTACCTCACCGAGGCGTGGTTCCTCGCGCCCGACGAGCCCGAGCGGATCGAACGGCTGGTTTCGCGCCACCGTCGTTACGGCCGGTCACTCGTCGAGGCGCGCCAGCGTGCGCTCGGCTCGGACCAGCGCAACGCCGACCTCATCGCGAGCACCCGTGACCGTGCCGACCTCGTGCTGGAGAACCTGCCGCTCGTGAACTTCGCCCTGTGAGCGGAGTTCTCGTCGTCACGGGCGGCAGCCGGGGGATCGGCGCGGCGATCTGCACGCTCGCGGCCGAGCGCGGCTACGACGTGGTGGTCAACTACTCCGGCGACTCCGAGCCGGCGGCCGAGGTCGTTTCGCAGGTCCGGGCGCACGGACGCAAGGCGCTGGCGGTGCGCGCCGACGTCGCCGACGAGCGGCAGGTCCGCAAGCTCTTCGGCACCGCCGGGGAGATGGGGTCGCTGGTCGGCGTGGTCAACAACGCGGCCATCACCGGCAACACACCGGGGCGCCTGGACGAGCAGAGCGCGGCCACCGTGCGGCGCGTGCTGGAGGTCAACGTCGGCGGGGTGTTCCTGTGCTGCCGCGAGGCCGTGCGGCGGCTCTCGACGCGGTACGGCGGTCCCGGCGGCGCCATCGTCAACGTCTCGTCCACAGCCGCGCGCACGGGCTCGGCGGGCGAGTGGGTGCACTACGCCGCGACGAAGGCCGCGGTGGACACGCTCACGTACGGGCTCGCGCAGGAGGTGGCGGGCGAGGGAATCCGGGTGAACGCCGTCGCGCCGGGCCTGGTGGCCACCGGCCTGCACTCCGCGGCCGGCCTGCCGGACCGGTTGTCGAGGCTGGCGCCCGGGATTCCGCTCGGCCGGCCGGGCGAACCGGGGGAGATCGCCGAAGCAGTGCTGTGGCTTCTGTCACCGGCGTCGTCGTTCACGGTCGGCGCCGTCCTGGAGGTCGGCGGCGGCCGCTGAATAGCGTCCCACCATGTGGTCTTCGCCCATTTCGGCGTTCCGCTGGGGTGCTACTCGTGTTCACGTCATCCCGGCTTGTGGGACGCCGGGCGACGAGGAGATCACGATTCGTGGCGGAAGTCGGTGAATCCGTCCGCCCGATCGGAGCGGCTGTGTCACTCTGGTGGAGCCTCCGGGGCCAGTTGGACGACCGGGGCCGCGGCGGCGCCGGTTCACGGGGTGGGTGACGAGCGCCCCGCGTCGCAAACGCACGGAGTGCGCAGCCGGGGGTCGGAAAGGACGGCCGCAAAAGTCATGCCCAAGCTCACGTCTGTGCACCATCTGGCGCTCACCGTGACCGATGTCGAACGCAGCGTCCCGTGGTACGCCCGGGTGCTCGACCTCGAGGAGAGCCACCGCCGCGAAGACCCTGAAACCGGGGTCCACAAGGTCGTGCTGAGGTCCGCCGGCGACGGGTTTTCCGTCGTCCTGGTCCAGCATCCGGACACCGACCGCCGTTGTTTCGACGAGCGCCGGACGGGGCTGGATCACGTCGCGTTCTCGGTGTCGTCGAAGGCGGAACTCGGTGAGTGGGAGGACCGGCTCTCGGAGTACGGGGTGTCGTACCTGCCGCCTCGGGAGTCGCGGACCTTCGAGGGGTCGTCGGTGATCGTGTTCCGGGATCCGGATGGGATTCAGCTGGAGATCTGGTCGGATCCGGAGTTGTAGGGCGGGTTTCGCGGCTCAGCCGTTGTGCGGCAGGGCGAACATGTGCGTCATCGCCGAGTCGTGTGTGCCGGCGCTGCCCGTGCTGTCCGTGAGTTTCGACCCGCCGCCGAGGAGCCCGACGTTGCCGGCCAGATAAGTGCTCGTCACCTGCGCGTGCAGGTGCGTGCACCCGGGCTTGACGACCACCGTCGTGTACAGCGGGATCGCGGCGTGGTTGACGCCTTGCTGCACGTACTCGTCGGTCTGCGCCACCGGCCCACTCGCGCAACTCGCACCGCCGGAGGTGGTCGCGGTGAGCGCGAAACGGGCCTGCGAGAAATTCAGATCCGTCGGAGGGCTGCAACGCCCAGCGCACCAATGGAACTCCACGTCCGCGACCACGTCGACCTTGCTGTAGCCGGCCGGGATGTCCCGATCGATCACCGGCGCCACGAGCGTTGAGCTGAGCGGAGTGGTGCCCACCGGGAGCGACGTTTGCATCGCCACGCCATTCACGTCACCGGGGATCGAGTACGACGCGAACCGCACGTTCCCCTGAACCGTCTCCTGGGAGCCTGCTTTCCCCGTCGACGAGGTGCGCAGGTAGAGCGTGCACGTGATCACGCCCGCGTGGGTCGCGGTGACCAGGAACCGGGTGACGACCGTGATATTCCGGTGCGCGGCGTCGCCGGTCGGCGGAAGCACGTTTTCGCCCATCACAACGCTGGACCCACCCGCACCCGAGCAGCGGATCTCGTTGTCGATCAGGTTCACGTCGGTGGCCCCGGAAGCCTTCAGCTCGGAGTACACGTACGCGTTCGAGCCCGCGGCCAGCGCCGGTGAATCGATCGTCGCCAGCGGGATGACCTGTTGCGTGGCGGGAATGCCGCTGATGACTTTCGGCCCGAAGTCCTGTGACTCCGCGGCTAGTGCCGGCGTCGCGGCAACTATGAGGGCGGCGAGTGACAAGCCTGCCACGGCCAGTTTGCCAAGTCTGCTACTGAACCCCAGGATCACGACGTTTCCCCCTCGGCACGATCGCGCCGAGTCATTGGCGAGTTGGCTGGGCAGCCCGTCAATGGGGCCGGTGTCAGGTTGGTCCGATCAGGCGGTGCGCCCCGCAGCTGAACGGTTGGGCAGCCGCACCAACCGCGTCACGCGTGCGCGTCGTCCGGTTCGTCGACCGGTCGGCGCATCTCCTGCCGGTACCGCAGCACCCCGTACCCCGTCCCCAGCACGAAGAACGCCACCGAAATCCACAGGGCCGCCGTCTTCAGCCACGGCAGGGCGTCCAGCAGGCCGGCGCCGTAGTAGCCCAGCAGGACCAGAGTGGGGACCCACAGCAGGCCACCCAGGCTGGTGGCGAGCAAGAACCGCCGGGGGTCCATGCGGGCGGCGCCGGCGATGAGCGGGGCGAGTGTGCGGATCCACGGGATCCACCGCGCCGCGACGATCGCGAAGAAGCCCTTGCGGTCCAGAAACCGTTGGGCGCGGTCGAGGTTGTGGCGATTGAGCACCTTGCCGCCGCGGCGGGCGATGAAGCGGGTGCCCGTGCTGCGGCCGATGTAGTAGCCCACCTGGTTGCCGCCGACGGCCACCACGAGTGCGGCGCCGGACAGGAGCCACGCGTTCGCGTCGGAGCCGTGCTGGGCGAGCACCACGCCGGCACCGAAGAGGAGCGAGTCGCCCGGCAGGAAGAGGCCGACGATGAGCGCGCATTCCACGAACACGAAGGAAAGCACGATCACCCAGACGAGCAGCGGGCCGGCGGTGTCGAGCCAGCTCACGCCGACTCCGGCGGCCTCGATGCTTGCGGGGTTCACGCGCAGAGCCTACGTGGCCACGATCGACGGAAAAAAGGAACCATCGAATCCAGCCTTCCGGTCACTTTCGGTATTCCTGGAATGAACTGCGCGTTCACCAACGGCTCAAACGAACGGGCCGCCCGGGACAGTTCCCGGGCGGCCCGAATCGAACAAAACGTCTAGAACTGCGGCAGGGACTCGCCTTGCACCGCTTCGATGTCCAGCTCCACCTTGACCGTGGTGCCGATCGCGGCGACGCCCGCGCGGACCATCGCGCTGTAGTTGATCGCGAAGTCGTTGCGGTGCAGCTGGGTCTCGGCGTGGAACGCGGCGCGCACGCCGCCCCACGGGTCCGGGCCGTGGCCCTGGTAGCGCAGGTCGAGCTCGACCTGGCGGCGTTCGCCGTGCAGGGTGAGCTCGCCGAGCAGCGCCCAGGTGTCCGTGCCTCGCTGCGAAATGCCCGTGCTCTCGAACGTGATCAGCGGGAAGGCCTCCACGTCGAGGAACTCGGCCGAACGCAGGTGGTCGTCGCGCATTTTGATGCCGGTCTCGATGCTGCCCGCCTTGATCTCGGCGAACACCGTCGAACGCTCCACCGGGCGGCGGATGTCGATGCGCCCGCCGACGTCGGGGAACCGCACCTTGATGCTGGCGATGCCCATGTGGCGCGCGGTCGCGACCACCGACGTGTGGACCGGGTCGATCGTCCACGGACCGGGCGGCGGCAGCTCCACGGCCTCGGCCACGGGGGCCAGGGCGATGTCGCCGAGCAGCCCGGCGCCGTCGGAACCGACCTGCACGGTGCGGGCCATCGGCGTGTACCCGGGCGCCGTGATCACGGCGGTGTAGACGCCCGGGGGCAGCGGATCAGTCGCCACCGCCCCCTTCGCGTCCGTGACCTGGCGCGCGATCTGACGGCCGTTGAGGTCGGTCACCGTGAGCACGGCGTTCTCGACCGGCCAGCCCCCACTGGCGCGGAGCTGTGCGCGCAGGCCCCCGCTCATGAGCGGTCGACCAACTCGTCGAGAGCCTGGTCGTAGCTCAGGCGGACGTCGTGCTCGGCCTCGCCGTCGGTGAGGCTCACCTGGCTGGTGGCCGGCGGGTAACCGCTCGCCACCACCGTGTACGAGCCCACCGGCAGGTCGCTCACCACGTAGCGGCCTTCACCGTCCGTGCGCGCGACCGCCGCGACGTTGCCGTTCGCGTCGAGCACGGTGATCCGCGCGTCCGGCACGATCCGGTCGCCCTCGGTGCGCGCGATGCCCTGCATCAGCACGGCACCGGCCAGCTCGACGTCGTGGCGCAGCACGCCGCTGTCGGGCACGGTCAGGGTGACCGCCACCGGGCGGTAGTGCGGGCCGCTCGCGACCAGCGTGTACTGCCCGGCACCGACACCGCTGAAGGTGTAGACGCCGTCGTCGGCCGTGATGAACGCGCCGTTGACCTCTCCGCGCGAATCGGTGAGCGTCACGGTGGCGTTGGCCAGCGGGGAACCGATCCCCACGGACCGCACGACACCGGTCAGCTCGCCCGAGCCGGTGAGCGTCACGTCGAGCTTCGCCGGTCCGCCACCGACCACCACGCTGGAGGCCTGCGGCTGGTGGCCGGGAGCGGCCACGATCAGCACGTAGGTGCCCGGGCCCTGCGTCGGCACGGAGTAGCTGCCGTCGCCGTTACCGGTCGCCCGCGCCACCTGACGGCCCTGCTGGTCGATCAGCGTCAGCGCGGCGGCGGCCACGTGGCTGCCGTCCTGCCGGCGCACGTGCCCGGTCACCGGGGGACCGCCCGCGCCCAGCGGGAGGTCGATGCCTGCACCCGCGGCCGAGTTGGTGATCGGCATGGGCAGTGAGCCCGAAATCGCCTGCGGGTCGCCGTGACCGTTGCCGTTCATCGAATGCCTTCCCCCTGCGCCGACGAGAACGGGTTCTCGCGACTGTTCTTCGAAGAGCGAGCCCGGCTTGGCCGCCTGGTCGACGATGTCCGTCGGCGTCTCGCTCTCCTCGAGCAGCGCCTCGCCGCCCTCCACCGCCGCGGCGGCCGGGTTCATGCCCGCGAGCGGGATCTCCTTCAGGAAACACAGCACGATCGTCGCCAGCAGCGCGACCGCGCCTGCCACCCAGAAGACCGTGGTGATCGACTCGGTGAAGCCGATCAGGATCGGCGTCTTCAACGCGTCGGGCAGGGTCTGGATCACGCTGGTGTTGGTCTGCAGGTCGGCCAGTTGCGCACCGGCACCAGCCGGCGGGTTGCCGCCGAACGCCTTGGTGATGTTGCCCGGCAGCACGTTGAACAGAATCGTCAGGAACACCGCGACACCGGCCGTACCACCGATCTGGCGGAAGAACGTGGCCGACGCCGTGGAGGCGCCCATGTCGCTGCGCGGGCCGGCGTTCTGCACCGCGATGACCAGCGTCTGCATGCACTGGCCGAGGCCGAGGCCGATGATGGCCGCGGCGACCAGCGGGTGCCACAGCGGCGAGTTGTACTGCACCTGCGCGAAGAAGAACGCGCCGCCGGCGATGAGCAGGGTGCCGACGATCGGGAACACCTTGTAGCGCCCGGTCTTCGACATGATCCGGCCGGAGCCGATCGAGCTCAGCATCAGGCCGCCCATCAGCGGCAGCATCAGCAGACCCGACTCGGTCGGCGTGTAGCCCTGAACGACCTGCATGAACTGCGGGATCATCGTGATCGCGCCGAACATGGCGACGCCGACGATGACACCACCGATGATCGCGACGGTGAACGTCGAGTTCTTGAACAGCCGCAACGGGATCAGCGCGGCGTCCTTCATCAGCTTCTCGACCACGATGAACGAGATGATGCCGATCGCGCCGACGGCGTAGCAGAGGATCGCCTTGCCGTCGCCCCAGCCCCAGGTCTGGCCCTGTTCCGCGACGATCAGGAACGGCACCACAGCCACGACGAGCGAAAGCGCGCCCCACCAGTCGATCTTGTGCTTCTGTGGCACGTGCGGCACGTTCAGCACCTTGGCGACCACGAACAGCGCGACGATGCCGATCGGCACGTTGATCAGGAAGACCCAGCGCCAGCCGTCGAGGCCGCCGAGGGTGTCGAAGCCGGCGAAGAACCCGCCGAGCACCGGACCAAGCACAGTGGACAGACCGAAGACGGCGAGGATGTAACCCTGGTACCGCGGGCGTTCGCGCGGCGGCACCACGTCACCGATGATGGTCATGGCCAGCGACATCAGACCGCCGGCGCCGAGGCCCTGCACCGCGCGGAACGCGGCGAGCTCGTACATCGACTGCGAGAACGTCGAAGCCAGCGAACCGGCGACGAAGATCGAGATCGCGGCGAGGTAGAACGGCTTGCGGCCGTAGATGTCCGACAGCTTGCCGTAGATCGGCGTGACGATCGTCGACGTGATCAGGTACGCCGTGGTGGCCCACGCCTGCAGGTCGAAGCCGTGCAGGTCGTTGGCGATCTTGACGATCGAGGTACCCACGATCGTCTGGTCCAGTGCGGCGAGGAACATGCCGCACATGAGTCCGCTCAGGATCGTGACGATCTGGCGGTGGCTCAGCCGCGGCACACCTGCCGCGTCGACGACGGGTGCTCCCCCCCGCTGCTGAGGTTGTTTCTCGACGGTGGTGCTCATGCTGTTCCTAGGCCCCCTTGGAGTGCACCGAGTCCGCCGGCGCGGAGTCGGTCATGTCTGGAAAGTTGTTCTCGATACCGGTGTTGAGCCGCCCGAACAGCTCGTTGAGGGTCTCGCGATCCTCCTGGGTCCAGTCGCCGAGCACGTCGGCGAGCCAGAGGTTGCGCTGCTTGCGGTTCTCGTCGAAGACCCGCAGGCCTTCGGCGGTGGGCGCCAGCAAGCAGGCGCGGCCGTCTTCGGGGTCGGCCTGACGTTCCACCAATCCGTGCTGCACGAGCGCGCTCGACTGCCTGCTGATGGTGGAGATCTCGGAGTGCAGGAACTCGGCGAGCTTGCTGGTGCGCTGCGGCCCCTCGTGGATGAGGCAGAAGAGGATCGCGTACGCGGCCCGCTCGATGCCGTCCGGACCCTGCTTGGAGACCTGCGACTTCGCCTTGGTGATCAGGCGCATGAAACGGACCAGCTCGTGTCCGAGCTGGTCGGCCAGGTCGAGCTCGTCCTTGGGCCGGGTGGCGGCGCTGTTCGGTGCCATTCGGTCGATCTTTCTCGCGGTGAAACGAACCGTTGTTTGGCGGCTGCAACTAGTTGCCTTTAGCAAGAGTGTGCCTGATCCGTGCTTCGCGCAAGCTCGCGGACCCCGGTTGTGTCGCATCACACTTTAGTTGTTGCATGCAAGCAGATATTCACCGGAGGGTGTTCGTCCGTTTTCTCCCGGGTCCGAAGGCCCTGGTCAGGGTCCCGGCGGAACAAGACGCAGGGTGACGGGTTGGATAGGGGTATGACCGACGACACACCGCTGTACGACCTCATCGGCTCCCGCCGCAACGGCGTGCTGGCCACGCTCAAGCGCGACGGGCGGCCCCAGTTGTCCACCGTCAGCCACCACTTCGACGCCGCCGAGCGCAAGATCCTCGTGTCGATCACCGAGACGCGGGCGAAGACGAAGAACATGCGCCGCGACGCGCGCGTGAGCTACCACGTGGGCAGCGAGAACGGCTGGTCGTACGCGGTGGCGGAGGGCGAGGCCGTGCTGACGCCGGTCGCCGCGGCCAAGGACGACGCGACGGTGGAGGCCCTCATCGACCTGTACCGGAAGGTCGGCGGCGAGCACCCCGACTGGGACGAGTACCGCGAGGCGATGGTCGCGGACCAGCGGCTGGTGCTGACGATCAACGTCGACCGGGTCTACGGCGTGGTGCGCTGACGGGTCGGCTGGATGCGCAGCCGGATGGCGCCGGGCAAGTCGCCATCCGGCTGAAATCCGGAAATTCTATTCCGCACTGCGGAGATATTTGTGCCTACGATGAAGCCATGAGCACTGACGCCCTCCTGCAGCGACTCCGCGACGAGCTCGGCAAGGAGGCCGTGCTCACCGACGCCGACGTGACCGCGAGCTACTCGCGCGACATGATGCCGCTCGCCCCGTCCGGGAAACCGCTGGCCGTGGTGCTGCCCGCGAACACCGCGGGGGTGCAGGCCGTGGTCAAGGCGTGCGCCGAGGCGAAGGTGCCCGTCGTGCCGCGCGGGGCGGGCAGCGGCCTGTCCGGCGCGGCCAACGCCATCGACGGCTGCGTGGTGCTCGTGCTCACGAAGCTCGACGAGATCGTGGAGATCGACCCCGGCAACCGCCTCGCCGTGGTGCAGCCCGGAGTGGTCAACCTTGACTTCCGCAACACCGTGGAGAAGCACGGCCTGTTCTACCCGCCCGACCCGTCGAGCTACGACTGGTGCACGATCGGCGGCAACCTCTCCACCAACGCCGGCGGCCTGTGCTGCGTGAAGTACGGCGTGACCACCGACTCCGTGCTCGGCCTCGAGGTCGTGCTGGCCGACGGGTCGCTGCTCAAGACCGGCCGCCGCACCGTGAAGGGCGTGGCGGGCTACGACCTGACGAAGCTGTTCATCGGCAGCGAGGGCACGCTCGGCGTGATCACGCAGGCCACCGTGGCGTTGCGCCCGCTACCGCAGGCGCCGGCGACGCTCGTCGCGGGCTTCAGCACCACGGAGGCGGCGGGTGAGGCCGTGGCTCGGGTCGTGCGCGAGGGACTCGTGCCGTCGCTGCTGGAGATCATGGACGCGGCGTCGATCAAGGCGTCGGAGACCTACCTCAAGACCGACCTCGGTGCGGGTTCCGACTGCCAGGCGCTGCTGCTGGCGCAGTCCGACGTCGGCGGCGAGGCCGCGCTGCGCGAGCTCGCCGTGCTGGAACAGATCTGCGCCGACTGCGGCGCCGACCTGGTCTACGCCACCGACGACCTCGAAGAGGGCAAGATGCTGCTGCAGGCCCGGCGCGTGGTCCTGACCGCGCTGGAGACTTACGGCATCTGGCTCACCGACGACGTCAGCGTGCCGCGCACCCGCATCGCCGAGCTGATCCGCGGCTGCGAGCAGGTGAGCGAGAAGGTGGGCCTGAAGATCGCCGTGGTCGGCCACGCCGGCGACGGCAACATGCACCCGACGATCGTCTACGCGCCCGACAACGAGGACGAGTTCGCCCGCGCGCGGCAAGCGTTCGACGACATCCTGGAGATCGGCCTCTCGCTCGGCGGCACGGTGACGGGCGAGCACGGCGTCGGCAAGATCAAGCGCGACTGGCTGGCGCGCGAGATCGGGCCTGTCGGGATGCGAGTGCACCGGCAGATCAAGCAGGCGCTGGACCCGGAGAACCTGTTCAACCCGGGGTCGATGTTCTCGATGACGGACTGAGGTCTCACGAAAACGGCGCCGGTCCCTTGCTCGGGGCCGGCGCCGTTTTCTGCGTTTCGGTCAGTCGCGTTTCGGTCAGTCGCGCACGCGCGGGATCCGCTGCGTCACCTCGGCGGCGTTCTCCTCCGGCGCGCCCGCGCGGGCCTTCTTCTCGCGGCGGCTCTTGAGGTACTCGAGCAGGATCGGCACCACGGACACGAGCACGATCAGCACGAAGATGGCGTCGACGTTGTCGCGGATGAAGCCGATGTTGCCCAGCAGCGAGCCCAGCACCGTGATGCCCGCGGCCCAGACGATGCCGCCCAGCACCGTGTAGGTGAAGTACCGCTTCGGGTCCATGCGGCCGATGCCGGCGATCCAGGTGATGAACGTCCGCACGAACGGCACGAACCGCGCCAGCACCACGGCTTTGGGCCCGTGGTGGTCGAGGAAAGCGTGCGTCTTGTCGACGTATTCCTTCTTGAAGAACTTCGAATCGGGCCGGTTGAACAGCTTCGGGCCGACGAAGTAGCCGATGTAGTACCCGCAGACGTTGCCGAGCAGCGCCGCCACCGTCACCAGCACGCACACCACCCACAGGGGCGCCTGCAGCGTGCCGTTGGCGATGAACAGGCCCGCCGTGAACAGCAGCGAGTCACCCGGCAGCACCGGGAAGATGCTGCTCTCGATGAAGATGATCAGGCAGAGCACCGCGATGACCGGCACGGTCAGGCCGGACAGCAGCTGCTCCGGGTCCAGCCACGACGGCAGGATGGACATGGTCGTCACTGTGCTCTGGGCGAGAATCACACCGAAAACGGTACAGGGTGACGCTGAGTGCCTTCACAGGGAGAACCACCGCAGGTAATGGGGGTTTTCCGGAATTGTCAGACGAGGGTGAGCAGTCCGATGACCGAGCCCGCGGCCAAGCCCAGCAGGAGAGCCAGCAGCAGCACCCAGTGCGCGGGCAGCGGCGCGGGGCCGGGCGCGGCCTGGCGGACCGTCGCGGGGTCCGGTGCGGGAACGGGCCGAACTCCCGAAGAGACCGGCGTCGTCCGCTGGCCGGAGGCGTCGTCCAGGGCCGCGCGTTCGCGTTCGAGGGAGTCGGCGCCCGCGCCTGAGAGCAGGCCGTAGCGGGGTGGGAGCTCCTCGGTGGGGCCGGTCGCGCCGGCGGAGCCCGTGGAGTCCGGGGAGCCGGAAGACGCGGCGGGCTGCGAGCTGGTGTGCGGGGCGAACACGGCCTGGGCGCGCAGGGCGTCGGCGAGCAGTCGCTCCGGGTCCTTCGGCTCGCTCATCCCTCTCCGTACTTCCCCGCGGGCGGCCCGCGTAGTCGCTTACGTGCTCAAGGTAGCCCGGCCGACCTCGGCGACCCACTCGCCCCGGCGCAGCACCCGGACCGGCCGCAGGTCGTCGTCGAGGATCACGACGTCGGCGGCGAGGCCCGGCCGCAGCGAACCCGTGCGGTCGGCGATGCCCAGCAGCTCGGCGGGCCGGCCGGAGGTCGCCCGGACGGCGTCGAGGACACCGAGTTTGGCACCCTTCACGAGGTTGCGGAAGGCGTTGTCCATCGTCAACGTGCTGCCGGCCAGTGATCCGTTGTCCAGCGTCGCCACGCCGTCGTGCACGTCGACTTCGAGGCGGCCCAGCGTGTAGCGGCCGTCGGCGGCGTCGGTGGCCGACATGGCGTCGGTGATCAGCACGGTCCGGCCGCGGCCCGCGTGCTGTGCCGCGAGGCGGACCACCGTCGGGTGCAGGTGCACGAGGTCGCAGATGAGCTCGACCGTCACGCGCTCGTCGTCCAGCAGCACGCCGACCGGGCCCGGTTCGCGGTGGTGCAGGGGGCGCATGCCGTTGAACAGGTGCGTCGCCACGGTGGCGCCCGCGTCGATGGCCGGCACGAGCTGCTCGGCGAGGCCGTCGGTGTGCCCGATCGCGGCCGTCACGCCCGATTCGGCGAGCTGGCGCACGGCCTTCACGCCGCCGTTGAGCTCCGGCGCGAGCGTGACCATGCGGATCGCGCCGGCGCCCGCGCGCAGCAGCTTCTCGACGGTGCCGGTGTCCGGTTCACGCAGCGTGTCCGGATCGTGCGCGCCGCAGCGGGCGCGTGAGATGAACGGCCCTTCGAGGTGGATGCCGGCGAGCTCGCCGTCCTGCACGAGTTCGCGCAGGGCCGCGATCTGCTCGGTCAGCAGGTCGATCGGGTCCGAGACCAGGCTCGCGAGCGTGGTCGTGGTGCCGTGGCGCCGGTGCGCGCGCACCGCCGTGAGGATCTCGTCGGGGTCCAGTGTGGAGAACGAAGCGCCGCCCCCGCCGTGGCAGTGGGTGTCGACGAACCCGGGCACCACGAGTGCTCCGCCCACGTCGACGACCTCGGTCTCGGGGCCGCCCGGCGGCGTCCCCGTGCCGACCGCGGCGATGCGCCCGTCGGAGACGGCGAGCCAGCCGTCGTCGAGTACGCGGTCCGGGGCGACGACCCGGCCGCCCGTGATGACGAAGTCTCCGGCGTGCTTCACGCCCTCCAGCATATATTGGTCTGGACCAGACATGGCTACGCAACTCGGTGATCGGGATTGGTCCACCCGGGTCACTGTGGGGTCTGCATCGCCTTCTGCAGGGCCTCCAGCGCCCGGCTGGCGGTCGATTTAACGGTACCCTTCGAGATGCCCGCGGCCTCTGAAATCTCGGCCTCGGAAAGCCCCCCGTAGTACCTGAGCACCAGCACCTCGCGCTGGCGCGGCGGGAGCTTCGAAAGGGCGCTGACCACGGCTTGGTGCTCGCTCGACAGCATCGCGAGGCTCTCCGCGGAACGCGCGTTCACGG
Organism: Amycolatopsis sp. NPDC050768; assembly: GCF_040654155.1. Lineage (NCBI taxonomy): Bacteria > Bacillati > Actinomycetota > Actinomycetes > Pseudonocardiales > Pseudonocardiaceae > Amycolatopsis > Amycolatopsis sp. NPDC050768. The sequence continues at coordinate 478,330 of NZ_JBFAHL010000003.1, forward strand.
CGTGCGGAGGCACGTATTCACGGGCGGTTTTCCGCCGTCGCAGCACGCTGCGCGAGCCGTTGACCACGGCCGTGCGCAGGTATCCGACGGCCGCGGCCGCGTCGCGCAGCCGGCCCCAGTTGCGGTGCAGACCGGTGAACGCCTCCTGCACCACGTCCTCGGCCGTCGCCGGCTCGTCGACCAGCAGGATCGCGAGCCGGACGAGCCGCATCCGGTGCTGGCGGTACAGGTCCTCCAGGTTCAGCGGTGCGGCCGGCTGCTGCGGCGGCACCGGCCCGTCCATGGTCCGCAGGTGTCCGAGGGTCGCCTCGACACTGCGTTCCGCGTTGCCCTCCAGCATGTACCCCTGCCTGCCTGTTCTCGACCCCTGTGGTGCCCCTGCGCCAAGCTGCTGACGCAGCCCTAGCGTATCGGGTGAGCTCTGTCCCGCCACTGGTCGGATGCTGGGACCACAGGGTGTTGCCCGGTAGCGTCGACAGCGTCACCAACGCACCCACCCGGGAGATCCACATGGCCTGGTACCTGGTCGAAATCCGTTACGTGCAGGAGAAGGTGGCCGACGTCCGGCCCCGTCACCGTGAGTGGTTGAGCCAGCACTCCGCCGACGGCCGCGTGGCCGTCGCGGGACCGCTCGCCGACGGCTCCGGTGGTCTGGTCCTGTGGCAGGCCGAGGACGAGGCGGCGCTCGAGGAGCTGATCGGCAAGGACCCGTACCAGCTCGAAGGCGTGGTCGCCGATCGCTCGATCCGCGAGTACAAGCCGGTGCTCGGCGCTTGGGTCCCGCAGGCGTAGCACCTAGAGCTCCAGGACGGCGGGTCCGCGGTCCACGCAGATCCGCACCGACCCGCCGTCCGGGGTCGCCACGGCGCACGTGCCGCAGAAGCCCTGGCGGCAGGAGAACGCCACGTCAGGCAGCACTTCGCGCACGACGTCGAGCGTCGAACGGTCCGCCGGCACGGCGAGCGTGTGACCGCTGCGGCGCAGGACCACGGTGTACGGCAGGCCGCCGACGATCGGCGGGGTCGAGAAGCGTTCGAAGTACACGGCCTTGGCGCCGGTGAGCTCGAGGTCCACGCGGACGCCGGTGATCATCGGCGCCGGCCCGCAGCAGTAGACCGAGGCGCCGTCGGGGACGCCCTCCAGCAGCTCCGCGCCCGAGGCGGGGATGCCGTACTCGGTGTCCGGGCGGAACCACACGCGGCCCCCGGGCAAATCCGAAAGTTCTTCCACAAACGGCATCGACTCGCGGCTGCGTCCCGTGTAGACGAGCCGCCAGCCGGCTCCGCGGGCGTCGGCCGCGCGGACCATCGGCAGGATCGGCGTGATGCCGATGCCGCCGGCGATGAAGACGTACGAGTCCGCCGCGACGAACGGGAACGCGTTGCGCGGGCCGCGCACGTCCAGCTTGGTGCCGGGTTCGAGCGTGTGGACCTCACCCGAGGCCGCACCGATCCGCCGGACGGCCACGCGGTAGTGCGAGAGGTCGCCTGGGTCGCCGCAGAGCGAGTACTGCCGCACCAGCCCCGACGGCAAGGTGAGGTCGAGGTGCGCGCCCGGCCGCCAGCTCGGCAACGGCTCACCTTCGGGCCGCGCGAGGCGAAGGGACACCACGTCGTCGGCTTCCGGCCGGACGGTGGTCACGACCAGCGGCAACGTCCGGTCCACCGCCTGCACGGGCGGGCGGCGCCGGCCGGAGTACCGGGCGAGCCGGCGGTAGGCCGCGCCGACACCGACCAAAGTGGACATCAGCCGGTCGCGGCGGCCCGTTCCGTCGAGCCGCGGCGGGAACTCCGGTGCTGTCATTGCGGTGCAGTCACTTCGGTGCGTCGGCCGCCCGGGCCGCGGGGGAGCTCGCCAGGTACGCCACGGCCTGGTCGGTGTTGCCGGTCTCCGTCGGGTGGTACGAGCGCCGGAAATACGGCCGGATCTCCCGCAGCAGCTCGCGCGGCGCGGGCACCACGCCCTTCTTCGCGGCCTTCAGGTAAGCACGCCAGGACGCTCGACCCGGCCGCGTCGGGTCGTTGCGCATCAAGAACTTGGTGCCCCGCACGAAAACCCACGCCAGCGCCGGCGTCACCACAGCCATGCTGCGCACGCGACGCGAGTAGCGGCCGTCGAGGTGGCAGAACAGGTCGTAGGCCACGGACCGGTGCTCGACTTCCTCCGCGCCGTGCCAGCGCAGCAGGTCGAGCATCGTCGGGTCGGAGCCCGCGGCGTCGAGCGCCTTCGCGTCGAGCACCCACTGGCCGAGGAACGCGGTGTAGTGCTCGATCGCGGCGATCAGCGCGAGCCGTTCGACGAGCCATTCCTCGCCGGCGCCCGGACGATCGCCCAGCAGCCGGCGGAACAGCCACTCCATCTGCGCCACGTACGGCCGCACGTGCAGGCCCGCGGCTTCGAGGTGCTCCGCGGCGCCGTCGTGGGCCTCGGCGTGCATGGCCTCCTGGCCGATGAAGCCGAGGACGTCCTCCTTGAGCCGCTCGTCGCGGATCAGCGGCACGGCCTGCTTGAAGACCTCGACGAACCAGCGTTCGCCTTCGGGCAGGGCGATGTGCAGCACGTTGATGCTGTGCGTGGCCTGCGGTTCGCCGGGGATCCAATGCATTGGCAGCGCGGCCCAGTCGAACTTGACGTCGCGCGCGTGCAGCACGATCTGTTCGTGCTCGAGGGGATTCGCCGGGTTCATGAGGGCCTCCCGGACAGCTCGTAGTCGCTCGGCTCCACCCGGCGCGTCTCGAGCCAGTACTTCCACGTGAAGCCGGGCCAGATCGTGCGGTTCACGCCGTTGGTGTCGAGGTACCAGCTCGTGCAGCCGCCCTGCGTCCACACGCCTTTCACCAGCTTGTCCTGGATCTCGGCCTGGAACTGGTCCTGCACAGACGGGCGCACGTCGAGCGCGGCCGCGCCGTGGGCGTCGGCGAGCTTGATCGCGTCGACGACGTAGCGCGACTGAGACTCGATCATGAACACCACGGAGTTGTGGCCCAGCGCGGTGTTCGGGCCCAGCAGGAAGAACAGGTTCGGGAACCCGGCGACGGTGATGCCCTTGTGCGTGCGGATCCCGTCCGTGGCCCAGGTTTTCGCGAGGCCGCGGCCCTCGACGCCCGTGATGTCGAGGTACTCCAACGCATCCGTGACGTGGAAGCCGGTGCCGTAGATGATCGCGTCGACCTCGTGCTCGACACCGGCTTCGTCGACCACGCTGTTCGCGCGGACCTCGCGGACGCCTTCGGTGACCACGTCGACGCCTCCGCGGTTCAGGGCCGGGTAATAGTCGTTGGAGATGAGCACGCGCTTGCAGCCCATCGTGTAGTCCGGCGTCACCTTGCGGCGCAGCTTCGCGTCGCTGATGCCCTTCGCGATGTGGCGGCGCGAGATGGATTCGGCCGCGTGCATGAGCTTCGGATGCCCGTTGAAGCCGATGGCGCGCGCTTCGAGCAGCCAGTACAACGCGTTGCGGTACAGGCGTTGCGTGCCCGGCACGTAGCGGAACAGCTGCTTCGCCCAGCCGGGCATCGCGTGGTCCGGCTTCGGCATGATCCACGGCGGCGTGCGCTGGAACAGCGTCAGCTCGGCCACTTCCGGCGCGATCTGCGGCACGAACTGAATCGCGCTCGCTCCCGTGCCGACCACCGCGACCTTCTTACCGCGCAGGTCGAACTCGTGGTTCCACTGCGCCGAGTGCCACGTCTGGCCCGTGAACTTCTCGATGCCCGGCAGCTTCGGGATCGACGGGATGTGCAGCCCGCCGACGCCGGAAACCAGGAACTGCGCGGAGAACTCGTCGCCGCTCTTGGTCTCGACGCTCCAGCGGCGCTCGGCCGCGTCCCAGTGGGCCCCGGTGATCTCCACGCCGAACCGGATCCGCTCGCGCAGCCGGTACTTGTCCGCGACGCCCTTGAGGTAGCCGAAGATCTCCGGCTGCGGCGAGAACGACCGCGACCAGTCGGGGTTCTGCTCGTAGGAGAACGAGTACATGTGCGACTGGACGTCGCAGGCGCACCCGGGGTACGAGTTGTCCCGCCAGGTGCCGCCCACTTCGTCGGCCTTCTCGAGGATCACGTAGTCCCGGATGCCGGCCTTTTCGAGCTGGATCGCCTGCCCGAGCCCGGAAAACCCGGTGCCCACGATCACGACCTTGAACCGCTCGGTCATCTGTCGGCCTCCGCTGCGCTGGGGGTCTGCCACAGATGACGTTACCTCAAGTAACAGTTACTTGAAAGTACCTGCTACCCGTCAGTACGTTCCGCCGAGCTTCGTGTGATCCCACGAGACGACCTTCGTCGGGTGGAAGATCAAGCCGATGCGCTTCGGGGCCTGGCGGCCGATGAACTCGCTGAGCTCGGCGGGCACGGGGTCCCCCGGCTTGGCGCCCGCGTAGCGCTGCATGAGGGTGATGCCCATGCGGGTGACCTCGTCGGTGTCCTCGATGATCTGCACGTCGGACTCGAGCGAGACGCCGCGCAGCTTCTCGTAGGAATCGCCGCTCTCGACGAGCACGGTGGCCTCCGGCATGCGGCGCAGGTTCTTCGCCTTCTGCGAGCTGCCGTACGTCCACGTCGCGACGCCGTCCTCGTACGGGAAGTACCACAGCGGCGCCAGGTGGGGCCGGTTGTTCGGCCCGACCGTGGCGACGTTGATGACCTTCTGCTCGTCGAGGTAGGCCCGGATCTCCTCGGGCGTCATGCGGATCTGGTCGCGACGGGACATGCGCGCTCCTATTCGGCTGTGGTCTGTTCGGGTCGGGTCGCAGCCCGGCCGCCGTGGCCGGTCACCGCCGACTCGTACGCGCCGCGCTGCTCGATGTCGTCGAGCGCGGCCTTGTCCGCCGCCGGCACGCGGGCCCGCGCGCCGAGCTCGACGATTGGCGGCAGGAACGCGCGCAGCAGCTTGAGGCCGCCGACCCAGCGTGGCACGTGGATCGTCCGCGCGCGCTTGAGGATGCCCGCCTCGAGGTCGTCGAGCGCCACGTCGAGCGGGTACGTCTTCCCGATCAGCCCCGGCATCGACGCCCGCAGCTTCCCGAACACCGGGTGCGCGTCAGCGCTTTCGACCAGGTCCGTGCGGATCCACGTGGGGTGCGCGACGCCGACCTTCACCCCGAGGTGCGCGACTTCGGCACGCAGGCTGTTGGAGAACGCCTCGACGCCCGCCTTCGCCGCCGCGTAGTTCGCCATGCCGGGCGCGTGCGTGATCGCGGCCAGCGAGGAGATCGCCAGCAGGTAGCCGCGCCGCTCGATCACGTGCGGCAGCGTCACGCGGAACGTGCGCCACACGCCGAGCAGATCGACCTCGATGACCTTCTCGAACGCCTTGGGGTCCACGCTTCGCACGAAGCCGGCCGTGGCGATCCCCGCGTTGGCGATGACGATGTCGATGCCGCCGAAATGCTCCACCACGCCCTGGGTGGCCGCTTCGAGGTCGTCCCAGCTGGTCACGTCGGCTTCCCACGCCTTGGCGTTCGACCCGATCTTCTCGGCAACCTTCGCCTGCTCGTCCGCCTCCAGGCCGACCAGCGCGACCTTGGCGCCGCGCGCGGCCAGCCGCTCCGCCAGCCCGGCCCCGATGCCCCGCGCGGCCCCGGTGATCAGCACGACCTTGCCGTCCACGTTCTTGACCACTGGTGCCCTCCTTGGCGTGCGTTTCCGCTTGCGAAGGGGACGGTACCGCAACCTACCCGGGGTAAGCTACTTCTCGGTAGGTTGCGGTCGGTGGCAGGCTTCGAGCATGGATGGTGCTCGTGTGGGGGATCTCGACCAGCCGTTTCTCGACGCCGCGGCGGTCTGTTCGACGCTGTTGCGGCTCGATGTTGTGCGCGAGCGCTGGGCCGAACCCAGCGCGTTGCCGGAGCTGTCGGTGGGCGCGCTGGCCTGCCACCTCGCCCGCCAGGTGACGCGCGCGGCCGAGCTGCTCGCGGCCCCGTCGACCCTGCCGGTGCTCGCCGCGGTCGACGAGCACTACGCGCGGGCCGCCTGGGTCACGTCGACGTCGCTCGCCGATCAAGCCAACGACCGCACCACCGACGACGCCGAGGCCGCCCTGGGCTTCGGCTGGATGCTCTCGCGGTACGACGCCGACCTCACCGTGGTCGCGCGGCTCTTGCGCGGCGAGGCGACGGAGCGGGCCGACATTCCGTGGCAGGGCTGGTCGTTGCGCCGCGACGACTTCCTGCACACCCGCCTGCTGGAGCTCGTCGTCCACTGCGCCGACCTCGCCGCGAGCGTCGACCGGCCGCCGCCGGACTTCCCCGACACGGCCTTCACGCCGGTACTCACGTTGCTGTCCCGGCTCGCCGTCCGCAGGCACGGCCAGGGCGCCGTCGTCAGCACCCTGACCCGCCGCGAACGGGCGCGGAACATCAGCGCGTTCTAGACCGACGCCTTGTTCAGCGCCTCGACCTCGTCACCCGTCAGCTCCAGCGCCACCGACGCCACGAGATCCGTCAGCTGCTCCGGCGTGCGCGCGCTCGCGATGGGCGCGGCGACCGTCGGCTGCACCCGCAGCCAGGCCAGCGCCACCGAGGCGACGGACGCGCCGTGTGCCGAGGCGATCGAGTCCAGCGCCGCCAGCACGCGCTCGCCGCGGTCGTCGAGGTACGCGATGGCCCGCGGGGCGCGCGGGGAGTCGCCGGGCTCGTCGGCCGAGCGGTACTTGCCCGTGAGGAAACCCTTGGCCAGAGCGAAATACGGCAACGTCGAAAGCCCCTCGCGCGAGACCGTCGGCGCGAGGTCGGTCTCGTAGTCCCGCTCCACCAGGTTGTAGTGCGGCTGCAGGGCCACGTACCGCGCGTAGCCTTCACGGTCCGAAATGGATAGTGCCTCGGTCAGCCGCTCCGCCGAGTAGTTCGACGCCGCGATGTAGCGGACCTTGCCCGCGCGCGCGAGGGAGTCGAAGGCCGACAGCGTCTCTTCGAGCGGCGTGTCCTGGTCGTCCTTGTGTGCGTAGTAAAGGTCGATGTGGTCGGTTTGCAGGCGCCGCAACGAATCCTCGGCCGCGGCCGTGATGTTGGCCGCCGACAGCCCCTTGCGCTGCTCCCACGCGCCGACCTTCGTGGCGACCACGATGTCGTCGCGGCGCCCGCGCTTGGTCAGCCAGTTGCCGATGATCGTCTCCGAACCACCGCCACCGCCGTACACGTCCGCGGTGTCGAGGAAGTTGCCGCCGGCTGAAGCGTAGGCGTCGAGGACCGCGTGGGAAGTCTCTTCGTCCGCGGTGAAATTGAAGACGTTGCAGCCGAGGTTGAGGCCGTACACGTCGAGGTCCGAGTTGCCGAGCTTGGTCATGCCACGAAACTAGCCTTCAGGCCCGGAAGAATCCGCCGGGCATCGGGTGTTGGGAAGGTTTATGGCTATCGAACTGGGCAGGGTCGGCATTTGGCGTAGTGCCACGCAGACGAACGGCGAGTTCGCGGCGGAGGTGGAGAGGCTCGGCTACGGCGCGGTGTGGCTGGGCGGTTCGCCCGGCGGCGACCTGGCGATCGTCGAAGAGCTGCTCGACGCGACCGACCATCTCGCCGTCGCGACCGGCATCGTCAACATCTGGGCGGACACGCCCGCGTCCATCGCGAAGGCGTTCCACCGCATCGAGGCGAAGCACCCGGGCCGCTTCCTCCTCGGCGTCGGCGCGGGCCACCCGGAGGCGACGCAGGAGTACAAGAAGCCCTACGCCGCCCTCGTTGAATATCTCGACGGCCTCGACGCGGCGGGCGTCCCCCAGGCGTCCCGCGCGCTGGCCGCACTGGGCCCGAAGGTGCTCAAGCTGGCGGGCGACCGCACGGCCGGCGCGCACCCGTACCTGACGATCCCGGAGCACACGCGCTCCGCCCGCGAGATCCTCGGCGCGGGTCCGCTGCTCGCCCCCGAGCACAAGGTGGTGTTCGACACGGACCCGAAGCGCGCGCGGGCGCTCGGCCGCAAGACCGTGCAGTTCTACCTGCAGCTGTCCAACTACACGGCCAACCTGCGCAAGCTCGGGTTCACGGAGGAAGACCTCGCCGGCGAGGGCAGCGACCGCCTCGTCGACGCCCTGGTCCTGCACGGCGACGCCCCGGCCATCGCGGCGGGCGTGCGCGCGCACCTCGACGCCGGTGCTGACCACGTGAACGTCCAGGTCCTGAACGAAGACCCGTTCCCGGCATACCGGGCGCTGGCGGCCGAGTTGTTCTGAATCGTTCCACGTGAGGATGTCCATAGGCGTCCCTAATGAGGTGGACCGGCCCACGCGGCCGGTCCACCTCGTACGATGCGGCTGAGAAGCCAGTCAGTTCCGAGGAGGAAACGATGCCCATCGCCACCCCCGACGTCTACGCGGAGATGCTCGACCGGGCCAAGGCGAACGAGTTCGCCTACCCGGCCATCAACGTGACCTCGTCGGAGACCGTGAACGCCGCGATCCGCGGGTTCGCCGAGGCGGAGAGCGACGGGATCATCCAGTTCTCCACCGGCGGCGCGGAGTTCGCGTCCGGGCAGAAGGTGAAGGACATGGTCACCGGCGCGACCGCGCTGGCCGAGTTCGCACAGGTCGTGGCGGCGAAGTACGACGTCAACGTCGCGCTCCACACGGACCACTGCCCGAAGGACAAGCTCGACGGCTTCGTCCGCCCGCTGATCGAGATCTCGGCCGAGCGCGTGAAGAACGGCCAGAACCCGCTCTTCCAGTCCCACATGTGGGACGGCTCCGCGATCGACCTCGACGAGAACCTGCAGATCGCGCAGGAGCTGCTCGCCAAGACGGCCGCCGCGAAGATCATCCTCGAGGTCGAGATCGGTGTCGTCGGCGGCGAGGAAGACGGCGTCGCGCACGACATCAACGAGAAGCTCTACACCGCCGAAGGCGACTTCCTGAAGACCATCGACGCCCTCGGTTCCGGCGAGAACGGTCGCTACCTGCTGGCCGCGACCTTCGGCAACGTCCACGGCGTCTACAAGCCGGGCAACGTCAAGCTCCGCCCCGACGTGCTGAAGGGCGGCCAGGAAGCGGCCGCCAAGAAGCTCGGCCTCGACGCGGGCGCCAAGCCGTTCGAACTCGTCTTCCACGGCGGCTCCGGCTCCCTCCCCGAGGAGATCCGCGAGGCGGTGACCTACGGCGTCGTCAAGATGAACGTCGACACCGACACCCAGTACTCGTTCACGCGCCCGATCGTCGACCACTTCTTCAAGAACTACGACGGCGTGCTGAAGATCGACGGCGAGGTGGGCAACAAGAAGTTCTACGACCCGCGCTCGTACCTGAAGGCCGCCGAGGGCGGTATGGCGGCCCGTGTGGTCGAGGCTTGCCAGGCGCTGGGCTCGGCGGGGACGAAGGTCAAGTAAGACCTGTTCGGCTGAGGTTGGTAACACGTGAAACGGCCCTTCCCCCGGGCGTCTCGGGGGAAGGGCCGTTTCTTGCTCTGACTAGGCGACCAGGTTCTCGGGGGTCACCTTCCGCCGCGCGGTCCAGCGGCGCGTGACCGGCCCGGCGCCCGCCCACAGGACGAACACACCGACCAAAGCCACCGCCACCGTCCAGTACGCCACCGGCGGCGCCGACTCGGTGTGCGCGTCACCCAGGAACCACACCCGGAACTGCGACTGCACCCACAGCGCCCCGTACCCGAACGCCGTCACCAGCAGCGCCCCGATCGCGGCCGTCGCGACGCGATGACCCGCGCCGATCGCGAACGCCAGATCCACCGCCAACCCGACGGCCAGCAGGTAGAACGGCACCGTCGACACCGGAAAACCCAGCCCCAGCAGCAACGGCCACATCACGCACCGATAAGCCACATAAGCACCGGCCACGGCCAGCCCCGCCCAGCGGAACCGCAGTGTGTGGCGGGCGAGGGCGAGGATGAGCGCGGTGACGGCGATGCCCCACAGCGGGTAGACCCATTCCGGGATGGGCATCGTGAAGTGCAAGATCGCCGTCCGGTCCACCGGATGCCCGATCTGGTTCGCGGCAAAGCTCAGCAGTGAAGGCTCCGCCTCCGGCGCCCCGCGCTCCCACGCGCGCAGGCCGAGGATGCCGTACTCCTGCTGGCCGTTGGGGAAAAATGTGTTCTCCAGGAAGAACGCCCACAGCGCCAGCAGCACACCCGTTCGGAAGCGCCCCGGCGGCGCGAGGCGCACCCAGCCGAGCAGGACGCCGGCCTGCATGATGCCCGTGCCGAGGTACAGCATCATGTGCGACGGGCTCCACGCGGTGAGGTCGAGGCCGTTCACGCGGTGGTTGATCACGTCCAGCGGCGCCGCGACGAGGAACACCACGAGACCCGTCTGCATCAGCCGCAGCGACGGTTTGTCGCAGCCCAGGCCCGTGTAGCTGTGGATCGCGACGAGCACGATGATGATCACCGTGCCGACGGTGTTGATCAGGTGCGGGGGCGCCAGGTCGTCGCGCAGCCACATGAAGTGCCACGACATGTCCCACGACGAGCCCACCAGCTTGAACCCGAACGCCGCCAGCCACATCCCGTAGCAGAACCGCAGCACCCACGTGGGCGTCGGCCGGCCTGCCGCGCCGCGGTGCCAGTGCCGCTGGAAGAACAGCCGGGTCTTCCCGACCGGGCTCCGCGGGATCACGTCTACCTGCGTCATGGCGGTCATCATTCCCGGCGCGCGGGCAGCGGTGGTGCGGAAGGTGCCAAACTGCTCGAAAACCAGGGTTCACCCCTACGGGTGGCGGATTTGCCTCGACGGTCTTTTTCACGGCAGGGTGTCGCGCCATGATGCCGAAACGAGTTGTCGCCGCAGTCGTCGTCGCCGCCCTCGTGCTGGCCGGCGGAGGCGTGCTGACGAGCCTGTTCCTCTGAGTCCGCGCGGGCGTAGGCAGAATGTCGGTATGACGCACAACCTGCTTGGCCCCGAGCCGACGTTGCTGCCCGAGCACACCGCCGCCCAGGCCGCCCTGGACGCGGGCACCGACCCGTCGGCCGTCGCCGCCGAACACCCTGAATTCAGCGCCGCGTGGGCCGCCCTCGCCGAGAACGCCCTCTCGGACGGCGAGACCGTCGCGGCCTACGCCTACGCCCGCACGGGCTACCACCGCGGCCTCGACCAGCTCCGCCGCGCCGGCTGGAAGGGCTTCGGCCCGGTGCCGTGGTCGCACCGCCCCAACCAGGGCTTCCTGCGCGCGTTGGCCGCCCTTGGCATCGCCGCGGGGCGCATCGGCGAGACCGACGAGTACGACCGCGTGAAGACCTTCCTCAACGAGTCCGACCCGGCCGCGGGTGAGGCGACGGGGCTGAAGTGACGGTTTCGGCCTGACACTGCTGCTGCGGAGGGCTCTGTCATTGCTTCGCCATTGCGCGCGGAGCCCTTCGCTGCATGTTCTCGAGTGCGGGCCCGAGTGTCGACTTTTGAAAGGAACGCATAATCAACAGCGTTCTTGCGGAGAAGACAAACGGTCGAGGTAAGCCGCTGCTGCTCTATTGCCGCCCATCGCGATCGGAATGGTGCGTTCCGCTCCGCGGGCTTCTCTAGGGTGGGCGCGTGCGTCGTGTCCTCGTCCTCGGCCCCTCCGGCAGCGGCAAATCCACCCTCGCTCGCCGCCTGGGCGCGGCGCTGCACGTACCCGTCACCCACCTGGACCAGCTGTATTGGCGCCCCGGCTGGGTGCCGGCGCCGCCTGAGGACTTCCGCGCCGCGCAGGCCGCCGCCGTCGCCGCGGACGGCTGGATCATCGAGGGCAACTACAGCTCCAGTTTCGACCTACGCCTGCCGCTGGCCGACACCGTCGTGTTCCTCGACGTCGGCCGGACGACGAGCCTGCGCCGCGTCTTGCTGCGCCACCTGCGCGAACGCGGCCGCGACACCCAGGCTCCCGGCTGCGTCTCGAAGCTCGACCTCGAGTTCGTCAGGTGGATCTGGAACTGGCCACGTACTCACCGCAGCCGCCTGTTGGCGTCGGTGGCCACGGACGCTCCGCTGGCGCGCCACCACCTGCTGCGCACCCACGCGGACGTCGCGGCTTTCCTGCTCTCGGTCTAGCCGTCTCGCGGCTCGGGAGAAAACCGGACACCTCGTTCGTTGAGAAGGTATGGCTGTCGCGTTCCTGCTCTACGTCATCGCCGAGGTCGCCGCGATCTGGGCCGTGGGCTCCCTGGTGGGCGTCCTCGGCACGATCGCGCTGCTCATCGCGGGCGCCTTCGTCGGCTCCTGGCTCGCCCGCCGCGAGGGCGCCAAGGCGATGCGCGCCTTCGTCACCAAGGCCCAATCCGGCCGCCCCGCCGACAAAGAACTGACCGACGGCATGCTCATCGCCGTGGGCGGCATCCTGATCATGGTGCCTGGGTTTGTCAGTGACCTGCTGGGGCTGTTCGTCCTGCTGCCGCCGTCACGCGCGCTCGTGCGCCGGTGGTGGCTGCGCCGGGCTGAGAAGCGCGCGATTCGGTACGCGAACACCCGCCGCGGCCCGGTGATGGTGGTGGACAGCGAGGTCGTCGCCGAAGACCCGCGCCCGACCACCCACCCGATCATCGAGGGGCGCGTCGTCGAAGGTTAAGACTCCTTGCGCGACTCTCGGTGGTGCGCGAGAAACTTCTCTTCGATGTGATGATCATCGTGCTCGTGGAGTTTCAACGCGGGCTTATTGTTCAGCACAGCCGGCTTGCCGTTGAGCAGAAGTGATCGATCCGGCTGCACGATCAGTGCACCGGAGTCGAACAGCACATGGCAGTTAGGGCAAAGGCACAGCAAGTTTCCGACGACGTCAGGCCCGCGATGCAACCCGCCCAACGCCTGGATGTGCGCGCCCTGCGAGTAACCCTGGTCTCCCGTGACAACTAGCTTGAGCCCACACATCTGACAGGTGTGGTCATACAAGGACTTGACTCGTTCGGCGACTGGGGTCGACCGCACGATGCGCTGCACCTTGCTGGAGCGGCGTCCTGGTTCGAGATTGCCAATGGGCAGGTCGTGGTGATGTTTCTCGCCGGAAACTTCGACCTCAATAGGTGCGAAGGTAGCGTCGACAGTGTGGTCGATCTTCACCATCTCGAACCGGCAGACCTTGAAACTCCCGTTCTTGGGATAGACCAGCATCGACTCTTCGACCCTGTAGAGGCCGTCGTAGCGGTACGCCTTACCGGCCTTCCGGACAACCCGAACAGCCATCCCCTGGATCCTGCTGGTTTCAAGAGCTGCATTGCCGGACGAAGAGAAGCTCTGGTGAGCGATCTGCTTTCGAGTTGCTGGGTCTCGGCCCCCGTGGCCCGTGTACAGCAACCATGATCCCCGATCGACGTCGTCGGGATAACCACCCGACACCACGATGGACTCGGCGCCAGTCTCCCCGGTGCCCACGATGCCGGCCTGCAGTGCCCGATGTACACCAGCATCGTAGGTTGCCCTGCGGTTGGCGAAAGTGTCCTTCTCGTCAACTCCAGCGATCTCACCGAACATGCTGATCACTCTAGGACGCCCCACAGACAAAATCTGCAACTTGCCAATCGCCGTGGCTAGTTGCCTGTGCTCGGCTTCGGGATGTCGAAGTAGCTCGAGAACCGCACCGCCGGCGCGTACTCGCCCTTGACCTTCACGCGGCCCGTCACGAACATCGCCGCGGGGGCGGAGGTGCCGGTGGCCATGCGGATGAAGTCGTCCACCGAGAGGGTGAGGGTGGTGTCCGGGGTGCGGGACAGGTCGGTGCTCGAGACGCACGCGCCGGATTCGATGACGGTTTGGAAGCGGTCGTAGCCGTCGTCGCCGGTGCCGCCGGAAAAGCGCCAGGAAACGACGAAGTCGACGTGGCGGGCGCGGTCGGCGCGGAAATGCTCGGACATTCTGCGGAAAATCTCGTCGAGGAAGGCCGCGCGCAACTCGGGGTGGTCGGCCAGGGCCTTGAGTTGGTCGCGGGAGGCGCGGTGGACGACGTCGACCAGGGCCTGGGTGGTCAGGCTGCTCAGTTCGATGCCGGCGCCCGCGTTTCCGAGCATGTGCAAGGTTTCCAGGACCTGCACGAACTGCGCGGGCGTGAGCTTGCCGAAGTCCAGCTTGCGGGCGAAGCCGTTGACCGCGTGCCCCTCGGAGGCGGTGGAACGGGAGCGCGAGAATCGGGGCACGGAAACGGAGTCTAACGGCTCAGGCGGGCTTCGGGAGGTCGAAATAGCCGATCAAGCCGGCCGCGAATGCGAGGTCGCCTTTCACCTTGATTTTGCCCGTCACGAACAACACGGCGGGCGTTGCCTGGTGCGTGATGAGGCGAAAGAAGTCGACTGGCGACAGGGTGATGGTGACGCGGGGGCGGGCGCCCTCGACGGTCCGCGAGACCGTGCACGCGCCGCCGGAGATGGTCGTCGCGTAGCGGTCGTAGCCGCCGGCGCCGGTGCCGCCGGAGAGGCGCCAGTGGATGACGGCGTCGAGCGCGCGGGCGCGGTCCACGCGGATGTGCGCGCCCATGCGGGCGAAGATCTCGTCGAGCACGCGTTCGCGCAGGGGGCGGGAGGCGACGACGGCCTCCAGCTGCGCTCGGGACGCGCGCGAGACGAGCGTGGCGAAGCGGGTCGGGTCGACCTTGGCCAGGGAGAACGCCGGGGCGCCTTCCGACAGGCGGATGAGTGACGAGAGCAGACGGCGGAAGTCGTCGCGGCCGAGTTCGCGGGGGTCGATGGCGTCGGCGACGGTGTTGACGTCGAGGCCGTCGAGCGCGACGCGGTCGAGGGCGTCGAGCAGGGCGGCGCCGCGCAAGCCGGCCGCGTCAGAACCGTCGGCCATCCCAAGCCCCTTCCGTGATCTTCCGGCAAAGGCTACCCATGAGTAGGTAAGCGGGCAAGCACGCGCCGACCACGGCGGCAGGTACCGTCTCCTGCTGGCGAGAGGGAGGTCGGAGAGTGCCCGACGAAGATCAGCGCCCGCCCGAGCGGGCCCGGCGGCTGCCGCGCGCGGTGCGTGAGCGGCAGATCCTGGACGCCGCCGTGCGCGTGTTCTCCCGCCACGGCTACCACGCGGCCTCGATGGACGAGATCTCCGACGTCGCCGGCGTCTCGAAGCCGATGATCTACACCTACCTCGGCTCGAAGGAAGACCTCTTCGGCAAGAGCATCCAACGCGAGGCAACGCGCCTGCTCGAGGCCATCCAGGCGGGCGTCCAGCCGGATCTTCCGCCCGACATGCAGCTTTGGCACGGGCTGCGGTCGTTCTACCGCTTCGTCGCCGAGTACCGCGAGTCGTGGACGGTGCTGCACCGCCAGGCGCTGACGGTCGGCGGGACGTTCGCCGCCGAGATCACGGCGATGCGCGGGCGGGCGATCGAGTTGGTCGCCGCGTTGGTGGTGTCGGCGGGGACGCGGAAGGGCCTCGGGGAGCAGGCCGAGTTCTCGGGCGCCGGCTTGGCCGCCGCGCTGGTCGGTGCCGCCGAGTCGTTGGCCGACTGGGCGCTGGACCACCCCGAGATCTCCGACGGCGTGCTGGCGTCGTGGCTGATGAATCTCGTGTGGCTGGGGTTCAACGACCTCGTCGAAGGTCAGGTCTGGAAACCGCTGCCCGACATGGACTCAGAGGGCTGAGATCACGCCGTCCAGGTGCGGCTTCGGCTTGCGCGCCTGCCATAGCTCGAACGCCCAGCCCTCGTCCGTCGGCCAAGCGGTGAAGGCCGCGCGGGCCGGCAGCAGCACGGGCTGCTTGAAGCGGACGTCCACTGTGTACGCGTCGGGCAGGCGGCCCTCGAAGGACGCCAGGGCGTGGGCCTTCGTCCACATGCCGTGGGCGATGGCGCGGGGGAAGCCGAACAGGCGCGCGGTCAGCGGGTGCAGGTGGATGGGGTTGCGGTCGCCCGAGACCTCGGCGTAGCGGCGGCCGATGTCGCCCGGGACGGTCCACAGGGCGGTCGGCGTCGGGGGGACCAAAGCAGCGCGCGGCCGTGAGGAACCCGAGGAACTCGAGCGGCGCAGATAAGTCGACACCTCCGACCACACCAGCTCCGTGCCCGCCCACAGCTCGCTCACCATGTCGAACTGCCGGCCCTTCTCGTGCGGCCGCAGGTTCTCCGCCCGCACCCGCGTGGAGAACGTCTCGCCCAGGGACAGCGGGCGCCTCGAAGTGATCGAGTTCGCCACGTGCACCAGGCCGAGCAGCGGGAACGGGAACCCGGGCTCCGTCATCAGCCCCATCTGCAGCCCGAACACCAGCATGTGCGGATAAGTCGCGGGCAGTACATCCGAATACCGAAACCCGCACACCTCCGCGTACGCAGCGACGTGCGCAGGGGAGACCGTGACCGACGGCCGCACCAGCTCCGTCTCCGGCAGTGTCGAACCGCGGCCGCGGCGCAGCAGGGCCTTCGGGTACAGCGTCGCCAGGCTGGGCGCGCTGGTCAGCTCGCGAACGGACATCGTCACGCCCCCAGCAGGGCCTGGCCGCACACGCGGACCACGTTGCCGTTGACCGCGGCCGACGCCGGGCTGGCGTACCACGCGATGGTCTCGGCGACGTCGACCGGCAGGCCGCCCTGGCCGAGGCTCGACAGGCGCCGCCCGGCTTCGCGGATGAACAGCGGGACGGCGGCGGTCATCTTGGTCTCGATGAAGCCCGGCGCGACGGCGTTGATCGTGCCGCCGTACTCCGCGAGCTGGGGCGCGCCGACGTTGACCATGCCGATCACACCCGCCTTCGACGTCGCGTAGTTCGTCTGGCCGACGTTGCCGGCGATGCCCGCGATGGACGAAACGCCGATGATACGGCCGTTTTCGCGCAGGACCTTGTCGGCGAGCAGCTTGTCGTTCACCGCGAGCTGCGCGGCGAGGTTCACGGTGAGCACGGCGTCCCAGCCGCCCTCGGTCATGTTGCCGAGAGTCTTGTCGCGCGTGATGCCGGCGTTGTGCACGACGACGTCGACGCCGCCGTGGCGCGTCGTGAGGTACTCGGCGAGCTTGGCCGGCGCGTCCGCTGCCGTGATGTCCAGCTGCAGCGCGGATCCGCTGATGCGATTGGCCACTGTGGACAGATCAGCGCCCTGCGCCGGGATGTCCAGGGCGACGACGTGAGCACCGTCGCGGGCGAGCGTCTCCGCGATGGCCTCGCCGATTCCGCGCGACGCGCCGGTGACCAGCGCGACCTTGCCCGCCAACGGCTTTTCCCAGTTCGCCGGGGCCGCGGCGGAAGTGCCGTGCGTGCCGACGCGGATCACCTGCGCGTCGACGAAGGCCGACTTCGCCGACAGCAGGAACCGCACCGTCGACTCGGCCGCGGCTTCGGCGCCTTCGGCCACGTACACGAGCTGCGCCGTCGCGCCGCGCTTCAGCTCCTTGCCGACGGAGCGCACGAAGCCCTCCAGCGCCCGTTGCGCGATCCGCTCGCGGCCCTCGACCAGCTCCGGCGGCGTGCCGAACACGACGACTCGGCCCGACGCCCCGACCTTGCGGATCACCGGGTGGAAGAAGCGGTAGACCTCGCGCAGGTCGGAGGGGTCCGTGATGCCGGTGGCGTCGAAGACTAGGGCGGCGTGGCGTTCGGCCGGGACTTCGAGAACCTCGATGCCGGCTTCGGAAACCTGACTCTTCAGGGTCTTTTCGAGCCGTCCGCCCGGCGCGGCGCCGAGGAGTGCGGGACCCTCGAGTGCGGGCTGGCCGGCGCGGTACCGGCGCAGCGTGGCGGGGTTGGGCAGGCCGAGCTTCGGCACCACGAACTTCCCCACCGGGGTTTTCGTGAACTGCTGGTACCTGTCAGCCATCGAGCGCCTCCCGTGCCGTCTGCGTCACGTCGCAGTCTAACCTACTCGCTAGTAGGTTACAGTGTGAAAGGGACGACTCAGAGAGGTGGACGTCATGGCGACCAGGAAAACCGCCGCGGTCCGCAAGGTCGCGATCATCGGCGGCAACCGCATCCCCTTCGCACGGTCGAACGGCCCGTACGCGAAGGCGTCGAACCAGGACATGTTCACCGCCGCGCTCGACGGCCTCGTCAGCCGCTTCGCGCTGCAGAACGAGGTGATCGGCGAGGTCGCCGCGGGCGCGGTGCTCAAGCACTCCAAGGACTTCAACCTCGCGCGCGAGAGCGTGCTGGGCAGCCGGCTCTCGGCCGCGACGCCCGCGTCCGACGTCCAGATGGCGTGCGGCACGGGGTTGCAGGCCGTGATCAACGTGGCGCACAAGATCTCGCTGGGGGAGATCGACTCCGCCATCGCGGGTGGCGTGGACACGACGAGTGACGCTCCGCTGGCCGTGAACGCCGACCTGCGCAAGATCCTCGTGCAGCTCAACTCCGCGAAGACGCTGGGCGACCGGCTCAAGCTCCTCACGAAGCTTCGGCCGGGCCAGATCGTGCCCGAGATCCCGCGCAACGCCGAGCCGCGCACCGGTCTGTCGATGGGCGAGCACGCGGCGCTGACGGCGAAGGTCTGGGACGTCACGCGCGAGGCACAGGACGAGCTCGCCGCGGCCAGCCACCAGCACCTCGCCGCCGCGTACGACCGCGGGTTCTTCGACGACCTCGTGACGCCGTTCCTCAAGCTGGCCAAGGACCAGAACCTGCGGCCGGATTCGAGCGTCGAGAAGCTGGCCAAGCTCAAGCCCGTGTACGGCGGCGCCGACGGCACCATGACGGCCGGCAACTCGACGCCGCTCACCGACGGCGCGTCGACCGTGCTGCTCGCGACGGACGAGTGGGCGAAGGCGCACAACCTGCCAGTGCAGGCGTACCTGACGTTCTCGCAGACGGCTGCCGTCGACTACGTCCACGGCGCCGAGGGGCTGCTGATGGCGCCCGCGTACGCGGTACCGCGAATGCTGGAACGCGCGGGACTTTCCTTGCAGGACTTCGACTTCTACGAGATCCACGAGGCGTTCGCGTCGCAAGTGCTGGCCACATTGAAGGCGTGGGAGGACCCGGCGTTCGCCAAGGAGAAGCTGGGTCTCGACGCGCCGCTGGGCTCGATCGACCGGGCGAAGCTGAACGTCAACGGCTCGTCGCTCGCCGCCGGGCACCCATTCGCCGCGACGGGCGGACGGATCGTGGCGACGCTGGCGAAGCTGTTGCACGAGAAGGGATCCGGGCGTGGCCTGATCTCGATCTGCGCGGCCGGGGGCCAGGGCGTGACGGCGATTCTGGAGAAGTGAATCCGGACCCCTCGTGCGGGGCCCGGATCCGCTGTTCAGCTGAGCTGCTTTTCGGCCTTCTTACTCAGCTTTTCGGCCTGCTTGCCGGCCTTCTTCGCGGCGCGGCGGGCGCGCCAGCCGAGCGACGGCTTGCCCGCCGTGTCGCCCGCGGCGAGCAGCAGACCGCCGGCGATGCCCGCGTTCTTGAGGAACTGGACCTGCTGCGCCTGCCGCTCGGCGGGGTCCTTGATCTCCCAGAACCGGTGCGTGGCGGCCGTCGTCGGCACGAGCGTCCCCAGCAACGCGAGCGACGCCAGCCGCGGCGCCTTGCCCGCCGCGAGCGCGAGGCCGGCGCCGATCTTCACGGCGGCGTCGATGCGCACGAGCGTCGCGGGATCGCGCGGCACCTGCTCGGGGACGAGGCCCTCGACCTTGTCGAACGTCTCGGTGAGGAACGGCTCGATCGCCTTCGCGTGCCCTTGGGTGTCGCGGAGCATGCCGATACCGCCGTAGATGAACATCGACGCGAGCAGTGGACGGGCCACCCGGCGCAGTATCACGGTCGTCGCCTTTCCTGCGAGGTCTTCGGTGCTGGTCGAACCTACAACCGGGATTCCCCGTGGGCGGGTCGCCGAACCGCGCTAGCTTTACCTAGGTATTTATCGTCTTTTCACTAGATTTGCTTAGATGACTTTAGCGGCTCCTGGCAGCTCTGGTGCTTGACCTTGACGCGGCGTCAACTTCTACCGTTTACGGCATGGAGTGGTCGATCCAGGACATCGCCCGAGCAGCGGGCACGACCAGCCGGACACTGCGGCACTACCACGCCGTCGGGCTGCTCGCACCCAGCCGCATCGGCGGCAACGGCTACCGCTACTACGACTCGGCCGCCCTGGTGCGGCTCCAGCGGATCCTGCTGCTGCGCGAGCTCGGCCTGGGGCTGCCCGCGATCGCCTCCGTACTCGACGGCGAGCGCGACAGCGTTGTCGCCTTGTCGACGCATCTCTCGCTCCTGGAACAGGAGCGGGCGCGGATCGGGCGGCAGATCGACTCCGTGCGGACCACGTTGAGGAAATTGGAGGGAGGTGAACCACTCATGGCGGAGGAAGTTTTCGACGGCTTCGATCACACGGTGCACGAGGCCGAGGTGACGTCCCGTTGGGGCGCATCGGCTTATCGCACTGGTGACCAGTGGTGGCGGTCGTTGTCGGCTTCGGAGCGGGCGGCGCATCAGCGGGAGCAGAGCGAGATCGCGGCTGCTTTCGGGGCGGCGCGGGCTTCGGGGTTGTCGGTTGAGTCTGCCGGGGTTCAGGCCGTTGTCGGTCGGCTCCACGCTTGGTTGAGGCCGGCGGTGACGACGGTGTCTCGCGGATATTTCGTGGGATTGGGGCAGTTGTATGTCGATGATCCTCGGTATGGGGCCTACGACGCTGATTTTGGCCCCGGCACCGCGGAGTTCATCCGGGACGCGATGCGGATCTACGCGGAGCGGAACCTGGCGGAGTAGTGCGGCGTCGGAGTGAGCGCTGGGGGTGGGGATGGTCGGGGCTGCAGACCCGCCCATCCCTCTGGCTTGGGTTGTTTGATGTTGGCGGGTTGGGTGGGCGAGTGGTCCCGTCGTGCCTGGGGGCCCTGGCACGAACGGTCCACTCGCGCGGTGCCGTGCCCGCGAACGGTCCGCTCGCGCATGCGGCTCGGCACGAACGGTCCATTCGCGCACGCGGCATTGCACGAAACGTCCACTTGCGCACTCGACTTGGCGCGAGAGGTCCACTCGCGCATCGAGGCAGCGGCGAATGGTCCGTTCGTTCCGGCTGGGCACGAACGGTCCGTTCGCCCGCGCGGCTTGGTGCGAAAGGTCCGTTCGCACGGCGGCGCCGGTGTGGACGGTCCGTTCGCGTGGCGGGACCGGGGCGAAAGGTCCGTTCGCGCGCGCGGCTGAGTGTGGGAGGACCGTTCGCGCGGCGGCGTCGGCGCGAAGGGGCCGGTCGTACGGCCCGCGCGGGGTGAGGGGACCAGTCGTGAGGCCCACCAAGCCCGAGCGCGGCGATCGGCGACACGCGCTAGCGGGATATGGCGCAATATCGGACCCGCGCTAGATACCCCGATACGGTGGCAAAGTGGACCCCATCCGCAATCCGTTCGCGCCCGGCGCTGGGCAGCGGCCGCCTGAGTTGGCGGGGCGGGAGCGTGAGCTGGGGGCCTTCGAGGTGGTCCTGGAGCGCGTCGCGAGGGGGCGGCCGGAGCGGAGTCTGGTGTTGACCGGGCTGCGGGGGGTCGGGAAGACCGTGTTGCTCGGGGAGCTGCGGTCGATGGCCATTCGGCATGGGTGGGGCGCCGGGAAGATCGAGGCGCGGCCCGATGCGGAGCTCAGGAGGCCGTTGTCGGCTGCCCTGCACAGGGCGATTCGGGATCTGGCGGTCAAGCACAGGGCGCCGGATCGGGTTGAAGAGGTCCTGGGGGTGCTGAAGGCGTTCGCGTTGAAGGCGAACAAGGCCGATGCGAAGCTCAGGGACCGGTGGCAGCCGGGGATCGAGGCGCCGGCCGCGCAGGGGCGGGCCGATTCCGGGGACATCGAGATCGACCTGGTGGAGCTGTTCACCGACGTCGCTGAACTCGCCGCCGACGTCGGCACCGGGGTCGCGCTCCTCATCGACGAGATCCAGGACCTGCAGCCCGACGACGTCTCCGCTCTTTGCGCCGCATGCCACGAGTTGTCGCAGTCGGGGGCGCCGCTGGTGGTGGTCGGGGCCGGGCTGCCGCACGTGCCGGCCGTGCTGAGCGCTTCGAAGTCGTACTCGGAACGGCTGTTCCGCTACGCGCGCATCGATCGCCTCAGCCGCAAGGACGCCGACTTCGCCGTGATGGCGCCGATCGAACGCGAGGAAGCCGGCATCGAGCCCGAGGCGCTCGACGCACTGTTCGACGCGTCCGGCGGGTACCCCTACTTCATCCAGGCCTACGGCAAAGCGGCGTGGGACGCCGCACCCGCGGATCCGATCACGGTGAAGGACGTGCAGGTCGCGGCGCCCGAGGCGGAGTCCGAACTGGCCGTGGGGTTCTTCGGCTCGCGTTACGAGCGCGCGACGCCCGCCGAGCGCGAGTACCTGATCGCGATGGCCGAGCTGACGCAAGGCCGCGACGAGGCCGCCGGCACCGCCGACGTGGCCGTCTACCTGGGGCGCAAGCCCTCCTCGCTCTCGCCGGCGCGCGACAGCCTCATGAAGAAGGGCCTGGTCTACTCCGCCGAACGCGGGCAGATCGCCTTCACGGTGCCCCACTTCGGGCACTATCTGCTCGGCCGCGACTGACGGCTGTCTTCCCCTCGCTACCGCTCTATGACGCTGCCTAGTCATATCTAGCAAATTAGCTATACAGCCCAAGAAGACCCTAGCCCGTTACCTCTAAGTGACCCGCGACACGCGGTCTGTCCGGTGATCACCTGATCATTGCCGATGATTCATCGGCAAGTAAGCCACGTCACCGATGATTCGTTGGCATACTCGTGAAAAAAGGCGCATACTAGAGACACAACCACCGAGAACCTCCAAAGGGGATGCAGACACAATGAGCAACATCGCCGCCAAGCTCCGTGCTCGTCGCGCCGAGGCTCGTACTCGCCGGGCACTGAACCGGGCGATCGACACCGCGGCCACCTCGACGGTGCGCCAGGAGCTCATCGCCCTCGCCCAGGCGCGTCAGCCGTTCATGCGCTGACCCAGCCGTAACTGGTTAGTGTGTCACTCACATGAGTGACCTAGACCACAAAGTGCTGTGGGTGTAACGCCGCGCCTCGCGGCATCGATACCCACTACGACCCCGTGATGCTGGCGGACCCCCGACCTGGCAGCATCACGGGGTTTCCACATGTCTGGACCCTTTGTCCGATTTCCCAGAACCCTTGCGCGAACCGGCTTGCGGCGCGATGCTTGACTCCGTCAACGATTTGGTTGAGGTGGTCAATGAACGACGTGAGCCTGGCAGAGCGCGTCGCCACCGTGCGCGCGTTCAACCGCCTGTACACCGGGGTGATCGGCGTCCTCGACGAAGGACCGGCCGACGCCGAGTACTCACTGAGTGAGGCGCGGGTGCTGTTCGAGGTCGCCCAACAAACCGAGCTCCACGTGAGTGACCTGCGAAAACGCCTCGATCTCGACGCCGGCTACGCAAGCAGGCTGCTCAGCCGCCTGGAAAGCCGCGGCCTGGTCCTCCGCGAACGCAGCGGCGAAGACGCCCGCCGCCAGATCGTCCGCCTGACCGACGCCGGCCGCGAAGCGTTCGCCGACCTCGACAGCCGCTCGGTGCGCCAGATCGGCGGCCTCCTCGAACGCTTCCCCGACGAAGACCAGCGCCGCCTGCTCGGCGCGATGGGGACCATCACGCAGCTCGTCCGTGAGAAAACCGCAGATCCCACGCTCGTGTTACGCACCCCGCGACCGGGTGACCTCGGCTGGGTGGTCCACCGCCACGGCACCCTTTACGCCCGCGAGTACGGCCTCGACGAACGCTTCGAAGCCCTCGTCGCCCGCGTGGTCGCCGATTTCGCCGACCACCGCGACGACCCGCGCCAGGCCGCGTGGATCGCTGAGCTCGCCGGCGAACGCGTCGGCAGCGTCTTCTGCATGCCCAGCGCGGACGAACGCACCGCCAAACTGCGCCTCCTGCTGCTCGAACCCGGCGCGCGCGGACACGGCGTCGGCAAACGGCTCGTGCACGAGTGCGTCGAGTTCGCCCGCGGCCGCGGCTACGCGGCGATGGAGCTGTGGACGCTCTCGGCCCTCGACGCCGCCCGCGGCATCTACCGCAGCGCCGGGTTCAGGCTCGAACACGAGGAGCCCACCCGCGACTTCGGCCCGGCGGTGACCGGCGAGACCTGGCGGATGGAGCTCTAGATGTTCGTCGTCTACTGCGCCGTCTGCGACCGCCGCACACTGCTCGGCGTCGACGAGGTCGAGTGGGTCGAGAACCTCACGCGCGGCGTGATCTCCGTGTCCGGCCACTGCCCGCGCGGCCACGACGTGGTGGTCCTGACCGGCGACGCGTTCACCCCGCACGAAGACCCGCGCTACTTCGGGCCGGCGCCGCGCATCTGGACGAAACCGATGAACAAGCTGCGCTCCTGGCTGCGCGGACATTTCGAGGTGAGCCGCGACCTGCCCGGCCCGTTCTACCGCTTCTGACGTCCCATCAGGAAGAACTCCGGGTTCGGCTGCAGCGCGGTGAGGTGCGCCAGCCGGTTGGACATCGCGAACAGCGCCGTGATCGCGCCGACGTCCCAGATCTCGTCCTCGGTCAGCCCCGCATCACGCGCCGCCTCGAGGTCGGCTTCGCCGAACAACGCGGAATCCTGCGCGAGCGCCAGCGCGAGGTCGACGATCGCCCGGCCGCGCTCGTCGAGCTCCACCTGCCACGGGTTCGCGGCGACGTGGTCGGACAGCTCCGGGTCCTTCGCACGGATCCGCAGGATCGCCCCGTGCGCGACAATGCAGTAGGTGCAGTGGTTCGCGCCCGACGTCGCGACGACGACCAGTTCGCGCTCGGCCTTCGTCAGTCCGTCTTCGCGCTCCATCAACGCGTCGTGGTAGTCCATGAACGCGCGCAGCTCCGCCGGCCGGTGGCCCAGCGCGCGGAAGATGTTCGGCGTGAAGCCGGATTTCTCCGCGATCGCGCCGACGCGTTCACGCAGATCCTCGGGCAGGTCTTCGAGTTCGGTCACGGGGAACCGGCTATCGCTCATACCCCCCACGCTACTGCGCTGTTGGTTACCAATCCGACCACAGTCACGGCGGGAACGGTGCCGCATGCAGTACCGCCCGGTTGCGTGCCCGCCTACTTCCGGTCGGATTGGTAACGCGGGAAACTCGCCACCCTTGGCACCGCGCGTTCACCCGGGTGGAGTTTGCTTACCCCGTGAACTGGACCGCATACGTGGACGGTTACTGCGAACGCGTCGCGCCCGGGCTGTGGGGCGAGCCGCTGAACGACGTCACCAACCTGGCGTTCCTCGGGTCCGCCATCGCGGTGTGGTGGCGAGCCGACGGGCGGCGGACCGGGCGGACGCTCGCGGCGCTCGTCGGGCTCGTGTTCCTGGCCAGCACGGTGTTCCACCTGCTCGCGACGCGCTGGGGCGGGGCCGCCGACTCCGGCTTCATCCTCGTGTTCGTGCTCTACTACGCCGCGAAGTTCCCGCAGGTGTTCTTCGGTGTGCCCCTGCGCAAGTCGTGGCTGGCGGCGCCCGCGTTCGTGGTGCTCACGGCCGCGCTGGCGGCGCTCGGCGGCGGGCTGTACCTGCCGGCGCTGATCGGGCTGGCGGTGTTCGCGGGCGTGCTCGCGTATGCGCGCGACCCGTACTGGACGCACTTCGCCGTGGCGGGCGCGGTGTTCGCGTTGTCGCTGGCTCTCCGCACCATCGACGGCGTCGTGTGCGGGGATTTCCCCGTCGGCACGCACTTCCTGTGGCACCTGCTCAACGCCGTGGTGCTCTACGTGGTGTCGAACGCGATGATCGGCAAAGAGAAAGCCCCCTCACCGGAACCGGTGAGGGGGCCGTCCA
The DNA here is from genome assembly GCF_040654155.1 of Amycolatopsis sp. NPDC050768. Lineage (NCBI taxonomy): Bacteria > Bacillati > Actinomycetota > Actinomycetes > Pseudonocardiales > Pseudonocardiaceae > Amycolatopsis > Amycolatopsis sp. NPDC050768. Next base: position 503,889 of record NZ_JBFAHL010000003.1, read on the forward strand.
CAGTGGACTAAACCGTGGGCTGAATCTCAGTGCACGCCGATGGGCCGCAGGTCCTTGTCGTGCTCGTCCGCGTGGTAGTCCGCCGGCTGGGTCTCGTCGACGCCGGGGTTCCACTTCGCCGCGTGCGCGATGGCCGAGACGATCACGGCCACCAGCACGTTGGCGATCAGCGCCACGAAGCCCGGGTAGATCTGCACGGTCGCCAGGCCGGTGCCCGAGAACGGGTGCCAGCCGAAGATCGACAGGTTGCCCATCGCGAGCGCCGAGCCGCCGAAGTGCAGCTTTCCGTTGGCGGGGTTGGGGATCCCGTACAGCATGATCAGGCCCCAGCCCATGCCCACGACCCAGCCGGCGATGAGGCCGGCCTTGTGCAGCCACCGCGTGTACAGCGCGAGCGCCACCGCCGGCAGCGTCTGCAGGATCAGCACACCGCCGATGAGCTGCAGGTCGATGGAGAACTGCGGGTCGATCAGGATGATCACCAGCACCGCGCCGAGCTTCACGATCAGCGAAGCGAGCTTGGCCTGCTTGGCTTCCTGCTTCGGCGTCGCGTTCTTGCGGATGTACTCCTTGTAGATGTTGCGCGTCCACAGGTTCGCCGCGGCGATCGACATGATCGCGGCCGGCACCAGCGCGCCGATGCCGATCGCGGCGAACGCGATACCGGCGAACCAGTGCGAGAACTGCGAGTCGAACAGCAGCGGGACGATGGTGTTGCCGTCGGGCTTGCCGGTCGCGTTGTTGGTCAGCGGCTTCACTCCGGCGCTGATCGCGACGTACCCGAGCAGCGCGAGCAGGCCGAGCACCAGCGAGTACGCGGGCAGGGCGACCATGTTGCGCTTGATCACGTTGCGCCCGCGCGAGGCGAGCACGCTCGTGAGCGAGTGCGGGTAGAGGAACAGCGCGAGCGCCGAGCCCAGGGCCAGAGTGGCGTACTGCAGCTGGTTGGCCGACGTCAGCAGGATCGAGCCCGCCGGCTTGCCCGTGGCCGGGTTGGGCGTGGCCAGCTTCGTGGCGGCCTGGTTGAAGATGTGGTCCCAGCCGCCGAGCTTCGAGGGCAGGTACACGATCGCCACGATGATCACGATGTAGATCAGGATGTCCTTGACGAACGCGATCAGCGCGGGCGCCCGCAGGCCCGACTGGTACGTGTACAGCGCCAGGATCAGGAACGCGACCAGCAGCGGCAGGTGCCCGACGATGCCGGAGCCGTTGATGCCCATCGTGCGCAGCACGGCCTCGAGGCCCACCAGCTGCAACGCGATGTACGGCATGGTCGCGACGATTCCGGTGATGGCGATGAGGAACGCGAGCGTCGGCGAACCGAACCGGCCGCGGACGAAGTCGGCCGGCGTCACGTAGCCGTTCGAGCGGCTGACGGACCACATGCGCAGCGCCGGCAGCAGCACGATCGGGTAGACAACAATCGTGTAGGGCAGCGCGTACATGCCGAGCGCGCCGGCGCTGAACACCAGCGCGGGCACGGCGACGAACGTGTACGCCGTGTAGAGGTCACCGCCGAGCAGGAACCACGTGATCCACGCGCCGAACTTGCGCCCGCCGAGGCCCCACTCGTCGAGGTGGTCGAGGTTCGCGCCGGCCTTCCAGCGCGACGCGACGAACCCGAGCACGGTGACGAGCGCGAAGAGGATGATGAAGATGGTCAGCTGGACCCACTGGATGGTCATCGGCTCTCACCCTCGTCGAGGTCGTCCACGCTCAGCTTGTCCGGCTCTTCGATGGTCGGCTCCTTGCGGGTCGCCCAGTAGACGATGCCGGTGCACAGCACGCCGGCGGCGACGAACACGAGCTGGAACCAGTAGAAGAACGGCAGGCCGAAGAGCCGGGGGCCGTCGAAGTTGAACAACGGCGTGACCAGGATCAGCAGCGGGACGATCAGCAACAGGTTCCACGGGCTGAAGTGGAACCCGCGCACCCGCCCGTCCTGTTTGGTTGTGGACATCGGGACCTCACTTAACACTCACGCAACACACAACGGGCCTGACCCTAGGACGTCGGCCCCGTGGACGTCACACAAACCGGGCAACGATTTGGCCATTCCCGGTCCAGCTGTGGACAACCTCGTGGACAGCTGTCCGGGACCGGTTTCAGTGTTGATCTAGGGGCGGTAGTGGCGGTCAGCACCGGCCCCAGGTGTTGTGGTTGCCTGGCCGGAGCGAGTTTCCACACCTTGTGCACAGAGTTGTCCACAGGCAGTGGACAACTTTCGACTAGACTGCGGGGCATGGTTCGGGTGCCGTTGACGGATGAAGAGCGCTCCCGCGGTGAGCGCCTCGGGGTGGCGCTGCGCGCCGCCCGCGCGGGCCGCAGCATGGTCGACGTCGCGGCCGAGGCCGGGATCTCGGTGGAAACGCTGCGGAAGATCGAGACCGGGCGCATCCCGACGCCGGCGTTCTTCACGGTCGCGGCGATCGCCGACGCAGTGGGAGTGCCGCTCGACGTGCTGCGGACGGCGTGCGAGGACGCCGACGCGGACCCAGCGTTCAAGGCCGCGTTGTCCCAAGCCAGCTAGGCGCGCAACTTCGTCAGGATGTGCTCCCGGTCGTTGATGAACGCGCACGCGCGGACCGGGAGGTCGAAGGAGTTCAGGAGCTTCTCGAAGTCCGAGATCTCGTCCGGGTTGAGTGGCACGTCGGCGATGGTGATGTGGGCGGCGAGAGTGTCAGTGAGTTCTTCCCACTCGCCGGACCACTGCAGCGTGCGGTAGTGGGCCAGGTCCTCGACCGGGAGGCGGTCGGCCAGCAGGTCGAGCAGGCTGTCGGTGAAGTAGCTGATGCGGTTCTCGGCGCGGTCGGCCACCGTCGGGTTCGCGGGGTCGCGCGCGGAGTCCGGGTTGCGGATCACGCCCGCGCCGGCGACGGGGTATCCCGTGTGGACGAAGCCCTCCGGGTCGACCAGCACCACGACCTGCACGCCGTAGCGTTCACCGACGCAGCGCCAACGACCGTTGTACTGCCGGGTGCGGGGTTCGCTCGGATCATTGGCGACGTCCTTGATCACCGCGATGATCTGCTCGTCGGTCCAGCCGGGTGGGAACTCGCTGGTTGCCCGGCGGCCGGTGCCCGGAGCGTGTGCACCGCCCACGTCAGCTCCTCTCGTCCGGTGGGAGCCTAACCCGCCGGGCGCGGCTCAGCCGAGCAGCGAGAGGGCCGCGATGCCGACCACGAGGAGGTCGGGTCCGCGGAAGAGCTGGCGGGCGAGGTTCGCGGGCAGCGGACCCGCTGGGGTGTCGACGAATCCGGCACTGCTGTAGTCCACAGGCTTGCGCGTGACCGTGCGCAACACCGACAGCACAGCGAGTGCCACGGTCACCCACGACAGCGCGTCGACCGACGTGCCGAGCGCCGCGAGCGCGGCCGCGAGCAGCGCCGACCACACGACGGCGACGACGGTGAGCACCACGCCGTGGGCGATGACGAGCTCGGAATCCGTGGAGCCCAGCCACCGCCGTCGGCCGGGGTTGCGCCACAGCACGCCGAGGCCGGCGCCGAACGGGGTCAGCGCGACGTAACCCCCGAGGCCGACGAGCACCGAACCCGGCAGCGTCGGCACGGCCACGTGCCCCACCGCCACGGCGAGCGCGACGAGCAGCAGCATCCCCGCGTAGCGCGAGCGCCCCGCGATGCCCGCGACGGCCAGCCTGAGCGGCGTCGGCCGGCTCAGCGACCACCGGCCCGACGCCGTGGCTTCGGGCAGCATCATCATCGGGTCGAGGAACGTGACGGCGACCGAGCGCAGCACGCGCGCGTTCCAGCCGTCGAGCAGGTTCGCGCGGCCCGCGCGCGTAACCGGTTCACCGCCGAACGACAACGCGACGGCGCAGAGCAGGATGCCGGCGCCCGCGTACTGCACCGCGATGGGCCCGAGGTGCGCGGCCGCGATCACGACGCCCAGCACGGCCAGCAACACCGGCCCGCCGATGTCGATGCGCAACGCCGTGCGCCGCGCGGTGGCGAACACCAGCACGGCGCTGCTCACGACCAGGGCGAGCGCCGCGCGCCACAGGTCCAATGAGCTGCCGCCCACGGCCAGCATCAGTCCGGCGAGGTAGGCGACGACGATGACGAAACCGGTCAGACCGCCCGCCAGCCGGCTCGCCACCACGCGGCGGCGGTCTACGCGGGCGAAATCCATCCAGGTGAGTTCCGCGGGTTCGGTCCAGACGAAGCCTCGCCGGAGCAGGCTGCGCCAGCCCACCGCGCAGCAGAGCGTGACCAACCCGAGGACGGCGGGGTAGTCCACAGGGGACGGTCCGAAAAGGACTCGATGCCACGCGTCGGTGCGGAAGAACGCGGTGAAGAGGAAGCCGACGCCGAAGATGAGGACGAAGGTGGCGCTGTCACCGCTGAAGATCCCGCCGAAGCGCTTCCGGCCGGGGACGCGGAGGCGGGTACCGAGGGCTACCACGGAGCGACCCCGCTTTCGGCCACGCGAGCGGGGGAAGCCGGGGTCACCACAGTTCGAGGACGCTGTCGGCCGCGTCGAGGAGGGGTTGGTGGTGGGTGGCGACCACGACGGCGGCGCCGGAGGAGGTGGAGCGTTTGATGAGGTCGACGAGCCAGTCTTTGCCCGCGGTGTCGAGGGCGCGTTCGGGTTCGTCGAGGAGGAGGACCTTGTGCGGGCGGGCCGTGACGCCGAGGAGCAGCAGGCGGCGGCGCTGGCCCGCGGAGAAGTGGCCGGCGGTGACGCGCGCGCGGTCGGCGAGGCCGGCGTCCGCCAGCAACGCGTCGAAGTCGCCCAGATCGACACCGAAAGAGCCGGCCAGGAGTTCCAGGTGCTGCATCGGTGTGAGCTCCGCGAAGAAGTCGGAGTCGTCGAAGAGCACGGAGACCTTGCGGCGGAAGGCGACGCTGCGTTCGTCGGGCTTCTCGCCGTCGATGTGGACGCGGCCGCGCTGGGGTTCCTGCATGCCGTACAGACAGCGGAGCAGGGTGGACTTGCCGACGCCGTTGGGGCCGACGAGGACGGCGCACTCGCCGGGGTCGACGGAGAAGTCCAGGTCGTCGAGCAGCCACAGGTCGCCGGCCTTCACGCCGAGGCCGCGGGCGTCGATGATCATCGTCGGGACCACCGTTGCGCGAAGGCTTCCATGCAGCTCACGCTACCGGGCACCCCTGACGATCTTGAGGCTGCCGGAGCACGAAGGGGACGTTCGCACCACAACGGCACGAACGTCCCCTTCGGACGGACAGAACGTCAGCTCAGGCGGTGGGCCAGCGCGTCGAGCTCGTCACGCAGCGAGGTGGGCACCTCGCCGATCTTCTCGAACCACTCCTCGATCAGCGGCAGCTCCGCGCGCCACTCTTCGGCGTTGACCTGCAGCGCCGCCTCGATGTCCGAAGCCGGCTCGGTGAGGCCCTCGGTGTCGAGGTCCTCGGCGCGCGGCACGAAGCCGATCGGCGTCTCGACCGCGTTGCCCTTGCCCTCGACGCGCTCGATGACCCACTTGAGCACGCGCGAGTTCTCGCCGAAGCCCGGCCACAGGAAGCGGCCGTCGTCGCCGCGGCGGAACCAGTTGACGTAGAAGATCTTCGGCAGCTTGTTCGCGTCGGCGTTCTTGCCCAGCGTCAGCCAGTGCTTGAAGTAGTCACCGGCGTGGTAGCCGAGGAACGGCAGCATCGCCATCGGGTCGCGGCGCACGTTGCCCACCGCGCCGGCCGCGGCCGCCGTGGTCTCCGACGACATCGTGGCGCCCATGAACACGCCGTGCTGCCAGTCACGGGCCTCGTTCACCAGCGGCACCGTGGTCTTGCGGCGGCCGCCGAACAGGATCGCCGAGATCGGCACACCCTGCGGGTCGTCCCACTCCGGCGCGAGGATCGGGCACTGCGACATCGGCGTGCAGTAGCGCGAGTTCGGGTGCGCGGCCTTCTCCTCGGACGCCGGCGTCCAGTCCTGGTGCTTCCACGACGTGGCGTGCTCGGGCGTGTTCTCCATGCCCTCCCACCAGATGTCGCCGTCGTCGGTGAGGGCGACGTTCGTGAAGACCGTGTTGCCCTTTTCGATGGTGCGCATGGCGTTCGGGTTGGTGTGCCAGTCGGTGCCCGGCGCGACGCCGAAGAACCCGAACTCCGGGTTCACGGCGTAGAGGCGGCCGTCTTCACCGAAGCGCATCCACGCGATGTCGTCGCCGAGGGTCTCGGCGCGCCAGCCCGGGATGGTCGGCTGCAGCATCGCGAGGTTGGTCTTGCCGCAGGCGCTCGGGAACGCCGCCGCGACGTAGTGAACCTTGTCCTCGGGTGAGATCAGCTTCAGGATCAGCATGTGCTCGGCGAGCCAGCCCTCGTCGCGCGCCATGACCGAGGCGATGCGCAGCGAGTAGCACTTCTTGCCCAGCAAGGAGTTGCCGCCGTAACCCGAGCCGTAGCTCCAGATCGCGCGCTCCTCGGGGAAGTGCGAGATGTACTTGGTGTCGTTGCAGGGCCAGGCGACGTCCTTCTGGCCCGGCTCGAGCGGCGCGCCCACGGAGTGCAGCGCCGGCACGAAGTCGCGCTCGGTGCCGTCGGGGTTGATGAACTTGTCCAGCGCCGCCTTGCCCGCGCGGGTCATCACGCGCATCGACGCCACGACGTAGGCGAAGTCGGTGATTTCCAGACCCAGCTTGGGGTTCTCGTCGGAGAGCGGACCCATGCAGAACGGGATCACGTACATCGTGCGACCCCGCATGCACCCGCGGTACAGCTCGGTCATCGTGGCCTTCATCTCGGCCGGCGCGACCCAGTGGTTCGTGGGGCCGGCGTCCTGCTCACGCTGCGAGCAGATGAACGTCCGGTCCTCGACACGAGCGACGTCGCCCGGGTCGGAAGTGGCCCAGTAGGAGTTCGGCTTGGCCTTCAGCTTCACGAAGGTCCCGGCCTCGACCAGCTCGTCGTTGATCTTCGCGGCCTCTTCGTCGGACCCGTCGACCCACACCACGCGGTCCGGGGTGGTCAGTTCGGCGACCTCCCGGACCCAGGACAGCACGCCACTGTGCGTCGTCGGCGCATTGTCCAGTCCGGGGATGGCGACTGCGGTCATCTCTACTCCTGACTTCCGACGACAAATAAGCCCACACGCCGGACCGCGGTGTCCGGGTGCGGGCCTCGTTGCCGGCGACCGAATGGCTTCGCACACCGGGGGTGAGCCGGTGTGCGGGTTTTGGGATTCCTCGACTGTAGCCGGATGACCGGCAGGTAACCGAGAGCTGACCTGTCGGTTCTCTCACAAGAACGATAAGGGAATCGATTCAGTTGTCACCGGATTGGTCCAGCGCCGGAAATTCTTTCGATGCGGGGTGCTCAATTCGGGCGAAGATCACCGCGTTCGGCGAAACGACAACGGGCCCGGCGAGTGCCGGGCCCGTTGTGACGTGAGTTACAAATGGGTCAGTTGGGACTGATCCATTGTCCGGTTCCCGAATCGATCTTCGCGACGCCCGAAAGAAGCTGCGTGCCGTCGTCGCCCCAGATCGAGTCGCTCGCCGGGTCGGCCGCGCGGACGCCGGCGCTTTCGGCTTCGGTCCACTGGCCGGCGCCGGTGTGCTCGTAGGTGGTGGTGCTGCCGTCGGCGCCGATCTCCACCGCGACGTCGGCCTCGCCGTCGCCGTCGGTGTCGGTGAACGCCATCGTGCCGCCGTCCTTGGTCTCGACGATCGCGGTGTCGTTGTGCCCGTCGTGGTCGGTGTCGATCGTGGCGACGCCGGCGTCGACCTCGCCGTCGGGCAGGTCGGCGTGGATGTGGCCGGTCGTGGAGTCGTCCTGCGAGTGCGACTCGGTGCCGCCCGGGTGCTCAGCACCGCCGGACTCGACCCACACACCGCTCGATTCGTCGTAAACCGCCTGGTCCACGACGTGGCCGGAGCTGTCCAGCACGGCGTACTGGTCGGCGACGCCGTCGCCGTCCGAGTCGATGAACGCCTGCGCTGTGCCGTCGTCGTGCTCCACGATGGCGGTGTCGTTCACGCCGTCGGAGTCGACGTCGTAGTTGACCTCGGCCTGGTAGTCCTGGCCTTCGACGTGGACCGTCATGGCCTCGGGTCCGCTGGCGTCGGTGTCGGTGCCGCCACTCTCGTCGACCCACATGGGAAAAGCCCCCTTTTAGGACCGGGTCTCGCCGGCTGCGTTCAGCTGTCGATCGGTAGGACTCACGTTAGGCCGGTTCGGTTCCTGTCCACAAGCTGATCACCCCCGGTCACGCAGCGTTCGGATGCGCCCGAGCAGCGATTCCGCCCTCGCGTGGCCGTCGGTGGCCTCCTTCAGTCGCTTCGAAACGATCGCGATGTTCTTCGCCCGCTCCTGCGCGCCCATCTTGATCGTGCGGTCCACGTCCTTGAGCTCGGCCTCGATCGCCTCGATACGGCGGCTCAGCGCTTCGTCGAGCGCCATCGACAGCTGCTGCTCGGCTTCGATGAGCTGCTCGGCCACGAGCTGGTCGAGCGTGGAGCGCGCGTCGGCGATGGCCTCGACCAGCCATTGCTTCATGTGCTGCTTGTCGGCGGCGTGCTTGCGCGTGCGGGCCATCCACCAGCCGGCACCGAGACCGATGATGATCGTGGCCGGCAGCACCACCGGGTTCAGGATCGCGACACCGGCCAGCGGCAACGCGGCGATCTTGCCCGCGCCGACACCACCCGAGATGCCCATGAACACCAGCAGCTTGTCCTCCGCCGTCGGCGGCTTCTTGTCCGGCGGCCGCAGCACCACGGGCGGCCCGCCAGTCCGCGCGAACTGCGCGCGGATCACGTCGAGCTCCTCGGGGGAGAACAGCTCGGACAACGCCACGTTGGTCACGTGGTTCAGCCGTTGCGACAGCAGCATCGAGACCCGTTGCGACGTCGTCTGCAACGCGAGGTCCACCTGCTGCGGCAACGCGGCCAGCTCGTCTCGCTTCGCCGAGTCGATGCGCTGGCGGAAGTGCGTTTGGGCGTCGCGCATTTCGCGGCTGCTCTCGTGGCCGACCTCCACGCGGGTGCGCTGGATCTCGCCCCGCAGCTTCAGCTGCCAGCCACGGGTGGACGAACGGCGTTCGGCCTGCAGGTGGTCGCGGCGTTCGCGCAGCTGCTCAGCCTCGGCCTCACCCGCCGAGAGCGCCCGGCTCTCGGCCTGAAGCTTCGCCTTGATGCCGGCCAGCGCGCTGGAGAGCGCGCGCAGGGCGTTGGCCTCGGCCAGCATCATCGAGCGGCCGACGAGCATTTCCTGCAACGCGATCTGCACGGCGGCGATACCCGACTTCTCGCGCAGCATGGCCGCGACCTGCTCGTTCGGCGCTTTCGCGGCCGTTTCGAACACGCGGGCCGAGACGGGATGGAAGACGGCGTCGGCGAAGCGCGGGGAGTGCTGGGCGAGCAGCTGCCGGTCGGCCTCGAGGATCTCGCGCCAGCCGCGGAACGCGTCGGTCTTGGCCAGCACGAACAGCACGGTTTCGACGCGGTCGGCCACATCGCGGAGGAACTGCAGCTCGGTGGACGTGAACGGCGCCGACGCGTCGAGCACGAACACCAGCGCCGTCGCGCTCGCCGCCGCCTCGCGGGCCAGCTCGCCGTGCAGCGAGTCGAGGCCGCCGACGCCCGGGGTGTCGACGAGCGTCACGCGCTCCAGCAGCGGCACCGGCCCGGACACCTCGACGTAGCGCGGCGGGATCTGACCCGGCGGCAGCTCGTGGGCGGCCGAGACCCAGTTGACCAGCTCGGTCAGCTGGATCGGCACCGGCGCGAGCTGCCCGGGGTAACAGGCCTGCGCGCCCCACTGCTCCGCGTGCTCGAAGACGAGGTAGGTGGCGGTGGCGACGTCGGCGTCCACAGGGGACAGTCCCGGGGTCGCGAGCAGCGCGTTGACCAGCGTGCTCTTGCCGCGGTTGGTCTCGCCGACGACCACGACCGACGGCTTCGCCGCGCGCGCCCGGCGCACGTCGTCCACCCATTTGGCAGCCTGCTGATCGGCTTCGCGGACCACGGTGAGCAGCTGCTCTCGCGCGGCCTGGACCTGGGCGGGAAGGCTGGGTGAGGTCACTGGGCTCGCTTCGCGTAGACGGCGACGATGGGCGCGCGCAACAGCCGCTCGCCCTCTGCGAACCCGATCACCTCGGTCTCGGCGACCACGCCGTCGAGCGCCGGGTCATCGGTGGGGATCGCGCCGCCGGCCTCGTGGCACGCGGGGTCGAAGCGCTCGCCGTCGGGGCGCAGCGCGGTGACGCCGATGTCGGCGAGGCCGTGTTCGAGCCGCTGGACCACACCACCGCTGCGGGCACGGTCGAGCGCGTAGAGGCAGAGCTGGATGAGCGCCTGACGATCGGCCAGCGCGCGTTCGAGATCACCGGGGGCAGCTACGACGTCCACATCCGTGTTCGACGCGGACGTGTCGGCGGTGGTTCCGGGCTCCCCGCCGGCGGGTTCCGTGCCGCGGTTGCGGAACCAGGCCACAGCAGTCACCCCCGCCTTGCCCCGCGGACCGCCCGTTCGGCCCGCCGGGATTCCACCAGTCTGGAGCAGATCTTCGCCAGTCGGGCGCGAATCCGGGAGCGCAAACGCTTGCGCGCGCCGTCAGGCGAGGTCGCGGATCACCGAGCGCATCGCCTGCTCCAGCGAAGGCACGTCTTCGGCGAAGCGCGAAGACACGAGGATCTGGTCCTCGGCCGTCCGGAGCCAGACGCGGCCCGCCACGGAGATCTCGATGACCGACAGTCGAAAGGGCCGCGCACGCCGGCCGAGGTCGACCTCGGTCTCGCGGACGAGCTGCCCCAGCCGGTCGCCCGCCACGATCTGCCGCCGGTAGAAGCCCGCGGCCCCCAATGCGGCGTGCAGAGCCGGCCGGCGGGCCTCCGTGAAGTGGCGCGCGGCAGCGGACGTGAAGTGCTGGATGGCCAGGTCGATGGCCGAGCCGTCGCCGGGAGCGGGCCGGCCGAAGCGGCTGCGGGGCTTCCGCGAACCCGATTCGCCGCGGAGCCGGACGAACTCCAGGAGATCGGTCCACCAGTCCGCCCACTGGGCCTGAACGGCGGCGCGGTCGATGGCCGGCGGCACGCGCACCGGCACCGCGGGCTCCACCGGCGGCAGCAGCTGGCCCTCGGCGACGGACAACGCGAGCACGTCCCGGAGGTACAGAGCGATGTCGATCTCCTGCTCGCTCCCCCAGGACGCCCGCCACGAGGTGGTGTTCTCCAGCCGCACGAAATCCACCCTACGCGTGAACGGCGACATTCCTACGGGATGCGGATCTGTTGCCAGATCAGGAAATAGGCCCGGTGCACGACGTGCGCCACGCGGCTCTGCGCGGGCGTTGCGCCGAACGAGGCAAAGGAGCGCCACCAGCCCGCGCGTTCGAGGGCGTGAGCGGTCAGTTCCGGCCGGGCGGCGCCGGGGAGGCCGAGCTGCGCGCCGAGGTCGGCGTTGCTGCCGACGCGCAGCACCTCTTCCGCGAGGTCCTCCGGCATGTCGACGGCTCCGGAGGCCACCAGCGTCAACGCCTCCAGCAGCCGCAGCTGGTGTGCCTCCGGCTTGGCGAGCAGGACCTCGATCGCGTCGTGCACGCGCTGGCGTTCGCCGGGATCGCCCGACGCGTGGGCCAGCGCGGTCACCGAAGCGAGCGCCGCGGCGGCCTTGATCCCGTCGGCTCGCGCGGCGAAGACGATGGCCAGGCGCTGGCGCACCGCGTCGAGGCCCGACGCGTCGAGCAGCACCCGACGCAGCGCCCCCGCGGTGATCGCGGGCTCTGCGCGGATCGCGTCGACGGCGCGGCGAACGCCGTAGAGGTCGAGCTTCTCCAGCAACCGCAGCCGGACGCCGGCGGGCACGTCGCACTCCCAGCTGGTGAAGATGTCGGCCGAGATGAGCATGGTCTCGAGGACGTCGTCGTCGACGTCGGCGAGCTGGTGCAGCGCGTCGGCGTCGGCCGAGGTGAAGCCGCCCGACTCGGCGGACTCGGCGATCAGGCCGATCACCGGCAGCACGTCGGCGACGCGCGGCTTGAGCGTGCTCGCCTGCTTTTCCGCGAGCAGCTTCGCCGCCAGCCAGATGTCGCCGCCCGAGCCCTCGACGGTCTCCGCGACGATCGTGTCCGCCTTGTTCAGCACGGCGATCGCGTTCACCGGGCCCGCCTCGCGGCTCGCGGTGGCGGCGGTGAACGCGGCGAGCGCCTGCTGGTCGTCGGCCCGCACGCCCTGCGTCACCACGTAGAGCACGGCTTCCGCGCCGGCGACGGCGTTGCGGGAGGTGTCGTCGAGGTTGTCCGAACCGGTGTCCTCCTGCGCGGCGCCGAGCAGCTGCTCGGTGCGCGAGACGGACGCGGCGTCGAGCGAGCCCAGGCCCGGGGTGTCGATCACGGTCATGCCCTGCAGCACCGCGTTGGTCAGGTAGGCCTCGAGGTGCGAGACCTTCGTGATGTCCACGCCGAGCTCGGCCGGGATCGACCCGTCGGCGGCGAAGGGCAGCACCTGCTTGGCGCCGTCGGTGAACACGACCTCGACGCGGTCGACCGTGCCGTACTGGAAACGCGTGACGAGGCGCGTGCACTCACCGACGTCGGTGGGCGCGACCCGGCGGCCGATCAACGCGTTGACCAGCGTGGACTTGCCCGACTTGATCCGCCCGGCCACGGCCACCTGCAGCGGCGCGGCGAGCCGGCGCTGCACCTCGGCGAACCCGGCGGCCGTGCGCGGCGAAACCTGCGAGGCGAGCCGGTGGCACAGGTTGGCGACCGACATCGACAAAGGGCCCGCGAGGCGCCCCTGCTCCGTCACGCCCCGGTCCCCTCTCGTTCGCTGCTCTACTGCCGGGAAATCGTGCCATGTCCGACCACCGCGAGTGCGACCGACAGTGCTACCGGAGGATGACGCGGCGTGCCCGGTCGCCCACCTAATCTTGTCGGGTGCGACGGCTGAGCCTCTGGATGCGTGCCCACCCCATGGCGGGCGACACGCTGCTCGCCGTGGTCCTGCTGTTCATCGACTTCGTGCTGTTCGTCGGCGGCAGCGTCGGCCACGAGAACCACCCGCCGCCGTGGTTCATCTCGCTGCCGATCGACATCGCCATGGTGGCGCCGCTCGTGTTCCGGCGGAAGAAGCCGCTGGTCTCGGCCTACGTCGTGTACTTCGTCGCCATCGCGCACGGGGCGCTGTCGCTCGGCTTCTCCTCCGTCGCAGCGCTGGCGATGAGCCTGTACTCGATCCTGGTCTACATCGGCCGCAAGCAGGGGCTGATCTACGTCGGCGCGCTCGTGCTGATGACCGGCGTCGAGGTGTTCACCGACAAGTCGACGCCGTGGCTGGGCAACGCGCTGTTCACCGCCTTCGGCATCGCGCTGTGCTGGACGCTCGGCGAGTTCGTCGGTGCGCGGCGCGCGTACCAGCTGGAGGTGGAAGCGCGCCTGCACCTGCTGGAGACCGAACGCGACCAGGCCACGCGCATCGCCGTGGCCGAGGAGCGCGGCCGCATCGCGCGCGAGCTGCACGACGTGGTCGCCCACTCCGTGAGCGTGATGGTGGTGCAGGCCGACGGCGCGGCGCTCGCGTTGCCCACGAACCCGGAGCTGGCCGGCCGCGCGCTGCAGACGATCTCCGAAACCGGCCGCGGCGCCCTCGGCGAGCTGCGCCGGCTGCTCGAGGTGCTGCGCGGCGACCACGGCGACGGCGAGCCACGCGTACCGCAGCCCGACGCCAACGCGCTGGGCGAGCTGGCCGAACGCATGCGCGGCGCGGGCGTCCCAGTGGACCTCGAGGTGGGCGAAGGCCTCACCGACCTGCCCGCCGGCGTCTCCCTCGGCATCTACCGCATCGTGCAGGAGTCGCTCACGAACACGCTCAAGCACGCCGGCACCGGCGCGCGCGCCGAGGTCCACGTGCACCGCAAGGGCGACAGCAAGACCGGCGACGTGGTCGAGGTGCTCGTCCGCGACGACGGGGCCGGCCGCGCGCGCCAGCTCGAACAGGTGACGGTGGGCGCGGGAGCGCCGTCGAAGAAGGCTCCGCGGCTGCAGGTCGCGGGCGGAAACGGACTGATCGGGATGCGGGAGCGCGCGAACGTGTACGGCGGAACGCTGGAGGTGGGCCCCGCGCCCGCCGGTGGGTGGCAGGTGCGGGCCGTGCTGCCCGTTAGGTTGGCGCCGTGATCAAAGTGGTGGTCGTGGACGACCAGGAACTGATGCGCGTCGGCTTCCGCATGGTGCTGGGTGCGCAGGCCGACATCGACGTGGTGGGCGAGGCCGGCGACGGCGCGCAGGCCATCAAGCTCGCCGACGAGCTGCGGCCTGACGTCGTGCTCATGGACGTGCGCATGCCGGTGCTCGACGGGGTGGAGGCCACGAAGCAGATCGTGGCCGCCGGGACCGCGCGCGTGCTGGTGATGACCACCTTCGACCTCGACGAGTACGTCTATGCGGCCCTGCAGGGCGGCGCGTCGGGTTTCCTCCTCAAGGACACCCCGCCCGACCACCTCGTGTCGGCGCTGCGGTCCGTCGCGTCGGGCGACGCCGTGGTGTCACCCTCGGTGACCAAGCGGCTGCTCGACCGCTTCGTGGGCGCAGGCGGCTCGCCGGTGCGCGACGCGAGGGAGCTCGACGTGCTGACCGACCGCGAACGCGAGGTTCTCGTGCTCATCGCGAAGGGCATGTCGAACCTCGAGATCGCCGAAACGCTCTTCCTCTCCGAGGCCACGGTGAAGACGCACGTGGGCCGTATCCTGGCGAAACTCGACCTGCGCGACCGCGTGCAGGCCGTGGTGCTCGCCTACGAAACCGGCCTCGCGCGCCCCGGCCTCGGCTGAGGTCCCCACCCGCTCTTGATCCACTGTGCTGGTCTTCGACGCCGAAGTTCAGGGTCGTCTCAGGGGTTTCACCGATCGCACATCAACCGCCGAGGCGGTTGGGTACTACTCAGGTCGGGTGACGAGTTCGACCCACAGGATGACGCGAAGACCGGTCCACCTCGGTCACGATATGGCGGGTAAGCGGCACACAGCCGTCGAAGAGGGAGCAGGGATGATCGAGGCATCAGGTCTCACCAAGCGTTACGGGAACACGCTGGCGGTGAACAACCTGTCGTTCAGCGTGGCCACGGGGAAGGTCACCGGCTTCCTGGGCCCGAACGGCGCCGGCAAGTCCACGACCATGCGCATGATCTTGGGGCTCGACAACCCCACCGCCGGTGAGGTCCGCATCGGGGGCAAGCGGTACCACGACCTGAAGGACCCGCTTCGCACCGTCGGCGCGCTGCTCGACGCGAAGTGGGTGCACCCCAACCGCTCGGCCCGCGCGCACCTGATGTGGATGGCGAAGTCCAACCGCATCCCGGCGTCGCGTGTGGACGAAGTGCTCGACATCGTGGGTCTCACCAGCGTGGCCGGCAAGCGCGCCGGCGGGTTCTCGCTCGGCATGTCGCAGCGGCTGGGGATCGCGGGCGCGCTGCTGGGCGACCCGGAGGTGCTCCTGTTCGACGAGCCGGTGAACGGCCTCGACCCCGAGGGCATCCTCTGGATCCGCAAGTTCATGCACCGCCTGGCCGACGACGGCCGCACGGTGTTCGTGTCGAGCCACCTGCTCTCGGAGATGGCGCTGACCGCGAGCGAGCTCGTGGTGATCGGCAAGGGTCAGCTGATCGCGCAGTCGTCCACCGAGGAGTTCGTGGCGCGCGCCGCGGAGAACACCGTGAAGGTGCGCTCGCCGCAGCTGCCCGTGCTGCGCGAGGCACTGGTGCGCGCCAGCGCCCAGGTGACCGACTCGGGCGAAGCGCTCATCGTGTCCGGGATGGACAGTGCCAAGATCGGCGAGCTCGCGGCTTCCGCGAACGTCGTGCTCCACGAGCTGAGCCCGCAGACCGGTTCGCTCGAGCAGGCCTTCATGCAGATCACCGGCGACTCCGTCGAGTACCACACCGGGCTCGAGGCCGAGGCGCAGCAAGCCCTCCAGCCCACCGCCCGCTGACGACTACTCGTACAACAAGGATTCCGGGGAAAAGAACCATGACTCTGCTCGCGGTCGAACGCATCAAGCTGTTCACCACTCGCTCACCGTGGTGGTGCGCCCTCATCGCCATCGTCCTCACGGCCGGCTTCTCCGCCCTCGTGGCGAGCGCGGCGCCGAGCACGGCGACCATCGACGTCGGGACGACGCAGTTCGGCTACCAGTTCGGCATCGCCGTGATCATGGTGCTGGCGGCGCTCTCGGTGACCACCGAGTACCGCTTCGGCACCATCCGCACCACGTTCCAGGCCGTGCCGGGCCGCACCTCGGTGCTCATCGCCAAGGCCACCGTCGTCGCGCTGCTTTCGCTCGTGATCGGTGAGATCGGCGCGTTCGGCGCCTGGGCACTGGGCTACGCCATCCGCCCGTCGGACGCGCTGGCGCTCGACACCTCGGCCGAGTGGATCAACGTCGCCGGCGTCGGCGTGCTCTTCGCGCTCGCCGCGGTGATCGCGGTGGCCATCGGCATCCTGATCCGCCACAGCGCCGGCGCGATCGCGCTGCTGCTGATCTACGTGCTGGCCGTGGAAAGCCTGGTGCAGCTCATCCCGACCGTCGGCCCGAAGATCCACGAGTGGCTGCCGTTCAACGTCGCGGAGAAGTTCCTCCGCGGTGCGGGCGGGGCGGTGCAGGGGCCGCCGCCGTCCGACGCGGTGCTCTCGCAGGGCTGGTCGCTCGCCTACTTCGCGGGCATCGCGATCGTGCTGCTGGCCGTCGCGATCGGCGTCGCGAAGAAGCGCGACGCCTGACAGAAAGACCCACCACAGGGACGTTCGGGCGGAGGCGGCGGGGGCCGAAACCGGCTGAACAGGGGAAAAAGGGGATAGGAGAAAGATCCGGGTCGCCACTTCGGGGGGCGACCCGGATCTTTTCGTTTTCGGCACGCGCTCGGCTCGGTAGTGTTCGCGCGTGCTGGAGACCCACGGGCTGACCAAGTCCTACGGCGAAACCCTGGCCGTCGACGACCTCACCTTCACCGCCGAGGCCGGTCGCGTCACCGGCTTCCTGGGCCCGAACGGCGCCGGCAAGTCCACGACGATGCGGCTGCTGCTGGGTCTCGACACGCCCACGGCCGGCACCGCGCACATCGACGGCCGGCCCTACCGGCAGCTGGTCGATCCACTCCGGACAGTCGGCGCCCTGCTCGACGCGACCTGGCGCCACCCCGGCCGCAGCGCCCGGCAGCACCTGCGCTGGCTCGCCGCGACCAACGGCTTGCCCGACCGGCGCGTGGGCGAGGTCCTCGAGCTCGTGGGCCTCGGTTCCGTCGCGAAGAAGCGCGCGGGCGAGTTCTCCCTCGGGATGCTGCAGCGCCTCGGCATCGCGACCGCGCTGCTGGGCGACCCGAAGGTGCTGCTGTTCGACGAACCCGTGAACGGTCTCGACCCCGAAGGCGTGCTGTGGGTCCGGCAGCTCATGCACTCGCTCGCCGCCGACGGCCGCACCGTGTTCGTGTCGAGCCACCTGTTGCCGGAGATGGAGCAGACGGCGCCTGACCTCGTGGTGATCGGCCGCGGCCGGCTCACCTACCAGGGCACCATGGCCGATTTCGTCCAACGCGCCGGCTCGCGCGGCGTCCGCGTGCGCACGCCCCAGGCCGACGCCCTGCGCACGGCGCTGACCGAGCTCGGGATCGCGTTCACCGACGAGGGCGACGCGCTTGTGGTGTCCGAAGTGGACAGCGACACTGTGGGTGATCTCGCGTTCACGGTCGGTGCCACCCTCCACGAGCTGAGCCCGCTGGCCGGGTCGCTGGAGCAGGCGTACCTGGAGCTGACGGGCCAGACGGCCGAGTTCACGAGCGGAGGTACCCGGTGAACGTGCTGCGGGCCGAACGGATCAAGCTCTTCTCCACCCGCGCGCCCTGGTGGTGCGGCGCGCTGTCGGTGCTCGCGCCGCTGGCGTTCACGACGTTGTTCTTCGCGCTCGCCGGCTCGGAGGTCACCGCGAGCGTCGGCAACACCCAGCTCGCCACCGGCATCGGCCGCACGGTGGCGCTGGTGCTGGCCGTGCTCGCCGCGACGTCCGACGCGAGCTGGGGCACGCTGCGGCTCACGTTCCAGGCCGTGCCGACGCGCGTGCCCGCGCTGCTCGCGAAGGGTGCCGTGGTGGTGGTCGTCTGCGCGGTGCTCGGGCTGCTCGCGGGCGTGGGGTCGTGGGGCATCGCGTCGCTGGTCCGCCCGGACGCGGATCTCGCCCTGCACTCGGCGGGCGACTGGCGGCTGGTGCTCGGGCAGACGGTGACGTTCGCGCTCACCGGGCTGCTCGGCGTCGGCGTCGGGCTGCTGCTGCGGAGCACCGCGCTCGCGTTGACGCTCGTGCTCGTGTGGACGCAGCTCGTGGAGGGGCTGGTGCTGCTGATCCCGCGCGTCGGCCCCGACGTCTACCCGTGGCTGCCGTTCTTCGCGGCCGGGCAGTTCGCTGGTGGGGATTTCACGCAAGCGGCGCTCAACGTGACGCCCGCTTTCGGCCCGTGGGGCTACCTCGCGTATTTCGGCGGCATTTGTCTCGCGTTCTACGTCGCCGGCGTGCTCACCGCGAACCGCCGCGACGCCTGACGAGAGCACATTCGCGTTAATCTGCACGTGCAGAACAGGTGTCCACGAGGCAAACGGATTAAGACCGCGTTAAGTCGTTGTGGCTTCTCTCACAGGGAGCGGACATAATGGCAAAGTCACCAGGATATTCGAGATCAAGAGCGTGCTCGTCCGTCTCAGCTCCCCGGAGGTGAACCTTGACGGTGGACGCTGGTCAGGGGCTCATGAGTCCCATTCCCACAGCCCGCAGCGAAGCGGCACCACAAAGTCACAGCGAAGCGGCACCACAAAGTCACAGCGAAGCGGCACCACAAAATCACGGCGAAGCGACACTTCGAAGTGACCGTGAAGCCGCACCCCAAAGTCACCGCGCAGCGCCGCGCCAACCCCGGCTCGAGCCGATGCTGGACCTCGAATGGTCGCAGGCGATCGAGCTGCCGCGGTTCGCGCAGCCCGCGATGAAACCCGGCGACCTGCGCCAGGCGTGGGTGCACCGCGCGGCCGAAGACCTCGTGCTCGCCCTCTACCGCAGGGCCAGCGGCATGCAGGGCCCGCTGCCCGCGCCGTGGTGGCTGCGCGCCGTCGCAAGCGGCCGGCTCGAGTCCCGTGAGCTGGGGTTCCGCATCGAAGACCGCATCCAGCAGCTGCTTTCCCGCCGCTCCGGCTGGGAGTTCGTGCCCTGGGCCGCCGACGGCGAATCGGGCTACTGGGAGTTCATGCCGTCCGAGCGCGGGAAGTCCGGGCACTCCGTCCCGACGACCGTGCTGAACACCGATCGCCACCCCGGCTGGATCGACGTGCTGCCGGCCCACACGGGCACGACGCCGCACCCGATCGCTGTGTCCGGGCTCGCCGGACTGCGCTCCCGGCTCGGGGAGTTCGAAGCCGTCCGCTGACCCGCCCGGCCGTGCCGACGGATACTGATCCGACCACAGTCACGGCCGAATGGCTTCGTTGCAACGGTTACGTGCCGCGTGGGGGTCGGCCTACTTTTGGCCGGATCAGTATCGTGTCCGGGTGGAGAACGAGGACCAGCCCCGGCTGCGCAGCGTGGTCAGCTTTGTCAACCGCGGCGGCCGGATGACCGTCGGCCAGCAGCGTGCCTGGAACGAACACTGGCCGCGGCTGGGCCGCACGGTCGCCGACCTGCCGGCCGGACCGGTCGACTTCGCCGAGTGGTTCGGCCGAGAGGCGCCGGTGATGCTGGAGATCGGCTCCGGCATGGGCGAGACGACGTCGCAGCTGGCGGCCGCTGCGCCCGAGCTCAACTACGTGGCCGCCGAGGTCTACGACCCGGGCCTGGGCCAGCTGATGCTGCGCGCGGAGAAGCTCGGCGTCGAGAACCTGCGGCTGATGCACGGCGACGCGGTGGTGCTGCTGACCGAGCACGTCGAGCCCGGCGCGCTCGCCGGCGTGCGGCTGTACTTCCCGGACCCGTGGCCGAAGAAGCGCCACCACAAGCGCCGGATCGTGCAGCCGGATTTCGTGGCTCTCGTCGCGTCGCGCCTCGCGCAGGGCGGCACGTTCCACCTCGCCACCGACTGGGAGCACTACGCCGAGCAGATGCTGGAAGTGTGTTCAGCCGAGCCCGCATTGCGCAACCGCTACGCGGACGAACCGGGTGGCTGGGCGCCGAGGCCCGAATGGCGGCCGCGGACGAAGTTCGAACAGCGCGCCGACGTCGAAGGCCGCGTGTCACACGACCTCATTTTCGAGAAACGCTGACGAATTGTCTTAAGAAAGATGGTGAAAAAGGGCCGCTGCCGGGTTCCCATCCCCGGCAGCGGCCCTTTTTCTCCCCTTTTTCACCCCCGGCGTCCGCCCAACCCCGCGAAGGGCGGACCGCCCGCTACTCGTCGGCCAGCGGCTCCGCCTGCACGCGCCGCAGGGCGGGCGTGCAGATCGAGGCTCCGAGCAGCGCCACCCCGACGCCGAGCACGACCGGAGCGAAGATCCACGGGCTGAACACGACGGAGCCTTCGTCGGCGGTGCTGAACAGCCCGATCCCGACGAGGATGCCGACCACGCCGGCGCCGATCGTCGCGACCAGCGCGGGCAGCGCCGTCTCCATCCGCAGCGCCCTCGACAGCACCTTCACCGGTGTCCCGGCCGCCATCAGGGCCCCGAACGTCCGGCGCCGGTCCATGATCGAGCCGGCCGTGGCGACGGCCGCGCTGCAGCCGGCGAGGATGCCGGCGGCCACCAGGCCGATCACGGTCACCCGGCGCAGGTCCGACAGCTGCGTCTGCTGGTCGTAGAGGTACTGGTCGCGGCTGCCGACCTCCGCGCCCGTCGCGGCCGAGGCCAGTGCGGTGCGGACGATCTCGCGGTCGGCGTCCGTCGTCGGGGCGATCACCGTGGCCGCGCCGAGCTTCACACCCGCCGGCAGCGCCGACGGGTCGAGCAGGTAGGAACTGCTCACGTCGTCGCCCATCTTGAACGTCCCGACCGGCACGGAGCCGAGCGGCTGCCCCGGGTCAGTGGGCTCCGGGTCGCCGACCACGTGGTACTCGGCGGCGTTCAGCTCGTACGGCGCGTACAGCCCGACGCCGGGCTTGCAGTCGGCCGCGGTAATCCCGAGCCGCGTCAGCCGGGCCGCGTCGGCGCACGACATCACGAGTGCCCGCTGGTACGACCGCTGTTCGCCCGTGCCCTGCACCAGATAGACCTGGCCCACGGCGATCGCGCGTTCCTGCTGGCCGTAGCGGGCCAGCGCGGAGTTGGCGTGGTCCACGACGGCCGCGGCCTTGTCCGGGCTGCTGTCGGCGTAGAGCACCGAGTCGGCGTACGTCCGCCCGCCACCGGCGAGCGACTCGAACGACGGCAGCAGCGTGAGCGCCATCGAGCCGGTGAACACCGCGAGCACGATGCCCGCCGTGGCGCGGTAGGCGCCCTTCGGGTCGTCGCGCAGCCGGCGTCCGGCCAGCAGCGCCGACGGCCCCCGCCACCCCCGCACGAAGGTGCCGCCGACCGCCGAGGTCACCCACGGACCGACCACGATCGCCGACGCGACCAGCAAGAACAGGCCGACCAGCACCATGGTGGGCCCGCCGTCACCGGTGCTGGACACCGCGTAGAGGAAGAACAGGCCCGCCACCGGCAGGACGAGCAGCCGCCACCAGCGCAGCGGCTTCACGCTGTGGCCGCCGGTCGCGAAGAGCGGGTTGCGCAGCACGCGCCGCAGGCCGAGCACGCCGGCCAGCACCACCAGCGCCGGGATGGCGATCACGATGAAGACCGCGAGCGCGGTCGGCAGCGTGAAGTCCGTGGCCAGCCAGGTGCCGCCACCCCATGGGACGAACGTCGCCAGACCGTGCAAAGCGGGACTGAGAGCCAGGCCGAGCAGGGCCCCGACGCCCGCGGACAGGATCGTTTCCCCGGCAACCATGGACGTGACCTGCCCCGGCGTGGCACCCGCCAGGCGGATCGCGGCGAGCCGGCGTTCGCGCCGGGCCGCGGTGAGCCGCGCCGACGACGCGACGAGCACCAGGCTCGGCACCAGCAGCACGATGATGCCGACCCACGCCAGCAGCGTCAGGAGCGGATCCGCCTTCGCCTGCTGGTCAGGGAACGCGCTCACCGGCTGCGCGACGGCCTCCGTCGCGCGTTCGGCCTCCGTCGCGCTGAGCTCCTGCTCGCTGTGGCCGACGAGCGCCACGAGCTGTTCCGGGTACTTCAGCGCCTGGTCGCCGAGCGCGGCGACGGGCTTGCCGAACCGGTCGCCGAGCTGGTTGGCCGGCGTGTTGTTCAGCAGGCGGCCCAACGCGGGCGACACGAGCGTCTCACCCGGCCCGGGCAGCTTCGAAATCCCCGCCGGCAGCTTCAGCCCGGCCGTGTTGCCGGTGACCGCGACGTCGACGCGGGTGATCTCCTGGCCGTGGAAGTAGTCCTTGGCCCCGCTGACGAGCATGACCGGCGTGCCACTGGTGTCGAAGTTGTAGTACGACTGCCAGATGCCGCGCTGTTCGCGGACCTGCGTCGCGAAGGGCAGTGACGCGAGCAGCAGCACGAGCCCGGTCGCGACCGCGACGCCGACCGCGGTGAGGATCGCCGAGGTGCGGGTCCGCCGGTCGACACGGAGCACGCGCAGGGCGAGCTGGAGCGAGTTCATACCGCCAACCTCTTTTGCTCAGACGCTGCCGCGATCAAGCCGTCGCGGATGGCCACGGTCTTGGGCATCGACTCGGCGAGCTCGCGGTCGTGGGTCACGACGATCACGGCGGCGCCGGACTCCTGCGCGGCACCGAGCAGCGCCTGCATAGTCTCGCGGCCGGTGCGCGTGTCGAGGGCGCCGGTGGGCTCGTCGGCGAAGATCACCTTCGGCCGGTGCGTGAGCGCCCGGGCGATGGCCACGCGCTGCGCCTCACCGCCGGACAGCTCACCCGGGCGGCGCGTTTCCTTGCCGGCGAGGCCGAGGCGCGCCAGCCACTCGCGGCCCGCGGCGACCGACTCGCGCCGGGCCTTGCCCGCGAGCAGCGACGGCAGCGCCACGTTCTCCTCGGCGGTCAGCTCGGACACGAGCATCCCGGACTGGAAGACGAACCCGAACTCCGTGCGCCGCAGCTCGCTGCGCTTCTTCTCGTTCAGGTTGTCGATGCGCCGGCCCATGAGGTGGATCTCGCCGCCGTCGGCGCGCAGGATGCCGGCCAGCACGTGCAGCAGCGACGTCTTGCCCGACCCGGATGGGCCCACGATGGCCACCGCGTCCCCGGGCTGGATGTCGATGTCGATACCGGCCAGCGCGTATTGCCCGCCGTACCGCTTCACCAGCCCCCGCCCCGACAGCACCGGGCCGGAAGTCCACTGTGGATTGCTCATCCGGGGGTCTCTCCCTCATTGGTCTGCGACTTCGTTGGGAACCACCTTCACGGATCGGGGCGGGTGTCCACTTCGGGCAGACGGCCAGTCCGACGATCACCGGCATCGGCCGATCGGCCGATGCGGCTCGAACCACCTGGCCAAGGTGCGCTCGGCCCGCGATCCTCTACCGTTCGGTTGTGTCCCAAGCTCCGCCGTCCTCGTCCTTTTCCGCACGCGTGACCGAGCTCGTGCGCCGCCTCGGCATGCCCGTGGTGGTGCTGCTCGCGGCGCTGCTGTTCGACCTCGTGTTCGTGACCGACGCGGCCCTGGACGACCACGGCCCCAAGTTCGTCGACTTCGCCTTGTTCCCCGGCATCTTCGCGATGGTGGGGTGCGCGATCTGGGCTCGCCGGCGCGCGGCGGTGGCGGCGATGGTCGCGGCCTTCGCGCTCGCGTTCTTCACGATCTTCCAGCGCTACCTGCACACGCCGGCGTATTCGAGCGTGCTCGCGAACCTCTCGATCACCGACGTGGTGGCGGGCACGGAGATGGTCTACTACCTCGCGCGCCGGGCCCGCCCCGGCGTCGCGTTCGCGGCGATCTCGTCGCTCGTGGTGGGCGCGCTGATCGCGGTGTTCGGGCGCTACAGCTACGGCGACGTCGCGTCCTCCTCGATCGTGTCCGCGATGCTGTTCGGCGCCACCCTGCTCACGGCGGCAGTCGTGATCGGGGTGGCGGGCCGCACGCAGTCGGACGGGCCCCGCGAAGTGCGCGAGCAGCGGCTGCGCAAGCTGCGCCGCGTCAACGCGCTGGCGATGGGGCAGTGGCCGCTGATCGTCGCGCTCGCGATCACGCTGCTGTTCGAGTTCGGCTTCACCTACGACGGCGGGGCGTCGGGCTTCCCGGTACTGTTCTGCTCTATCGGCGCCGCGGTGGTGGCGGTGCTTTCGCCCCGGCGGCCGGGCGACGCGATGCTCGGCGTGGCCGGGTTGATGCTGCTGTCCGCGCTGGTGATCCCCTTCCTGAAGCTGGGCTACGACTACCAGCTGGCAGGCGGGATCCCGCCGGCGCAGATGGTGGCCGGGATCGGCGTGGTGGTGAACCTGGTCCGCGCCGTGCCGCTGGTGAAGGCGTGGCCGCGCATCGCCGTGCTGTCGGCCGTGGTGGGCGTCGGGACCATCCTCAACACGCGCCGGTCGAGCTTCTCCCCGCTCACCGATCCGCAGGAGATCGGCTCGTTCGCGGTGGGCGCGGGCCTGGTGCTGGGCATCGCCATCGCGGTCGGCATGTTCCTGCGTTCACGCGATTCCGAGCGCACCCAGGTGATGAAGGCCGCGGTCACCGACGCCCAGACCACTGAGCGGATGGCACTCGCGCGCGAGCTGCACGACGTGGTGGCCCACCACGTCACCGGCATCGTGGTGCAGGCCCAGGCCGCGCGGATGATGGGCGAGAAGAACCCGCAGCTCGCGCTCGAAGCCATGGGCCGCATCGAGGACGCGGGCACGGAAGCGCTCGCGGCGATGCGCCGGCTCGTGCGCAGCATGCGCGGCGACGCGCCCGCCGGCGCGAGTGACCTGAGCGAGCAAGCCACCACCGATCTGGACGCCGACCTGCGCAAACTCGTCGACGGCGCCAACCACGGCATCAAGACCACGCTGATGCTGGACCTGCCGCCGAACCTGCCGCACGAGGTCGGGCGGTCGGCGCTGCGGCTGGTGCAGGAGTCGCTCACCAACGTCGGCAAGCACGCCGCCGACGCCACGGAAGCGCTGGTCCACGCCGAGGTCACCGGTCGCGAGCTGCACCTGTCGGTGCGCGACGACGGCCGGGAGAAGGCTCACCGACCGGCCGGTGGGTCGGGCGGCTACGGTCTGGTCGGCATGCGCGAGCGCGTCGCCCTGCTGCACGGCCGGATCACGGCCGGGCGCGGGCCCGACGGCGGCTGGCGCGTGGAAGCTTGGCTGCCACTCGAGGCGAACGGGGATGACGGGTGATCCGGGTACTGATCGCGGACGACCAGGAGATGGTGCGGATGGGCTTCCGCATGATCCTGGACGCGCAGGACGACATCGAGGTGGTGGCCGATGTCGCCGACGGCGTCTCGGCCGTCACCAAGGCGCGGGAGCTGCGCCCTGACGTCTGCCTGCTCGACATCCGCATGCCGGGCCTCGACGGCCTCGAGGTCACGCGGCAGCTTGCCGGCCCGGAGGTCACCGACCCGCTGAAGGTCGTGGTCGTGACCACGTTCGACCTCGACGAGTACGTGCACACCGCGCTGCGCAACGGCGCCAGCGGCTTCCTGCTCAAGGACGCCGGCCCGGCGCTGCTGATCGAGGCCATCCGCGCGGCCGAACGCGGCGACGCGCTCGTGTCGCCGCAGATCACCGTGCGGCTGCTCAAGCACTTCGACAGCGCCAACGGGCACAAGCGCGACGTGCCCCCGCCGTCCGAACCGCTCACCGCGCGTGAGCTCGACGTGGTGAAGGCCACCGCTCGCGGTCTGACGAACACGGAGATCGGCGCGGAGCTGTACTTGTCGCTGTCGACGGTGAAGACGCACCTGGCTTCGGTGCAGGGCAAGGTCGGAGCGCGCAACCGGGTGGAGATCGCCGCGTGGGCTTGGCGCAGCGGGGTTGTGGACTGAGTTTCTCGCGACGGAAAACGGGGGCCGGCTGGTGAGCCGGCCCCCGTTTTTCATGCTGGATCAGAAGAGCTGGCCACGCGCGGCGCCACCCGGGAAGGCGGCGTCGTGCAAGTTCGCGTAGTACGACAGCGGGTGCCGCGCGATGTCCTTCACCAGGGCCGAGTCGAGGCCGGTCGCGGTGCCGGACACGGCGAACACGCCCGCGGGCACGGTCGTGCCGATGAGGGGGACCACCACGGCGCCGTTCTTGCCGAAGTTGCCCTTGTGGATGTGGGCGAGCGTCGGCTGGAGACCGAACCACGCGAACGAGAACTGCACCTGCGTGCCGGTCGGGCGGACGAAGCCGACGGCGTTGGCCTTCGGGTCACCGGCCTTCGGCTCGCCCGGGGCGGCCTTGACCTCCTGGTTGCCGGACATGAACGCGTGCAGGCCACCGCCCTGCAGCAGCTTCAGCATGTCGACCGACGACCGCAGCGGGGTGAGCTGGCCGCGCACCGCGCCGCCGGGGAACTCCTTGGTGTGCAGGTTGAGGTAGAAGCCCGACGGGTTCTTGCGCAGACCGTCGGCCGTGGCCTGGTCGGTGATGGTGGCGGTGCCGGCCGCCGCGGTGACGGTGTCGGGCATCGCGGTGCCGAACAGCGGCACCTTCACGTCGCCGTTCACACCGGCTTTGCCTTCGTGGATGTGGCCCAGGGTGGGGGCGCTGATGCCCTTCCACGAGAACGCGTAGGTGACCTTGTTGCCCTGCACCTCGACGATGCCGGTGGCGCTGCCCTTCGGGTCGCCGACGGCGGGCTTGCCGGCGACCGGGACCTCGTTGGCGCCGGTCAGCTTGGCCTGCAGGAAGATCGGCTTCTGCTGGGAGCGCTGGATGGCCGTCGACAGGCTGGCCGGCGCCTTGGCCGGGGTCGAGGCACCCTGGCCGGACATGTCCATGCCCGGCATGTCCATGTTCATGCCGGGCATGTCGGGCGTGGTCGGGGTGCCGGGCATCGGGCTGGCGGTGGCGGTGACAGCGCCGAGCAGGCCGAGGCCGGCGGTCAGCGCGGCCAGTGCCGCGATTCGTGCTCGCATGGGGTTCGTCCTTTCACTTCGGATTCTCCAGCCGACACGGAATCCGGCGTTCGGTGGTTCAGGGGAAAATCCGGTTGAACCGTTTCGCCGCGCCCGCCGTGTCTCGTCCCGAATTCGACGTGAATCGGTGGAGGAGTTCTCATGCGTGTCTCGATCGTCCTGGCCGGTGCCGCCCTGCTCGGCACCCTCGCTGCCTGCGGAAGCACCGCGACCAGCGGATCTGCTTCCGCTCCCGAAGGTTCGTCACCGGCCTCACCGGCGTCGTCGGGTGAGGTGAAAATCGGCCAGTCCGGCCTCGGCCCCATTCTCACGGACTCCTCGGGAAGGACCCTTTATGCCTTCGCCGATGACATTTCGGGCACCAGCACGTGTGGCGACGATTGCCTCGCCACGTGGCCCGCGCTGACCGGCGACAAGGATTTCCACGCGGGCACGGGCGCGGATCAGAAATTGCTGACGGCGACCGAACGAACGCCGGGTGTCGAGCAGGCGAAGTACGGGAAGTGGCCGCTGTACTACTACGTCGGCGACCAGGGCCCCGGCGACGTCGACGGCCAGGGCGTGGACAACCTGTGGTTCGCCGTGGGCGCCGACGGCAAGCTGATCAAGAAGACACCCTGACCACAGCTGTCTGGGACGCCCGTACTATCTCCGCATGTCACACCGTTTCCACGCGCCCGTTGTCCTGCCCGCCGATCCCGCCTGCTCGCTGCTGCGCGACGCCGTCGTGGACGTCGACGACAGCGGCCGGATCACGTTCGTGGGCCCGGTCGCCGAGGCACCCGAGTTCACCGGCGAGGTGACGCGGCTCGGCGGGATCCTGTTGCCCGGCCTGGTGAACACCCACGCGCACAGCCCCATGACGCTGCTGCGCGGCATGGGTGGCGACCTGCCGCTGCTGCGGTGGCTGCGCGAGATCATCTGGCCGGCCGAGGCGAAGCTGCGGCCCGAGGACGTGCGGACCGGCATGCTGCTGGGTTCCGTCGAGATGCTGCGCCACGGCGTCACGACCAGCGCGGAGATGTACTTCGAGGGCGAGCAGCTCGTGGACGCGGTGCTCACCACCGGCGGGCGCGTGCTCGTGGCGCCGCCGGTGATCGAGCTGCCGGGCATGGACTGGCGCACGTCGCTGGCGGCCATCGACCGCTGGATCGACACCGACGGCCTGCGCTTCGGCCCCGGCGACCGGGTCGAGCTGGGCTACGGCCCGCACTCCGCGTACATGCTCAACCCGGAGGGGTTGCGCGCCACCGCGGAATCGGCGGCCGCGCGCGGCGCGTTGGTGCAGATCCACGTGGCGGAGGCCGCGAACGAGGACCTCGCCCAGCGCAAGGAGTACGGCTCGGTGCCGGCGCTGCTCGACTCGCTCGGTGTGTTCGCCGGCCGCACCCTCGCCGCGCACTCCATCCACCTGTCCGACGAGGACATCGCGCTCTTCGCCGCCCGCGGCGTCGGCATGGCCCACTGCCCGGGCTCGAACGCGAAGCTCGCGTCCGGCATCGCCCGTATCAAGGACCTGCGCGCGGCCGGCGTCGCCATCGGCCTCGGCACCGACGGCCCCGCGTCCAACGACGACATCGACCTGTGGGAAGAGCTCCAGCTCACGGCCATGCTCGCCCGCCTCGCCAACGACGACTCCACGGTCCTGACCGCCGCCGACGTCTTCGTCATGGCCACCCGCGGCGGCGCCGACGCGTTGGGCCGCACCGACATCGGCGCCCTGGAGCCGGGCCGCTGGGCCGACCTCGTCCACGTCGACCTCGACGACCCGGCCTTCGCCGCCGGCCTGGACGTGCCCGACGAGCAGCTGCTGTCCAACCTCGTGTGGGCCGCGGGTTCCCGCCGTGTGCGCGACGTGTGGGTCGCCGGCGAGCAGGTCGTCGCCGGCGCGGAGCCGACGCGCGTGGACCGCGCGAAGATCCAGGCGTCCGTCGCCGACACCGCGGCCCGGCTGCGCGCCTGACCTGTCAGCGCCCCTCAGTGCCGCTCAACGGGGGCGGAGGATCACTTCCGTCAGGTGTGCTTCCGGGCTCGCGCTCACCGCGGTGAGCACCGCCGTCGCCACGGAGTCCGGGCGGAGGAAGCGCGCCGGGTCGTACTCGCCGCCCTCGTGGGCGATGACGGCGCGCTGCATGTCGGTGTCGGTGCGGCCCGGGTAGACGGTGGTGACGCGCAGGTCCGGTTCTTCTTCGCGCAGCGCGTCGGCGAAGGCGCGGGCGGCGAACTTGCTCGCGGCGTAGGGGCCCCAGCCCGCGCGGGACGTCCGGCCCGAGCCGGAGTTGATCACGACGACGTGGCCGCGCGCGGCGCGCAGGGCGGGCAGCAGCAGGCGTGTCAGCTCGGCGACGGCGACGACGTTGACCTCGTAGTTCACGCGCCAGTCTTCGGCGGTGGCTTCGGCGATGGTGTTCAGCCGGGCGGCGCCGGCGGAGTGAACGAGGACGTCGAGGCGCTCGATCTGCGAAGCGGCGGCCGCCAGTGAAGCCGCGTCGGTGAGGTCGATGCGCCACGGCTCGGCGCCCGGCAGCTCGGCGGCCACCTTCTCGAGCGCGGCCTCGTCGCGGCCGCCGAGGAGCACGCGGTGCGTCGGGGCGAGCTGGTGGGCGACGGCGGCGCCGATGCCACGCGAGGCACCGGTGACCAGGGCGAGCGGAAGATCGGTCATGCGATCCACCGTAAGCGTCAGCAGGACGCCGCGACGCGGGGGTCGCGGTCGAACCGGATGCCCGTGCGGGTGAAAGATCCCGACAGATTGTCGACAAATCGACCAAAGGTCAACGGGCTCCGCGTCGAGATGAGCACGTCCTGCTCGCCCTGGCAGCGCAGCGCCTGCCGGGCGGCCTCGATCTCGGCCGGGGTGAAGACGTGCATCCGGCCGTCGGTCGCGACGTCGCCGTGGCCGGCGTCGGCGATCTCCCACGCGGCCGTGAGCCACTTCGAGTGCCCAGGCCGCCCGCCGGCGATCGACGTGGAGTGCGAGCCGAGGTCGCTGGCGAGGCCGTAGCCGTCGTGGACGCGCACGTCGAGCGACACCAGGTTGCTGATCGCGCCCATGCTGTCGGCCGCGAGCGTGACGTACGGCCGGTCCGTCGGGAACGTGTACCAGCGCTTTTCCCCGTAGCTGTACACGAGCACCGCCGGCGCGCGCGTCGCGTCGGTGACCTCGACGGCCGTGCGCATCACCGGCTCGCCCAGGAAGTCCGACGCCAGCACCGGGTGCTCGTGCCCGGTGACCCACGACCAGTACGCGCGCTCGTCGGTGACGCCGACAGCGGCGTGGTCGTTCGCGTACGGCACGCGCAGCCACCCGGCCGCGGCCACCGACCAGACGGCGACGCCCGCCAGCAGCGCGAACGTCTTGCGCGTCAGCGGCAGCGCCATCACCGGCAGGAGCAGCGCGAACAACGCGGGCAGCAGCATCCGGCCGTGCATGAAGTCGCCGCCGACGCGCACCACGTACGCGGCCAGCAGCACCGCGCCCGCCACCGGCGCGAGCGTGAGGATCCGCGACTTCCGGCTCAGGAACGCCGCGACCGCCAGCGCCGGGATCGGCAGCCAGAGGTAGTACGGGTCGACGAGGTCGAGCAGGTAGTCGAACCCGCGTGACCAGTTGCTCGTGCCCGCTTCCTTGGCCAGCGCGGTGTTCGGCACGAGCAGGCCGTAGTAGCCCATGCGGAAAACCTGGTAGGCCACCGGCAACGCGATTCCGACGCCGAGCCAGCCGAGGCCGGTCCGCAGGCTCGGCCGCCGCAGCAAGACCAGCGCGGCGAACGCGACGATGCTGAACAACGCCAGGTCAGGCCGCACCAGCACCCCGAGGCCGATCACGAAGGCCGTGGCCTTGGGCGCCTTGCCGCGCACGAGCAGCCACCACGTCAGGCCGATCCACAGCATCGCCAGCCCGGTTTCGAGGCCGGACGTCGCGAAGTCCCGGAACGGCGGCAGCGCACAGACGATCAGCGCCCCCGCCGGAACGACCGGGCTGTCGTAGAGGCGGCGGGCACCGTCCATCGCGAAGAACAGCCCGCCGACGGCGCAGACCAGGCCGGTGCCGACCGACAGCCACTCCAGCGCCGGGCCCGGGATCGTGCCGAGCGCGGCCAGCAGCCAGGTCCACAACGGGCTGGTGCTGGCCTCGACCCGCTCGCCGACGTTGAACACGGGCCCGTGACCGGCGAGGATCTGCCGGACCGTGCGCAGGACGAGCAACCCGTCGTCCGACATCCAGCGGCGGCGCCACGAGAGGTACGCGCAGAGCGCCAGCGTCGCGAAGGTCAGCCAGGTGGTGGGGGACTTGAGCCACGTCGTGGGTGCCGCCACGGATTTCGTCGTGACGGTGGTGGCTGTGGTCATGGCCCCTCTCCCCGGTGGTCTTTTCCCAGTCTCGCATCCGGGGGAACGGGTGACTCGCGGCGCTGGTAGCGGCGATGCCGTGATTGTTTCAGTGCGTGGGTGCCGGACTCGCCGAAGGGGCCGGGGTTTCCGTAGGTGCCGGGGTTTCCGAAGGCGGTGGCGGAGTCGTGCTCGACGTCGGGGCCGGTGCCGGAGGCGGCGGGGGCGGCGGTGCCAGCCCGAGGTCCGCGTTGAGGTTCTCGTGCGTCGTCCCGCCGAGGGTGAACGCCGCCGTGCAGCCCGTGGCCGGGTCGACGTCGGAGTCGCGCGCCGCGTCGCCGGCGGCTTGCCGTGTCACGGTGAGCCCGTCCGGCAGGTGCGAGACGTCGAAGCAGACCTGGTAGGTCCCGTCCTTGCGCTTGTCGAACAGGTACGAGCCGTCGGCCGCGGTTTTCGTGGTGGCGAGGGTGCCGCCGGCGCCGTCCTTGAGCGTCACGGGAATGTCGGCGACGCCGGGCTCGCCGTCGTCCTGCAGGCCGTTGCGGTCGGTGTCGCGCCACACGCGGTCGCCGATCTTGTCGATCAGCGGCAGCGGCGTCACGGTGATCGTCGCCGTGGCCGACTGGTCGGTCAGCGTGCCGCTCGGCGAGGTGACGCCGGTGATCCGCACCTTGTTCACGTGGCCGGTGTCGTTCTCCGCCAGGTTCGGGTGGTCGCAGGGCACGGCGTTCGACGCGCCGGGCGCCAGGCTGAACGCGGGCGGCAGCGACGAGCACCACGAGTCCTTCAGCAGCACGCCGGTCAGCGGCTGCGAGCCCGAGTTCGTGACGGTCGTGCGGTAGTGCGCGGTTTCGCCGGCGGGGATCGTGGCCGACGGGCCCCACTCGCCGGTCGCGGGGTTCTGCACCTCCAGCTTCACCGTGTACGCGGCGAGCTGCAGGTCCACGCAGTCCCACATCACCCAGTTGCGGTTGGTGGTCGCGAAGAACACCACCGACGTGGTCTTGTCCGGCGCCGTCTGCGAGGGGAAGTCCTGGCGCGAGAGCTTGCCGTCGGACTGCACGTCGTGCGTGACGTTTTGCGATTTCTCCAGCAGCGTGCGCCCAGCGGAATCGGTGAAACGCAGTCCGGTCGACTGGGCGTTGGCGCGGTCGGCCAGCGCGGAGCCGACGGAACCCGTCGCCGCCGAGAGCGTGTAGATGCCGCCCGGCGTCGCCGGCAGGGTCTGGGTGGCGGAGCTGGCACGGCCGTCGGGCGTCTGGATCTGCGCGTTGAGCTTGCCGTCGGACGCGTGCGCGGAGTTCGTGACGAGCCTCGGCACCTTGTCCGGCGGCGTGCTGCGCGGCACGGGCGCGGCAGGCGTGAACACATAGCCCGCCGGTGCTCCGCCGGGCGCGTTCGCCTGCTCCACGCTCGGGTTGGGGGCCACTCCGCCGCACGCCGAGGTGTCGGCCGCCGGCGCGGAACCCGGGAGGACGACGACGAGCGCGCCGGCCAGCACCAGGGTGCAGGCCGACGCGCCCGCCGAACGTCCGATCGCGACTTTTCCTGCCCGCCTCACCCACCGAAGCTATTACTCCGCACGGGTTCGGCGCAGTGGAAGCCACTCCAAAGAGTTACCGCACGCCGATGCGGCCGGCGAGCCCGAACCGGCCCTTCCGCCACACCGAGACGATGGCCGGCCGCGGCTGCGAGGTGCCGCCGTCGGGCCAGTGCGACGACGGGTTCGCCGAGCTCGCCGCGTTCTCACCGGGGTGCTGCACGGCCACGAGCACCAGGTGGTCGGTGACGACCGGCCCGCACGTCTCCGCACCGACCGGTACGGACAGGAACTGCTTCACGTGCCCGCGTTCGGGACCCGACACGGGCACGGAGAACAGGCCGTCGTTGGCGCCGAGCGTGTTGCCGTCGGTGGAGATCCACAGGTTGCCGTGGGGGTCGAACGCGACGTTGTCCGGGCACGAGATCGGGCTGACCTGGCTCTTCGGAAAGCCGCCGAAGTAGGTGTCGGCCGTGGCCGGATCGCCGCAGACCAGCAGGAGCCGCCAGGCGAACCGCGTCGACGCCGAGTCGCCGCGCGCTTCTTCCCACTCGAGCACGTGGCCGTTTTTGTTGCCGACCCGCGGATTCGCCTCGTCGACGCCCGCCTTGCCGGCCGCTCCGCGGTCGGTGTTGTTGGTCAGCGCCGCGTAGATCCGGCCGTTCACGGGGTTGGGCTCGATGTCCTCGGGCCGGTCCATCTTCGTGGCGCCCGCCTTGTCGGCGGCCTGGCGCGTGAAGACGTACACCTCTTCGGCGGTAAATCCGTCCACAAACGACTTGTTGCCGCTCGCCAGCGGGATCCACTCGCCGGCGCCGTCGAACTCGCCGTCTTCCGGGAGCTTTCCGGTGCCGTCGATCTCCGCGGCCGGGCTGTCGCCGGTGAACTTCGCGACGTAGAGCGTGCCGTCGTCCAGCAGTGCCGAGTTGTGGCGGCGGGCCAGGGCGGACGTGCCCTTCTTGCACTTGCCCTTCGACACGAACTTGTAGATGTACTCGAAGCGCTCGTCGTCACCGGAGTACACGGCGACGCGGCCGTCGGCGGTGATCTTCACGTTGGCGGCCTCGTGCTTGAACCGCCCGAGTGCGGTGTGCTTGACCGGCGCGGCGTGCGGGTCGTTCGGGTCGATCTCCACGACCCAGCCGAAGCGGTTGGGCTCGTTGGGTTCGCGTGGTACGTCCCAGCGCTTGTCGAAGCGTTCCCACTTGCGCGTGCTCTCGCCGGTGCCGATCACGTACCGCTTGAGCCGCGCGGCCTGCGTCGGGTCGGTCACCTTGTCGGCGTTGGCGAAGTACTGGTGGAAGTTCTCCTCGCCGGAAAGCACGGTGCCCCAAGGCGTGACGCCGCCGGAGCAGTTGTTCTGCGTGCCGCGCACGCGTCTGCCCGACGGGTCGGCCGACGTCTTGAGGTACTTCGAGCCGGCCGCCGGGCCGCGGACCTCGAAGATCGTGTCGAGCGTGATGCGGCGGTTCAGCGGGCTGGGCACGGTGCGCAGCCCGCCGCCGATCGGGTCGCGCAGCGTCTGGACCACGGACAGGCCGTGGGCCGCCCACGCGATCTTCACCTGCTCCTCGGTCGGGTTGGCCGGGTCGTACTGGTCGGCCGGGAACAGGTGCACCTCGGTGGTGTACTCGTGGTTGACCACGAGCAAGTTGCGCAGCCCCAGGGAATCCTGCGGGATCAGGCCGACGAAGTCGTTGTTGTAGCCGAACTGCTTGGCCTGCGCGGCCGCGGTCTTCGCGTGGAAGTCGAACTTCGGCGCACCCGGTGCCACGGCGTCTCCCCAGCGGATGACCACGTGCTGGTCGTAGCCCTCGGGGATGCTCACGCGGTCGAGCTTGTTGGGCGCCACGGCGTCGAAATCGGTGCCCGGCACCGGACGCGGGTGACCGCCACCGTGCCCGCTGTGGCCGCCGGGGTGTCCGCCGTGGTGGGCCGGCGAAGCCGCGGCCGCCGTGCCCGACAGCGCGGCGAACCCGCCGGCCGCGGCGGCCATCACGGCACCGGCCTTGAACACGCCACGCCGCGAAACGCCCTTCGCGACGTCACCGAAGTACTCATTGTCCGTGGGGTTCGGCGCTTCGTGCGCGCACGCGTTGCCACAGCGGTATTCGCAGGTCAGGGGAGAACGCCCGCCGGGGTGAGTGGCGAACAGGGGCAGCAGCCGCCCGCGTTCCGTGGACACAGGGCCTCCAGGTCGCTTCAGTAAGGGAACAAAGCGACCATATTCGGCCAAATCGGATCTTCAGGTGAACAATAGATGTATTCGACGGGGGTTCAGAGTTCCTCTTCGCCCACCAACGCGGCTTCCTTGGGCACCTCGTGCGGGTCGGTTTTCTTCTCCCGCAACGACAGCAGCACCGCGGCGATGACACACAGCGCGGCCGCGATCACGAACGGCCCCTGCTCCCAGCCCAGCCAGTCGGCGACGTGCCCCACGAGCGTGGCCGCGACGGCGCCGCCGAGCCACCGGCAGAAGTTGTAGCCCGCGCTGGCGACCGGGCGGGGCGCGTTGCTGATCGACATCGCGGTGCCCGTGAACAGCGTGTTCAGCAGCCCCGAAACCAAACCCGAGAGCACGATGCCGATCACCACGACCGTCTTGTTCGGCACGGCCAGCACCAGCATCAGCACGGTGTAGCCGACCACGGCGAGCGCGGCCGCATGCCGTTCACCGAACCGAGCGGCGAGCTTCGGTGCCAACGCGACGCCGGCCACCGCCACGCACAGGCCCCAGCCGCAGAAGATCAGCCCGACGGCGATCGCGCTCCAGCCGAGAACGAACGGCGACCAGGCCAGCACCGCGAAGAACGCCGCCGTGTACAGCGCCGACGCGACCGAAGTCCGCAGCAGACCCGGGTGCTTCAACGCGCGGATCGGGTCGAGCAGCTTGATCGGCTCGCGCTTCTCATGCGAATCGCTCTTCAGGAACACCGAGCACAGCACGAGCGCGCCGGCCATCAGCACCGCGGTGCCCAGGAACGGGCCTCGCCACGAGATCGTGCCGAGCAGCGCGCCCAGCAGCGGGCCGACGGACAGCCCGACGCCCAGCGCTGCCTCGTACAGCAGGATCGCGCCGGACTGCCCGCCCGTGGCGGCGCCGACGATCACCGACAGCGCGGTGGCGATGAAGAACGCGTTGCCGAGGCCCCACACCGCGCGCAGGCCCACGAGTTGCTCGATCGAACCGGCCGCGGCGCACAGCGCGGTCGCGGCGACGATCAACGTCAGCCCGACCAGCACGGTGCGCTTCGCGCCGAAGCGCGCGGACATCGAACCAGTGAACAGCATCGCGATCACCTGCACGCCGAGGTACGACGTGAACAGCAGCGTGACCTGCGACGGTGACGCGTTCAGGCCCTTGGCGATCGACAACAGGATCGGGTCGACCAGGCCGATGCCCATGAACGCGATGACCGCGGCGAACGCCGTGATCCACACCTGCTTGGGCTGACCCTTGATCGCGTCCAGCAGGCTCGAGTGGTGCTCAGCGTTCATCGCTGATCAGTTCCTCCTCCGGGTTTTCGGGTGACTCCTTCTTGGGTTGATCAGCCTTCGGTGCATCACTGTGGAAATCACTGATCAACTTCGTGAGGGCGGGCAACGCGGCGTCGATCGCGGCGCGCTCGGCGTCGTCGAGCACCATCAGCCGCTCGCGCAGCTGCGCCTCCCGCGCCGCGAGCAGCTCGGCGTAGAAGCGCTCGCCCGCCTCGGTGGCTTCCACGAGCACGGCCCGGCCGTCGTCGGGATCGGGGCGGCGGCTCACCATGCCGAGGCGCTCCAGCCGGCCGACGACGTCGGTCATCGAAGGCATCCGCACGCCTTCGAGCTGCGCGAGCCGGCTCATCCGGCTCGGGCCGCCGCCCACGAGCTCGGCCAGCACGGACCCCTGCGTGAGCGTCAGCAGCTGCGGGGTTTCGCGGCGCACCAGGTAGTACAGCCGGAACACGACCGGCCGGAGCCGGTGCGCGAGGTCGACGATCGGGGAAGTCACTTAGCCAGGCTAACAAATTTAGTTAGGCTAGCGAAGTAATTCGCCTCACAGACTAGGCTGCAGGCATGGACGCGGTGATCTTCGACCTCGACGGCGTGCTGGTGGACTCGGAAAAAACGTGGGACGAGGTGCGCCGCGCCGTGGTCGCGGAGCACGGCGGTACCTGGTTACCCGAATCGACCAGAGAACAGCAAGGGATGAGCACCCCCGAGTGGGCTGCCTACCTGGTCGGCACGCTCGGCGCGCGGCTGACGCCCGACGAGATCGCGCGGGCGGTGATCGACCGGATGGCGCAGCGCTACGCCTCGGGACCGCCCGTGATCGACGGCGCGCCCGACGTGGTCCGCGCCGTCGCCCGCCGCTACCCGGTGGCGATCGCGAGCTCGTCGCCGCCGGTGCTGATCCAGGCGTTCCTGCAGGCGTGCGACCTCACGTCGCTGGTGCCCGTCGCGGTGTCGAGCGAGGAGGTCGGCGCCGGCAAACCCGCGCCCGACGTCTACCTGCGCGCGGCGAAGCTGCTGAACGTGCCGGCCGCGCAGTGCGCCGCCGTGGAGGACTCGACCAACGGGCTGAAAGCCGCGCTGGCGGCGAAGATGGCCGTGTACGCGGTGCCGAACCCGCACTTCCCGCCGGACCCGGCCGTGCTGGAGCAAACCACCGCCGTAGTTCGCGACATCAACGAACTCCCGGCGGCGCTGGACCTCTAGACACCGAGAAGGGCTCCCCGGAACACCGAGGAGCCCTTCTGCCGGCGAGAAAAGCGCGTCAGCGCTCCAGCTCGCCGCGGATGAACTTGTCGACCGCGTCGCGCGCGGTGGAGTCGTCGTACTGCTCCGGCGGCGACTTCATGAAGTAGGACGACGCCGACAGGATCGGCCCGCCGATGCCGCGGTCCTTCGCGATCTTCGCGGCGCGCACGGCGTCGATGATGATGCCGGCCGAGTTGGGGGAGTCCCACACCTCGAGCTTGTACTCCAGGTTCAGCGGCACGTCGCCGAACGCACGGCCCTCGAGGCGCACGTAGGCCCACTTGCGGTCGTCGAGCCACTGCACGTAGTCCGACGGTCCGATGTGGACGTTGCCCTTGCCGAGCTCGCGGTCGACCTGCGACGTCACCGACTGGGTCTTCGAGATCTTCTTCGACTCGAGGCGCTCGAGCTCCTTCATGTTCAGGAAGTCCATGTTCCCGCCCACGTTGAGCTGCATCGTGCGGTCGAGCTGCACGCCGCGGTCTTCGAAGAGCTTCGCCAGCACACGGTGCGTGATCGTGGCGCCGACCTGCGACTTGATGTCGTCACCGACGATCGGCACGCCGGCGTCTTCGAACTTCTTGGCCCACACCGGGTCCGACGCGATGAACACGGGCAGCGCGTTCACGAACGCCACGTTGGCGTCGATCGCGGCCTGCGCGTAGAACTTGTCGGCCTCTTCGGAGCCCACGGGCAGGTAGGAGACGAGCACGTCGACCTTCGCGTCGCGCAGCGCGCCGACGATGTCGACGGGCGCCTCGTCCGACTCCGAGATGGTCTCGCGGTAGAACCGCCCGAGCCCGTCGTAGGTGTGCCCGCGCTGCACCGGCACGCCGAGCGGCGGCACGTCGGCGATCTTGATCGTGTTGTTCTCGCTCGAGAAGATCGCCTCGGACAGGTCGTGGCCGACCTTCTTGGCGTCGACGTCGAACGCGGCGACGAAGTCGATGTCGCTGACGTGGTACTCGCCGAACCGGACGTGCATCAAACCGGGCACGCGCGTGCCGGGATCCGCGTCGCGGTAGTACTGCACACCCTGGACCAGCGAGGAGGCGCAGTTGCCGACGCCCACGATGGCCACCCGAACGCGGCGGTTCTCGCCCATGCCGGTTTCTCCTTCAATCCGTTACTTCATCTGCAGGTCTGGCCGCGACGTTGCGGCCCGAGCGGCGCGCCCTCACTCCTGCGGGCCACGCTGCTCGGCTTGTTCGTGCGCGATCAGCTCGTTGAGCCAGCGCACCTCCCGCTCGCTCGACTCGAGTCCCAGCCGGTGCAGCTCGCGGGTGTAGCGGTCGATCCTCTCCTCGGCCCTGGACAGCGCCTCGCGCAAACCCTCGCGACGCTCTTCCACGCGACGCCGCCGGCCCTCCAGGATCCGCATCCTGACGTCGGCCGGTGTCCGCGAGAAGAACGCCAGGTGGACGCCGAACCCCTCGTCGTCCCAGGTCTGCGGACCCGCGTCACCGAGCAGCTCGGCGAACCGCTCCTTGCCCTCGGCGGTGAGCTTGTAGACGCGGCGGCCGCGCCGGGACCAGGCCCGGTCGTCCGCCTCGTCGAGCTCCTCGACGAGGAATCCCGCCCGCAGCAACCGACGCAAGGTCGGGTACAGCGAGCCGTACGAGAACGCCCGGAACATCCCGAGCGTCTCGTGCAAACGCTTGCGCAGCACGTACCCGTGCATGGGGGCCTCGTGCAGCAACCCGAGGATCGCGAGTTCGAGCACACCGCACCCCCTTACGGGAACAAACCGCAGCGGCCGCCGTTGCCCCAGTGGCTGGTGGGACCTACTGGGGCGACCGCCTCCGTCAACCTACTCGGCAACTATATCGCGCCGATACATCGAAGTGGCGGAAGTAACCCCAGGAAGTGGCCAGACCAGGGCGAACGTCACCAGAGAGTTATCGAATTTCCGGCGTGTCCGAATAGTCGCCCTGGGTGGCCTCCCGCAGGGGGCACTGCACACACAGGAAGAGCCCGTACTCTGTTCCTCGTGCTTACCCAGCGGCAGGTCGTGGACTACGCCTTGCAGCGCCGTGCGCTGCTGGCCGGCGTCCGCTCCGGACGCGTCGGCGACCATGAGGTGTGCGACGCGACCCCGTACCTGCTCCGTGCGGCGAAGTTCCACGGCAGGCCGGACGACCGCGCCTGTCCGATGTGCCGCCGGGCGCCGTTGACCCTCGTGTCGTGGGTCTACGGCGACGAGCTGAAGCACGTCTCGGGATCGGCGCGGACACCCGACGAACTGGCCCGCATGGCGGGGCTGTTCGGCGAGTTCACCGTCTACGACGTAGAGGTGTGCCGGACGTGCCACTGGAACCACCTGGTCCTGTCCTACGTCCTCGGCACGGGCGAGCCCCAGCCCACCCGGCCGCGGAGGACAGCCGGCCAGTGACGAGTACCGAAACCGCTGCAGAGCACAGGGCGGCGCGCACCGGTTCTTCCCGAACGCCGGCGCCGGCAGTCTCGCCCTCGGAGGCCCATTCGTGAACGACGATCGCAACCGCTCCTGGCCCGGCCAGGAGCCAGATGCACCTCGCCGTGCCCAATGGCCGGAGGAAGAACCGGGTCCCGCCTGGCCGGGCGAGGACGCCCCCCGCCGCCCGCAGCGGCAGGCCCCGCCGCGACGCGGCCCCAACGGGGGCGCGCAGCGGCAGCCGCGTGGTGCCACGCCCGAGTGGCCGAGCGGAGACGAGCCGCGTGGTGCAGACCGCCGTGGTCCAGACCCGCGCGTTGCGGATCCACGCGGTTCAGGTCCTCGCGGTCCGCGTGGTTCAGACCCACGTGGTTCGGATCCACGCGGTTCAGATCATCAGTGGCCCGCGGACGAACCCCCTCGCCGTCCCCAGCGGCCGCCGCAGCGTCCCCAGCAGTCCCAGCGCGTGCCGAACGCCAACGGCCAGGGCGGCATGCCGCCGCGCCGGCAGGCTCCACCGCCGCCACCGGGGCCGAACGGTCCCGCCGCGAGCCCGCCGCAGGGTTTCCGCCAGCCGGGCCCGCCCGGACCCGGTGGTCCAGGCCGC
Source organism: Amycolatopsis sp. NPDC050768 (assembly GCF_040654155.1). NCBI lineage: Bacteria > Bacillati > Actinomycetota > Actinomycetes > Pseudonocardiales > Pseudonocardiaceae > Amycolatopsis > Amycolatopsis sp. NPDC050768. The sequence goes on from NZ_JBFAHL010000003.1 coordinate 544,529, forward strand.
AACCCGTCCGGCCCCGTCCGCCGTCCGCCGCAGGGCCGGCCGGAGCCGCCGCCCCCCGCGTACCCCGACCGCGAGCCGGACCTGATCACCCACGCCGCGCACAACGGCACGGAGTTCGGCTACGACCCGTACGACGACCGTTACGACGATCGGTACGACAGCTCCGAACACCCCCAGTACTCGGACGAGGACGACTTCGAGGACGAAGGCCCGGAGCTCGACGAGAACGGCAAGCCGATCAAGCCGCCGCTCACGCCGAAGCAGCGCAAGAAGCGCCGCTGGAAGATCATCCGGCGAGTCGCGTACGCGTGTGTGGGTCTGTTCGTCGTGGTGCCGGCCGTCGCTTTCGTGATCACGTACTTCCTGGTGAAGGTTCCTTCCCCGCAGGACGTGAAAGCGTTGCAGAGCCAGCCCATCACGTTCTACTACGCCAACAACCAGGTGATGGGCCGCAGCGTCCCGCCTGGCGGCGACCGCGAGCTGCTACAGCCGAACCAGATCCCCGACGTCGTGAAGCACGCCGTGTACTCGGCCGAGGACAAGACGTTCGAGACCAACTCGGGCTTCGACGTCAAGGGCATCCTCGGCGCGGTGTACAACCAGGTCACCGGTGGTACCGGTGGTGGTTCGACCATCTCGCAGCAGTACATCAAGAAGGCCACGGAGAACGAAGCCCCGACGCTGACCCGTAAGTGGACCGAGCTCGCGAAGTCGTTCAAGCTCAACAACGAAGAGTCCAAATCGGACATCATCACGGGCTACCTGAACATCGTCTACTTCGGGCGCGGGGCCAACGGCATCGCAGCGGCCGCGAAGGCCTACTACGGCAAGGACGTGAGCCAGCTGTCCCCGTCGGAGTCGGCGCTGCTCGCCGGCCTGATCCAGCTGCCGAGCAAGTCGGAAGACCCGGCGTACACCCAGAAACGCTGGACCTACGTGATGGACCAGATGGTGGCCAACGGCTGGCTCTCGCAGGCCGACCGCGCCGCCGCGACGTTCCCGAAGCTCATCCCCAAGAACGCTCAGGCCAAGGAGAACGCGGGCACGCTGGACTACTTCATCCAGCAGCGCATCCTCGACGAGCTCGAGGCCAAAGGCTACGACCAGGACAAGCTCTACGGCAGCGGCGCGAAGATCTACACCACGATCGACCCCGCGGCGCAGCAAGCGGCGGTACAAGCCGTGCAGGACAACATGAAGGGGCAAACCGACGACAAGCTCTTGGGGGCACTCGTCGCTGTCGACCCGAGAACCGGCGGGGTCATCGCGTATTACGGTGGCCCGAACGTCGTGAAGGACGATGCCGGCAAGGACACACTCGGGCAGGACCGCGCGAACCAGGCAAGAAACCCCGGCTCGTCGATGAAGGCTTACGACCTCACCGCGTTTCTCAAGATGGGCAAGGGCCTCGGCGAGACCTTCGACGGTTCGAACAATCGGATGCTCGGTGGCCGCATCGTTCGCAACGCGGGTGAGAGCGCCAGCTGCGGCAAGGAGTGCACGGTCAAGAAGGCCATGGAGGTCTCCGCCAACACCGTGTTCTACGACATGGTGTTGAACGTGACCAAACCCGCGCCCGTCGCCGAAGCCGCGAAGGAAGCCGGGGTGCAGCCGGCGCCGGAGGGCAAGGCCAAGCTCGGCATCAACGACGCCAACATCGCGCTTGGCGGTGGTGAGACCGTAGTGACGCCGGAGGACATGGCAGCCGGGTATGCGACCTTCGCATCGGGCGGCATCTACCGCGAGCAGCACTTCGTGTCGAAGCTCACCAACTCGCAGGACGAGGTCGAGTTCGACGACACGACGCTGCAGGGCAAGCCGGCCTTCGACCCCGACGAGCAGAAGACCCAGCAGATCGCGGGCAACGTCACCGACGCACTCGAGCCGGTCATCAAGGAGTCTCACCTGAAGTGCCCGACCGGCCACGAGTGCGCGGGCAAGACCGGTACGCAGCAGTACACGCCATACGCCAAAGACCCGAAGTCATGGGCTGACCGCAACGCCCAGACCTGGATGGTCGGCTACACGCCGTCGGTGTCGGCGGCTGTCTGGGTTGGCGGCGACGGCAACTGGCCGCTACACGACGACAACAACAAGCCGATCTTCGGTGCCACGATCGCGGGCCCGGCGTGGCAGGAGTTCATGGACACCTACCTCAAGAGCAAGCCCGCCGAGAAGTTCCCGAAGGTCGACCCGATCGGCAAGGACGCGGACACGGTGACTCCCACGAGCCGCACCAGCAGCTCGGTGACCACCACGTCCAGCCCCACCACCACGCAGTCGACCCCGACCACGACGTCGAGCACCACGTCGTCGAGCGAGACGACCACGTCGGAGCCCACCACGACCAGTCGCCCCGGCGGCATCTTCGGCGGGGGCACCGGCAACGGCGGTGGTCCCGGGCGCAACGGCGGTGGCGGCGACGGCGGAGGCGGGGTCGAGGTGACCCCACCACCGAGACAGCCAGGCGGGTAGCACGTACCGAAGGGCTCCTCTCCGGTCAGGAGGGGAGCCCTTCGTCGTGTGCCGGACCCGCAACCCCGGCTCGAAGTGACCCAGCCGACATCGCTGAGCCGCCACCCTGGGCGTAGTTTTGTCCGGTTCACACCGCGCCGGGGCCGTTACCCAGAGATACGTCCCGCCGGTCGAGTGAACCGACCCCACCCGCGGTGCGTCCCCTTGTGGAGAGGGGATCTGCGCCCGCAGCACGCCCGCGTCCGAGAAGAGGATCCGCACGTGAACGACGACCGCAACCGCTCCTGGCCCGACCGGGATCCCGATCCGCGGCGTCAACCACCCCCTGCCGGCCGGCAGGGGCCACCACCGTGGGCCCGCAACCAGCCGCAGGGCGGCGCGCCTCGCACGCCCCCGCCGGGCAACCCGGCGCAGCCCGGCCAGCCCGGTCCCCGGGTGCCCCCGAACCGGCCCGGCACCCCGCCGCCCGGCTTCCGTCAGCCGCCTCCCGGCGCGCGCCGGCCAGGCCCGCCGCCGCCCGGACCGCGGCGTGAGCCGGAGCTGATGACGCACCACGTGCACAACGGCACCGCCAACGACCGCTACGACGCGGGTTACGACGCCGACGGCCCGCTCGACCCCGACGACGTCTACCCAGACGAGCCAGAGCTCGACAAGAAAGGCCGGCCGGTCCTCACCGCCGCCCAGAAGAAGAAGCGGCGCTGGAAGATCATTCGGCGCAGCGTCTACGCGTTCGTCGGCGTCTTCATCGTGATTCCCGCGATCGCGTTCGTGATCACGTACTTCAGCGTCGACGTGCCTTCGCCGCAGAGCGTGGCGTCGAGCCAGAACCAGGCCGTGACGTACCTCTACGCCGACGGCTCGCCGATGGGCAAGGACGTGCCGGCGGGCGGCAACCGGCAGATCCTCACCTCCGACCAGATCCCCGACATCATGAAGCACGCCGCCATCGCGACCGAGGACTCGTCGTTCGAGACCAACTCGGGCTTCGACGTCACCGGCATCCTGCGCGCGGTCTACAACCAGGTCACCGGCGGCACCGGCGGTGGTTCCACGATTTCCCAGCAGTACATCAAAAAGGCCACCGACAACGACGCGCCCACGCTCACCCGCAAGTGGACCGAGCTGGCGAAGTCGTTCAAGATGAACCAGACGTACTCGAAGCAGGACATCATCACCTCGTACCTGAACATCATCTACTTCGGACGTGGTGCGTACGGTGTCGGCGCGGCGTCGCAGGCCTTCTTCCACAAGGACGTGAAGGACCTCAGTTTCTCCGAAGCGGCGCTGCTCGCCGGGCTCATCCAGCAGCCGGGCCGGTCGGAGAACCCCAAGGTGGCAATGGACCGCTGGAACACCGCGCTCGACCGCATGGTGGAGAACCACTACATCACCGCGGCGGACCGCAAGGCGGCGCATTTCCCCACGCCGGTCCCGCTGTCGGAGGACAAGGAAGACTCGAGCGCGCCGTACCGCTTCATCTCCGACCAGGTGAGGGCGGAGCTCGAAGCCCACGGCATCTCGAGCGACCAATACTACTCGGGCGGCTACACGATCCAGACGACCATCGACAAGAAGGCGCAGGACCTCGCCCAGCAGGCGGGCGCCGACGCGCTGGCGAAGCAGTCGGACAACCGGCTTCTCGACGCGCTCGTGGCCGTCGACCCGAAAACCGGCGGCGTGCTCGCGTACTACGGCGGGCCCACGACCATCGATGTCAACGGCCAGAAGCAGAAAGCCCGTGACTGGGCCGACACCCCGCAGAACCCCGGTTCGTCGATGAAGCCGTACGACCTCACGGCGTTCCTCAAGATGGGCAAGGGGATCAACTCGACCTTCGACGGCCGCAACAACCGCGAGTTCGACGGGCGCATCGTGCGCAACGCCGGTGACAGCGACAGCTGCTCGGAGCAGTGCACCGTCGCCGAGGCCATGAAGATCTCGGCCAACACGGTGTTCTACGACATGGTCCTCAACGTCACCAAGCAGGGCCCGGTCGAGCAGGCCGCCGAGGAAGCCGGCGTGAAGACCAAGGACAACGGCGGCAAGTCGGTGATCTCCATCGCCGACAACAACATTTCCCTCGGTGGTGGCGGCACCCAGATCACGCCCGCGGACCAGGCCTCGGCCTACGCGACGTTCGCCGGCGACGGCCAGCAGCGCGACCGGCACTTCGTGCTGAAGGTGACGAACTCGCAGAACGAGGTGGCCTACGAAGCCCAGGCGCAGCCAGCCAAGTCGGCATTCGCCGACGGCGACGCCGACCTGAGCAAGCAGATCGCGGGCAACGTGACCAAGGCACTGCAGCCCGTGATCGGCTTCTCGAAGCTCAAGTGCCCGACCGGCCACGAATGCGCCGGCAAGACGGGAACGCAGCAGCACACGAAGCGCCCGGGCGAGCCGGCTTCGGCAGCGAACGCCAACGCGCAGACGTGGATGGTCGGTTACACGCCTTCGGTTTCCGTGGCGGTGTGGGTCGGCGGCAACGGTGACCTCGACCTGCACGGCAAGGGCAGCACGCCGATCTTCGGGTCGACCATCGCCGGCCCGTTGTGGCAGAAGTTCATGACCACCTACCTCGCGGGCAAGCCAGCCGAACGCTTCCCGCAGGTGGATCTGATCGGCGACGCGGCCCCGCCGTCCGGTCCGCCGAGCGACCCGAACATCCCGCCGTCGGACATCACGCCGACCGACAACCCGAACGACCCGAACAACCCCGGCGGCGGCGACGGCAACAACCCGGTGAACCCCGGCGACCCGAACGGCCCCGGTGGCCCGGGCGGCAACTTCCCGTCGTTCCCCACGCAAACGCCGAAGCCGCCGAAGCACCCGCCGTCAGGTGACCCCACCGACACGGGGGATCCCGGCGACACGGGCGTTCCCAGCGAATAGTCAGGGCGTCGCAAGAGAAAAGGCTCCCCCCATCCGGGTTTCCGGACGGGGGGAGCCTTTTTTCGCGCCCGCAAAGGAAAAGCGGGGGAGGCCGCGAGCTCGGCACTGGGGGTTGCCGAAGTCGCGGCGAGCTACTCGAGCGTCATGACGCGGCCCTCGGCGCCGGAGCGGTGGGCGGCTTCGATCACGCGCAACGCGGCCACGGAACCGGCCGGGTCCACGGGGAACGCCGCTTCGCCACGCAACGCGTCGCGCACCTGGGCGTAGAAGTCCTCGTAGCGGCCGACCTCGGTGGGCACGATCTCGGTGTGGTCCGTGCCGTCGTCGACGCCGAGGGCGCCGGCGTCGGCCTCGGGCTCGACGCCCCAGCCCTCGTCGCCGGGGCGCAGGCCGTCCTTGATCTGGGGTTCCTGCACGTCGAGGCCGTACTTGGTGAAGGTGGCGCGGTCGCCGAGCACGCGGAACCGCGGGTTGCGCGTGGCCGCCAAGGCGGAGGCCCACAGGTGCGAGCGAACTCCGTTGGCGTGGTGCAGCGCGACGAACACGTCGTCGTCCACCTGCACGCCGGCGCGGCGGCGGTCGACCTCCGCGTAGACCTGCGTGACCGGGCCGAACAGCTGCAGGGCCTGGTCGACGATGTGCGCGCCGAGGTCGTAGAGCAGGCCGCCGGCCTCGGCGGGGTCGCCGAACTCGCGCCAGTTGTCCTTGATCTTCGGCACCCAGCGGTCGTAGCGGGACTCGAAGCGGAACACGTCGCCGAGCCGGCCGGACTCGATCACCTTGCGCACGGTGAGGAAGTCGGAGTCCCAGCGGCGGTTCTGGAAGACGGTGAGGCCGACACCCTTGGCCTTCGCCGCCGCCACGACCTGCTCGGCCTCGGCCGCGGTCGGCGCGAACGGCTTGTCCACGACCACCGGCAGGCCGAGCTCGACGGCGCGCAGCGCGAGCGGCACGTGGGTACGGTTCGGGGTGCTCACCACGACGAGGTCGAGGTCGCCCGCCTGGGCGAACAACGCATCGGCGTCGGGCACGATCTCGGTGCCGGGGTACTCCGCGCGGGCCTGAGCGGCGCGTTCCGGGTTCGCCGTCACGATCGCCGCGGGCACCAGACCCGGCGTCGAAGCCACCAGCGGCGCGTGGAAGACGCGGCCGCCGATGCCGTAACCGAGGATGCCGACTCGCAAGTCATCAGCCATGCCGCCCATTAAACAACACTGTTGCGTAACTAGCCAGTTATTCGAGAGGATCTCCGGATGGCCGAAACCGGAGTCAACCTGCGCGGGCTGCGCCGCTTCAACAGAGCGCTGCTGCTCGGTCACATCCTGCGCGCGGGCGGGCTCAGCCGCGTGGAGCTGGCCGAGCGCACGGGGCTGACGCAGCAGGCGGTGTCGAAGATCGTCGCCGAGCTGCTCGAGACGCAGCTGCTCGACGTCGAGCGCCAGGCCGCGGCCGGCGTCGGCAAGCCGCGCACGCAGCTGCGGATCCGGCCGTCGGCGAAGTGCGCACTCGGCGCGCAGCTGGACCGCGACGGATTCCTCGTGCTGCGCACGGGACTGTCCGGCGAGGTCGAGGACACCGTGGAAGGTCCGCTGCCCGTCGGCTTCACGCCCGAGCAGGCCGTGACCGCGGTGGTCGGCGCGACGCGCAAGCTGCTCGCCGACGTCGACCCGGCGCGCGTGCTGGGCCTCGGCGTCGGCGCGGTGGGACCGCTCGACCACCGCGAAGGCCGCGTCCGTGACGCCACGAACATGCCGGGCTGGCACGACGTGCCCCTTCGCGATCTCCTCGCCGAGCGCACGGGACTGCCCGTGACGCTCGACAAGAACACGAACTCCGCCGCGGTCGCCCACACGTGGCCCGACACGCCGGAGACCGCCACCGCCGTGGTGCTCGTGGGCACCGGTATCGGCGTCGGGCTGCTGGTCGACGGCAACGTCTACCGCGGCCCGCGCACCAACGCCGGTGAGTTCGGCCACACCACGATCGCGTACGACGGCCCGCGCTGCGCCTGCGGACGGCGCGGCTGCGTCGAGATCATGCACCGCTCCGCGGCCACCCCCGCCGAGGCCGCGCGGCTGCTGGGAATCGGGCTCGCCGACCTCGTGCAGGTCCTGGACCTGGAGCGGATCGTGTTGTTCGGCCGCGCCATCCGCGCGGAGCCCGACGTATACCGAGACACGGTGGCGGCGCAGCTGAGCGAGCTGCTGCCGGTGCCGCACTGGCAGCGCATCGACGTGGAGCTGAGCGACCTCGGGGAGGAAGCCGTGGCCCTCGGTGGGGCTTTCGAGGTGCTTGCCGGGTTCTACTCCGACCCTAAATGACAGGCGCCTGACCTGCGGGCAGATAGCATCCGCGACGTGCCCGACCAAGCCACCGCCGAAGAGCCGGACGCGGCTCCCCGCACGCTGACGCCAGCGGAGCGGATCGTGCCGAGCTGGAACGACCCGCTGGCCGCCGCGGCGACGAGACCGATCGGCGGGCCGCTCGGCGAACACGCGGCCGTGGGCCGGCATTGGTTCTGGTCACCGCAGCGCGTGGGACTGGGCCTGGCGATCCTCGCGCTGGTGCTGTGCTGGTTCGGCAAGGCGTCCTGCATCCAGCAGTACCAGGACTCCACTGGCGCCAGCCAGCTCGACTGGCGCGCGGGCCGCCCGTTCGTCGCGATGTGCTACTCGGACATCGTGCCGCTCTACAGCTCCGAGCGGCTCAACGACCCGAAGACCTTCCCGTACGTCTCGTCCTGGCAGGAGGACACACAGACGGCGGACAACCAGACCCGCTACATGGAGTACCCCGTGCTCACGGGCCTGTTCCAGTGGGTCAACGCGAAGCTCGCGGCGGGCTGGCTCTCGGTCGCGAACTCCGGCTGGCTGCCCAGCGCGCTGCCGGTGGCGATCTACTTCAACATCTCCGCGTTCTGGCTCGCGCTCGCGTGGCTGATCACGGTGTGGGCGACCGGGCGCACGATGAAACGCCGGCCGTGGGACGCGGTCCTGGTGGCGATCTCGCCGCTGGTGCTGGTGCAGGCGTTCACGAACTTCGACGCCATCGCCACGGCGTGCACCGCCGCGGCGATCCTCGCGTGGTCGCGAAAACGGCCGGAGATCGCCGGCGTGCTGCTCGGGCTCGGTGCCGCGGCGAAGCTGTACCCGTTGCTGTTGCTCGGGGTGCTGTTCGTGCTCTGCCTGCGCGCGGGGAAGCTGCGCGCGTGGGGCAGAACGGCGGCGTTCACCGTGCTCACGTGGCTGATCGTGAACGTGCCGTTCATCCTCGTGGCCACGCACGGGTGGTGGGAGTTCTTCCGGCTCAACACGTTGCGGCCGATGGACCCGGACTCGCTCTACAACGTCATCTCCTACACCACGGGCTGGACCGGCTTCGACGGCGTGCTCCAAAAAGGACAGACGCCGGCGATCCTCAACACCGTGATCGCCGTGCTATTCCTGCTCTGCTGCGCCGGAATCGCGTACGTCGCCCTCACCGCGCCGCGGCGGCCGCGCTTCGGCCAGCTCGCCTTCCTCGTGGTGGCGGCGTTCCTGCTGACCAACAAGGTGTGGAGCCCGCAGTACTCGCTGTGGCTCGTGCCCCTGGCGGTGCTCGCGATCCCGCGCTGGCGGCTGCTGCTGAGCTGGATGGTGATCGACGCGCTGGTGTGGGCGCCGCGGATGTTCTACTACCTCGGCATCGACCACAAGGGACTGCCGGAGGGCTGGTTCCTCGGCACGGTCGTGGTGCGCGACCTCGCCGTGGTGGGCCTCTGCGTGCTGGTGATCCGCGAGATCTACCGGCCGCGCACGGACCTCATCCGGCTCGCCGGAGACGACGACCCGGCCGGCGGCGTGCTCGAACGGGCGCGTGACCGCGTGAAGTTCGCGGGCTTCAGGAAGCACCGCCGGGCTGTGCCGACGGTGCCACCCGTGCCCGAGTCCTAGGCGGTCTGCTTGCGCAGGAAGGCGATGTCGGCCGCCTGGCCCTCGCTCGGCGTCTCCACGACGACGGGCGCGCCGGCCTTGCGAACGACGTCGGCGAGCAGCTCGGGATCGATGGTCCCCTCGCCGCCGACGATGTTGGCGTGGCGGTCGCGGTTGGAGCCGAACTCGTCGCGCGAGTTGTTGAGGTGCACCAGGTCGATGCGGCCGGTGATGGCCTTGACCTTCTCGACGGCGTCGGCCAGATCCCAGCCCGCGGCGTAGGCGTGGCAGGTGTCGAGGCAGAACCCGGCGCCGAACTCGCCGACCTCGTCCCACAGGCGCGCGATCACGTCGAGCTCGCGGGTCATCGCGTTCTCGCCGCCCGCGGTGTTCTCGATGAGGATCGGCACGGCGAAGCCGCCCTTGTCCGCTTCGCGCTCGAAGAGCTTGCGCCAGTTGGCCAAGCCCTCGGCGACGTCGTCGCCGGCGCCCACGTGGCCGCCGTGCACGATGAGTCCCTTCGCGCCGATCACGGCGGCGCCGGTGGCGTGCTGCGCGACGTTCTTGCGCGACGGGATGCGGATGCGGTTGTTCAGCGACGCGACGTTGATCAGGTACGGCGCGTGGATGAACACCTCGACCGGCGACTCCTTGATCGCGTCCCCGAACGGGTGCGGTTTCGGAGCCTTCCACCCCTGCGGGTCGGACAGGAAGAACTGGACGACGTCGGCTTCTCGCTCGGCTACGGCGGCCAGCGGATCGTCGTCGCGGACATGGGCGCCAATCTGCATGAGAGCACGCTACCCCCGGGTGAATCCGCACCTGACGCCCCAGTTGGTGACGCTCGTGGAGTACCGTGAGCGCGTTCCGTGATCCAGTTCGGGCCGTCGGAGGGGTTTTGCATGGGGAAGCACGCCGCCCGGATCACCACGTTGGGGATCGCCGTCGCACTGCCGGTTCTCTCGGCCGCGCTCGCGCTCCCCGCCACGGCTTCCGCGGACCCGAGCCCCACGCTCGACGGCGACTGCTCGGCCACGCTGCAGAACGGCAAGACCGGCAAGGGTTTGTCACTCGACGCCGGCGCGCCGCTCAACGCTCCGAACCGGCTCACCGTCGGCCTCGACTCGAAGGCCAAGCAGGCCGACGGGAGCAACCCGCTCTTCACGCTCCCGGTGGGCGATGTCGTGCGCACGCTGGGCGTCGGCGAGGTGCCGGCGGTCGGTGACGCGGCGGCGAACGGTGTCTGCCCGCTCGCGCAGAACACGGCCAACAGCGTCGGCAACGCCACGGGGAGCCTGGTCGGTGGCGTGACCGCCCCGGTTGTGACCCCGCCCGGAGACAACCCTCCCGGTGACAACCCGCCGGGCGACAATCCCCCCGGTGGCACCCCGCCCGGCCAGACGCCTCCCGGCAGCACTCCGCCGGGCGCCCCCGGCAGCAGCCTCGACCCGGTGATCACCGGCTCGGGCGACCTGTCCGGCCTGGACTCCATCGCGGGCATCTTCACCAACGCCGCCATGCTGCCGTCCGGGCTCGTGCAGGCGCCGCCGGTGATCACGCAGGTCATCCCGGGTCAGCTGCCCGCGGACCAGGTGCCGACCGTCGACGCGAAGAAGTCGGGCACCGCCGAAGCGCTGCCGGCCGTGACGCCGCCGGCGAAGCTGCCGATGCTCATCGCGGTGCTCGCGCTGGCCATCGTCGCGGCGGCGCTCGTGCGCGCGTGGCTGCGCCGCAAGACCGCCTGATCGACACGGGCGGTGACACCCGCTTCCCACCCGAATGCCTGACATCGGTGGCTGAGCGGGCGTCACTCGTTCCCGTTACCGTCGTTGTCCAGGGGAGACAGGTTCAGACCGAACGCGGCGGAGGGCTCGATGGCCAGGCAGCACCGCACACGCAGGGCCACCGCGCTGGGAGCCGCCGCCTTCGTGCTGGCCGGCTCGGCCGCGCTCGCCGCGCCGAGTACGGCGTCCGCAACGTCCACTCCGACGACCATCGTGACCCAGTGCGGCTCGACGATCACCGCGAAGCCCGGGGACACGGTCCAGGTCAAAACGCTGCTGGGGCTGCCGGTCGACCTCGGTGTGGTCGGCCAGGTCTCCGGTGTGCTGACCGGCGCCGTCAACTCGGTTCTCGGTGCCCTCTGCAAAGTCACGGTGAACGTGGTCAACACCGTCGTCGCGCCGGTGCCCGTGGTCGGCGCGCCGGCCGCGGGGGCACTGAACCAGACCGTCGCGGGGACCACGAACACCCTGCAGCAGGGCGTCGATTCGACGCAGCGCGCGCTGACGGGCGGGGCGCCCGCGCAGCAGAACCCCGGCAGCCCGCAGCAGCCGCCGGCGACCGGTCCCGGCGCGCCGCAGGGTGGCACTCCCGCCGGCCAGACGCCGATCCCGCCGGTGAACAGCCCGTTGCTGCCGCTCTCGGGTGGTGGCGGCGGTCTCGCGTCGCTGTTCCCGGGCTTCGCGAACTTCTCGAACTTGCCGTTCAGCACCGGCTACGCGCCGATGCGCGACTACAGCGACATCCCGATGGCGATGGCCGGGCTGTTCTCGCCGTCGCCCGCGCTGCGCTACGGCAGCCAGATCCCGGGGTACGCACCGCAGTACGGCCTCTCGAACCCGGGTCAGCCGTCGGCCGGGAACGCGAGCGTGCAGAACGCGGGCGAGGCGCAGGCGTTACCCCCCACCGGGGATAACCACGCGAACGGGTTGGATTGGCCCGTGCTGGTGGCAGTTCTTGCACTCTCCGGAGTCAGCGCGGGCCTGGTTCGCACCTGGGTCCTCCGCCGAATGGCCGCTGCGAGTTAGGCCGACTCACCAGTATCTTTTCGGGGTCCCATTCGTTTCACCAGTCGCGATGGTCGACGCCCGAAGACCCTGGAGGACAGCGCTCGTGCCGAAGAACCCCACCTGGCTGAGAACTCGGCGCATACTCAGCGTCACCGCGCTGGCGGCCCTGGTGACCGGCGGCGCGTTCCTCGGCTCGGGCACTGCTTCGGCCGCCACGACCCTCGCCAACCAGTGCACGGGCTCGGTCAGCGGCAGCATGGGCGACACGGTCGCGTTGCCGGGCTCCTCCGTCAGCGCGCTCGCGAAGCAAGCCGCTGCTTCGAAGCAGCAGACGCTGCTGTGGATCATCCCACTCAACGGCGTGAACCCCGATGGCGTCGCCAACGCACTGTCCGCGAAGACGCTCACGGTCGGCACCGTGCCCAGCTCGTCGGGCGGCACCATCGACGGCAAGAGCATCGGCAGCGCCGTCGGGCAGGCACTGCAGGGCAACGCCGCACTTGGTTACAGCGCGGACACGAAGAAGCAAGTGCTCGACGCGATCACCAGCTCGGTCACCTCGAACTGCGGCCTGACCACACTGGCCACGAACTACACGCCGCCGACCTCGTCGTCGACGCCGAGCAGCAGCTCGCCCTCGACCAGCACCTCGCCCTCGAACTCCGAGGGCGGCCCGCTCGCGAACCTGATCCCCGGATCCGCCGGCACCGCGCCGCAGCGCGACTACAACGGCATCCCCACCGCGACACCCGGCACCGCCGTCGCCCCCGGCATCCGCTATCCGGCCAACGGCACGCTGCCCGGCTCGGCCGCGCCCGTGACCGGCGGCCAGGACACGCAGAGCCAGGGCCCGGACGTGCTCAACGCCGGCAACGCGGAGTCGCTCGCGACCTCCGGCGGCGCGTCCGACATCCAGCTGCCGATGCTGCTCGCGGTGATCGTGCTGGCGGGTGTGACGGCCGGGCTGGTGCGCACCTGGGCGCTGCGCCGGGCCTCCTGACAGCTCTGTCGGTACCCCCAGGTAGTCTTACCTGGACAAACCCTCCTGCCACGGACAGTCCGTGGCCGCGAGCCCATAGGAGGTGAGTGGTTATGTCACGCCATTACGAGGTAATGGTCATCCTGGACCCCACGCTCGACGAGCGCACGGTCGCCCCCACGCTGGACAACTTCCTCAACGTGATCCGCACTTCGGGCGGAAGCGTCGAGAAGGTCGACGTCTGGGGCCGCCGTCGCCTGGCGTACGAGATCAAGAAGCACGCCGAGGGCATCTACGCGCTGCTCGACCTGAACTCCGACTCCGACGCGGTCAAGGAACTCGACCGTCAGCTGTCGCTGCAGGAGACCGTGCTGCGCACCAAGGTCATGCGCCGCGAGGTCAAGCGCGCCGCGGCCAAGCCCGTCGCCGCCAAGGCCTGAGCCGAAGGGACGTCCCCGTGGCTGGAGACACCGTCATCACGGTGATCGGAAACCTGACCTCCGACCCGGAACTGCGTTTCACCCCGTCCGGCGCGGCGGTCGCGAACTTCACGGTCGCGTCCACCCCGCGCACCCTCGACCGGCAGTCCGGCGAGTGGAAGGACGGCGAGGCGCTGTTCCTGCGCTGCAACATCTGGCGCCAGGCGGCGGAGAACGTCGCCGAGTCGCTCACCCGCGGCGCCCGTGTGGTCGTGCAGGGCCGGCTCAAGCAGCGGTCCTTCGAGACCAAGGAAGGCGAGAAGCGCACCGTCGTCGAGCTCGAAGTCGACGAGATCGGGCCCTCGCTGCGGTACGCCACGGCGAAGGTCAACAAGGTCAGCCGCGGTGGCGGCGGTGACTTCGGCGGCGGCGGTGGCGGCGGCGGCGGTGGCAACCGTGGAGGCGGCGGTGGCGGCGGCATGCCGGCCGACGACCCGTGGGGCTCCGCGCCCCCCGCAGGCGGCGGTGGCGGCGGCGGTTTCGCCGACGAACCCCCGTTCTGATCTCGCACTTTTACACCTCAAGATTTGAATCCAGGAGAAGACAGTGGCCAAGCCACCCATCCGTAAGCCCAAGAAGAAGGTCTGCGTTTTCTGCAAGGCCGAGAAGAAGGGCCGCCCGGAACTGATCGACTACAAGGACACCAACCTGCTGCGGAAGTACATCTCCGACCGCGGCAAGATCCGTGCCCGTCGCGTCACCGGCAACTGCAGCCAGCACCAGCGTGACATCGCCATCGCGGTGAAGAACTCGCGCGAGATGGCACTGCTGCCCTACACCTCGACCGCTCGCTGAGGAGGCTCGTCATGGCGAAGATCATTCTCACCACGGACGTGGCGAACCTCGGTGGCCCCGGCGACATCGTCGAGGTCAAGGACGGTTACGCCCGCAACTACCTGCTGCCCCGCGGCTACGCCATCGTGGCCAGCAAGGGTGCCGAGAAGAACGTGCGCACGATCCAGCGCGCGCAGGAGTCCCGGCGCATCCGCGACCTCGACCACGCCAAGGAAATCAAGGCGACGCTCGAGGGCCTCGGCGCCATCCAGCTGACGGGCAAGGCGGCGGAGGGCTCGAAGAAGCTCTTCGGCTCCATCACCGCCGGCGAGATCGTCGACGCGATCAAGGCCCAGGGCGGCCCGCTGCTCGACAAGCGCGTCCTGGACCTCCGCGACCACATCAAGACGGTCGGCAAGCACTCCGTCAACGCCCGCCTCCACCCCGACGTGAAGGTCGACGTCCGCCTCGAAGTCAAGGCGACTTCGGTCTGACGGTTTCAGTTGCTCCAGCAAAGCGCCCTCGGGTCTTTCCCGGGGGCGCTTTGCTGTGCGTGAACCATCCATTCGGGCGACCCACAAGATCGGTTCCGGCCTCCGCGCGAGGTCTTCCGAACCCGAGCGGGAACCAACGGCCGTGCGTTACCATCCAACCTGCTGATCTCGCCGTTTGGGGAGCGAGAGGTAGCCCAAGGGGGTAACGCCGATGACCGAAGTTCCACCCACTCCGCCGATCAAGGTCGGCAGCTACGGAACCGGCGGCGGTTACCAGTTCGATGACGACGAGGTCGACGGCGTCATCAACCAGTGGCAGGCCCTGGCTGACAACCTGCAGACCGACCTCAACCGCGCCACGACGATCTCCAAGGTGACGGCACCCGCGGACGAGTTCGCCAGTGGCGATTTCGTCAAGGGCGGTGCGAACCCGTCGGGGCAGACGCTGCTGGACCAGCACGATCGTATGGTCAAGTACGTCAACAACTTCATCACGGCGCTGAAGGCGGCTAAGAACAAGATCACGGTCGCGGAGCAGCAAGCGCGCGACAACATCAAGACTGGAGCCTGAGTCCCGCATGATCTCCCGCACCGTTCGCATCGCCGCCGGAACCGTCGCTGCGCTGGCCGCTCTCACGGCATGCAGCGGTGAGAGCAGTGGCGGTACCAGCCCCTCGTCTTCAGCGCCGGCGAGCAGCCCGGCAGCGGGGTCGGGCCCGAAGGTGCCGGCGGCACTGCCCACCGACGTACTGCTGAGCGACCCGTGCAGTGTGTTGACGGCAGACGGTGCCACCCAGGTCGGGCTGGCATTGCCGGGCAAGAAGGACACCGGCAGCAGCCAGCTCACCGGGTGCATGTGGAAGTCGACCCGCAGTGAGCAGAACTCCGTCGCGGTCTACCCCTTGCCGCAGAACAAGGGCGGCATCAGCGACATCTACGACCAGAAGGATCAGGACGTCTACTTCCAGCCGGTGTCGATCGACGGCTATCCCGGCGTGTTCGCCGACATCCACGACGGCCGTCCCGACGGCGGCTGCACCCTCTGGGTCGGCGTCACCGATCAGCTCGCGGTGTCCGTGATCTCGGCGATCAACGTGGGCGACAACAAGAACAACCCGTGTGCGATTTCGCAGAAGTTCGCGACCGCCATGGTCGGACACCTCAAGGGTGCGGCGTGATCGAGCACCTGAACACCTCAGAAGGAGTGGCTCATTATGGGGAATGATGCCAACACCATGGGCAAGGAGCTCAAGGGCATGGCGATCGGCGCCGGGTACGGCGCCGCGATCGGTTCCGTCGTTCCCGGTGTCGGAACCGCGGTGGGCGCCGGCGTCGGCGCGATCGCCGGTGGTCTGGTGGGCCTGTTCAGCGGTGGTCCCGAGGCGCAGCAGCAGTCAGCGGACCTGGGTGGCCGCTCGATCGACGCGTACTCGATCTACCAGAAGATCCACGCCGGTGACCCCGCATCGCTTGAGAACGGCTCGAAGGCCGCCGGCGAACTCAAGACGGTGCACAGCGATCGTGTCACCGAGATCGACAACCTGAACAAGAAGATGGACACTGCCTGGCAAGGTGGCGGCGCGACGGCCGCCCAGGCCGGTGCCCACCCGCTCGGCATCTGGCTGCAGGACTCGGCCGGCAACCTCGGCAAGAGCGACATGTACCTGGGCAACCAGGTCGACTGCTTCCACACCGTCAAGTCGAAGGTCCAGGACCTCCCGAAGGACCCGCCGTCGGCCGGTTTCCTCGACGGGATCAACCCGCTGAGCGACAAAGACGACGAGATCAACCAGTACAACGACAATTCGAAGGCGAACGTCCAGGCTTACACGGCCTACTTCAACGCGTCGAACAGCAACGCCCAGCAGCTGCCGCAGTACAGCGCTTGGCAGGGCAACAATTTGTCCGACGGCGGGGGCGGAAACAACTTCGGTGGTGGCGGCGGAGGCGGCAACTTCGGTGGCGGCGGAGGCGTCGGCGGGGGTGGAGGCGGCAGCTTCAACCCAGCCAACATGCCGAAGTTCGACGCGAAGCCGACCGACTTCACGACCGGCCACAGCGGCATCAACGATCCGAACAATCCCAACAACACCGGCATCCCGACCGGGACGTACACGCCGCCCGGTTCCGACAGCACGACCGCGCAGGGCTTCACGCCGTCGTCGTTCGACTCGAGTGGGTTCGGACCCGGCGGGGCCGGCGGGTTCGGGCCGGGTGGCGGCGCCGGGGGCTTCGGGCCCGGCGGTAGCGGCGGCGGGTTCGGCGGCGGCGGCGCCGGTTCGGGTGCCGTCGCGGGCTTTGGGCCCGGTGCGTTCGGTGGTGGCTTCGGGGCTGGTGGTGCGGCGTCCGGTGCCGCGGCCGGGCTCGGCGCGGGCGAAGGCGCAGCCGGTGCCGGTATGCGCGGCGGCGCCATGAGCGGCGCGGCCGGGAAGGCCGGTACGTCCGGGATGGGCGGCATGGGCGCGGGCGGCGCCAAGGGCGGCAAGGGCACCGAAGACGAGGAACACCAGACCAAGTACCTCGTCGAAGAGGATGCCAACGAGCTCTTCGGCACCGACGAGCTGACCGCGCCACCCGTGATCGGTGAATGAGGCCCCACGACGTGATCTCTCTCGACCAACCGACGAAATTCACCATCCCGACGCTGTTCACCCTGATCCGGCGTCGGGGCGGTGAGCCTCACCAGACCATCGCCGACATGGCGACCTTCTACGACCCGGTGGCGGAACGCCGGATCGACGAGGACGTCAACGCGGTGCTCACCGACCTCGGGCTGATGGGCCCGCGCGGCATGGACCGCGATCTGCTGGCGCTCATCGAGTCGATCTGCCACCCGCAGATCGAGTACTACGGGTGGTTCGACGGGCAGTTCGACGACGGCAGCCCCTCGAACTACGCCGTGCTGGTCGGCAGCGGCAACGGCGGCGGCTTCGCGCTGCTCCGGGTCATCGGAGACCAGACGGTCACCGTCGTCCGGCAACGGCCCGATCTGCTGCTCCCGACGTTCCTCGACATGATGCCCGCAGGCCAGGGTGCATCGGGGCAGCCGTTGGTCACCAGCAAGTCCGAGTTCGACAGTGGCCGCGCCGCGGGGTCCGAGGATGTGTCGCAGCGTTCGATCATGCAGACCGGGCCCGGGCGGAACGAGGCGCTCGCGCCGTTGAAGGAGATTCAGCGGATCCTGAAGGCACCGCGGACTGGGGCAGGGTCGTTGTACGTCGCGACGCGGCCGAACGGGGGGCGGCGCCGGCGGATTCCGAAGCCGATCAACTTCGTGGACACCGCCGAGGGGCGCTGGCTGATGGAGGAGCGGCCCGGGCGGGACGACTCGCTCGTCGTGTTCACGCCCGGTACGCCGAAGGCGATCGGGGATCGGTTGCGGACCGCACAGAGCGCGTTGGGCTGACCCGTCAGAGCGCTACTCCGGGTGGGGTTTCGAGTGCGGCACGTTCAGATTGCCGCCAGGTGAACCCCACCCGGTTTTTGTGTTGCGACCGGCCTACCAGCGTGTTCTCACTCAGCGGTTACTCAGAGCGCCGAAACACCGGTGCGCCGCCGGCGCGGCTGCTCGTTCAGCCCACCGTGTCCCGCCTCTACGCTCCGTAGCATTCATCCACAGGCATGTGTGCACGCGCCCGGGCGACACGCCGAACGACGCGCCACGCGCGACACGCCGGACGAGTTTCGACAAAGTTCTCCACAGTCTCTACACAGGCCTTGACCTGGGGATTCTTTGAAGCTGATCAGTACTGTCCCCAACTTGTCCACAGCGTGGCGGCTACCTGTGACTGGTTACCTCCAGTCGTCCACAAGTTATCCACAGGACGGTCAACACCCTGAATTGCGCTCGTCCGTCCGGGGGATCTAGCGTGCCCTCTCGGCCAGCACTCACGGTGGCGCCCGGCGTGGCAAGTCATCGGTGAGGGGACGCCAGTCCATCATCAAGAAGGGCCCGGCGGTTGGGCTGGGAAAGTCGGAGAGGATCCGGCATACTCGAACAGGTGTTCGCACGAGGAGAGCTCGCGCGGCACCGTTCGACACAGGACGTGACGAGTGGCAGGGGATGACCGCGGCTTAGCCCGCCGGTCGAGGAGGTGTCCGGGGCGGTGGCGCTGACCGACGACCGCGGTCCGATGTACGACGCGGACTCCGACCCGGGGCCGAGTGACCCGGGTCCGGGCGGGTTCGACCGGCAGCCGCCGCAGGACATGGCGGCGGAGCAGTCGGTGCTGGGCGGCATGCTGCTGTCGAAGGACGCGATCGCCGACGTGATCGAGGCGCTCGGGCCCGGCGACTTCTACCGGCCCGCGCACCAGGCCGTGTACGACTGCATCCTCGACCTCTACGGCCGCGGCGAACCTGCCGACCCGATCACGGTGTCGGCGGAGCTGGAACGCCGCGGCGAGCTCGGCCGCGTCGGCGGCGCGCCGTACCTGCACACGCTCATCGCAACCGTCCCCACCGCGGCCAACGCCGGGTACTACGCCGAGATCGTCGCCGAGAAGGCGGTGCTGCGCCGGCTCGTGGAGGCGGGCACGCGCATCGTGCAGTACGGCTACGGCGCGGCGGCCGCCGACGGCGCGAACATCGACGAGGTCGTCGACCGCGCGCAGGCCGCCATCTACGACGTCACCGAGCGCCGCACCAGCGAGGACTACGTCGCGCTCGAAGACCTCCTGCAGCCGACGATGGACGAGATCGACGCGATCGCGTCGCGCGGCGGGCAGTCGCGGGGCATCCCGACGGGCTTCGCCGACTTCGATGAGCTCACCAACGGCCTGCACCCCGGCCAGATGATCATCGTCGCCGCCCGCCCCGGTGTCGGTAAGTCGACGCTGGGCCTCGACTTCGTGCGATCCGCGTCGATCCGCCACGGCCTGACCAGCGTCGTCTTCTCGCTGGAAATGAGCCGCACCGAGATCGTGATGCGCATGCTGTCGGCCGAGGCCAAGATCCGCCTCGCCGACATGCGCGGTGGCAAGATGTCCGACGACGACTGGACCCGCCTGGCCCGCCGCATGAGCGAGGTCTCGGAGGCGCCGCTGTTCGTCGACGACTCCCCGAACATGACGATGATGGAGATCCGTGCGAAGGCCCGCCGGCTCAAGCAGCGCCACGACCTCAAGCTCGTGGTCGTCGACTACCTCCAGCTGATGACGTCGGGCAAGCGCGTCGAGTCGCGGCAGCAGGAAGTCTCGGAGTTCTCGCGGCAGCTCAAGCTGCTCGCGAAGGAGATCGAAGTGCCGGTCATCGCGATCTCCCAGCTCAACCGTGGTCCGGAACAGCGCACCGACAAGAAGCCGATGCTGTCCGACCTCCGTGAGTCGGGCTCCCTGGAGCAGGACGCCGACATCGTCATCCTGATCAACCGCCCCGACGCCTGGGAACGCGACGATCCCCGCGCCGGCGAAGCCGACCTGATCCTGGCGAAGCACCGTGCCGGCCCGACGAGCACGATCGTCGTCGCGCACCAGCTGCACTACAGCCGCTTCGCCGACCTCGCGCACGACTAGCCCCGCTTTGTTCGACGCGGCCCCCACCTTCGGCGACGTGCGACTGCGCGCCTTCGAAGACCGCGACGTGGACATGATCATCGACTTGTCGACCGATCCCTACATCCCGACCATCGGGTCCCTCGTCGGCAACTCCAACCGGGACGACGCCCGCGCATACCTCCGGCGACAGCATGACCGCCTCGACGCCGGGCTGGGCTACGCGTTCTGCGTGGCGTCCGCGAGCACCGACGAACCACTGGGCACGATCGGCCTGCACCTCACCGCCCTCACCGCCGGCCGCGCGACCGCGGGGTACGCCATCTCCCCCGCCCACCGCGGCAGGGGGTTCGCGCGGCAGGCACTCACCGCGCTGACGTGGTTCGCCTGGTCGATCCCGGACCTGCACCGGATCGAGCTGTACATCGAACCGTGGAACGTCGCCTCCGTCCGCACGGCCGAGGCCGCGGGCTACGAGCGCGAAGGTCTGCTCCGCAGCCACCAGGAAATCGGCGGCCGGCGGGTGGACATGCTGCTGTACGCCGCGATCAAGCCGGCTGACCAGCCAAGGTAGCCAGGTGGTTCAGCTGGGACGCGAAGGGTTCGGCGCCCGGGCGGTCAGGGTCGATCACCCTGCCACTGTGACTCTCGGCGGTCAGCGGCCAAGAGCCTCGTAGTTCGTGATGAAGCTCGTCAGCAGGCGCGCGAACGTCGCACGATCCTCGGCACTCCACGGCGACATCGCCTCCGCGAAGACAGTCCTGCGGAACGTGTGCAGCGCGTCCAGCCGGGCGCGGCCGGCCGGGGTCAGCGCGAGGACCGTGCGGCGGCCGTCGGATTGGTCGGCTTCCCGCTGCAGGTCGTCCTGGTCGACGGCGCGGGCGACGAGACGGCTGGCGCGAGGCTGGTCGACGCCGAGCGCCAAAGCGAGCGACGTGACGGTGGCCGGATCGCCACGGTCCGCGAAGTCCTCGACGACGTCGAGCAGTTCGATCACCGGGTCCAGGGCGTGCTGGCCACGGCCACGGGCGATGCGCGTGAGAGCGCGGCGCTGCTGGCTCCGGCGGATGGCGATCATGGCGTGCTCGACGTCGGCCACCGGGTCCGGCATGGGTGTCCCCTCACGGAAATACATGTACCTTTACATGTAGTTGCTCTTCAACATAGGGAGTATCCATGAAACCCATCGGCTACTGGCTCCGGCACAACCACGAGTTACTCGAAAAGGCCTTCGACCGGCCGCTCGGCGCCTACCACCTCACGCGCCGGCAATGGCAGGTGCTCAACGCGGTCGCGCAAGGGGCGCACACCATCGAACAAGTCGACGAAGCACTGAAGCCCTTTGTCACCCAAGAAGGCAGCATGGCCCGGCACCTCGGCGAACTGCACCACCGAGGCTGGCTCACCCCGGACCACCAGCTCACCGCCGAAGGCCGGCAAGCCCACCAAACGATCGAGGCCGACGCCCGAACCTTCCGCGCTCGAGCCACGAACGGCATCGACGAGCAGGACTACCTCACCACCGTCCGCACCCTGGAACGAATGGCTGAAAACCTCACCTGAGGAAATATCGCCGGGCCACAAAGCGTCGCGTACTGTAGTAGTTGAAGTTTCAAACACTTGGAGGCACGCATGGCCCGCACCCCGGTTCTCTACCTCAGCCACGGTGCGCCGCCGCTCGCGGACGACGCGAGGTGGACGCGGCAGCTCGCCGGCTGGTCCGCGGACTTGCCGAAGCCCCAGGCGATCCTCGTCGTCTCGGCGCACTGGGAGGAGTCGCCGCTGACGCTCGGGGCGACCGAGACCGTCCCCCTCGTGTACGACTTCTGGGGCTTCCCCGACCGCTTCTACCAGGTGAAATACGCCGCACCGGGCGCGCCCGAGCTGGCCGCGAAGGTGCGCAAGCTGCTGCACTCGACCACGCCCGTGCACGACGCGCCGGACCGCGGCCTCGACCACGGCGCGTACGTGCCGCTCGTCGAGATGTACCCCGGCGCCGACATTCCCGTCTTGCAGGTCTCGATGCCTTCGCTCGACCCGCAGGTGCTGTTCGACCTCGGCCGCAAGCTCGCGCCGCTGCGCGACGAAGGCGTGCTGATCATCGGCAGCGGCTTCTTCACCCACAACCTCAGCGCCATGCGCGAGACCGACGGCACCGACGGCACGCCGCCGCAATGGTCCACCGAGTTCGACCACTGGGGCGACGAGGTCATCAACCATGGCGACGTCGACGCACTGCTCGACTTCCAGCACAAGGCGCCTGCCGCCGCCGTCGCGCACCCGCGCATCGAGCACTTCGCACCGCTGTTCGTCACGCTCGGCGCGAGCGAGACGACCGGCCGCACCGTGATCGACGGGTTCTGGCACGGCCTCGCGAAGCGTTCGCTCGAATTTTCCTGACGCACAAAGAAAACGGGCCCGGAAGCTGGCTGCTTCCGGGCCCGTTTCGGGATTGGCTACATGCTCACTTCTTGAAGAAGCCGGTCACCTTCGCGGCCAGCTGCTGGATCATCGCCAGGGGCGAGGAGTCCATGCCCGACAGCGCCGGGACCTGAGCCACGGGCAGCGCCGGGACGGCGGGCAGAGCCGGCAGACCCGCGGTCGGCAGCGCCGGGACACCCGACGTCGGCAGCGTGGCGGGCACGCCCGGCAGAGCCGGCAGCGCCGTCACGGCGGGGAGCTGCTGCAGCGTCGGCAGGTTCGCCTTCACCGGGAGCTGAGCCGGGACGGCCGGCATGTCCGCGCGCTCGCCACCGACAGGCAGACCCGGCAGCTGCACACCGCTACCCAGACCCGACACGGTCGGCAGGGAGGTGGCGCCCTTGAGCTGGCCCAGCTCGTTCAGGGCCGACAGCCCGCTGACCGGCAGGTCGGCGCGCTCGGCACCCGGCAGCATCGCCATGGCGGGCAGGCCCGGCAGAGCACCGGCGTCCGGCAGGGCCGGCAGACCCGGCAGCGCGGGCAGACCCGGGGTGGCACCGGCGGCCGGCAGCGCCGACAGGGCCGGCAGCGCGGGCAGCTGAGCCGCACCGAGCTCGTTGCCGAGCGGGGTGTCGATCGACGGCTCGGACACGACGGTGTTGTCAGTGCCCTCCGCGGTCGCGGTGCCCAGCAGCTCCAGCGGGACGCCGAAGACCGGGACGTTGACCGGCAGGTGGTGGTAGAAGTTGTAGCCCGAGAGCGCACTTCCGTCACCGTCGGTGGTGGGGGTGCCACCGTTGGTCGCGGTGATGTTGTTGTCACCGGTCGCGTGGGCGACACCGGCCGCGGAAACGGCGTTGGTCACCACGTGCGGCACCGCGCTGACGGGGATGTCGAGGATATTGCCCGAAACCGAGCCCTCGAGACCCGACGTGGTGTCGTCACCGGCAGCGGTCACGTCCTGCGTGTTGGTGCTGTCGGCGGAGGACACGCCCGCCGCGG
Source organism: Amycolatopsis sp. NPDC050768 (assembly GCF_040654155.1). Taxonomy (NCBI): domain Bacteria; kingdom Bacillati; phylum Actinomycetota; class Actinomycetes; order Pseudonocardiales; family Pseudonocardiaceae; genus Amycolatopsis; species Amycolatopsis sp. NPDC050768. Next base: position 568,240 of record NZ_JBFAHL010000003.1, read on the forward strand.
AAACCGAGTCCGCCACGACCGGGACGGCCGCCAGCGGGTCGGCACCGATGACGTTGCCCGCCACCGCGCCCGCGTCACCGTTGGTCAGCGCGGAGCCGCCCGCGGTCGACGCGACGTCGTTCGAACCGGCCGCGTGGCCCAGCGCCGCACCCGCGACACCGGTGCCCGACGGGTTCACCGCACCGGCGACCGGCGCCTTGATGATGTTGCCGGCGAGGCCGCCGCCCTGGCCGTCGGTGCTGGCGTGGCCGCCCGCGGTCGAGTCGGTCAGGTTGTCGGCCTGCGCGGTGCCGATGCCGGCCACCGCGCCGCCGATCCCGTGGCCCTGGACGGGCAGCGAGACCGGGGCTTCGATGATGTTGCCCGCGCCCGCGCCCTTGGTGCCGGTCGCGTGCGTGTCCCAGCCGGCACCCGAGGTGGTGTCGCCGGTGGCGTTGCCGTGGCCCTGGCCCACGAACGCGCCGCCGATGCCGAAGACCTGCACCGGGGCCGACACCGGGACGGTGCCGAGGTTCGAGCTCAGGAAGCCGTTGTCGTCAGCGGTGTTGCCGCCGCCGCCGGCCTGGACGACCTTGGTCTCGTGCGCGTCGGCCGAGCCCTGGCCGATGAACGAGCCGCCCACGCCGAAGACCTCGGCGGGCACGCCCACCGGGACCTGGACGACGTTGCCCGAGCCCGAGGAGTCGGTGCCCTGGCTGCCGTCGTAGCCACCGGCCGTGACGGTCTTGGTCTCGTTCGACGTGCCGGAGGCGTTGCCGATGTGGCTTCCGCCGATGCCGTGCACCTCGGGAGCGCCCGCCACCTGGCTGTTGACGACGTTGCCGCCCAGCACGGTGTCGTTGCCACGGGTGTAGCTGCCGTTGCCCGCGTTGGCGTCGGTCGTGTTGTCGCACGCGGCGTGCGCGTTACCGATGTAGGTGCCGCCGACGCCGCACGCCTCGACGGGCAGGGCGACGGCCGGGTCGACCACGTTGCCCGCGCCCGCGGCCTGCTGGCCCGAGGTCTTGACGAAGCCGCCGGAGTCGACGGTGCTCGAGTGCGAGCTGCCGACCGAGCGCTCGGGCGACATGCCCGTGGTCGCGTTGCCGATCCAGGAGCCCGCCACGCTCGCCACGTTCGCGATCGGGCTGAGCTGAGCCGCCGCGGCGTTGCCGCCGAGGAACGACTGGTCACCGTCTGTCTCGAGGTAGGTCGGCGTGCCGGCCAGGCTACCCGGCCGCTTGTCGCCCGCCTTCGCGTCGGCCGAGGAGGAGGACGACGCGTCGGCGTCCGAGCCCCACACGCCACCGGCGTTGCCGTTGAACTTCACCGGCAGGGCGATGGGCGCGCCCACCACGTTGCCGGTGCCCGCGCCGCCCTTGCCGTCGGTCAGCGCGGAGCCGCCCGAGGTGGCCGTGGTGTCGGCGGTGTACTGGCTGTAGCCGTTGCCCAGGATCCAGGACGCGGCGTTGCCGGTCACCTGCACCGGGGTGGCGAACTGGCCGGCGACGACGTTGCCGGACAGGCCGGAGCCCTTGCCGGTGGTGTCGATGTTGCCGGTCTCGGTGGTGCTCTGGCTGGCCGAGCCGCCGTGCACCGCGCCGGACCCGCCCGCGAGGCCGACGCCGTTGCCGGCCAGCTGCACGGGGAGCGCCCAGTCGAGGGCGACGACGTTGCCCGCGAGCCCGGAGTTCTTGCCGGAGGTCGCGATGTCCTGGTTGTGCGAGTAGGTCTGCTCGTGCGACTTGCCGTCGACGTTCGCGTCACCCAGCACACCGACGGCGTTGTCGACGATCTGGATCGGCACGACGAGGTCGCCGGAGACCTTGTTGCCCTTGAGGGCGTCGTGGGTCGGCGTCAGCTGCCGCGGCGCGTCGGCCTTCGGCAGGCTGTCCGTCAGGTTGCTCGCCGCACCGCCGGGGCTCTTCGCCGAAGCGAGCGCGTCCTTCACGGCGGAGGTGACGGGCTTGGTGCTGACCTCACCCTGGTAACCAGGAACGTCCACCTGACCCAGCGGGGTGCCGATGGCGTTGTTGTCGACGTCGACCGGAACGGTGACGTTGAGGTCGAGCGGGGAGGCCGGGGTGTCAGGGTTGACGTTTTCGTCGGCCGAGGCGATGCCGGTGCCCAGCATCAACAACCCACCCGTGACCAACGCGGTCTGGAGTCCGCGCTTTGCCCAGGTCTGCATGGGGTTTTTCTCCTTCATTTCGGGTTCCCTTGCGGGCTTGTGGAGGTGCGCTTTTCGCCGTGTTCATCGAGGGGAAATGCGCACCAGAGGGGTGGTGCGGTGCGAGCGCGGAAAAGGGCGCATCGCGAGAAAACCCGCGGGGTTCAGTCGGTGACGCGAAGCAGGCACGACGAAGGTGCTCGAGCTTCAGGGCGCGTCAACGACCCCGCGGGTGAGGTGAATCAGTCAGGAGTGACGCCGGGCTGGTGGCCCGGGCTGAGCGGCGTGTGCCGCACACCGGCGCGGGTCGAACCCGCCACGGCGTTGTCGACGGCAGCGGTGACCCAGGAGGGGACACCGAAGTTGAGGCCGTCGAGGTGACCACCGGGGGCGGTGTTGTTGCCGCCGCCGGGGACAGTCGGGATGGAGGGGGGCGCCATCGGGAGCTGCGCCGGGGAGAACGGGTCGGGCAGGTTGCGGTGGTCGCCACGCGAAGGCGTGTCGACGCCCGCGCCTGCTGCCGCGAAGTCCTCGTGCGCGGAGCGGGAGAAGATCGCCCGCAGCGCGTCGGAGGTGGAAACCGCTGCGGCGCCGAGGTTCTGCGCCGTGTCACCGGTGGTGCCGGTGACGGCCGAGACGGGTGCGGCCGGCTCGACGGGCGAGCCCGGGAGCTCGGGGAGGTCGACCAGCGACCCCGTGTGGCTCGGGTCGAGCAGGTCCCACACCTTGCGGCCGAAGTCCTGCGCCTCGGGCGACGGGGCCGTGGCCTCGTCGATCACGCGGCGGGTGTCCTCGGGCTTGCGGGCGATGTGCTCGATCGCGCCGAGCGTGCGCGACGCCGGGTGCAGCACGGCGTCTTCACCGAGGTCGGTCACGGCGTCGCTGACGCGCCCGGACACCTCGTGGTCGGCCGTGGTGCGTACCTGGTCGCGGTGCGGCCCACCGATGTGGTCGCGCGGGTCGAGCGAGCAGATCGGCCGGTCGTGGCCCGGCTCGGACCACGTGGTGGCGTCCTGCTCGCACGCGGAGACGTTCTGCACGGCGCCCGCGGCGGTACCGGCGACGCTGCCGGCGAACTCCGAGACGCCGCCCGTGACGTCGCCGAGGTTGGCCACGGTCGCGTCGGTCACCGGGGTGACGCTGGGGATGGTGTCGGCCGAGGCAGCGGAGGAGGAGACGGCCCACGCGGCGGCGGTCGCGGCGACCGCGCCGCCGAGGACGAACAGCGCACGCGACGCGAGACGGGCGACGCGCTTCGCGTCCCGCCTCTCGTTCGCCGCGTTCGTCACTCGTGCTTCTCCTCGACTCGAAACGTCTGACTCGAAATGTTTTCGGGCTTTCGCTTTCCGAGCGACACTGAATCGTCGGAATTGCGTTCCCCATCGCCGGGTGTGCGACCGAGAAAACCAGGAGCAACACCCGTCACGCATCCTTGACACGACTTGATGCCACCATCGTGTGAACAACACAGAGTGTGGCTCAATCTCACGTTCGGTGATCACCACTGGCGGAGCGCGGTTACTCCGCAGTCGGCTGTCAAGCGCCACTTCGGGCGAACCGACGGACGCGCCGCCGCCCGCAGCACTGCGATTCGCCCGGAATGACAGGGCGGACCGATACGGTGGGCTTCGTGAGCCAGCCACCACGCGGACGGCGCGAGCAACCGTTCCTCACCGAGCACAACGACATCACCGGCCTGGTCCCGCGCGGACTCCGGGTGGCCGCGGCACTGGGGTGGCGGTTCATCGTCGTGATCGCCGCGCTGTACGCGGTGGTCTGGCTGATGGGTTACCTGGCGGCGGTGGTCATCCCGGTGTCCATCGCGCTGCTGCTCGCGGCGCTGCTCGCGCCCGCCGTGGAAAAGCTCGTGCAGGTCCGGTTCCCGCGCGGGCTCGCGACGGCGATCGTGCTGATCGCCGGGCTGGCCGTGCTGGGCGGCCTGCTCACGTTCGTGATCACGCAGTTCTCGAGCGGCCTGCCGCAGCTGCAGCAGCAACTCAACAACAGCCTCCACCAGATCCAGCGCTGGCTCACCGACGGGCCGATACACCTGCGCCAGGAACAGATCCAGGACTTCCTGAGCAATGCGATCGGGTTCATCCAGAACAACCAGGCCTCGCTCACGAACACCGCGCTGACCACGGCGGGCACCGTCGGCGAGATCCTCACCGGCTTCGTGCTCACCCTGTTCATCACGATCTTCTTCCTGGCCGGTGGCAACCAGATCTGGTCGTTCCTCGTGCGCGGCGTCCCCACGCGGGTGCGCAAGCGCGTGGACGTGGCCGGGCGCCGCGGTTTCGCATCGCTCGTCAGCTACATCCGCGCGACAGCCGCGGTGGCCGTGGTCGACGCCGTGGGCATCGGCATCGGGCTGTGGATCGTCGGCGTGCCGCTGGTGATCCCGCTGGCGACGCTGGTGTTCCTCGGTGCGTTCATCCCCATCATCGGTGCGGTGATCGCGGGCAGCGTCGCGGTGCTGATCGCCTTGGTCACCAAGGGATTCATCGGCGCGATCATCGTGCTGGCAATCGTGATCGGCGTGATGCAGCTGGAAAGCCACGTGCTGCAGCCGCTGCTGCTCGGGCGCGCCGTGCGGCTGCACCCGCTGGCCGTGGTGCTCGCGATCGCCACCGGCCTCGTCGCCGCGGGCATCGCCGGCGCGCTGCTGGCCGTGCCGCTGCTGGCGGTGCTCAACGCGGGCATCCGGTCGCTGCTCCACGAACACAATCCCGATCCCGAGGCCGTCGACGTGCTCCACGACCAAGCGGCGCAACCCAACGACGCCGAACCGGGCTCCGACGACGCCGAAGTGCCGACTCGGGGCGACGACGAGGAGAAGTGAGCACGCCGGCGACCCGCGACCCGGCAACGCCGCTGTGGCGCGGGGTCGTGCTGCTGCGCGTGGTCACGTGGGCGTTCGCGCTCGGCGTGGTGATCGCGCACCGCGGTGAGTTCCAGCGCGCGTGGCTGGCATGGGCCGTCGTCGGCGCGATGGGCGGGTGGACGCTGGTGTCGGGCGTCGCGTACCTGCGCGAAGGCGGCCGGTGGCGGTGGCTGGTGGTGCTCGACGTCGTGCTGACGACCGGGCTGATGTTGTTGTCGCCCTTCATCTTGTCGCCGACGCAGTACGCCGAGGCCGCGCCGCTGATCACCACGGTGTGGGCCGCGGTGGGACCGATCGCGGCGGCGACCCGCTTCGGCGCGGGCGGCGGTGTGCTGGCGGGACTCGTGGTCGCCGTCGGCACCGGCGTCGCGCGCGAACGCCTGGACCTCGACGTCTTCCGCGACGGTGTGCTGCTGTGCGCGAGCAGCGTGCTGATCGGCATGGCGGCCACCACGGCGCGGCGCTCGGCGGACGCGCTCGCGCTGGCGTTGCGCACGGAAGCCGCGACGGCCGAACGCGAACGGCTCGCGCGCTCGATCCACGACAGCGTGCTGCAGGTGCTCGCGCGCGTGCGCCGGCGTGGCATGGAGGTCGGCGGCGAGGCGGCCGACCTGGCGCGGCTGGCCGGTGAGCAGGAGATCGCGTTGCGCGCCTTGGTGACCACCGAACCGTCCTGGGCGGTGGCGAGCAACGGGACCGCGGACCTGCGTTCGGCGTTGCAGCTGCTGGCCACGCCGTCGGTTCAGGTCGCGACGCCCGCGGGGACCGTGGACCTGCCGGCGCACGTGACTTCGGAACTGGTGGCCGTCACGCGCGAGGCACTGTCCAATGTGGAGAAACACGCGGGACCGGACGCCCGCGCGTGGGTGCTGCTGGAGGAACTGGCCGGGGAGGTCGTGGTGAGCATCCGCGACGACGGCCCGGGCATTCCCGAAGGCCGGCTGGCACGCGCGGAGGCCGACGGGCACCTGGGTGTGGTGGAGTCCATCAGGGGCCGGGTGCGCGATCTCGGCGGCACCGCGGCCCTGGACAGCGCTCCGGGCCGCGGCACGGAGTGGGAGGTGCGCGTGCCGAACACGCCGGTGCCGAACAAGACCGCGCCGAACAAGAACGTGCGAAACAAAACGAGGGGCGGACGATGACGATTTCCGTGATGGTGGTCGACGACCACCCCATGTGGCGCGACGGCGTCGCCCGCGACCTGGGCGAAAACGGCTTCGACGTCCGCGCCACGGCGCCCGACGCCCCCTCCGCCGTCCGCATCGCCCGCACGGTCAGCCCGGACGTCGTCCTGATGGACCTCAACCTCGGCGGCACCTCCGGCGTCGACGCGACGCGTGAGATCACGACGGAACTGCCGGACACACGGGTGCTGGTGCTGTCGGCTTCCGGCGAGCACTCCGACGTGCTGGAGGCGGTGAAGGCGGGTGCCTCGGGATACCTGGTGAAGTCGGCGTCCGCGGCGGAGCTGGTGGACGCCGTTCGCCGCACGGCCGAGGGCGATCCCGTCTTCACGGCGGGTTTGGCGGGGCTCGTGCTGGGGGAGTACCGGCGGATGGCCGACGCGCCTTCGTCCGCCGAACCGGCGCCGCCGCGGTTGACCGAACGCGAGACGGACGTGTTGCGGCTGGTCGCGAAGGGGCTTACCGCGCGCCAGATCGCGGAGCGGCTGGTCCTGTCGCACCGGACGGTGGAGAACCACGTGCAGTCGACGCTGCGGAAACTGCAGCTGCACAACCGCGTGGAACTGGCGCGGTACGCGATCGAACACGGCCTCGACGAGGACTGATCGCTACGAAGCGCTGACTGCGGCCGTCTGCAGAGCGCCGGTCAGCTTGGCTTTCCCGAGCCGCCACGCGGGTTCGCCTGGGTGCCAAGCCGCGACGACCCCGTCGTCGAGCACGAGGTCGCCATCGTCGGTCCAGTCCAGCGACGAGTGCTTGAGGTTCTCGGTGGCGAACGGCATCGACGGTGACTGCTGCCAGGTCAGGTCCGTGAGGTCGAGCAGCCACACGTCGCGGGTCTGGAGGTCGGAGTTGTGCCACGAGGGCGAGCCGAAGTCGACGGCCGCGAAGTTGCCTTCCCGGCTCGGGACGACCAGGGGATTGCTCTGGGCCACCGGCGGCTGGACCTTCTCGCGGCTCCCGTCGCGCAGGTCGACGACCGTCAGGTCCGTGAGGCCGCCGAGGATGAGCCGGTTGCCGATCGCGGCGAGGATGCTCGGGGCCTGCTGCACGGTGCGTCCGGTGTCGGGGTCGATGAGGACGTCGACGGTTTCGGCGGTGCCGTTGTTCACGGTGATCAGCAGGCCGCGGGAGGTTTCCTCCCGCAGGATCGTGGTGCAGCTCGCCGTGGTGCCGCCGCCCAGCGCCGAGCCGGCGAGCGACACGTGCTCGAGCCGGCAGCTGTCCGGGGCGTCCTGGCGGATGACCCACACGCTCTTGGCGTCGGCGCCCGGCGCGAGGCTCACCGCCTGGCCGAGCGGCGTGGCCACGCCCGCGTAGGCGTAGACGTCGAACGGCTGGCAGGTCTGCTGGCACCGCGGCGAGGTGAGGATCACCGGGGTGCGACCGACGCGCTGCACCCAGACCAGCCGATCACCACCCGGCACGCCGGGCACGGTTCCCTTCGCGCCGGTGTCGGCGTCGAACAGGGTCGGTGGTGACGTGGCGAGCAGCAGCTGCACGTCGATCCCGCCGGTGGTGACCGACCCGGTGAGCCCGCTCGGCGGCGGCCCGCTCGGCCTGGGCATCGTCGTGGCCCTGGGGCTCGGAGCCGGGGTGGGGATCCCGCCCGTACACGCGGCCAGGAGGAAACTCGTCGCAACGAGGGCGACGCCGGCGCGAAATACGGGTCTGTTCAGGGTTTTTCCCCGATCTGACGAGGGAAATACGGTTCTACCATCGTTTGCATGGCCGAGGAAGAGACGACCGGCGCGGAGACCGCGACCGAGACGAAGCCGTTGACCGCACGCGACATCCGGGTGTCGGACGACGAGCGCGAACACGTCGTCGCCGTGCTCCAGAAGGCGATCGGGCTGGGGATGCTCAACCTCGACGAGTTCACGGAGCGCACCGACAAGGCGCTGGCGTCGCGTACGCGCGGCGAGCTGAACGCCGTGCTCACGGATCTGCCCGGCCTGCTGCACCCGGGGGCGGCGCCGAGTTACCCGGCTTACCAGCCGCCGACCAGCACGTATGCACCCGGTCGGCGCCTCGAGCTCAACGCCAAGTACTCGTCGCTGCAGCGCGGCGGCCCGTGGCTGGTGCCGGCGGCGCTGGTCGTGCGCAACAAGTACGGCAGCACGAAGCTGGACTTCACCGAGGCCCAGGTGTCGACGCCGGTCGTCGAGATCGAGCTGGACTCCAAGTGGGGTTCGGTCGAGATCATCATCCCGCCGCAGGCCGCGGTGGACTACAACGCGATCACCGAGATCAAGTTCGGTTCGCTCGACGACAAGACCGGCAGCAACGGCCGCGCCGGCAACCCGCGCTACGTCATCACGGGCCGCATCCACGGAGGCTCGCTGGTCATCCGCAACCCTCGGCGGGGCTTTTTCGGCTGACCGGCGATGCGGTGCCGGACCCGGTTTTCCATCCGTCGGCCGGGTCCGGCTCCGTCTTTTTCAGTTCTTTTAGTTCGCTGCCGCGCGCGCCGTGGCCGGATCGGCGCTGGCCAGCGCGTTGGTTGCTTTCGCTTCCGCCTCGGCCAGCGTGACCGCAGCCAGCGAAGCGCCGACCGCCCGCACCGCCGCCGCGTTCATCGACAAGCTCGTGAGGCCCAGGCCCGCGAGCACCACCGCGAGCCGCGGGTCGGCCGCCGCTTCGCCGCAGACGCCGGCGGGCTTGCCCGTCGCCTTCGCCGCGTCGCCGATCAGCTTGAGCAGCCGCAGCAACGCGGGCTGCCACGGGTCGTTCAGCTTCGCGACGGCGCCGAGCTGCCGGTCTGCCGCGAACGTGTACTGGGCCAGGTCGTTGGTGCCGACTGACACGAAGTCGACGACGCCCAGGATCTCCCGCGCGGACAACGCCGCCGCCGGGATCTCGATCATCACGCCCGCGCGCTCGATGCCCGCCGCGCGCACGCGTTCGGCGAACCACGCGGCTTCCTCGGCCGTCGCGACCATCGGGGCCATCACGGAGACCAGCGCGCCCGAATCCTGGGCCGCGCCCGCGATGGCCTCGAGCTGGCGGTCGAGCACCTCGGGCCGGTCGAACGCCACGCGCAGGCCGCGCACGCCCAGCGCCGGGTTGGGCTCGTCGTCGGGGTTGAGGAAGCCGAGCGGCTTGTCGGCGCCCGCGTCGAGCGTCCGCACGATCACCGGCTTGCCGCGGAACGGCGCCAGCACCGCCGCGTACGCCTTGCGCTGCTCGTCGACGGACGGCTCCGCCGGGGCGTCGAGGAAGCTGAACTCGGTGCGGAACAGGCCGACGCCCTCCGCTCCCGCGTCCGCGGCCGCCTGCGCGTCGGCGGGCGAGCCTACGTTGCCGTAGACCTTGACGACGTGTCCGTCCGCGGTCTGGCCCGTGCCGTTCCACTCGGCCGGCCCCGAGGCGACGGCCATGAGGACGGGCGCCGCCGGGTCCGCCGGCCGGACGAGGCCTGTGTCACCGTCGACGGCGAGCGCCTCGGCGTCGAGGGCGAGCAGCCCGCGAACAGCCACGACCGCCGGGATCCCGAGCGCGCGGGCGAGAATCGCGGTGTGGCTGGTCGGGCCGCCTTCCTCGGTGACAAGGGCGAGCACCTTCGCGGGATCCAGCCCCGCCGTATCCGCCGGCGCCAGGTCCCGCGCCACCAGCACGCTCGGCGACACCAGCTGCGGCACTCCCGGCGGCGCGACGCCCAGCAGCTCGGCCACCAGCCGGTCACGCACGTCGCGCACGTCGCGCACACGCTCCGCCATGTACCCCCCGGCCGCGGCCAGCGCCTCGGCAAACCCTTCGGCCGCCTGGTGAACCGCGCGCGCCGCCGGCAGGTTCTGCTCCGTCACCAGCTTCTTCGCCTGCGCGGCCAACGCCGGGTCGCCCGCCATCGCCGCGGTGGTGATCAGGATCGTCGCGGCCTCACCGGTCGCGGTCTCGGCCTGCGCCTCCAGCCGCGCGGCCACAGCCTGCGCGGCGGGCTCGATCCGCGCGGCCTCGGCGGCGGGATCGGCCGGTGCGGGGGTGCTCGCGGGCTCACCGAACGGCTCGGGGACGCGCACGACGGGGCCGCTCGCGCGCCCCGGGCTCACCGCGACCCCGGTCAGGGTCACGTCGGCGGTGGACTGACTCTCAGGCATGGTCTAGACCATAGCTCAGATATGTCTCGATATCCCGGGGTGGCGCGCACAATCCCCGGGACCGCACTCGTTCCAGCACCGGTCGCACCTCCTCCCGCCACCACGCGTCGGCCAGCTCTTCGCGGCTGCGCAGCGGGCGGCCGGTCAAAGTCTGCCGGAAACCCCAGGCCTCCGCCGAATCCGCGAGACGGAACCAGTCGGCCGGCTCGTCGAGCCACAGGCCCACGCGCACGTCGTCGGCGAGCGGCACGCGTTCCAGGAACAGCCGTTCCGCGGTCTTCGACGGCAGATCGGCCAGCGTCAGGCAGCTCAGCGCGCACGCGACGGTGCTGATCCAGTGCACCTGGGCAGGCACCACCTTGGCGCCCCGCGCCCGGGCGAGCGCCACGCGGTGGTGGCCGTCCTCCACGAAGTACAGCTCGCCGAGGCGCACGAGCCGGACCGGCGGAAGGTCGGCCGCCGTGGTCGCGAGGGCCTCCCACCTCGGCCGCAGTGCGCGGTTGAGCGGCCGGAAGAACCGGTCGAAGTCACCGACGCGCGCGACCGTACCCACCACGCGCGTGACCGGGATGTCGCGGACGCCCTCGTCGGTCTCGGCCTGCCTGCCGAGCGCCGCCAGCGTCTCGTCGAGCGGCAACAGGGCCAGCGCGTCGGGACGGCGGGCGTCGGCGATCGCCTTCAGCTGTGCGGCGTACCCCCGCCACCAGGCGGAACCGAACGAATCGCCCATGTAAATGACAACGCGGCCCGGCCGCGGGTCATTCCAGCTCGGCGGACGTCGGGTACGACGGCTGCGCACCAGGGCGGGTCACGCTCACCGCGGCCACCCGCACCGCACGGCGCGTAGCGTCGACGAGCCCCGCCCCCTCGGCCAGCGCGGCGGCGAGAGCTCCGGCGAACGCGTCGCCGGCGCCGGTCGTGTCGACGGCCTGGACCTGCGGCGACGCGACTTCCGTGACGCCTTCGGATGCCACCACCACGGCGCCCTTCGGACCCAGCGTGACCACGGCCGCGCGCGGGCCCAGCTCCAGCAGCTCGCGTGGATCGGCGCCGGGCGAGCCGAGCAGGTACGCGGCTTCGTGCTCGTTGACCAGCAGGACGTCGAGCGCGCCGAGCGTCTCGGGCGGCAGCCGGGCGGCGGGCGAGAGGTTGAGCAGCACCGGCACACCCTTCGCCGCGGCGCGCGCCACGGCGTGCTCGACGGTCGGCAGCGGCACTTCCAGCGACAGGACCACGATCTTCGCGCCGTCGAGGACCACATCGGTGAGGTCGCCGGGCGCCAGTGCGGAGTTGGCGCCGGGCGAGACGAGGATCGAGTTCTCGCCGTCGGGTGTCACGGTGATGTAGGCGATGCCGGTGGGCCTGCGGACAGTCCGCAGGTGCTCGGTGCCGACACCCGCGCCGGCGAGCGAATCACGCAGCAGCTCGCCGTACGGGTCGTCGCCGATCGCGCCGAGCAGAGCCACGTCCGCGCCAAGACGGCCCGCCGCGACCGCCGTGTTCGCGCCCTTGCCGCCGGGAGACAGGACGGTGTCGCCGCCCAGGACGGTTTCGCCGCCGGCCGGGCGGCGGTCAACGGGGACGACGAGGTCGGCGTTGGCGGAACCCACCACCAGCACGGCTGCACACATGGTCGACACCTTGCCACGGGTGCGCTCGGGCGCAGGTCACGCACCGTCCGTGCGCAAAAGTGAAGGTTTTTGTAACTTATCCGGCGCCCAGTGCGACAATCAGGCGAGCAGCGGCTGCCCGTCACTCGATCGGGGGATCCATGTCCCCCAGGCGTCACTTCTGACACGGGTTCCGCTCTTGTGGAGCGTCACTGTCCTTGAGCCAGTGGCGTTGCCCCGACCGGAAGCGCACCGGAGAGGGCATCGGGTCGCCGGCGCCGATCACGTAGCCCCCCGAGTGATCGGCGTCGGCGGCGCCCCGACCAGCGCGGCCACGGCCCGCGCGGCCGGCATCGAGACACCCGAAGCGAGCACGAAGTCGCCGCCATCGCGCGACAGCACGCGCACGACGCCGCCCGCCTCGGCCGTCAGGGCGGAAATCTCCTCGCGGCGCACCGAGACCCCGTTGTCGTACCGAGGTATCCACACCACACCGTCGCCGTCCACAGTGAACGCGCCCCGTGTGCCACGGTGCCGGGTCCACACCAGCGCGGCGACGCACAGCGCGACCGCGATCAGCCCGGGCACCGTGACCGGCAGCCACGTCCGCACGATGAGCACGGCTGCGAGCAACGCCACCGTGCCCCCGATCGCCGCCTGGCGCGCGCCCGAAGCCTTGCTCGCGCGCACCGTCACGCTCTCGCCGGCAGCCGGCGTTCGCTTCACCGAGGCCCACCGCACCACCGTCGCCGCCACCCGTTGCAGGCCGAACCCGCCGCGCCGGACCTCCAGGGACGGCCACCGCACCAGCCCCGGCCGCTCCGTCTCGACGGCGGCCGCCAGCCGGTGGGCCTCGCCGGGTTCGAACAGCGTCGACAGGACGAAGCCGTGGGGACCGCGGCGGCTGAACCGGTTGACCAGGCGATCCTCGGCAGAAGGAGCCAGGTACACCTCGACCCGGTTGTGCTTCTCGACCAGCACGACCGCGCTGAGGTCGCCCCACGGCAGCACGAGCCGCGCGTCGTGAACGGGGAACCGCAGGCCACGCGAAGTGACCTCGACGCTCAGCCGCTCCTTGCGCATGCCGCGCCGCCCGACGGGGATGCAGCCCAGCAGCACGAGCCCCACCAGGGCGATCACGGACCCGGCGTACAGACCGGCGCGGCTCACCGTCATGAGCACGCCGCCGAAACCCGCGATGAGAAGCCCGGGCACCAGCAGCAGCAACGTCGCCAGCCGCACCTGATCCGGTGGAACAGGCGCGGGGTAGGTGACCGTGGTGATTTCGTCCATCTCGGACGAAGTGTGACAGAACGCGCCCGGGGTTTCCCTACCCCGTTCGGCGGACGACCGGGTGTTTTCGCAGCTCAACGACCGCTAGCGTCGAACGCATGAAAATTTCGGACTGGAAACGAGTGGTCTACGCCCTGCTCGCCCTGCCCGCCTGCTTCGGCGGCAGACGCGCCCGGCAGCTGCTCGCGGAGCGACTCTTGAACGTCCCGCCGCGCGAAGGGACCCCTCGCTACCTGGCCGCGGCCGGGGTGAGCGTGGTGGCCATCCCGTTTTCGCTGCTCATCGGGTTCCTGGTGTGGCGGATCGCGACGTACGGCCTGTTCTGGGACCCCTCGACGGCCGACGAATCGTGGGGCGGACCGTCGCTCATCGGGGCCTGGCTCGTGCACTTCTGGTGCGCACTGGGCATGGTCGTGGTGGCCATGTGGGTGCTGCGTCCGCTCACCGATCTGCAGGCCCGGCTGCTCTCCGGCCACGTTGTTACGGGAACAACGGTGCCGACCACCTAGAATGTCCGGATGAGCAGCCCCACGCGAAGGGGCCGCGCGCGAGCGGCTACCGAGCAGGACATCCGCCGGACCGCCCGGAGACTGCTGGTCGAACAGGGTCCGGACGCCGTGACGCTCCGGGCGATCGCCCGGGAGCTGGGCATCACCGCGCCGGCCCTGTACCGCTACTACGAATCGCGCGACGACCTGGTGGAGAAGCTGCGCCTCGACGTGATCGCCGATCTCGCCGCCGAGCTCGCCGAGGACGTCGCCGTGCTCCCCGACGACGGGATGGCGCAGCTGTTCGCCATCTGCAAGGGCTTCCGCCGCTGGGCGCTCACGCACACCAAGGAGTTCACGCTGGTGTTCGCGTCGCCCACGGGCGGCGTCGGCACCACGGCGGGCAGTGCGCTGCACCGCCTCGACGAGCCGTTCGGCCGCATCTTCCTCGCCGCCGCCGGCCAAGTCCTCGCCACGCACGACCTGGTCATGCCGCCGAACGACGTCGTCCCGCCCGAGCTGCGCGACGACCTCACCGCGTTCCAGAGCGAGCTGCTCGCCGTGCTCGGCGAGTCGGGCCGCGCGATCGCGCCCGAGAAGCTGGACCTCGGGCTCACGTACCTGATGATCCAGTTCTGGGCGCGCCTCTACGGCCACGTGACGCTCGAGGTGTTCGGCAATTACCCGATCCCCGTGTCGAAGCCGGACATCCTCTTCGAGGCCATCCTCACCGACCTGGCCCGCGACGTGGGGCTGTACGCCGGTTAGGCCGTGTGGCCGCCGTCGACCGACAGCGTCGCGGCGGTGATGTACGCGCTCGCCGGGCCGGCGAGGTAGGCGACGGCGTCGGCGACTTCCTCGGCCGTGCCGTAGCGCCCGACCGCGGTGAGCGACTTCTGGTCGTCGGCGAACGGGCCCTCGGCCGGGTTCATGTTGCCTCGCTGCCACCCAAGAAGGTTCGGTTTCGCGCACGGCCGGACACGGGTTGTGACAAACTCACCTTCGGATCTTGAAGGGGAGGGCCGGGGTTGCTGCACGTCCAGGGGCTGGTGAAGGACTACGACGGGCGCCGGGTGGTGGAGGGCGTGTCGTTCGCGTTGCAGCCGGGCACGGTCACCGCGTTCCTGGGCCCGAACGGCGCCGGGAAGTCGACGACGCTGCGCATGATCTGCGGCCTGACCCGCCCCACGGCGGGCACGGCGACGATCGCCGGGCGGCGGTTCGCGGAGTGGCCCAACCCGGGACACGTCGCGGGCGTACTGCTCGACGCGGCCGCCGTGCATCCCGGCCGCACGGGCCGTCACCACCTCGTGAACGGCGCCAAGCTCATGCGCCTGCCCAGCTCGCGCGCCGACCAGGTGCTCGCGCAGGTCGGGCTCAGCGACGCGGCGAACCGGCGCATCGGCAAGTACAGCCTCGGCATGCGCCAGCGCCTCGGGCTCGCGCACGCGCTGCTCGCCGACCCGCCCGTGCTCATCCTCGACGAGCCCATCAACGGCCTCGACCCCGAAGGAATCCGGTCCACGCGGCAACTCCTGCGCGGCTACGCCCAACGCGGCGGCACGGTGCTGCTGTCGAGCCACGTGCTGTCCGAAGTGGACCAGACGGCCGACCGCATCGTGATGATCGGCCACGGCCGCGTCGTCGCCGACGGGCCGCTCGCGAGCTTCGCCGGCCCCGCGCGGACGGTCGTGCGCACCAACGACGTGCCCAAACTCGGCACCGCCCTGCAGCGCGCGGGCCTCGACGTCCGACAGACCGGCCCCGACGCGCTTTCCGTCGCCGCCCCGACGGAGCGCGTCTCGGAGATCGCGTTCGCCGCACAGGTGCGGGTGCTCGGGCTGGCCGAGGAACAGCAGAACCTGGAAGAGCTCTTCTTCCGCCTCACGGGAGGTCCGCGATGATCCCGATGCAGACGCCTGTGCAGCAACAGCCGGCGTGGGCGACCGGTGCTGCGAAGCGCGCTTCGTTCGGCACGGTGGTGGGTGTCGAGCTGCGGAAGTTCACCGCCACGCCGGCCGACAAGATCCTGCTGATCGCCGGACCCATCGCGGTGGTGCTGCTGTCGATCCTGTTCATGGTCGACCCGTTCAACCCGGTGACCATGCGCAAACAGCTGGGGACCGTGGTGACCACCATCCGGTTGGCGGCGATCCTCGTGGACGTCGCCCTGGTGAAGCTCATCGCGAGCGAGTGGCACTACCGCAGCGCCCAGCCCACCCTGCTCGCCCAGCCCTCTCGGCTGAGGTACGTGCTGGCCCAGGGCGCGATCGCCGCCGGCGCCTGGGTGCTCGTGGCCGGCCTGCACATCCTGATGACCTTCACCTACTTCGCTGGTGTGCTTGACGACCACGACGCCGAGAACCTGCTGACGATCCGGGTGGGCACCACGATCGGAGTGTGTCTGCTCGGGTCGTTCCTCATGACCCTGCTGGCCGTCTCGATCGCGTGGCTGATCCCGAACACCGCCGGCGCGATCGCCGCCTACTGCCTGATCTCGATCCTGTTCGTGATCGTGCAGGCCAATCAGGACTTCGCAGGCTGGGTCGATCCGGTCGAACCCGCGCGACAGCTCGGCGGGCTGTCCACGCACGGCCCGATCGCGCTGGCCACATCGCTGGTGCTCTGGCTCGGGGTCACGGCGCTCGGCGTCACTCGCGCTGCGCGGCGGGAAGCCGCCTAGCGGACAAGGGAGCCGCCGCCGGGATCGACCGCGGCGAAGTAGTCGCCCGCCATTCTGCGCAGCGGCGGGCAGTACTTGTCGGCGGCGCGGCGGTAACCGTCGATGGACGAGTCGTCCGCGCCGCCTTGGTGGAAGGTGTCGAACGCCAATGGCTCCGCGGAGCCGGTGTTCACGATGAGGGAGCACCCGTTCATCCCGGCCGAAGTCACGGCGTAGTAGCGCCCGAGCAGGATTTCTCGGCGGAAGTGGCTGCTCAACCCCGATTCGGACATCCACGCGGACTGCCACGGGTCGGGTTGGCGGCTGTCGGCGGCGTCCGTGTGCACGACGAGTAGCCCATCGGCCGAGTTGATGTCGCAGGCCTTGACGTTCGGGTCGAAGGTCGGCTGGCTGGTGGCACCGAGTGCGGCGAGCAGAGCAGGGTTGCGCTCGAACTGGGTGCAGCTGTCGGGGAACACGTTGGGCCGGGTGGTCACCGTCGGCAGCTTGTCGTAGGCGATCGAGTCGGCGGGCAGGGTCGGCGCCGGCTTGCCCGGGGCCGGACCGGGCGCCACGGCGCAGCCGGTCAGAGCGAGGGCAGCGGCGAGTACCGGCAGAACGGTGAGCGATCGACTACGCACGGCGAGCACGTTACCGGCCCGGGCACGAGACCCGGGCCGGAACGCGCGAATTCACCAGCACTGAAACACCAGCGCCGATTCACAGCACGATGTTGACCAACCGCCCCGGCACCACGATCACCTTGCGCGGCGTCTTGTCGCCCACCAGCGCGGCCACCTTCTCGTCCGCCAGAGCCGCGGCCTGCACGGCCTCCGAAGCAGCATCCGCCGGCACCGTCACGCGCGCCCGGACCTTGCCGTTGACCTGGATCGGGTACTCCACCGAGTCCTCGACCAGGTACTGCTCGTCGACGACCGGGAAGGGGCCGTGGACCAGGGAGTCGACGTGGCCCATGCGGTGCCACAGCTCCTCGGCGACGTGCGGCGCCAGCGGAGCCAGCAGCAGCACCAGCGGCTCCGCCACCTCGCGCGGGGTGCCGGCAGCCGAGCCGTACACCTTCGTCAGGTGGTTGTTCAGCTCGATCAGCTTCGCGCCCGCGGTGTTGAACCGCATCTCCGCGTAGTCCTCGCGGACGCCGGCGATGGTGCGGTGCAGCAGCTTGCGGTCGACCTCCGACGGGTCGTCGGCGGTCACGCGCAGCTCATCGGTCTGCTCGTCGATCAGCAGGCGCCACAGGCGCTGCAGGAACCGGTGCGCGCCGACGACGTCCTTGGTCGCCCAGGGGCGGGACATGTCCAGCGGGCCCATGGACATCTCGTACACGCGGAAGGTGTCGGCGCCGTAGGTGTCCGACATCTCGTCGGGCGTCACGGCGTTCTTCAGGCTCTTGCCCATTTTCCCGTACTCCTGGGTGACCTCCTCGTCACCCAGGAAGAACTTGCCGTCGCGCTCCACGACCTCGTCGGCCGGCACGTGCACGCCGCGCTTGTCCTTGTAGGCGTACGCCTCGATGTAGCCCTGGTTGAACAGACGCCGGTACGGCTCCTTCGACGACACGTGGCCCAGGTCGAACAGCACCTTGTGCCAGAAGCGCGAGTACAGCAGGTGCAGCACCGCGTGCTCGACGCCGCCGACGTACAGGTCCACGCCACCCGGGTCGTCCACGCCGTGCTCGGCCGGGCGCGGGCCCATCCAGTAGGCCTCGTTCTCGGGCGCGCAGAACACGTCCGGGCTGTCCGGGTCGACGTAGCGCAGCTGGTACCAGCACGAACCCGCCCACTGCGGCATCACGTTGGTGTCGCGGCGGTACTTCTTCGGCCCGTCGCCCAGGTCCAGCGTGACCTCGACCCACTCGGTCGCACGCGACAGCGGCGGCGACGGCTCGGAGTCGGCGTCGTCCGGGTCGAAGGTCTTCGGCTTGTAGTCGTCGACGTCCGGCAGCACCACGGGCAGCTGGTCCTCGGGCAGCGCGATCGGCATCCCGGTCTCGTCGTAGACGATCGGGAACGGCTCGCCCCAGTAGCGCTGGCGCGCGAACAGCCAGTCGCGCAGCTTGTACTGCACGGTGCCCTCGCCGGCGCCCTGCTCCTCCAGCCACGCGATGATCGTCTTCTTCGCGTCGGCGACACCCATGCCGTCCAGCGACACGGTGTCATTGGCGGAGTTGATCGCCGCGCCCTCGCCGGTGAACGCCTCGCCGTCGAAGCCCTCGCCCGGGTCGACCGTGCGGACGATCTCCAGCTCGAACTTCTTGGCGAAGTCGTAGTCGCGCTGGTCCTGCGCCGGCACGGCCATGATCGCGCCGGTGCCGTAGCCCATCAGCACGTAGTCGCCGATGAAAACCGGGATTTCCTTGCCGTTGACCGGGTTCACCGCGAACGCGCCGGTGAAGACGCCGGTCTTCTCCTTGTTCTCCTGACGGTCCAGATCGGACTTGCGCGACGTCGCCAGGCGGTACTCCGCGACGGCGTCGGCCGGGGTCTTCGCGCCACCCGTCCACACGGCCGGGTGCTCACCGGCCCACTCGGCCGGCGTCAGCTTGTCGACCAGCGGGTGCTCGGGCGCCAGCACCATGTAGGTGGCGCCGAACAGCGTGTCGGGTCGCGTGGTGAAGACCTCGATCTTCTCGTCCCCGGAAGCGCCGGCGGCGAACGCCACCCGCGCACCCTGCGAACGCCCGACCCAGTTGCGCTGCATGGACTTGACCTTCTCGGGCCAGTCCAGCAGGTCCAGGTCGTCGACCAGCCTGTCCGAGTACGCGGTGATCCGCATCATCCACTGGCGCAGGTTCTTGCGGAACACGGGGAAGTTGCCCCGGTCGCTGCGCCCGTCGGCGGTCACCTCTTCGTTGGCGACGACCGTGCCCAGGCCGGGCGCCCAGTTCACCGGCGCCTCGGAGATGTAGACCAGGCGGTGGTCGTCGATGACCTTGCGGCGCTCGACGTCGCTCAGCTCGCTCCACGCGCGCCCGTCGGGCGTCGGGCGCTCACCTGACGCGTACGCCTTCTCCAGGTGCTCGATCGGGCGCGCCTTGCCCGCCTGCTCGTCGTAGTAGGAGTTGAAGATCTGCAGGAAGATCCACTGGGTCCACTTGTAGTAGTCCGGGTCGATCGTCTCGATCGAACGGCGCTCGTCGTGGCCCAGGCCCAGGCGCTTCAGCTGGCTGCGCATCGTGGCGATGTTCGCCTCGGTGGTCGTGCGCGGGTGCGTGCCGGTCTGCACCGCGTACTGCTCGGCCGGCAGGCCGAACGCGTCGTACCCCAGCGTGTGCAGCACGTTGCGGCCGATCATGCGGTGGTAGCGCGCGTAGACGTCCGTGCCGATGTAGCCCAGCGGGTGCCCGACGTGCAGGCCCGAGCCGGACGGGTACGGGAACATGTCCTGCACGAACAGCTTGTCCGACGGCACCGGCTCACCCTCGACCGCCAGCGCGCCCGTCGGGTTCGGCGCGTGGTAGGTGCCGTGGTCGGACCAGTAGTCCTGCCAGCGGCGCTCGATCTGCCCCGCGAGCTCCGCGGTGTAGCGGTGCGGCGGGGTGTTCTCGGCGCCGGGAGCGCCGTCACCCGTGGTCGGGGTGGGCGCCGTGGACTCTGTCATCGCCGTCTTCCTCCGTGATCGGACCACTCCAGAAACAACTCGACCCCTCAAGCCCGAAGGCATGAGGGGTCGCCGCGCCGGCCGGGCCAAGGGTTGGCCGAGTCAGCGCGGCAGGCCAAGGAGCAGCCGAGCCGTGTTCATACACTCATTTTAACGTGGTGGTCAAAGCTGTTCCGACGGGACTGCCAAAGCGATGACCTGCGTCACCTGCGTCGCGGAGAAGTTGTTGTCGCTCACGAAGACCAGGCTGCGTTCACCGTTCGGCAGCGCCGGGCCCCAGGCCATGCCCTCGACGTTGTCCACCGCGGAAACGTAGTCCGACAAGTCGGCGATCAGCTTCTTCTTCACCGGCTTCACGCCCTTCGCGCCGGCGAGGGATTTCACGTTCAGCACATTGGTCGCGCCGGACGTGTCGATCTCGTACACCCGCACCTTGTTACCCACACCGGTGACGAACGAGCGCTCCATCATGAGGAACTTCGTCGGGTCGAGCTGGTTCACCGCGAGCATCGAGGACACGCCGGTGTCGGCGAACGCGCCGGCCGGCACCGGGGTCGCGAACAGCTTCTCCTGCGGGTACGCGTACTGCGCGAGTACCTGGCCCGTCCGCGCCTGCAGGGTGACCCGCGAAAGCGCGCCGGACGTCAGGGTCGGCGGCGGGCCGTCCTGCAGCAGCGGCGCCTCGACCTCGCTGGCCAGCAGCGCGCCGAAGCCGGTGTAAGCGAGGCCTTCGAGCACGTAGTTGCGGCGCGGGCCGGCGTCGGCGGTCATCTTCTCGTCGGCCGGCAGCGGCAGGTCACGCACGTAGCGGCCGTCCCGGGTCGCCTCACGGATGGAGGGCTGGATGAACGAGTCCGCCAGCCGGTCGCCTTCCTGCGACCAGGTGTACCCGCCGGTCCACGGGTCCACGCGCAGCTCTTCGGGGTCGATCGTCTGCTCGTTCTGCGGCGCCGTCGGATCGTTCTGCGCGAGCGGTGGGTACGGCGTGCCGTCGGGACGCAGCAACGGCTTCGTGCCGGTGAACGTCACCGGGCCGAGGTGGTGGGCGTCGAGGGAGAACTTCGCCGTGTAGAAGCGGGCGGGGTTGATCGCGGAGCGGTCGTCGCAGATGAAGGCGTAACCGCCGGTGCGCGGGTCGAAGTCGATCGACGACAAGCCGCCGACGGTGGTGCCCTGGAACTGGAGGGCGTTGGGCACGAGCTGCTCGCCGATGAGGCGAACGGGGCGGGCGTGACTCTCCGAAAGAACCTCAGCGCTCGCGGCCGGAGCGGCGAGCAGGGAAAGGGGCAGTGCCCCGATCAAGGCGGCGGTGAGCACGCGGCGTCGCTGGGACGAAGACATGGCGTGTAGCACAACGGACGAGGGTATCCACCACGTTGCCGGGAGGTCACGCTTATCCTCAGGGGGTGTTCGCTATCGCGCTCGTCCCGATCGTGCTGGGTCTCGTCGTCGGCTGGGGTGGCTTCCTCGGCTTCCGCGAACGGCTGACCCGCGAAAGCGGTACTGGTGTCCGCACGGCGGCTTCGCTGCGCAGTGACGCCGCCTTCAAGCTGGCCAACCGGGTGGCGAGCGTGCCGACGCTCGCGGGCGGCGCCGTCGGCGTGATCGCCGGGCTGGCGGGCCTCGCCACGGGCACCACAGCCGGGATCGTCGCCGCGGCTTTTGTTGGTGTGCTGGGGATGCTGGTGCTGGTCGTGGGTGGCGGGGTGCTCGGCGCCCGCGCCGCGCTGACCGTGCCTGCCCCGGCTCCGGCCGCCCCCGCGGGCTGCAGCGGCTGCGCGTGCGGCTCGGGTGGCTGCGGCGTGTTCCAGAAGGCCGACAGCTAGTTCCGCTGCAGGTCGCCCGGGTGGGTGGCCAGCAACGCGATCGGCACGCCCTGGCGACGCAGCACCTGGCCCCAAAGGTCACGGTTGGGCGAGGCCAGGATGTCGCTCGGCAGCGCGGGCACGATGACCCAGTCGTCGCGCTCGATCTCGCCCGCCAGCTGCCCGGAGTCCCAGCCCGAGTAGCCGGCGAAGACGCGTACGCCACGCACCTTCGGCACGAGCGCTTCCGGGTCCGTGTCGAGGTCCACGAGCGCCACCGGCCCGCGCACGGCGATCACGCCGGGCACGCTCGCCGCTGTCTCGCCCGTGCGTAGCGCGGCCAGGCACAGAGCCGTTTTCTTCTCCACGGGACCGCCGACGAACACCGACTGCGGCTCCGCCACGTGCCCGCCCCAGTTGGGGAGCACGTCGTGCACCGGGACGTCGCTCGGGCGGTTCAGGACCACGCCGAGCGTGCCCTCGTCGCGGTGATCGATGACGAACACCACGGTCCGCTTGAAGTTCGGGTCGAACATCGTGGGTGCGGCGACCAGGAGCGTTCCCGGTTCAACCTCGGCGTCCGCTGGCACGCCGCCAATCCTCCCACTTCCCGCCCCGAGAATTTCGTCGGCACGGGAACACCAACCACTCGTGCCCCGTTGGGAACAGTAGGCCGGCGCACTCCGTGTCCCCCGGGCTCACTGAAGAACAGCCTTTGTGGAATACCAGTTCGGCTGGAGCCACACTGCGCCAAGCCGCCGAGAGGCGACCAAGTGCGCCGGCCGCCAACCTCCCTCAGCCGTGCCACGTCCGCGGTCGCAGCGGCAGGCCCGATGTGCCCTCGTCCGGAGTCCGCAGCGCCAGGACCTGGTTCACGCCGATCTGGTTGCTCTCGAACGCGAGCGCCGAAGCCGCCATGTACATCCGCCAGACGCGGGCGCGACCGGCTCCGGCGAGCCCCGTGGCCCGGTCCCAGTCGGCTTCCAGATTGGCGACCCAGCGGCGCAGGGTCAGCGCGTAGTGCTCGCGCAGCGCTTCGACATCGCGCACCTCGAACCCGGCGCGCTCCAGCTGCGTCACGGTCGTGCCGACCGGCGCGAGCTCGCCGTCGGGGAAGACGTAGGCGTCGATGAACCCGTCCAGCTGGTACTCCGACTCGTCCTCGCGCGGCCGGCGGCCGATCTGGTGGTTGAGCAGTTTGCCGCCCGGACGAAGCAGGGCGTAGAGGTCGCGGGCGTACTCCAGGTAGCTCTCGGCGCCGACGTGCTCGGCCATACCGATGGAGGAGATCGCGTCGTAGGGACCGTCGGAGACGTCGCGGTAGTCCTGCACGCGGATCTCCACGCGGTCGGTCAGCCCCGCCTCCGCCACGCGCTTGCGGGCGTACGTGGCCTGCTCCTCCGAGAGCGTCACGCCGACGACGTGCACGCCGTGCTCGCGCGCCGCGTGCAGCGCCATCGAGCCCCAGCCGCAGCCGACGTCGAGCAGGCGCTGGCCCTCGCGCACACCGAGTTTCCGGCAGACGAGCTCGAGCTTGTCGCGCTGGGCCGTCTCCAGGGTGCTGCTTTCGGACCAGTAGGCGCACGAGTAGACCATCGACGGCCCGAGGACGAGCTCGTAGAAGTCGTTGCCCACGTCGTAGTGGTGGCTGATCGCCCGCTTGTCGCTGCGCCGGGTGTGCCGGTGGCGGGGCCGGCGCACCTCCTCGGGCGGCCGCGGGGGCGGCAACGGCGGTCCGGCGAGCTTCAGCAGCTCGCCGATGGCGCCCCGCACCTCCGGGTCCCGCAGTGCGCCGAGAACACTGCCGCCCGCCGCCTCGTCGCGCTCCCAGATCAGCCCCGAAATGGCCCCGAGCGCGGTGTAGAGGTCCCCTTCGAGGCCGAGGTCGCCGGACACCCAGGCGCGGCCCAGGCCCAGCTCGCCCGGCTTGAACAGCAGGCGACGGAGGGCGCGGCGGTTGCGCACCACGAGCACGGGCGCGCCTTCCGGACCGGCCTGGGAGCCGTCCCACGCTCGGATCTGCAGCGGGAGCTCAGCTCCGAGCAGCTTCTCTGCGGCACCCACCAGCCGCGACGCGGCGCCGGTCATAGCCACACCCCTCTCCCGAAGACGACAGTCGGACGTCTGTCCTCTACGTAAAACGCTTTCACACCCTTTCGCAGTCCCCCATAGGCGTCACAGCTCAGTAAAATCCCGCCGGTTCACTGGGCGAAGTGCGCTCATTAGGACCTTCTGGGCCGTTCACGCCGTAGCTACGCTGGCCCCCGTGACGATCAGCGCGACAACGGAGCGGATCGGGCCGAGGCTCCTGGTCCGTGATCGCGAGTTCCGCAGGCTGCTCTACACCCGGTTCGCCGCGCAGTGGGGCGACGGCGTGTACCGGGCGGGCCTCGCGGGTGCCGTGCTGTTCAACCCCGAGCGCGCCGCCGACCCGCTGGCCATCGCCGAGGGCTTCGCGGTGCTGCTGCTGCCGTACTCCGTGGTGGGACCGTTCGCGGGCGCGCTGCTCGACCGGTGGGACCGCCGGCGCGTGCTCGTGTTCGCGAACCTGCTGCGGGCGGTCGCCATCCTCGCGTCGGCCGCCGCGGTGGGCACGGGTCTCGGCGGGCCGGGGCTGTTCTCCCTCGCGCTGCTGGCCGAGGGCTTGTCGCGCTTCATCGGCTCGGGTCTTTCGGCTTCCCTGCCGCACGTGGTCCCGGCGCCGAGCGTCGTGTCCGCAAACGCTTTCGCGACCACGCTCGGGTCGGTGCTGGCCGTGGTCGGCGGTGGGTGCGCCATCCTGCTGCGCGTGGTCTTCGGCGCGGGCAACCTCGGCTCGGCCGAGACGACGGCGTGCGCCGCGCTGGGCGCGCTCGTCTCGGCGCTGATCGCCCGGCGGTTCACGCGCGGGGTGCTCGGGCCGACGGTCGTCGACGAGCCACCGAACCCGTTCCTCGCCGTCGCCCGCGGTCTCGCAGACGGCGCCCGCCACGCCTGGCGCGCGCCGAGCGTGACGGCCGGGTTCATCGCGCTGTTCGCCCACCGCGCGGCCTACGGCATCTCGCTGCTGGTCACCGTGCTGCTGATGCGCAACTACTTCACCGACAACGGAGTCTTCCGCGCCGGCCTGCCCGGGCTCGGGCAGATGGCCGCGCTCGCCGGCGCGGGCATCCTCGTGGCCGGGCTGCTCACGGCGCGGCTGATCCGCGGCTTCGGCCGGCTGCGCGCGATCCTCGGCGCGCTGCTGGTGGCCGCCGTCGCCCAGTCGGCGCTCGGGCTGCCGATGGTGCTGCCGCTGGCGTTGCTGGCGTCGTTCCTCATCACCGGCGCGGGTCAGGTGCTCAAGCTGTGCGTCGATTCGTCGATCCAGCTCGACGTCGCCGACGAGGCCCGCGGCCGCGTGTTCGCCCTGTACGACACGCTGTTCAACATCACCCAGGTGGCCGCCGTGGCCATCGGCGCGGTCTTCATCGCGGACAACGGGTACTCGCCGGGACTGATGATCGCGGCCACGATCTGCTACTTCCTCGGCGGCGCCGGTTACCTCGTGGCGCGCCGCCGCGCGGTGCCGGACCGGCCGAACTGATTCGCTGCCGCAAACCGTTGAGCCGAACGGGGTCAGTGATCGTCTCATTGGCATTAGAGTGACGCGTGACCCGGCCGGGTGAACCCCGGCGAGTGCAACCGACACGGGGGGCCACCGTGAGTACCGCAGGGGACGACCGCGCCCTGGAAGCCGCTCCTGCAGTGCTGACGTCTCCGGACGGGCTGGTCCGGGCCACCGTCGGCAGCGGCGGCACGCTGGGCCGGCTGGAGTTCGCTCCGGACACTTTCCAGCGCACCACTCCCGCCCAGCTCGCGTTCACCGTCCAGGCCCTGGTGCAGCAGCTCGCCGAGGCCCCGCTCACCGACGCCACGCCACAGCAGATGCCGTCCCCCCGTCCGACGCCGCGGCGTGTGCGCCCGCGTACGGCGCCTGCTCCGCAGAGCCCCGCCACGCAGGGCGCTGTGAAGCCGCAAGGACCGCTGCCTCCGCGAAGCGCCGTGCCGCAGCACCGGCGCCGCGGCTACTAACGCCGCGCACCGGATGTGCTGAGACCTGTGGAACCACCAATTTCCGAGTCCGACCAACACGGCCGGCTGGTCGAGATCGGGCGGCTGATCCGCGCCCACCAGCCCGACGAGGGCGCCCCCGCCGGCATCGGCTTCGCGCAGGTCGGCGACCACACCGAGGTCCAGCCGCGCAACACCGAGGCCGGCCCCGAGCTGGTCGGGATGTTCCACGCGCTGCGCGCCGGCATGTACCGCCAGGGCCGCGGCACGTGGCTGCAGGCGCGGTTCGTGCTCGCGTCCGACGGCACCTTCGACTTCGACTTCTTCGTCGACGGCGAACCCCAGTGGACGACCCCGCCCGACCCCGGTGCCTACCGCGACGAGCTCGAGACGTTCCCCCGCGAGGACGAAAACATCCCCGACTGGTGGCGGCTGCGCACCGGGCTGCCGCTCGGCGTCGAGTTCCGCCGCGCCGGCCCCGCCGAGGTGGGGGAGGAGCGCGAGCCGCTGGCTGACGAGGAGCTGCCGCTCGTGCTGCAGTACCTCGAACGCGAGGCGCTGGTCGGCGACGCGCACCGCACCGACGGCACCTGGCTGTGGCCTGAGACTGTGTCCCACCAGCTGCGCCGCCACGGCATCGCGCCGGAGCCGGAGCTCGTCGCGCACATCCGTGAGCTGGGGTTCCAGCCGCCGTACGTCGAGCACCTGGTGCGCCGCACGGCGGAGGCCGACTTGCTGGGCCGTCCGCGTCCGCGACCCTCCGCCGAGGACGGGCAGCGCACCGCTGGCGACGTCGCCGCCGAGCTGGAGACCAGCCCCGACCCGGACCTGGCCGACGAGCAGCTGCTGGTGGTCCTCGTACAGCGGCTCGGCTCGTTCGGCGTGTGGCCGCAGGCCTACCGGATCGGCGCCGTCGAAGCCGGCAAGTGGTGCCTGACCAGGGGCGACGACGGCTGGACCGTCACCTCGGCAGCCGGCAACAGCCAGACCTTCGAGCGCCTCGCCGACGCGGCCCAGCAGCTGCTCGGCGCGCTCCTGCTGCACCCGGCCCGGCGGACAGGCGGGCGCGAGACCCCGCTCGAGACGGCGAAGGAAGTGGACGACTGGCCCATCCAGCCGGCCGCGGGTGACCCGCCCCTCACCCTGCTGCGCAACAAGAGACTCACCCGACTGCCCGAAGGTACGGTCGTCCTGCGCTTCGGGGAGGAACCGGGCAACCTGGTCCACCACGGCGAGGTACGGTTCGCCACGACGTCACTGCCACTCGAACGGGAACGAATGGCGCACACTTACCGCCTAAGAAGGTCACTCTACGTGGTCACCGGAGTGACGGTGCCCTGGGCGAACCTGCCGGGCGGAGCAGTGGCATACGTGTTGCCCAAGCCGATCGCGGAGCACGAGTCCGACGGAAGCCTGGAGAGGATCGAGTAGGTGGAAGCGGCGGAAGCGATGGAGAAGGTCGTGAACTGGCTACGCGCTGTGCACGGCCCCCAGATCGCCGGTCCTGGTGGGCTGCGGGTCGACCACGACCGCGTGCTGCGCATCCCCGAAGGCTGGTCGATCCCGTACAACACCACCGCGTACCTCGACGACGGCCGGCCGGACAAGGAGCTCTTCCCGCCGCCGTCGGTCGTCGTGCGTGAGCCGGACGGCGAGCTGCGCCAGGCACCTCCGAACCCAGGAGGGCTGAGCATCCCCGTGGCGTTCCCCGGCCAGGAGAGCTGGCGCGAAGTCGTGGACCCCGAGTACGTCAAGGCCGGGTTCGGCGAGCTCGGCGTGCCGCTTCAAGCCGTGGCCGGCTGGGTCAAGGTCGACAACGAGGGCCGCCAGACCGGCGACGAGCGCGAGAACCCCGAGTACAAGGCCGGTCCGATCCGCCGCGGCTACCCGAAGCCGGAGAACACGCTGGAGACGCTGCTCGCGTTCGCCAGCGTCGGCTGGCTCACGCGTGAGCAGATGCTGATCGGCCTGCTGCGCTGCGACGTCTTCGTGCCGCTCGACCCCGAGACCGGCGCCACGGATCGCTTCTACTTCTCCGAAGAGCGCAACGAGCTGCGCGTCTTCAGCGCGACGCGCCACTTCCCGCCGCGCGAGCACTCCTGGTGGCGCGTGGACCTCGCCACGCTGGCCGAGTTCGAGCACCCGCCGAACCTCGTGATCAACGGCGGCCCGGCGACGTTCGAGGACGTCTCGGGCGACGATCTCTCCACCATCGCCAAGCGCTTCCCGCGCCACGAGCCGCGCATCGATCGGCACGGACGCGGCCCCGAGGCCGAGGAAGACCTCGAGCGCCTCACCAGCGACACCGCCACGCGCATGGGCCTGTCCGAGCCGGTGGCCGTGCCGCTGGTAGCGGCCGAAAACGCGCGTCGCCACGGCTTCGAGCTCACCGCCGAGGAGTGCCAGCGCACGGTGCTGGGCCAGTCGTGGCTCAACCGCCTCGCGATGGCGGAGCCGCCGCGCAGCAAGCCGAACGACTGGCGCGCCAACGGTCTCGTGCCGGGCTGGGACAACCTCGGCCGCGTGATCCCGCGCCTGGACACATTCGGCAAGTACCCCGACCGCGACCTCGAGAACTTCCGCTACGGCTGGCAGCGCGTCGCGGGCGCGTACGTGGGCTTCGCGCTCGGCGAGGCGCTCGGCATGGCCGTCGACCGGATGCGGCTCGACGAGATCGTCACGCAGTTCGGGGCCGAGGGCGTGGCCGACCTGCCCGTCGCGTTCGACCAGGCGGGCCGCATCGGCTCGCTGACGCAGCGGCTGCTGTTCTACACCGAGGCTGTGATCCGCAGCCCGCACCGCGAGCAGCCGGAGTCGCGCGACGTCGAGCAGCAGTTCCCGTCCGTGGTGCGCGGCGCGTTGATGCGCTGGCTGCACACGCAGGGCGCGCCGTACGACGACGCCGACGGCTGGCTCGTGAAGGTGCCCGACCTCCACGTCCGCCGCACCGCCGACGACGCCGAGCTCAACGCCTACCACGCGGCGGTCACCGGATCTCCGCAGGCAGTGCCGCTGACAGGCCCGACGTCGTTGATCGCCGCGCTGCCCGCCACGCTCATCGCCGCCGGCCCCGGCACGGGCTTCAGCGGCGGCGTGCGCCAGGCCGTGCGCGACCTCGTCGGCGTGACGCACCCGCACGAGGACGACCTGGCGGTGGCGACGTACCTGGCCTGGCTCTTCGAGCCGGTGCTCACGAAGGACGCGTTCAGCTATCCCGTGTGGAACCTCTCGCGCGAGATCCTGACCGAGCACAACACCACGTTCGTCAGCGGTCCCGAGTGGGCGCCGGTGAAGGCGATGGTCGCCGAGTCGGTGCCGTTCTTCGGCGAACACGGGCTGCCGGATCTGCGGATGCCCGAGCTGATCGGCGACGGCCAAGGCACGCTTTCGGTGCTCGGGCGCGCGTTCGCCGCGTTATCCGGGTTCGAGAACTACCCCGAGCAGGCCCTGCTGCGCGCGGTGAACCATTCCGGGCGCAGCGCGCTGACCGGGGCGATCACCGGCGCGTTGCTCGGCGCCCGCGTCGGCGTGCCCGGACTGCCGCAGAAGTGGATCGAGCAGCTCGAGCTGCGGCACCTCATCGAACAGGTCGTCACGGACGCGTTGTGGCACTTCGATCGCCGCTCCGCGATGAGTTTCCTGGGCGAAGAGTGGGTGCAGCGCTACCCGCGGCACTGACGCCGCGAGGCTTCGAAAAGATGGGGTCATGGAGGCACAGCGGCTGAGGGGCTGCCTGCTCGCGGGCGCCATCGGCGACGCGCTCGGCGCGAAGACGGAGTTCGATTCGATCGAGCGGATCCGCGAGCTCACCGGGCCCGCCGGCATCACGGACTTCATCCCCGCGTACGGCGGCGAAGGGCGCTTCACCGACGACACGCAGATGACGCTCTTCACCCTCGAAGCGCTCATCCGCGCCCACGCGCAGCAGCGGCGGACCGGCAGCGCCGACGTCGTGCAGTCCGTGCAGCTGGCCTACCAGCGCTGGCTGCACACGCAAGGCGTGCCGTGGGAGCGGGCGCGCGGCCCGCACTCCGCGCTCGCGGCGCCTGACGGTGAGCTCGTGACGCACGCCGCGCTGTTCAGCCGCCGCGCACCGGGGCTCACGTGCTTCGGCGAGCTGGAGGCCTACGGGCGATCGGGCGTGCGCGGCAGCGTCTCGCGGCCGGTGAACAACTCGAAGGGCTGCGGCGGTGTGATGCGGGTGGCGCCCGTCGCGCTGTGGTCCGCCGACCCGGCCGAGGTGTTCCGGCTCGCCGCCGAGTTCGCGGCTCTGACCCACGGTCACCCGAGCGGGTATTTGTCGGCCGGCGCCTTCGCCGTGATCGTGCAGCAGTTGCTGGCCGGTTCGCCGCTGCTCGACGCCGTCGCTGTGTCCAGAGCCGAGCTGGTCCGCCACCCCGGTCACGAGGAGCAGGAAGCCGCGCTGGCGCAGGCCCTCGCGATGTCCGGCCCGCCGACGCCGGAGCGGCTGGCCGAGCTGGGTGAGGGCAACGTCGGCGAGACGGCGCTGTCGATGTCCGTGTACGTCGCGCTGACCACCGAAGATCCGGATTCCGCGCTGCTCGCGGCCGTGAACCACAGCGGCGACAGCGATTCCACGGGTTCGGTCTGCGGCAACCTCGTCGGCGCGATGTACGGCGAAGCGGCGCTGCGCGTCAGCTGGCTGGAGCGGCTCGAACTGCGGGACGTGATCGCGCGGCTGGCGGACGACGCGCTCGCCGAGTTCGGCCCCGACTCACCGAGTGACGAGGGTTGGTTCACGCGTTACCCGGTCGACTAAGTTCTTTCCCGGTCACCGGGGGAATTGGGGAGGAACCTGACGTGCGCTACCGGGTAGAGGCGGGAGACCGCCCGGACGGTTTGTACGCGACGCTGGACGACCGCACGTTCGCGGCCGAGCGCTCGACCACCGACGGCACGCTGCTGCTGTCCGTACCGCCGGACGAAGAGGCGCCCGCCGGGTTCGACCGCGAGCACGAGGGTCGCCCGGCGCGCGTGGTGCTGGCCACCGAGGTGCCGGCGACGTTCACGCTGCGCACGTACTGCGAGTACGACGACGAGCTGTTCGAGGTCGCGCCCGGAGACGGCAAGGAGCTGACGCTGCGCTGGACGCAGCACGACTCGGCGCGCGCCGCGCAGCTCGGCCTCACCGACTTCTCGACGACGGCCGAGGCCAAGCGCGTCACGGGCCTGTGGCAGCTGCGCCGCGACCAGGGCGAGCCGCGCCCGGAGCTCGATGCCGACCACGGCGCCCTGCTGCGCGCGATCGGCCGCACGCTGCGCGCCGTGCCCGGCGGCTGGACGCGCGTCGCCGCGCAGTTCCGGCAGGTCGGGGACTACGCGGAGCTGGAGGTCCGCGCGGTCGGCGACGAAAACGGGCCGGTGTCCGTGTCGCTGCCCGCGCCGCCGAAGCTGAGCGCGTTGTTCGCACGACTGCGCGCGGCGATGTACTCGCCCGACACCGGCACGTGGTTCCAGGGCACCTTCACGCTCGACACCGAGGCGCAGTTCGACTTCGACTTCGACTCCGAGCACGAGCCCACCTGGCGCGTCCCGCCGAACGACGGCGGCCGGCCCGCGCCCGAGTCGTACGCCGTGGAGCTCGCGCAGTACCCGCGCCCGCCCAAGGAGCTGCCCGACTGGCTGGCCGCGAAAGCCCACCAGCCCCTCGACGTCGCCTTCCGCCACGCCCGCGTGGTCGACGCGCACAACGAGAACGAGCGCCCGGTCGTCAACCGGCCGCCGGTGCCACCCGACCAGCTGCGCGGCGTGCTCGACTACCTGTTCCGCGCGCCCCTCGTCCTGCATCGCCCGCAGCCGCAGCACGACATCTTCGCCCCGGGCGCGCCGCCCGACGTGCCGCACGCCTTCCACACCGACGGCACCTGGGTGTGGCCCGCGGCCGTGCCGCACTACCTGCGCAAGTACGGCGTGCCGCCCGAGCCCGAGCTGGTGGACCACATTCGTGGTGCCGGCTTCCGTCCGCCGCTGGTGCGCGAGCTCGTCCGCGCGACGGCCGAAGCCGAGATCCTCGGCACCCCCCGCCCGACGCGCTCGGAAACCGAACTCCCCGACGACGGCCGCCTCGCCCGCGCCCTCCGCGGCGACGACCTGGGCCTCGACCTGCACGCCGCCGAGACGCTGACCTTGCTGCACCAGCGCCTGGTCGAACACGGCGTGCCTGCCGGCGCGTACCGGATCGGCGCCACCGAGGTGCCGCTCGCCGACGTCTGGACCCTGCGCCGCGCCGAGAACGGCTGGGAGGTCTCCCGCCCGCCGGCCGTCGCGCCCGTGGCCTTCGGCAGCCTGGCCGACGCCGCCCGCTTCCTCCTCGGCACGCTGCTCATGCTGCCCCCGCGCGCCGCCGACGAGTCCGACCAGCCCGCCGACTGGCCGATCCTGCCGCTACGCGGCGAGCCGCCCCTGAGCTTCTTCCGCGGCAAACGCGTCGTCGTCCTCCCCGCCGGCACCACGGTCCTGCGCTTCGGCAACGACGCCGGCAACCTCGTCCACACCTCCGGCACGCGCTTCGCCTCGACGTCGCTGTCCCCGGAACGCGAACGCGAGCGGCACGAGTACCGGGTGCAGCGCACGCTGCGGGTACTCACCGGCATCACGGCCCCGTGGGGCCCTCAACCGGGCGGGGCGACGGCTTACTTGCTGCCGCGGCCGATCGCGCAGCACGTGGAGGCGGGGGCGCTATCCCGCGTGTGACCCACGCGCGGTGATCAGCACGGCGGGGGACCACCAGTAGTCGGCGAGCGGCTCCACCACAACGTCGGTGAAGCCCGCGATTTCAAGCTGAGCCACCCACGCCAACGCAGGCTGCTCCCAGTTCGTCCGCTCCGCACCGGCGGCGACGCCGAGCAGCACGGGCATCAGAAAGCCTTGCGCGACAAGCGAAGCCTGCTCACCGTACTCGGCGACGCCGCGCTCGTACCGCGACACCAGCGACTCCAGAAAGTCCGGCGACCCCTCGTCCAGCACGGGAATGTCGAACTCCGCCAGCACCAGCGTTTCCGTGCGCGGTCGCAGTTCTCGCAGCACCGCGGCCCGTACCGGGGGCGTCATGGACTGCATCGCGAACGTCGACTGTGCAAGGTTCCACGTGGAACCGTTCGCCCCGAGGAAGCTCCGCGCCGTCGCCTCGAAGCGGTTTGCGCCGGGCACGTCGACGTCCGCGAGCAGCGCCGCCGACGGCTCCACCAGGTCGATCCGCCCCGGCCGGAACGACGACTGCGCCAGCGCGGGCACCACGGCCAGGCCGTCGCCGCAACCCAAGTCCAGCAACGATTCCGGGCGCAGCGCCGCATATCGAGCAGCCAGCGCAGCGCTCAGCCGCGAGTACAACCCCACGTTCCCGCCACCACGGATGAACGCCGTGAACGCCGCCGGCTGGTCGTACACCGGCCCGGACCCGTCCGTCGCGAGGTACGCGGAAAGCTCCGCCCCCAATGGCGAATCAGCCCGCGAGGCAAGCTCGATCGCCTGAGAAACATCCCCGGCCCGGTAAGCGGCAAGCGCGTCGACAAGGATCACGCGCTCGTGTCTAGCACCTGACTCAGAACGGCACCCACAACGTCACCCGCGTGCCGCTGCCGGGCGTCGACTCCACCAGGGCCGTGCCGCCGACCTCGCCGAGGCGCGCGTTGATCGACTGGCTGATGCCGAACCCCGCGGGCCGCGCATCAGGACTGAAGCCCTGCCCGTGGTCGCGCGTGATCACCGCGATTCCGCCGTCGCGTTCCTCCACGCGCACCACGACCTTGTCCGTGCCGGAGTGCTTCATCGTGTTGCGCAGCGACTCGCGCACGGCGTCGCGCAGCGCGATCTGGCGCACTTCCGACAGCGTGTCCTCGTCGAGCTCCGCGATCACCAGCTGCGCGCGCAGGCCGTCGCGCGCCATTTCCGCTGCCAGCGCCGCGAGCTTCTCGCCCAGGGGCCGCGACGCTTCTTCCTCGCGCTGCGCCGCCGCCGTCTCGATCGTCTGCCGCAGCTCCATCGCCTGGGCGCGGGCGAGCCGCTGCACCTCCACGAGCCGGTCGGCCGACTCGCCGGTGCCGCCGAGTGAGATGGCCTCCAGCGTCTGCAGCACGGTGTCGTGGAGCATCCGGTGCTGCTGCGCGCGTTCGGCGAGCCGTCCGTTTCGGATGCCGTAGGCCAGCGCGAGCCGCGTGCCGAGGCCGAGCAGGATCAGCGCGCCGATGCCGGTGAACAGCACTCCGAACATCGTCGGGTACAGCGACCAGGCCTGCGCGAAGTTCGCCGAGCCGCTGTTGAGGAAATCGGACAGCAGCCGCACGGGCAGGCTCAGCGCCGCCAGCGCCAGCCCCGACGGGATGCCGATCGCCAGCGTCAGCAAAGCGATGTCACCCAGCAGGTGTTTGTCCGCGACCCCGAGCGCGTCGTGGAACACCGACGTGGGCTCGGTCAGGCCGATGACCAGCTGAAACGCCACCGTGATGATCAGGTCCGCCACCAGCAGCCGCGCCGCGAGGTCGGAGCGGAAGGGCGACGAGCGCAGCATCCAGTAGATCCCGAACGCGCTCATCGCCATCGAGCACAACGCCACCAGCGCCACGGGCACCACGCCGGTCGAACCGTGCGCCGACACGAACGCGCCGAACGCGCCCGGCACCGCGACGATCCGGTAGGCCAGCGGCACCAGCACCACGTACCGCGCCGCGCGCAGCAGCAGCCCGTCGTTGTACCTGGCGTCCACCGCGCCCGCCATGCGCGAGATCCGCTTGAACGCCCGCAGCGGCGTCGGGTCGGCGATCTCGTCGGTGAGCCCGGTCGTCGCCGTCGCGAGCGCGGGCGTGCCGCGTTTCAACAGGGTGACGAGGAAGCTCGACGTGCGGGGCGGCCGGCCGTCCTGGTCCTCAGTTGCCTGCGCCGTCATCGATCTCCCCGGTGCGGGGCGCGCCCCCTCCGGCAGCGCCCGGGGCAGCGAGTATTCCCGCTCGCCGGGCCGCGTTCCAGAGGCCAAAGGGGGATCTTGGCGGATTCGCGATCACGAATTCGACTCGTGTTCGTTCGAAAGACCCCACGACGACCCCAGGGTGATCACCCGTGCCCGCAGCGCGAGATCACTCCGTGGGTGCGATGCCCTCCGACTCGGCCCACTTCTTGAGCTCGGCCACGGCCTCGTCGTGGTCCAGCGGACCGCGGTCCAGCCGCAGCTCCTTGAGGAACTTCCACGCCTTGCCGACCTGCGGACCGGGCTTGAGGCCGAGCAGCCGCATGATCTCGTTGCCGTCGAGGTCGGGGCGGACCCGGTTGAGGTCCTCCTGCTCCTTCAACGTCGCGATGCGCTGCTCGAGGTCGTCGTACGTCGCCTGCAGCGCGGCCGCCTTCTTGCGGTTGCGCGTGGTCGAGTCGGCGCGCACGAGCTTGTGCAGCCGCGTCAGCAGGTCACCGGCGTCGGTGACGTAGCGGCGCACGGCCGAATCCGTCCACTCGCCGTTGGCGTAGCCGTGGAAGCGCAGGTGGAGGAACACGAGCTGCGAGACCTGCTCCACGATCTCCTTGGAGAACTTGAGCGCCCGCAAACGCTTGCGCGCCATCCGCGCGCCCACGACCTCGTGGTGGTGGAAGCTCACGCCGCCGCCGGGCAGCAACTCGCGCGTCTCCGGCTTGCCGACGTCGTGCAGCAGCGCGGCAAGCCGCAGCACCAGGTCGGGCTCCGATGCCGGCTCGTGCGTGGTCTCCAGCTCGATCGCCTGCGCCAGCACGGTCAGCGAGTGCTGGTAGACGTCCTTGTGCTGGTGGTGCTCGTCGATCGCCAGGCGCATGCCGGGCAGCTCGGGCAGCACGTGGTCGGCCAGGCCGGTGTCCACGAGCAGCTCCAGGCCCGGCCGCGGGTCGGGGGCGAGCATGAGCTTCGACAGCTCCGCCTGCACGCGCTCGGCCGTGATCCGCTCGATCTCGCTCGCCATCGACGTCATCGCCTCGACCACGCGCGGCGCGGCGGTGAAGCCGAGCTGCGAGGAGAAGCGCGCGGCGCGCAGCATGCGCAGCGGGTCGTCGGCGAACGACTCCTGCGGCGTCGCCGGGGTGTCGAGCACCTTCAGCCGCAGCGCGTCCATGCCGTCGTGGGGGTCGATGAACGTCTTCGTGACCAGGTCGATCGCCATCGCGTTGACCGTGAAATCGCGGCGCAGCAGGTCGCCCTCGATGGTGTCGCCGAAGGTGACCTCGGGGTTGCGCCCGACACGGTCGTAGCTGTCGGCGCGGAACGTGGTGATCTCGAGCGTGGTGCCCTTCTTGGTGACCCCGACCGTGCCGAACGCGATGCCGACGTCCCACACGGCGTCGCCCCAGTCGCTCACGATCTGCAGCACACGGTCCGGCCTCGCATCGGTGGTGAAGTCGAGGTCGTTCGAGAGCCGGCCGAGCAGCGCGTCGCGCACGCTGCCACCGACCAGGTAGAGACTGTGGCCGGCTCGCGCGAACCGCTCGGCCAACTCGTCGGCCAGGGGGGACACTCGCATCAGTTCCGTCACCGCGTTCTGCTGGGCGACCAGGTTGTTCACTTCATCCCACCATTAGCTGACAACGGGGAGTGGCGTCCACTACTACGGACGCCGTCGGACACGGACACGGAGAGCCAGCGTACCTGGGCAACCGTTTGCTCTAGCATCGCAGCATGCCTGGATCCGCCGGCCGCGCCGGAGCGCCGAAGCCGCGCAGAAGGCGCAGGCGGCAGCGGGGCAGGCGCCTGACCACGGTCGACGAGACGTCGGCCGGCGGACTGGTCATCGACGCCGGGCGGGAACACGCGGTGCTGATCGGCCGCCTCGACCGGCACGGCAGACTGCTGTGGTCGTTGCCGAAGGGCCACATCGAGGACGGTGAGACGGTGGAGCAGACGGCGATGCGCGAGGTGAAGGAAGAGACGGGCATCTCCGCGCAGGTCCTGCGCCCGCTGGGCACCATCGACTACTGGTTCGTGGCCGAACGACGCCGCGTGCACAAGACCGTGCACCACTTCCTGCTCGAGTCGACGGGTGGCGAGCTCTCCGACGAGGACGTCGAGGTCACCGAGGTCGCGTGGGTGCCGCTGGCCGAGCTGGAGACGACGCTGGCCTACGCGGACGAGCGCAAGCTGGTCCGCAAAGCCAAAGAACTTTTCGCGCACGACGAGCGCGCCTGAGAGGGAGCACCCGAGTGAAGCGGCCCGCCGCCTTCTTCCTGTCCCTGCTGGTCTTCGCAGCAGGCGCCCTTCTCGGCGCGCCCGCGCAGGCCCAGGACGCCGCCAGCCCCGAGCCGCCGCGCCTGCGGCTCGATCTCGACCAGCTCAACCCGCGCGTGATCACCACGTCCACGACGACGCTGACCGTGTCCGGCACCGTGACGAACATCGGCGACCGCCGCATCGCCCGTCCGCAGGTGCGGCTGCAGGTCGGCGAGCACCTGACCGGTGACCGCGAGCTGAAGGGCGTGCTGGCCGGCGAGCCGATCCAGGACAGCCCGCTCACCGACTTCACCACGCTCACGGAGACGCTGGAGCCGGGGCAGACCGCCAAACTCGCCGTCACCGTGCCGCTCACCGGCAAGAGCGCGCTCCAGCTCAGCCGGCCCGGCGTGTACCCGATGCTGGTCAACGTCAACGGCACGCCGGAGTTCGGCGGCCCCGCGCGGCTCGCGGCCGTGAGCCTGCTCATGCCGGTGCTGTCCGCGCCCGGGAAACCGACGTCGCCGGGCAAGCACGCCGACGTCAGCGTGCTGTGGCCCATCACCGACAGCTCGCCGCACGTGCTGTCGTCCCCCTACGGCGGCCAGCTCACGCTCACCGACGACACCCTCGCGGCCGAGCTGAGCCCCAACGGCCGACTGCAGTCCCTCGTCACGGCCGCCCGCGCGGCCCAGCAGTCGGACCCGAACGTCGGCGAGTCCTTGTGCTTCGCCGTCGACCCCGACCTGCTGCGCACCGTCAACGCGATGGCCGGCGGCTACGTCGTCGCCGGCGCGCCGGGCAAGGGCTCGCAGCTGGCGCAGGACTGGCTGGCGCAGCTGCGCACGCTCGTCAACGGCCGCTGCGTGATCGCCCTGCCCTTCGCCGACGCCGACCTCACCACGCTGGGCAAGGTCCGCTCCGCCACCGGCACGCCCGACACCGGCCTGCTGAGCACGGCGCTCAGCGGCGAGGCGACGATCCGCGATCTCCTGCACACGCAGCCGCGCCCGGGCGTGCTCTGGCCCGACGGCACGCCCGACGACCAGGCGCTCACCGCGATGTCGGCGGCCGGCGTGCACACCGTGCTCACCGACGGGTCGAAGCTGCAGGCCGACGCGCCCGTCACCGGCCCCGTCTCGCTGCCGGGCGGCCTGCGCGCCCAGCCGATCGACAGCGTCATCGCCGGCGCCATGACGGGTTCCGCGCCCAACCCGCAGACCGCGACCACCGTCGGCGCCGCGA
This sequence comes from Amycolatopsis sp. NPDC050768, assembly GCF_040654155.1. Lineage (NCBI taxonomy): Bacteria > Bacillati > Actinomycetota > Actinomycetes > Pseudonocardiales > Pseudonocardiaceae > Amycolatopsis > Amycolatopsis sp. NPDC050768. The sequence continues at coordinate 606,483 of NZ_JBFAHL010000003.1, forward strand.
CGCAGCCCGCGATCGCGAGCCAGAACGGCCTCGCCGCCATCGCGTTCGAAGCCGGCCTCGGCCGCACCGGCACCGAGCCGGGCACGCAGCTGCTCGTCGCGCCGCCGCGGCGCTGGGACGTGCCGGTGGGCGAGCTCACCGCGTTCCTCCAGCACGTGGGCCAGTTCCTCGGCCCCGGCGGCGTCGCCACCGCCACGCCCCTGTCCGACCTGCTCGACCAGAACGCGTCGGGCACGGGGTCGTTCGCAGCCGGCACCCACGACCAGCCGCTGTCGGGGGGCGGGGATGTCGCCGACGCCCTGACGGACCTCGACGGCCAGGCCGCCGGCCTGCTCTCGGCCATGCGGATGGACACCACGCACCGCGTGCCGCCCGAGGACATCGTCGCGCCGGTGCGCACCGCCCTCGTGCGCGGCGCGTCCACGGCCTACCGCGTGCCCTCGGGCAGCACGGCCGGCGCGAACGCCGACGCCGAGCTCGCCGCGATTCGCGACCAGGTGACCGTGGAACAGCCGAAGCAGACGATCGCGCTCGCGTCCGGTTCGTCACCACTGCCCGTGTTCGTGAGCAACGGCCTCCCGGTGGGCATCACCGCGCAGATCGCGCTGAAGAACGAGGTCGGCATCCGCCCCGAGCAGGTGCAGAACTGGTTCATCCCGGCCAAGGGCGGCCAGAACGAACTGCTGCAGATCGAGGCCCTGCGCGCCGGCCGCCTCAGCGTCGATGTGTCCTTGACCACCCCGGAGGGCACGCAGCTCGGCAGCACGGCGCGCTTCGAGCTGACCTCGACGGAGTACGGCCCGATCACGATCATCATCACCGTCGTCGCTGGTTGTGCGCTGCTCCTCCTGGCGTCACGGCGGATCTACCGGCGGGTCAAGGAAGGCCGGGCCGCGAGGGCCGAATCGCGCTGAGTCCTCGGGGGACCGGGTATCGGAGGCCGTTCCCGATTACCCTGGGTCGACCGCTGCCACAATGGCAGGGACCCTGGCACCGAGGATTGGGCGCGCGTTGGACAGAGAGCCGGGCTTACCACCCGAGCGTGCGAGTCGTCCTCGGCGCGACGGCGCGCCTCCTCGTCGCGGCGAACGCACCGAGCAGCCGCGCCGCGCCGCCCGCGAAGGCCGGCGCCAGCCGCCGCCCCAGGGCCAGGTGCCGCCCGAACGTCGCCAGCAGCCACCGCCGGCCAACGGCCGCACGCGCCACCTGCCGGTCCCCGCCGAAGAGCGCCCCCAGCGCCCGGCCCCTGACGAGCACACAGAGCGGCCGAAACGCCGCGTACCCCCGCCCGTTCAGCAGGGACAGCCGCGTCAGGCGTCTCGCGCGCAGGCGACCCCGCCGCCGCCCACCCGACGGCAGGCCGTTCAGCCGCCACCTCAATCACCGCCGCCGCAGGGCCGGGCGCCACTGCCACGGCCGGCCGCTTCACCCTCCGGCCCCTTGCCGCAACCCTCCGGTCCGCCTTCGGGACCTCAGCCGCTGCCACCGACCTCCGGACAGCACCCGGTGCCGCCGACCCCCGCGCCCCACCGTGGCCGCGGTCCGCGTCCGGGCTCGCCGGTCCGCCCGTGGCAGGAGGAGGCGCTGCGCGACCCCGAGGCCACGCGCTTCATCCCGCGCACCGCCGGCGTCCCGATGCCCGCGTCGCGGTGGCCGCTGGCCGACCCCGACTCGATGCGTCCGTACGACGCGCTGGCCACGCAGGTCATGCCGCGGATCGGCGACGCGCCACTGGTGCGGCCGGTCGAACCGGGCAGCACCGGTGAGCAGCCGGCCACCTCGGCGAAGGCGCCCTCGCTCGCGAAATCGAGCGGGCGGATGGCGATCGCGTCGCTGATCAGCCGCATCACCGGCTTCCTCTGGAAGCTGTTGCTGGTGGCGGCGATCGGCGCGGGCGTGGCCAACGACTCGTTCAACGTCGCCAACACGATGCCGAACATCATCTTCGAGCTGCTCATGGGCGGTGTGCTCGCCAGCGTGGTGGTGCCGCTGCTCGTGCGCTCCCAGGACGACGAGGACGGCGGCGAGGCTTACACGCAGCGGCTGATCACAGTGGCGTTCACGCTGCTGCTCTTCGGCACCGTGATCGCGGTGGTGTGCGCGCCCGCGTTCACCTCGCTGTACGTGGACGGCTCCGGCCAGGCGAGCTCGGGGCTGACCACCGCGTTCGCCTACTTGCTGCTGCCGGAGATCTTCTTCTACGGCGTGTTCGCGCTGCTCTCGGCGATCCTGAACGCCAAGCACATCTTCGGCCCCACCGCGTGGGCGCCGGTGGTCAACAACATGGTGGTCATCTTCACGATCCTGGTCGTGTGGATCATGCCGGGGCAGATCGACACCGAGCACGTGTCGATCACCGACCCAAAGGTGCTCACTCTGGGCCTCGGCGTCACCGCCGGCATCGTGGCGCAGGCGATCATGCTGGTCCCGCCGCTACTCAAGTCGGGTTTCCGGCCGAAGTGGCGCTGGGGCATCGACAGGCAGATGAAGGAGTTCGGCGGCCTCGCGCTGTGGATCGTCGGCTACGTGGCCGTGAGCCAGGTCGGCTACACGATCACCACCCGGGTACTCACCAACGGCACCCCCGGCGGTGTCACGGCCTACGCCAACGCGTGGCTGCTGTTCCAGCTGCCTTACGGCGTCATCGGCGTCTCGCTGCTCACGGCGATCATGCCGCGGATGAGCCGCGCGGCCGCCGACGGCGACCACAAGAAGCTCATCGGCGACCTGTCCTACGCTTCGCGGATCTCGACGGTCACGCTCCTGCCGATCTCGGCGGTGATGACGATCGTCGGCTCGTCGATCGGCATCGCTCTGTTCACCATCGGCAAGGGCTCGGTCGAGAGCGCCGAGCGACTCGGCGGCGCGCTGGCGATCTCCGCGTTCGCGCTGCTGCCGTTCGCGTTGGTCCAGCTGCAGATGCGCGTGTTCTACGCGATGAAGGACGCTCGCACGCCCACCCTGATCATGGTTGTGATGACGCTGGTCAAGGTGCCGCTGCTGTACCTGTGCCCGGTGCTGCTCTCGCCGGACAACGTGGTGCTCGGCGTGATGATGGTCAACGCGCTCACGTACGTCGTCGGCGCGATGCTCGGTCAAGTCTGGCTTTGGGTCACGCTCGGCAACCTGCGCAGCAAACGGGTGCTCGGGGTGATCCTCTTCACGGTCGTCGCGAGTGTCCTCGGCGTCGGGGCCGCGTGGCTCGTGGGCCAGATCGTGCCCGACTCCTTGGGGCTCAAGCTGCATGCGTGGATCACGCTCTTCCTGCAGGGGATCGTGGGCATCGGCGTGTCGTTCGGCGTGCTCATGGCCCTGAAGGTGGAGGAGCTGAGGCCGGCGACGTCGAGGATCACCCGATTGATCAAGCGCGGGTAACGATTGATTCACGACTGACGACGCTTCCTCCAGACCTGATCCGGGTACCCTCGGGGCGGGAGCGCGACGCGGGAGAGAAGCGGTGGACACGAGACGGAGCGAACAGGCAGGGGAGGCCAACCGTGCGGGCATTCGTGCCCAGGGCGGTTCGCTGGCCCCGGGCCGGGTCGTCGGCGACGGCCGGTACCGCCTGCTCGCGCAGTTCGGGGTGGACGAACGAGCCGCCGCGCACCTGTGGCGGGCACGGGATGGGCAGCTCAAGCGCGATGTCGCGCTGACGCTGCTGGTCGGTGATCCGGCGGATCCGGAGGCCGCGAGGCTGGCCCGGCGAACGCTGGAGCGCGCGGCGCACGCGTCGAAGTTCGGCCACGGCGGGGTCGCGCGGGTGCTCGACGTGCTGAGCCTCGGCAGTGGCGTGACCTCGAACGAGGGACTTCTCGGCGTTGTCGTCGCGGAGTGGACCAAGGGCAGCGACCTGGTGGACCTGGTCGCGCAGCGGCCGGTGGCGCCGGCCGCGGCCGCGCGCATGGTGCAGGCGCTCGCCGAAGCGGTGGAGCACGCGCACCAGAACGGCCTGGTCCTCGGTCTGGACCACCCCCAGCGGCTGCGCCTGACGCCCAACGGCGCGTTGAAGCTGGCGTTCCCCGGCCCGCTGCCGGACGCGACGCTGCGCGACGACGTCAAGGCCCTCGGCGCCGTCCTTTACCTCCTGCTCACCGGACGCTGGGCGCTGCCGGGCGGGCCGCCCGCGATCCCTGCGGCGCCGTTGACCCCGCAGGGCCACGTCGTGCCGCCGCGGACGCTGGTCCCGGCCGTGCCGCCCGAGCTGTCCTCGCTGGCCGTGCGCACGATCGAGGACGGCGGCAACGGCGGGATCCGTACGAGCTCGGCCATCCTGCGCGTGCTCGACCAGGCCGCCGAGGCCGAGGAGCGCACGCAGCTGATCAAGGCCGTCGGCGAGAACGCCACGAGCGAGGCCGACGGCACGATCTGGACCACGAAGAAGCCGGTGAAGGACGTCGCGCGGCGGCGGAAGCTGGCGTTCGGCGTGACCGTGCTGGTGGTCGCCACCGTGCTGATCCTGGCGTGGGGCGGGTTGATGCTGATCAATCTGTTCCAGGGCGACTCCAAAGCGAGCGGTCCGACGATCAACGTCGCGGCGCCCTCGTCGAGTGCCGCACCGCCGCCCGCGAACTCGGCGGCGCCCCCGCCGTCGTCGCCGGCCGCGCCGAAGCTCGGCCAGGCGGTGGAGCCGAAGGCGGCCACGATCTACAACCCCAAGGGCTCGGGCGACAACTCCGGCCGGGTGAAGAACACGATCGACGGCGACCCGGGCACGGTCTGGCGCACCGACCAGTACCAGCAGCAGCTGCCGACGCTGAAGCCCGGCGTCGGGTTCGTGGTGCAGTTCGACGACCCGGTGAAGCTCGCGCAGGTGAAGATCGCGGCCGACAGCCCCGGCACGAAGATCGAGATCCGCTCGGCCGACACCAAGAACCCGAAGCTGGACGACACCAAGGTGGTCGGCACCGGTGACCTCAACGGCACCGACACGACGATCGACCTCCAGACGCCGACGGAGAGCCAGTACTTCGTCGTGTGGATCACCCAGCTGGGCGACGACAGCGACGGCGGCTTCATCAGCGAGATCGGAGACGTGAGCTTCCTGCCTGCGGGGTGATCGGCATCTCCCACTCAGTAGGCTCTGCCGGGTGACGGCTGCAGCTCCCACGGACGCGGATCTCATAGCGGCGCACGCCGCCGGTGACCCGCATGCGTTCAGCGAACTCGTCCGGCGGCACCGTGATCGTCTGTGGGCGGTGGCCCTGCGGACGCTGCGTGATCCGGAGGAAGCCGCCGACGCGTTGCAGGAGGCGTTCATCTCGGCCTTTCGCGCGGCGGGAAACTTCCGCGCCGAGTCGCAGGTGACCACGTGGCTGCACCGCATCGTCGTCAACGCGTGCCTCGACCGCATCCGCCGCAAGCAGGCGCGTCCCACCGTTCCCCTGCCCGAGGCCGGCTTCAACGAGCCGGCCTCGCCGCGCGACTCGATGTCCGAGAAGGAGACGAGCCTGCTCGTGCGCGAGGCGCTGGAGCAGCTGCCCGAGGAGCAGCGCGCGCCGATCCTGCTCGTCGACGTCGAGGGCTACTCCGTGGCCGAGACGGCGAAGATGCTCGGCATCGCGGAGGGCACGGTCAAGAGCCGCTGCGCGCGAGGACGGGGCAAACTCGCGAAGGTTCTGGGGCACCTGCGGAACCCGGATGCGAATGCGAACGTCCCAACTCACGAAAGCAAACGCAGGAGCGCCACTTCGGACGGGTCCCGGAGTGCCGGGCGAGCCGACCGCTCGCCGGGGAACGGGGAGGCACGATGACGGACGAGAGTCGGGGGGTCGGCGGGACCGTCGGTCCGCCTTGGTCTGTCGACGTGCTGGCCGACCTCCACGCCGGCGTGCTGGACGAACACGAGGCGGCGCGGCTGTGGCCGCGGGTGCAGGCGGACCCCGAAGCGCGCGCGATCATCGAAGCTCTCGAGGCGACCACGGCCGATCTGGCCGCTCTGGCTCACGAGCCGGCGCCGCCGATGCCGGCCGAGTTCGCCGCGCGGATCGACCACGCGCTGGCCGCGGAAGCCGCGTCCCGGCAGGTCGCCCCCTTTCCGGCGTCCGGTTCCGCTCCGGCACCGGCATCGCTTGAGCCCGGCGTGGCGCCCGTGGTGGACCTCGCGGCAGCACGGCGGCGGCGGAACAAGCGGCTCGGCTGGGGCGCGGGGATCCTGACGGCGGCCGCGGCGGCGATCGTCGCGATCGCCGTGACGGTGCCCGGCCCGGCCCAGGAAACCGGCACTGGCGTGGCCGCTCCCGCGCCGGCGGGACCGTCCGTGGGTAGCGACGGCAGCGGGGCGGAAGCGCTGCTGGGCGGAGCCATGGGCGTACGCGACTTCGGCCCGCTTCAGGACGAGCAGCGCCTCGACGCGTGCGTCAGCGCGGCCGGTCTGGACCCGGACGTGCGGCCGGAGGGCATCCGGCCGGTGACCGTCGAGGGCAAGCCCGGCGTGCTGGTCATCTACACGACGGGTCAGCTCGCGCAGTTCCGCCTGGTGGCCTTCGGGGCCGACTGCGGGCCGGGTCACGCCGACAAGCTGTTCGACAAGGTCGTCGGCAAGAAATAACCGCTGGTCGGGACGGGCGAGTAGCGGCCGTCACCGTCGGGAACACCGCCACCTACCATCGTGTTGAGACCAGAGCACAGGTCACTACGAGCGGAGGTTCACGGGTGGCTGCCGAGGAAATCAGGAACCTGATCGTCGTCGGGTCGGGTCCCGCCGGTTACACGGCTGCGGTTTACGCGGCTCGCGCGCAGCTCGAACCGTTGGTGTTCGAGGGCACGCAGTTCGGTGGTGCGCTGATGACGACCACGGAGGTCGAGAACTTCCCCGGCTTCCGCGACGGCATCCAGGGCCCGGACCTGATGGAAGAGATGCGCAAGCAGGCCGAGCGCTTCGGCGCGGAGCTGCGCGCGGAGGACGTCGAGTCGCTGGAGCTGACGGGCGACGTCAAGTAC